>JBNKCR010000100.1:0-48013 GCA_050287845.1 Polyangia bacterium
CGGTTCTCTGTGTCTGTTCGTAAACGGTATCCGGTTTGAACCAGCGCGGTCTTTGTCCCATGGGAACCTCCTTCGCAGGGAAAAACGATTTCCCCCTGCTCGGATGCTTTTCAAATCTGTTGCAGAATTTCTGCGCTCAGAGGGAAAAATCACTCCGAGCCTTTGAAAATGGGCCTTTGAAAATGGGCCTTTGAAAATGGCGTTTGAAAATGCGTTTGAAAATGAAAGCAATCGACTCACTGAGACGAACCCCTCACACCGGGTACAAAAGTGGAGAAAGTACGGCGGAATCAGCGGGTGAAGGAGAAGAGCAGGCGGAGAAGGGAGTTTGGAGCGAACGCGCCGGCATATAGAGTGCTGCAACTGAGATTCTGAGATGCCGCATCGTCGTCGCTGTTCTGATTGTCGGCGAGGGGAATGGTTTCGTCCGATGGGTCGTCATCGCTGATGTCGTCCCAGCCTGTGGTATCTTCCTCGATTTCGCTGTTGTCCGTACTATCGGCTTCGGACGTCTCTATGCTGTTCCCGGTGTCTTCTGCGGCATCGTCGATTTCGGTATCGGTATCGGACCATTCGACGTCGGTGAATGGGGATTCTTCTTCGCAACTCTCCAGCAGAAAAACGCAGTTGCGGGACATGTCGCGAATATTGATGTCTTCGGGGTTCATGTCCATGGCCACTCCCCACTCCCGCTGCTCATCACATGGACATTCCACCCAGCTCTGGGGTTCTCCGATGGAAAAAGTCCAATCACAATATCCATAGTCCGTTTCGCAGGACATCTGAATCGAATCTTCGGTCTGTTCAACCTCTTTCACTGCGGATGAAGCTGTCATGCCCTCACAGCGTGCGAGAATGGCTTCACATTCAGCCTCCAGCTCAGCATCTGACAGTTCTTCAACGTTTTCCAGTGTGTCGATAAACGAACCGGAGTAAATGTCGTTGTCGTAGCACAGACAATCGAAGGACAGGTGCGCAGGTTCAATGGAATACGACGCACCGTTGCAATCGCCGAAGTCGCTGTGACATGCCACTTCCCGCTCCGTCAGCATTACCAGGGCATTTGTCTGCGTTGCACCAAGCAGTGCGCCTGCGGCCACGACCGCTGAAAAAAAATGGATTCTGGTCATCATTTTGCCTTCTCCCTCTGAAACAGTGATTTGGTTGCTACCTGACTGTTCAGTCCCGCACCCCGCGACAATGAGAACCGCCATCCTTTTCTTCTTTATGAAGTTCTGTTCAACTGCGCCAGAATGTCGAATATTCATATGTCTCCAAGTAAAATGGTCCCATAGTTTTCGTGGGGAATTTTTGGTCTTGTATATTTTTTTCCGGTGGTGATACAATTTTTATTATGAGATACGAAATAAATGAATGCATGCGTGTTTTAGCGCGAGTATGTTCGGTGCTGCTGCTGCTTTTCCTGGCTGCAGGCTGTGCGTCAACCGATGATGGTGCCGACACTGTAAAGGGTTCGGATAATCCGGAAGTACGTATCGAAACGGACAGCGACAGCGTTTTTGATAGTGGACTCGACAGTTCATCTGAGGAGGCTGAAACCGACAGTGACAGTGCGTCTTCGGGGGATGACCGGGATGGCGATGGCGTGATTGCGGCTGCGGACTGCGATGATAACGATGCCTCGGTTCACATTGGTGTGTACGAGGACCTGGATGGGGATGGGGACGCTTCGACTGTTGCTGTTACATGCATTGGCGATGCGGAAATGGCCGATTACGCCGGGTTGAATGTCAGTTTCCATCACGGACGGGATTGTAACGACGCCGATCCCCGATTTGCCCGGTTCCGTCCGGATGTCATGGGCGATGGCATTGACCAGAACTGTAACGGAATCGAGGAAGCGGCAGCGTGTAAAGCCGCGGTTTCAGGGGAAGCGTGCGTCATCGATCATCCGGAAAGTATCTGTGAATCCGGGGTCGACCTCGCTGTACAGGATTTCCACAGCATCGACGCCTGCGGGGTGCCGGGCGGTGGTCTGGTTCTGGCCAATATCGGAAACCTCGCGTATTCGGGACCGGTGGTGATCACATATGGTGTCCAGGGCCAGATTTACCCCGAAGTGACGCCCACCATCACCGATATCAAATCATTCGAAACAGGCATTTCGCTGGCCGCCGGGGAACAGGTGTATATTGAAACCAACCGGGTCACAAACAGCATATCCGTGTTGCCAACACAGGCGTCGGACTGCGATACCGACAACAATATGATGGATATTGGTTCATGGATGATTGGGCATTGCGAATAATTTCAATTTATATATTCTGATTCCCCGCCTCCTCTTCTAACCCGTTACAGTATTGATAAAATTTGCACCCGGGTGCATAGTGTGTGGTCAGGTGTGGCATTTATTGGATATGTGGCATATGCGTGTTCAATGCATGTTGGCGTACATTTCTTTTGCATTCCGCGATTTATTGAATATGGTTCTGTGCGATGACTGCATGGAGTGCAGCCTTGAAGTCGCCGGGGATGGCCCGGAGAGGCGGGAAGCGAACAGGAGACAATGTACAGAGACAGGTTAACAAACATACATGTGAAGGACGTCCAGGTGATGATGTCCCCGGCAGCGCTGAAAGTGGAGCTGCCCATCGGGGACGACAAGCTGGAATTTGTAATGAAAAGCCGGGCGCAAATAGCCGATATCATTCACGGTCGGGATCACCGGCTGCTGGTGGTGTGCGGTCCCTGTTCTATCCATGATCCGCAGCAGGCCATCGAGTACGGCAGGCGACTGAAGGCGCTGGCGGATGAACTCAGTGATGAGTTGTATATTGTGATGCGTGCCTATTTTGAAAAACCGCGCACCAGCGTGGGGTGGAAAGGGCTCATCAACGATCCGGATATGAACGGCAGCTTCAATATTCTGAAGGGATTTCGCATTGCCCGAAAGCTTCTGCTGGAATTGCTGGCGCTGGGATTGCCGCTGGCCACCGAAGCCCTCGACCCCATCAGTCCCCAGTATCTGGGGGAGCTGTTCAGTTGGTCGGCCATCGGGGCGCGTACGACGGAGAGTCAGACCCACCGTGAAATGGCCAGCGGGCTCTCCATGCCGGTGGGGTTCAAGAATGGAACCGATGGAGGGCTGGAAGTGGCCACCAATGCGGTGAAGGCTGCCGCCAGTGAACACAGTTTTCTCGGCATCAATCAGGATGGGCAGGTTTCGATTGTGTCCACTGCGGGCAATCCCGATGTGCACGTGATTCTGCGAGGCGGGCAACACGCCAACTTTGATTCTATTTCGGTTGCCGAATGCGAACTGGAAATGAAAAAGGCTGGCATTCATCCGGCGGTGATGATTGACTGCAGCCATGCGAATTCCAGGAAAGATTATCGCCGTCAGATACTGGTGGCGGAGGATGTGGTGCATCAGATTCGCGAAGGCAACAGGAGTATTATCGGGATCATGCTGGAAAGCCATCTGCACGAAGGCTGCCAGTCTCTCACCTTACCGGTGTCACAACTGAAATACGGTGTTTCCGTCACCGATGCCTGCATCGGTTTTGAAAGTACCGAAGCGCTGCTTCGAAAAATGCGCAACAGTCTGTCAGGGGCTCTTCGGCAGCGTCTGGGATGAATGGGCGTCACGCCTTTCTTTACGGACGCGGTCCACAATTTCCGTTGCGTCATCGACGGATGAAACCACAAACACGTTTTCTGAAACCGGCCTGGTGGAGCCGAGCCAGATGCGACTCAATCCGTAGGACAGATCGGTACTGGCAATTACAATAACGACCACATGGGGCTGTTCAAGCAGCACTTCCCGGACCCGACCGGCGAACGTGCGGACATCATCCGGCGATAGCATTGAGGTGTCTGCCGCAAGTAAGTCGTTGATGTTGAATGCCATTCTGTCAAAACCAGAATCGGCCATTCGCAGGTCGCTGGATTCAAACAGAACACTCAGGGTCAGCAATTGCGAAAACCGGGTGTAATATAGTTCGCCACCCAGGTGTTTGTACATTTCGAATGATTCAGTGCAGGCGATTTGCATTCCGTCGAGGAGGTTCATGCCCTGAAAATAGTCGATTTTTCCCCATAGGAAAATTCAGTAATTAAAAAAAAATCACTGATAACGAACCGGAATCTTAGAGTTCCGAAGGGAAATCAGGGAAGGACTTGTGGTCTGGACGTATTCGCTGTTCTGCTAATTAATTCTTTTTATGAATTGAGGTTTTCGGATGTCAGAATTTCTACGGTGGTCCATACATCGACGAGTACGCTCAGCTCTTCGAGGGCATCGGTCATTTCCAGTGTGCTCTTCTCCATATTGTGGGAAATGGACTGATTTTCTGACGCGCTGATGTTGATTTCATCCATGGCGGATGCAATTTGAGAGAGCCCTGTAGACTGCTGGTTCACAGCGGTTTCGATTTCGTTGGCCACCTGAGAAGCTTCCTGAATGGCGTCGCTCAAATCGTTTACGATGGCGCCGGCATTCCCGATGGAAGAAACGCCCTGTGCGGTGCGATCTTCACCTTCCCGAGAGAGGCGAACCATCATTTCGACGGAGTGTCGGATGGAGGTGAGCGTGCGGGTAATCTGTTCAGTGGCTTCCTTGGACTGTCCCGCCAGGTTCTTCACTTCCTGCGCCACCACTGCGAATCCGGAACCGAATTCGCCGGCTTTGGCCGCCTCAATCGATGCATTCACTGCCAGAATTTTGGACTGTTCGGAGATGGAGTTCACCGAATTGATGATATTTCCCACTTCTTCCACATTGGCCATCAGTGTGCGACTGTGGGTGGAAATATTGGCGGAGTCCTCTTTGATTTTTATCATGATGCCGTTGGCGGTGGTCACTGCCTGCCGTCCGCGGGTGGACGCCTCAGCGCTCCGTTCCGCTGCTTCCACAATGCGCTGGACCGCATCCACCACGGTTTTTCCGGTTTTTTCCATTTCTTCAACGGTGGTTGCTGTTTCGGATACCGCCGCTGCCTGCTGGGATGCGGAACTCGCCAGATGACTCATGGCCTTGGCCACGTTCTGGGAGACTCCGGATGTTTTCAATGTGAGGGATTTAATGAGCACCACCTGTTGGTGAATGGCTTCGGACATTTCCAGAATGGCCTTGGAAAGCAGGGTGATTTCAGTGACGGAACGACGGGGGATGGTTACCTGTCTGGTCAGGTCGCCCGCGGCAATCTGTCCGGCTGTTTCGGCCAACCGGGTGACCGGACGTCCGGTATTTACGCCGATGAGGAATACCGCTATCGACTGAAGCAGTACAAAAATCAGCATGACCCCGGCCATTCCCGATTTGAAGAACTTCATTTCATTCTGGTAGCCTTTGATGGAGCGGACGTACACCAGGTATCCCACGTTTTCGCCTTCCACCGTTACGGGGGTGCCGCCAAAGGCATTGGCGCCCGAGATGAATGTGACGTCTTTAGTGAGGGATTTAATTTTGCTGAAATCGATGGTGAATTGTTCCCCCCTGCGTTGTTTCTGGGTGATCAGATCAATTTTCTTTTTAATCGAAAGAGATTTGTTAGCCGCTTTTTCCGAATTGATTTTGTAGATGGCGATGCCGGAAACGCCCTTTTCTTCCTTCAGCACTTTGCTGATGGCTTTGGACAGTTCCGAATTATCCCGCTCTGCTTCCGTTGCGTCGGGGGATGAAAGGAGGATTTCGTAACTCCATTTGGCAGCATAGGTCTGTGCGTTGGCTTGAACGCTCTGTTCGAATGCATCGAATGTGGTCCGTTCCAGTCGTGGGCCGAAGTATCCAAGAAAGGTGCCAAAAACCAGTGCAACTTCTACGGTCACCGCAATCAGAATTGAGCCGGTCAGTTTTTGAGCCAGAGTGAGTCTGCGTGTCATCGAATTGTCTCCTGTCACCACCTTCGTCAATTATATCTGAAGCGCAACTGCAATTGAATGTATCAGGCAACAATTAGAGTACTATAATCCGTGAAGGATACAAGGTCCAAATTCTGCCTGAAATTTCGTTTATATAACAGTAGACCCCCCGTAAAAAAATCTCCGGATGCTGCCGGTACGGTTCAAAGCGGGAGAATTACTTCACCGCGATAGATGGCCCGGGGATCTTCTCTTTCGTACAGAGTGCGGTAAATGGTGGTGATGGTTCGTGGAACCGCCCCTTCAAACAGCGTCTGTCCCCTTGCAGTGACAGTGATATTCTGGTCCATATCGAGCATTTCATCCGACATTCTGATGGTCAGTTCCGATATGCCGTCCACGGTGATGTCAATGGATTGCCCGTTGACCGTTGCGGTCACCACCTGACCGGTCACTGCCGTGGCCGTGTTCATGGACAGCCAGTACAGTCGGTCGGAGAGTCTTTCCGGTTGCCGCCAGACCACCCGTTCGGGCGCAGCGTTCCGTACAAATTCCTGGACAAAGGGAATGGATGGCTGGTCGGCGAGTTCCATCCAGTGGGGCAGTCCCGGATGCACTTTCACCTGGTGAAAATATCCGCCGGGGTCCTCCGCCTCCAGGGCGTCGAGCTTGTCGCCCCATTCCGCTGCGACCAGATTCCGGTCGTACGCGGTATCGTCACCGCCCACATGAATGGCAAATCCGATGTTTCGCAGATTCAGGGGCGAAGCGCTGTTGGGATGACCGGCGCTCATGGCGGCGGCGGCCCAGCGATCGGCCATTCGGGGGCCCAGCTGGTATACCCCGTCGCCACCAGCGGAATAGCCGGTAATGTACACTTTGTCCGGATTGATTCCTTCAAACACAATCATGTTGGTGATGAGCCGGTCAAACATCGGGTCAATGTCATCGATGAACCACATGTTCCAGTCATCAATAGGCGCTCTCGGCGCAATCCAGAGTGCATCCTCCGGGGCATAGCTCTGCGCCAGAGCAATCTGATTGTCCCACTGCTGGTCATTTACATCTGGGGTTGCATTGCCGCCGCCGTGCATGGAGATGAACAGGCTGCGTCCGCCTTCGGGTTCATCGCCCAGGTACACGGTTTCATATCGGAGAGTATATCCGTTGTGGGTGATGGTTCTGGTTTCCACTTCCTGTTGCCGGGTTGCGGCAATGTGCTCCGCCAAATCGTCCCAGAGCATGCGCTCGACTTCCGCTGCGTCTGCCGCCGTCAGGGGAATTGTGGCAAAAGTCTCTGTTGCAATGTCCGACCGACTATCCGGCGCATTGGTCAGCCATTCACCGAGATCGGAAAGGACATCAGCTGATATTTCAGAATCGGAATCAGAATCGGCGTCTGTGTCGGAATCAGCATCGGTTTCAGAGTCGGTGTCTGTGTCTGCGTCAGAGTCGGTGTCGGTGTCTGCGTCCGTATCGGTGTCTGTGTCTGCGTCCGTATCGGAATCGGTATCAGAATCCGAGTCTGTATCTGTATCGGTGTCGGTGTCGGTGTCTGTGTCTGTGTCTGTATCGGTATCGGTATCGGTGTCCACATCGGTATCTGCGTCCGTTTCTCCCGATTCACTGCCGCTGTCCGACGTCTGGCAACCGGGCAATGAAATGAAGCATATCGGAAATCCAGACAGATACAGCACGGTGAGAATTGTGGTGAGTTGTTTCACGGCGCGCCTTTCAGATGCATCAACTCTACTGCAATTATGGATCTGATTGGACCAGTATTGCAACCGCGAAAAACCGGGACATTCTGTTGGTCAGATAACCCGGGTGGAACAATACATCACCGATGAAACAGGAAATCTGCAGAAAGAGACGTCTCTGGCCCCCGGACAGTCGGTGTATCTTCCCGCTCGGAGCGTGAGCATTCTGCGCATCCGGATGTGACCATCGCATTAAAGAGAACCGGAGAGGGGGGAGCTATCTGTCCGCGGCAGAGGGCGCCGGGCAATTGGCGCTGCAGGTGTAGTGCCGGTTGTTACAGGTATTGTTGGGTACACAGCTGGGATGGTTGACAAAGTAATTCGGATAATCGGTCAGCAGTTCGATGCATGCGTGACATCCGGTACCCCTGCAACCTACCCAGCCGCCGCTGATGCCGGCGCACTGATTGGATGGTGGCGCAACGTTCACCGAATGATGGTCGAACCACGCCGTGTGAAGCCCGGAACTGTACACCGAATAATCCGTGGTGATGGACATCGGCAGATTCCCGCACCAGTGCGTGCCGTACACCCCGGTTCCGGTGAGATGGGCGTTGCCGAAATTCAGATAATCGTATCCCGACTCGAACTGATAGTCCGCTCCAGCGTAGTAGCACTCGCTGCCGGAGGACCCCCAGGGCGAATACGATGTGCCGGTGTTCACATTGTTGGGCAGTGGCTCCGGATTGGATGAACAGTTGTAGTTCGCACAATCGATGGATGCCACACCGGGAACCAGGCTGTGGGGGCCGCCTTTCAGCTCGGCTTTGGTCTCGTAGTCATCCATCATTTCGTCTGTACATGAAATGAAACCCGCGCACATCACGGCCAGTACGAGGCATTTCCACACGCTGTTCCGGTTGAATCTGGTTTCGGATAAAACAGTTCTTACGTTTTTCATAAACATCTCTCCCGACCACTCGGCGGCATTCGCCGATGATCATACGGACAGAATGGAATGTAGTCTGTCCGGTTAAGTGTCATCCCGGCAGTGAAGACGAAATGACAGGTACACATTCGGGTTGTGCTCAGAAGGACCCTCCCGTTCGAAAAAGTTGACCGGAAAATTTGTTTTTTTTAAGAGGCCGTGATTGGCGGCCTCTTAAAACGGGCTGCGAATGAATAAATCCCCGGGATTACAGCAATCTCGAAAAGTGGTATTACTATACCTCTATATTTGACCGCGCATTCTGTTTGCTGTCTGAAATGGAGGTGACTGTTGTCCGTGGCAAAACAAATCATTCATCCCGGGCATCCCGGGCATCCCGGGCATCCCGGGAAAACCGGGAAAACCGGATTTCAATCCGATGAATCCGGATTCATGGTGATGGGAAACCACGCCCTGGCCCGGGCGATACTCGAGAGTGGCACCCGGGTTATCACCAGCTACCCCGGGTCGCCCACCCCGGAAATCGGTGCGGCCCTCGAGCGGATTCCCCGGGAAGAGCGTCAGTTTCATTTTGAATTTTCGGCCAACGAAAAAGTGGCCCTCGAAATTGCGGCGGGAGCCTCCCTCAATGGGCATCTTTCCTGTGTATTCTTTAAATCCGTGGGGTTGAACGTGGCGGCGGATTCTCTGATTCAGCAGGCGCTGATGGCGCATGTGGGGGGACTGGTCATCATTCTCGGCGATGACCCGGGAGCGAATTCGTCACAGAATGAGCAGGACAACCGACCGTTTGCCAGAATGTCATACATCCCCATGCTGGAGCCCGCGGACCCCCAGCAGGCCTATGACCTGTATCTGGAGGCCGCCTCCCTGAGTCAGACCTGGCGGATGCCGGTGTTTCTGCGTCTGACCACCAATGTCTGCCATGCCAGACAGGCGGTCGTATTTCGCAGCCAACCGGCGCAACCCTATTCGTGGAAGAGCCGGTACAGTAACGAAAACGGGCCGTATTTTCCGGTGACCAGAAGCCTGTTTCCCCTGAAGCAGCGGGCCCTGAACAACATTGCCCGGCTGAAAAATGACGCCAACCGGTTCGTAAAGCACGTAAAGACCGGAGATGCGCAGCATCGCCGGGCCGGGCAGCCGGAACGGGGCATCATCGCCGCGGGGCTTCCGGCTCTGGAGACGCTGGAAGTATGCGAACTGCAGCAGGCTCCGGTTGCCCTGTTGACCCTGCAGATGACATACCCGTTGCCCGAAAAGGAGATTCTTCGGTTCCTGTCTGAGCACGATGAGGTGTTCATCATCGAAGAGCTGGATAGAGTGCTCGAGACCGAAATCAAAGCCCTGGCCTACGATGCCGGGCTGACCGTCCGGATTCACGCCAGACCGCCGGACGAAATCATGGGAGAGCTGGACCGACAGCGCATTTCCCGGGTGCTTGCGCAGAGGTGGCCGGATCTCTTCACCCTGCCGACGCCAATGAACACCGCGAAGTCGTTTTTGTCTCCCGAGCGGCTGCCGCAACTGTGTCCGGGGTGCGGACATCGTTCGGCGTTTTTTGCGGCGCGCGGGGTTCTCGATAAAAACAGCATTGTGGTGGGCGACATCGGATGCCTCACTCTCGGGGCGTTGCCTCCCCATGAGATGGGCGAAATCCTGTTTTCCATGGGACATTCTGTATCCACTGCTGCGGGACTCGCCATCCGTAATCCCGGGAGAAAAGTGATGGCGCTCATGGGAGACGGTACCTTTTTCCATGCGGGAATCCCCGGGGTCATCAATGCGGCCGCCAATCAATCCAACATCACCCTGTATCTCCTTGACAACGCCACCACCGCCATGACCGGCCATCAGCCCCGGCCGGGAAACGGGCAGATTGGGGACAAAATCAATATTCCGGAGTTGCTTGCAAGCCTCGGGGTGCAGTTCATCCGACAGGCGGATGCCTACAATCTCGACCTGCTGCGCGAACATCTCGTGGAGTCATTTGCATACAAGGGGTTTGCAGTGGTGATAGCAAAGCACCCGTGCATGCTGCAGTTGACCCGGGCCAACCGGAAGAAGAATCCCCTGTTTCGTCTGGCGCCGGTGCAAATCACCAGAGATCTCACAGACGGCGAAGCGTCAACCATTGCCGCGTTCGGATGCCCCTCCTTTGAGAGAAATGAAGACGGTGCAATTGAAGTGAATGAAGATTTATGCATCGGATGCGGTGCCTGTGTATCGGCCTGTCCCTCCGGGGTATTGCGGCGGGGCGGAGTGCAGATGCATGGAAAGGACAAGCGCAAATGACCACCAGTATTTTTATCTGCGGGGTGGGCGGACAGGGCATCGGACTGATGGGGGAAGTGTTGTGCCACGTCCTGCAAAACCTGAACACCCGGGTAATGGCCACCGAAACCCACGGCGTTGCCCAGCGGGGTGGTACCGTCACCACCCACATCCGATTCGGTGACGGGGTGCGCACGCCGAAGATTGGTCCGGGCGAAGCGGATTTTGTGTTTTCTCTGGAACGTCTCGAAGGATTGCGCTTTACGGAAACCATGCTGCGGGACAGGGGCACCCTGGTGTATTACGACACGGTGCAGCAACCCCAGGTGACCCGGGCACGGGGCATGCAATATCCCACCGCCGACGATGTGAACACCGCCTGCCAGCGCAGGAATATCCGGGTGGCGCACATCGCTCTGCCCAATCTGCAGAATCCCCAGATGCAGAATGTGGCCCTGCTCGGCCGCATCGCCGCCCTGCAGCTCATATCCGGCGTCACCCCGGACTCCGTGCGAAAGGTACTTCATCAACGGCTCCCCGAACGGGTTCGCGCCCTCAACCTTCAGGTATTCAACGAAGCCTGCACCTGGAAAGAGACTGCCGCGCGCACATCATCCAACGCCACAAAGAAGAACGGCACCGACAAATCCGACAACCGTCAGGGCCTCCCCTCGTTTCCGATTATTGCGGGAGCGTGATGGGGAGGAAAGTTTCGGGTCGCAACGTCTCTGGGTTTATGGCGGTGTTGTTTGACACTGCATATCAGTTAACTTCAATATGGCAGAACCCCTCCGAAGATGCCCATGAATGTTTTAAACACCAGGGTGTCGGCAGGAATGAACTGCCCGGTTCACGTCCGGCAGCAATGGTGTTCCGCGCGAGCGATGGGATCAGGGACATTCACCTGTATTTTGATATGTGGTTAAGTTCGTTTTATACTGACAGACACCGTCCAGATAGAACCAGAAACCACTGTTATATCTGGATTCATATTCGTGGCCCAGAACTTCAACTGATCGGCTGGGGTACGGATCATCCCACATCTGGAACGTGGAGTGTCCGTAGTCACAATTGTTGAAGCGCGCATGAGTCTCACTTTGCCAAGAGGTATCACTGCTCCCACTGCTGTCACCTTCAATGGAAATCAAGCCATCTGTGGGGTAACGGGTGGAAATAGTGCCGCGCCAGGATGATTCGGTTTTGTCGCCAGATTCTTGCTCCATCCCATACGCGTCCGCGGTTCCCCTCGAAGCCTCTAAAGAGAAATTGGTCCACTGTTTAATTGAGGCGACATTGTCATTCGATGAGAGGGACATTTTTTTGGATGAGCTGGATGAGGACCCCCAATCGCTTGATTGACTTTGCCAGGTGCTCTGAAATTCTCCCGAAATGCCATCGATTGTGGTGAATGTTCCTGCCACGGTAGACGCTTCATCTGCTGTGCCTTGGTGAAAGTTGGATTCTGTCATTTGCCAGTCCCCGACACCAATTTGAGATTCTGTAAATTTCCAGAGTTCTGTCACTATTTGTTTCGACGGAGATTTATCCATGTATGGCGCCACCTCATTTGCATCCAGCGTTATATCGGGGCAAAATGCTGCCTGGCTGAAATCCGGGGTAGTCAATGACGATATGTGAGCAGCGGATAAAACGCTCTGAAGCGCACCCGTGTCTTTGTTGATGCGGGCAATATACAGGTGCATCTCGCTCTCCGGTACAGTGATGGACTGGTGCCTGTTTTTTGTGCCCACGTAGAAGGTTTCATCAATTGCGTCAAATACGTTGACTATATCGTCTCCCGCGAATGCCAGGTTTGTGACAGCAGTTCCGATTGCCGTTACCCAGTCCAGTGTTTCTTTACCGGTGTATTTCGCAAGCATCCGATTGCTGTGCAGCGAGTACATATCGCCAATTTTGCTGAACCCATTTGGACCTTTTTCAATTGCGAAGTAAAGTTCTTCCGCAAAAAGCGTTCCTTCAGATGTATTTTGACTGAATATCCGCTCAGTAGTATTCATATCGATTCTGTTTTGAAATTCGTAATTTTCGTCATAAACCACACAATGATCTTCGTTTATGCAACATAGAGTAGCGTCATTCTGGGTGACAAAGTTGTTGAGGTAAAAGTATTCGAACGCATCCCTCGAAAAGTTCGGTTCAACCAATGGAAATACGGTCATCAGCTCGCCGGAATTGGAGACTCGAATTGCAATCGCCAACAGGTTGTCGGTTGCGGGTACAGTGAATTGAAGTGAGTCCTGAGAGATCTCGATTGCATCATCTATGGACGATCTCCCACTCGGAACCTGTACGTGGAAGTCCACATACGCAGAAGTGGTTACATGTCCTTCCAAAGAATAATGTGGAAATGCTGTGTAAAAGTTTTCACTGATGTGGATCTCTTCAGGATTCTCCAATTCTGTCAAAATGAATCTCAACGTCTGGTCGTCAGTGATCTCAGCAGACACAACGTTGGAGGGAAATGCGGGGTTGTTTGCTGCAGGGCCCGGAGGTGATTCAGTGCTGCCTCCCTGGTCCAAATGAGAATACAGTTTGTTACTTCCGGTGAGCTCTATCCCGTCGCCAACCTGTTTCGATATCAGGGTGCCAGTTTCATTCAATTCCAGGACAAATTCACAGGTTGTGTCGCTGCAATCCGCAAAATCAATTGTTGCATTTCCCGTGTTCATTACAGTATGGGCAGGTGCTTTGCCCTTGAGATACAAGCCAGATGCCGTGGGGATCAGTTGGTGAATGTACACGAAGTTGTCGTTAATACTTGTCTGGATGCCCGCAGGTGGCTCGGTTGTGTGGACCGTAATACCGTATCCCCACATCAATGCGCCAGCAGTGTCGTATTTGCCCAGAAAATGCTGCTGGGAGGCAGTGTCATCGCGCAGAATCTCAGCCGCTGAACTGCCGGAACCCACGAAAAAAGAGTTGTCTGTCCCGGGGAATCGTACGGGGCCAAACACCCAGGTAGCATTTTCTGTCGCTGCAGTGCGAAGGATGTTCCATTCATTGCCGTGGCCCTCTTCGTACGCGATGTATCCATGTTGCGGTGGATTTGCGGCAACGCCAAAAATCATATCCAGCTTATTCCTGACGATTTCATCCGTATCCGGTGGTTCGGTATCATTCGAATCGGAAGGCTGGCCGTCATCTGTATCGGAAGGTTGGGCATCATCGGTATTTGAGGCAGCGGGAGGGTTTGTGTCAGATGAGTCGGGCGAATCCGGATACATTTTGGGACCACATGAAAGAAAGTTAAAACAGAGCGAAAAAGCGATAAGTAATTTAAGTGAATCCATAAAATCCTCCCTATCTAGTATTTAGTATTTTTTTGTCTTATCTGTTCAATGTACCATCATAATTTACACAATACATAAGAATATTAAACCAATATCGATGTAGTTCCTGATAACCGCAGTGGCGAAAAAAAATGCATGCGGCCACCCCACACGATGTGAACACCGCCTGCCAGCGCAGGAATATCCGGGCGGCCCACATCGCTCTGCCCAATCTGCAAAATCCCCAGATGCAGAATGTGGCCCTGCTCGGCCGCATCGCCGCCCTGCAGCTCATATCCGGCGTCACCCCTGACTCCGTGCGAAAGGTACTTCATCAACGGCTCCCCGAACGGGTCCGCGCCCTCAACCTTCAGGTCTTCAACGAAGCCTGCACCTGGAATGAGACTGCCGCGCACACATCATCCAACGCCGCGAACAAAAACGGCGCCAATAACTCCGACAACCGTCGGGGCATCCGTTCCTTTCCGATAATTGCTGGAGCGTGATGGGGCAGGAGGCTGCATAAAACTGACTTATTTCATTATCGAATTGACTGAGAGAATTTACGAAGAAATAGATAAGTGAAGTCAATCTCGGACACCTGGCGAGCTACTATTTCAAGGCATCACCAAAGGAAATTCTGGACTCCACAGCGAAAAAAATATCGTGTTTCAACTTCTCAAGAATAATCGCTGGCAATTTTGAACTTGGTTCAGGATGAGCCCACGGTGCTTGCGTCGGAATGGGATCAGTTATTTTTGATCTTGGAATCAAATGTACGTGCAAATGAGATTCAACGTTACCTAAAACTGCAAAGTTCACTCTGTCAATATTTAACGCATTTTTCAATGCAGATACACAGGTCTGTATATCATTCACAAAATCGGAGAGTTCAGTACCTTGTAATTCTTCGAAATGCTCGCAATGGTATTGGTATACGAGCAAACACCTTCCAGGAAACCGGCTATCATCATACAAGCCTAAATACGAAACCCTCAGCTTAATTATAGGTAAAAATAACTTAAACCCGCAAATTTCACATTCGAATTCAGGGCTAATCATTTAATCATTGTCTGGCAAACGTATTGACAAGGAAATATCGAGAGCTGTAGCGATTCTAATCGCTGTTTCAACCGGCCAACTATCTCTATCCAGTAATACCTGCACGCCAGACGGCAAGAGCTCTAAACGTTCAGCAATAAATCTATTGTCCCAGGAACTCTTTTTAATCTTATTCAACACAGCGTTTCTTAGCTGAGAACTAAAATCTATTTCTTTTTGTGAAACCGCATATAATTTTGTCATTCTTTATTCCTGGCCATTTTCTAAATCGCCTTAAAAGCTCATGTATGTAATTGATTTTTCCTTAAAGTTGCGGTCATGAAAAAAAAGTTTTTCGAGGCATTTTTGCAATTCCTCACTTTCTTCTTTTACCGTTTTTAATTCTTCATCGCTAGAAATTTCTTCCGAACTATGACATGCCTTTGCTCGATCTCTGAAATCCTGTTTTGAAATCCTTCCAATAAAATCATCGGCTATTTCCAAAATACGTTTGACACAATGCTGATTCTGCTCTTCTACTTTGTCCCACAACTGGGCTATCCGCTCTATAGAACGCATTGAAAACTGTTGATAGAACCAATCCACGGTTGCCTCTTCCGTAAGAAATATTGAAGTCAACATCCCAGCGTAGACCAATTTTCTGGAAATTATCAGTTTCAAATATCTTAAACCCCAATTCGAATTTAAATTATTCCACCTTTTAGCCTGATAATCGACGGTTAACGTGCGCCAATAGCGCATTACATCGTTCAGTAAAAAGCGTGGTATTCCATCTTTAGGATTTTTATAGTCTGCTAAATATCGCTCAATTATGGATTTTATCAACTTTTCATGGAGTCGTGGTTGAAAAACGGAAATACTTTCTTGCAGCAACAACATGCGCCTGGAGTGACTTAAGTTCGTGTCCTGTTCTAACCCTATCCGTTCAGTTAAATTGGCTGCAGCAATCACCGTTCCAAACATCCCTGTTGCACCGGGACGATTTAAATCCAAGCGGCGACAAAGCTCATTCACCGTTTGAATGATCTTCCTCATATGATTTGGGTTTCCCTCTGGAGGCAAATCATATGCAATTATCAAATAATCAAGATCACTCTCAGTCGTAACTTCATATCGCGCAAAAGAACCAAAAAATACTATATCTGTATGTGTATCCAGTGCCGACTTTAAATTTCCATGTAAAAATTCCTTGGAATCATTCAACAGGTTTTCTGTTCGCTTAAAAGACTCACTAAAGTTTGGCAGTGAGACATCCATTTTTTGTTTTATCGAATCTAACAATTCCGACATTGAGACAAAATTCCTCTGGACTGCGAAAACACTGCGACATGCGCCCTGCCTAAACGGTAATCTGGAAATTTATATTTTCCATTTTTTGTGTACCATATGAAAATCAGCTTCTCAAATATTTAGCACCGCGAACAATGCGAAAGGTCTCATTCTTCTCCCTTCCACGCTCCCCAGCGTTTTTCTACCAACGGTTTGATGCCATCAACGGCCACATGAGTGTAGCGGTCGGTGGTATCCACATGACGGTGCCCCAGCAGGTGGGCGATCATTCTTTGGCCTACTCCCATCAATGCGCAACTGGAGCCGGAGGTGTGCCGTGCGCCATTAAACAGTGGCTTCGCCGCTGTCCGGTGTAATAACTTTTTGCCAGAAAAGTCATGGGCCGGTTGTACTCACTGCTCGCACTCCCGCTTCTTCGCAAAGGCGCTTATATGCCTCATTCAAACCGTTGTTTGACATCAGGTTTCCCATTTTTCCGGGGAAGAGAATTTGCGAAGGGACGCGAAGCATCCATTCTTTCAACTCTTGCGCCAGCTCTTTGGGGATTACCTGAAAGCGGGCGTGCTTGTTCTTTGGTGTCCCAACAACTTTTCGCGTTATTGATCGGCGAATCCAGATGCCCGGTATCGTAAAATCCAAATCCCCCAGCTCGTAGTCGATGGCCTTTTTCAAAAATGCGGTGCAGCACCGACAGCATGTTGTTTACGATCTTGGCGGAGTAGCCATCGTCCATTCGATGTTTCTGGCAGCGTCATGCAACTCTTGATACCGGCATTGGGCGTCCAGCTTGTTTCGCGCATAAAAGACGGAACCGCGAATATTTTCAAGCTCCGTTAGTTCAGTGTTCCTCGAAACGAAAGTCACCACGTGCGGGTATCCGATGCCGAGAGATTCGTCGTCGTTATGGATAACCTGAATACATGTTCTCCCGCTTCATTTTATGAGGCATTTTCTCCGGAAGAAGCACGACGCCCTGTCAAAAAATTTGAAATTCATTACACGCCTGAACATGGAAGCTTGGCTGGATATTAATGAATGTCACTCCACCAGGATGGTTTGGCAGCCGAAGGTGGCGCTGATCATGACGCATTCTTTTTCTCTGAGGCGATCGCAGGTCTGGGGGCACATGTGAATGACGGTGGCATCTTCATCCGCCCAGGTCCAGCCGGCCTCGCCGTTGGCGCAGCCGTTGTTTCGGGGGAGAACGTTGCCGGTGTCCGGATTGTTGTCGATGGGGTCGTCGGCGGATTGTTTACAGTACAGGTTGACCATGTCCGGGGCCATGGCGGTGTTCTCGGAAAGGGCGGTCCAGTCCACATCGAAGTCACAGGACATCACCCCACCAACGATGTCCATGATAACGTCGGTGAACTCCTGGGAGTCGGCGGGAATGAACTGGCCGGTGCCGCCGCTGGAGGCAATGGCGTCCATCACGGACCCCCATTCCATGCCATCGCCGATGCCGAGTACATACACCGGGTATCCTGCATCGTAGAGTGAACTGGCGCCCGCGGCACTGGCCACGTCATCCAGACACCACCATGCCTGCTGACACCGGCCTCCGATACTGCACTCACAGGTGAGTTCGTCCAATGATTCATTGCAGTTGGGCGCACCATCGGTGGCCAACAGCACGAATTTATCGAGTCCGTCGTCAAGAGTATTCAGATATTCCCGGGCCCGGTCCAGGGTGATGGCCGTCGGGGTGCCCAGCGCAGTCCCCACATCCTGGGAGCCACCGCCCACCACCGTGGCGATGGCTGCGGCGTTTTCTTTTTCGACTTCAAGCAGAACGTCTCCGGGACCACATTGCTCATCGCTGAACGGAAACGTCATCAATCCGAAGTTTACGCTGGCTTCCGTCTCGGCGGTCACTGTGGTCAGGGCGCTTCCCATGGGAATCCACAGGTTGCTGGTGGCCATGCTCTCAGATCGATCCAATACAATGAGGACATCCACAATGCGTCCCTTGATTTCAAAATTCTGTTCATCGCAGACTTCTTCGCTGTCGGAATCCTCGTCCGAATCTCCGTCGCTATCGCTATCGGTATCGGTATCAGAGTCGGTGTCGGTGTCGGTGTCGGTGTCCGTATCGGTGTCGGAGTCCGTGTCCGTGTCCGTGTCGCTATCGGTATCCGAATCGGTATCGACGTCCGAGTTCTGCCCTTCTCCGCTGTTCTCCAGTTTACTGCATCCCATTGTGAGAGACACCGCGAAACAAATCGCCAGTATTTGCTGTATTGCTGTCCGTTTCATATTCGCCCCTTTCCAGATAAGGTGCGGGTCGCCGTTTCACAACGGCAAACCAGTTGAAATTCCGCTTTCCAACAGGCGGATGAAAAATGTTTCATACTTAATAGTAGTGATTCACGAGCACAATGGGTGTATTTGATCACCATTGTCACCAAAATGTTGTCGGGCAGTCCGTCAGACGCTATTTCCGTCCGCTCATCGGATGATTTCCTTTTCCGCAGTACTTAGGTTGAATGTGAGATGCAAAATATAAAAACAGTTGTACTTTTCGATGGAGATTGCGCCCTGTGCAGCGGGCTGGTTCGCTGGATTCTGCGGCGACGGCGCGGCAATCGGTTTCAATTGCTCCCCCTGCAGAGTCCTGCGGGCCAGTCCGCGCTTTCCCGCTGTGAAAACGTCCCGGGGGCGGACGCCGCGCAGCCGGATGAAAACCCCTGGCAGACAGTGACTGCGGTGCGGGGGAATCACATCTATTTACGATCCGATGCAGTTATTGAAGTGGCCGCAACGCTGGGGGGCGTCTGGCATCTGGTCCGGTTATTCCGTGTGGTTCCCCGGTTCATTCGCGACGGGGTGTACAACTGGATTGCAAAAAAGCGAATCCAGTGGTTTGGAAAATCAAGTCAGTGTGAGTTGCCCATCAGTGGGTCATGGCCGAAATGCACAGATTCAGAAAATCATCCAGCCCGATACCGAGCTCTGTTTCGCAGGCTTTAATCTGCTCTCGATTTACCGCCGCGGCAAAGCGTTTGTCCTTCATGCGCTTCTTCACGCTTTTCACCTGCACATCGGCCACATTTTTTGAAGGCAGCACCAGGGCTGTGGCGGTGATCATGCCGGTGGTGGGGTCCACCACCCAGAGCGCTCTGGCCAGCAGGTCTTCTCTTGGCCCTTTGTCATTGTGTCCCAGCACTGCCGCCACCATCTGACGGGGTGCGCCTTCGGCTTCCAGCACCTGCTGCGCAATGAGTGTGTGATTGGAAAGGTCGGGTTCGCATTCGTCGAGATCAAGATCGTGGGCCAATCCAGTCATTCCCCACAAATCGACGTTTTCACCGAATCGCCCGGCCAGAGCCCGCATGCAGCGCTCGGTGGCCACGCTGTGGGCCAGGGTGGGCCCTTCTCCCAGACGGCTGGAAACCAGCTGAAACAATGCGTCCCTATTCATGGCTTTTATCCAGTGGTGCGGTCAGAATGGGTTTTCGGGCAGCGGTTGCTTCATCGAGTCGGGAAATCCGGGTGAGCGCGGGGGCGTGGTGCAACCCATCGGGATCGGTTTCGGCCAGTCCGGCGATATCAATCATTGCCCGGGCGAATTCTTCAATGGTTTCTTTCGATTCGGTTTCCGTGGGTTCACACATCAGGGCGCCCTTCACCACCAGGGGGAAGTAAATGGTGGGGGGATGAAATCCCCGGTCGATGAGCCCCTTGGCCACATCGAGAGTGGCAATCCCGGAGGCGGCCAGATGCTTGTCTGATGCCACCACCTCATGCATGCATCGGCCGTTGCCATAGGGAACGTGGTAGGTGTCCCCAATGAGCGAGAGCAGATAGTTGGCGTTGAGCACCGCGGTTTCCGACACTTTCTGCAGGCCCGCTGCACCGAGTTCCCGAAGATACGTGTAGGCTTTCACCATCACGCCGAAGTTGCCAACGAACGAACGGACCCGGCCCACGGACTCCGGTGTGATTTCGAGGGCAAAGGTGCCATCCGACTTCCGCACCGGTCTCGGTCCCGGCAGAAATGGCGCCAACTCCGCGCACACACCCACCGGGCCGCTGCCCGGCCCACCGCCGCCGTGGGGAGTGGAAAAGGTTTTGTGCAGATTGAACTGCATGGCGTCCACACCGTAATCGCCCGGGCGCGCCTTGCCCATGATGGCGTTGAGGTTGGCGCCGTCGCCAAATACAAAGCCGCCGCGGCTGTGCACAATCTCACTGATTTCCATGATGTTCTTTTCAAACAGTCCCAGGGTGTTGGGATTGGTGAGCATCAGGGCGGCCACATCCCCGTCCATTTTTTCCCGGACGGCTTCCACACTCAGATAGCCATCTTCAGAGGACGGTACCGGCTCGGTCACATAACCGTTGAGGGTGACGGTGGCGGGGTTGGTGCCATGGGCCGTATCGGGAATCAATACTTTTTTTCGGGGGTTTCCCCGGTGGGTCAGTGCCGCACGCACCGCCATCATTGCGGTGAGCTCCCCATGGGCGCCGGCGGCGGGCTGCAGGGAGACTGCGGACATCCCGGAAATCTCACAGAGGGCCTCTTCGAGTTCCACCATCAGCTGGATGGCGCCCTGGGAGAGATGCACGGGGGTGTAGGGGTGCAGATGGGCAAACCCGGGTTGCCGGGCGGCCCATTCATTTATTTTGGGGTTGTATTTCATGGTACAGGAGCCCAGCGGATAAAACCCGTGGTCCACACTGAAGTTCCAGGTGGAGAGCCGTGTGAAGTGACGCATCACTTCGGGTTCACTGAGTTCCGGCAGGGGGACGTCTTCGGTTCGAATCAGTGCATCGGGGAAAATGGATGCGGGATCCGCCACGGGGACATCCGGAGATGGCAGGGAGCAACCCGTTCGCCCCTCACTGCTTCGGTCGAAAATCAGGGGTTCATTGAAACCGATTGACGATACACCGGGATTTTTTGTCATAAATACCTCAACCTCTGTCGTTGTCGCTCCAGTGGATGTGAAAATAGTGAAAAAAACCCGATTACACCCTTTCAAACCGAAGCGAACCGTTTTAGATTCTTATGCACAAAACAATGCACATAAGAAAGGGTAAAAAATGTATCTCTGGGCGATTATCGGTGCCGTGCTGATTCTGGCAGCTATTGTGGTGAATGTGATGGCGATTGTGATGGGATTCCGGGAATCCGTGAAACGGGGTGTGATCGCTCTGTTGGCCCCGGTACTTCTGGGCGCGGGTCTCTCCATGGCGGCTTTTGTGGCGCACCATGCAGCCGTGGCCAGTATTGGCGCGGCGGAAGTACAGCAGCAGGGAGAAGAGGAAGCACAGGAACAGATAGATGATCTGAAAAATGCGGAAAATATAGATCTGGGCCTGTAGCCGTCAGGTGGAAAACACTCATGACCATATTGATGAATGGAAAACAGATTGCGCGAAACATCCGCCGTCAGGTGAAGCAGAAGATTGCCGCGCTCGATACCAAACCCCGGTTCGTGGTGGTGCAGGTGGGCAGCAACCCCGCATCCACCATTTATGTCGAACACAAATTGAAAGCCTGCCGCAAGGTGGGTATCGAGACGGTGAACGTGAATCTGGACGCCAGTGTGACCGAGGCCGATTTGCGGGGCCTGATTGAAGGATTCAATCATTCCAGCTCATTTCATGGCATCCTGGTGCAATTGCCCCTGCCCGCGCATATTCGACTGGAACCGGTGATTGAAGAAATTCACCCCAACAAGGATGTGGATGGACTGCATCCCCTGAATGTGGGGCGACTGACGGTTCGCAGTAAGATACCATATCTGCATCCGTGTACGCCCTGGGGCATTGTGCACATGCTCGACACCGTTTACCCCAAAGAAGGGGAGGTCAGCGGGCTGCGCGGGAAGAAAATCGTGGTGATTGGCCAATCGCTCATCGTGGGACGTCCCCTGGCCATCATGCTGCAGAACGAAGGCGCCACGGTGTCAATGTGCGATCGGTTCACCGGGGATTTGAAGTCTGAGGTGCGCGGCGCCGATGTGATCGTGTCTGCCACGGGAGTGGTGGGGTTGATTGACCTGGGGATCATTGATGCCACGGAAAAAACGGACGTCACCGTGATTGATGCCGGGATCGCCCGCCTGGGCGATAGAATTGTCGGAGATGCGGATGTTGAAATTTACGACAAAGTCCACGCCATTACGCCGGTTCCCGGAGGGGTTGGCCCGGTGACCGTGGCGTTTCTGATGCGCAATATCCTCAAGGCATACTGCATTCAGCACGAGATGCCCATTCCCACCTTTCATTGATTATCTGGATAGAAATGCCTTTCCTTTGGGACCGGTTTGAAAATATGCTACATTATCCGAAGGTGAAAGATGAATAGGATTGTTCGGCGCATGAGGTCAGCAGATGAACAGTAACAAAACGCCCAGCCCAAGGGCGGTGAACGAATTTCTCAGCGAAGCCCAGGAGTTCGTGGAGGCGCTCAGCAATGTGCTGATGGATATTGACACCAGTCTTCGCGATGAGGAGGAGCTCGACCCCGATCTGGTGAATGAGGCGTTTCGCTGCTGGCACACGCTCAAGGGGTTGGCATCGACTTTCGGCGCGGAAAATCTGGCGCATTTCGCGCACCGGGAAGAATCGCTGCTGGATGATATCCGTCTGGGGCGTACCCCTCTCGATCCGGGCACCCTTGACGCCCTTCTGAGCAGCGTGGATGTGGTGGTGGACGCATTGAATCAGATTCATGATTCCGGGAAGTTGACCGGGGTGGTCATTAAATCCCGTGCACCCCGAGAGGCGTCGGCGGAAGGCGTGGACTCGCCGGTCGAGGCTGAAGCGCCACCGGAAGTGCTCGATATCAAGAAGCTGGTGAGCAAGGACATTCTCGAAGTGCTCACGGAATTCGAGGAACACCGGCTGGTGATCAATCTCGAAAAAGGTCGTCCCCTCTATCGGGTCCGTGCCAGTTTTTCGCTGATTTCCATTGATACCGAACTGGAAACCATCAAGACAGCGTTGAAACCACTGGGTGAAATCATTACATATTTGCCCTGCGATGAAAGCGACGATGTCGAAAAAATTGATATTGAAGTATTGCTGGCCCTCAAAAAAGACCTCGACGAACTCAACGAGGCCGCATCCGCTTTTGGTGCCCGGATTGGTACGGTCGTTCAGGGCAAGCCGCCCAGTGCCGCATCTGCTGCTGAAAAAACAGGCCTCCCCGAAAAACCGACGACGCTTTCCGGAAAAGGGGATGACAAAGCGTCCCTTACCAGACCGAAAGACGATGCCGACTCGATTATCGCGGAAATAGGCGGTGAAAAAGCGCTCTCGCTGCGTTCGGTCAGCCAGACCGTGCGTGTGGACATTTCCAGACTGGACCGGCTGATGAATTCCGTGGGAGAACTGGGGCTGGTGCGCAGTTCCATCGATAGGGTCAGTGAGGAGTTGCGTACCGTCGCCGGCAGGCGGGATCTCGCCATTGAACTTCATCGAATTATTCGGGGATTCGAGCGTCGGCTGGCCGAAATCCGGGAAGGCATTCTCGAAGTGCGCATGGTGCCAGTGGGACAGATGTTTGACAGGCTGGCCCGGGTTATTCGCAAAGTATCCCGTAATCTGGGCAAGGATATTGAATTTATCGTATCGGGATCAGATACCGAGGTGGACAAACTGATTATTGAAGAATTGTCCGATCCCCTGATGCATATTATCCGAAATGCCATCGATCATGGGATTGAAGTGCCGCAGGACAGGGCCCGTCTGGGTAAACCGGTCAGCGGGACCGTGGCCCTGACGGCATATCAGAAAGGCAATCATGTCCTGATAGAGGTGGAGGACGATGGGGCCGGGATTGATACCGACAGAATTCTGACCGCTTCCATCCGGTCCGGCGCCCTGACCGAGGATCAGGCGAGTGTGATGTCCAAGCGGGATATCAACAACCTGATTTTCATTCCGGGAATTACCACCGCCAAAGCCACCACTGAAATCTCCGGTCGCGGTGTGGGCATGGACGTGGTGAAAACCAATATTTCGTCCCTGGGGGGAATCGTGGAGGTGCAGTCGGAGCTGGGGATTGGCACCAAGTTCACCATCACCATGCCGGTAACCCTGGCCATCACACCGGCGCTGCTGGTATCGGTGGCGGATGCAACATATGCCATTCCGCTGAACACCGTGGCAGAAGCCATCATGCTCAAGCAGAAAGATATTTACCAGGTCATGAATACCGAAACCATGACCCTTCGGGGGCAGACGTTGCCCCTGTGCCGTCTCGACGACTTTTTTAATTTTTTCCGGTCCGGCTCTCTCTCACCCAACTCCCGCGTGGTCGTTGCCGCCCTTGGACAGCGTCGTGTGGGGCTGGTGGTGGATGCCCTGGTGGGACAGCAGGATGTGATCATCAAACCGCTGGGGCCCAGCATGGCCAAGTCAGGCTGTTTTTCCGGTGTGACAGACATTGGTGACCAGAAACTGGCGTTGGTGCTCGATACCGTAGCAGTCATCGAGGAGTTTTTCGCCACCACCGACGACAGCAATCAATACACAGGATAAATTACGGATATGGCAACAGAATCAATTATCACAGGCTCCAAATATCCCACCAGCATGCAGTCGGTGTACAGCGGGGATGAACCGACCATCGGATTTCTCTGCTTTCGGCTGGGGCGGGAAGAGTTCGGCGTTGACCTGAACCTGATTTCCCAGATTGTTCAACCGCCACCGGTGACAACGGTTCCGAGGACCCGGTCATATTTTATCGGCGTGGTGTCGATACGGGGAGGTGTGGTCACCCTTGTGGATTTTCGTCAGCTTCTCGGTCTGGAGCCGTCCAACATCGATCGGTCGTCCCGGATTCTGCTTTACAATACGCCATCTGAGCAGTTCGGCATTCTGGTGGACCGGGTAACCCTGGTCCGACGGGTGCCGGCCAGTACCTTCGAAGCCAATCCGGTACTGGAGGAAAACCCGGTTACCGAAAAGGTGGTGGGCGTGGTCCGACCCGATAAAACCACGCAGGTGACCATCATTGATTTGGAAGAAATTATGCACGAGGCAATACGATGAGTCTCAGACTGTTCAGCGGGTTGAATCGTCAGGTTCCGGAAGTGGAGCGCAAAATCGTGAAGTTTGCCGTCGGGCCGATTCACGGCGCGGTGGACATCATGCATGTTCGGGAAATTATTCTGCCCAGGGAAATTTCTGCCGTGGCCAGCGAAGACAAAAGCATTATCGGTATTCTCGACCATCGGGATGCCGCCATCCCGGTAGTGGATTTGCGGCGGCGATTCAAGTCTGGCGACGCGGGAAACCAACGGCAGAAATGGATTATCATCGCCATTGAGGAAAAGATATTCGCCCTCGTGGTGGATTCCGTATTCGGAGTAATGAAAGTGCAGCAGCATCAGCAGCGGGATCGCTCCGCGCTGGGGGCCACTGATGTCAGGTGGGCAGCGGAAGTGTATGGGGATAGTGACGGGCTCATTTTTGAAATCGACCTGGTACAGCTTGCGAATTCCATCTCTTCAAACTAATTTTATCTGTGATGAATTTTTCGAATGTGCATAACAGCCGTCCCCTTACCCTCGAATCCTTTCAAATCATTCGTAGCCTGGTGAATCGCCGTTTTGGCATTTTTTTCAACGACAACGACCGGAATCTGCTGGAGAGCCGGTTGTCCGGCCGGGTTGCAGACCTGAATTTTCAGAGTTTCGACCAATACGCCGAGTTTCTGGCCCAACCTGATTCCGTACAGGAGCTGGACGCCTCGGTGGAACTGCTCACCAACAACGAAACGTATTTTTTCAGGGAAGACAATCAGCTCGGTGCGTTCGTCAACCAGATTCTGCCTGACGTGCACAGAAGCAACGGACGCATGCGGCAATTGACCATCTGGAGCGCGGGATGCTCTTCGGGGGAAGAAGTATATTCCATTGCGATTTTTATCGAAGAATCAGGACTGTTCACCGGGTGGGATGTGCGGGTTTTCGGCAGTGACATCTGCGCCAGAATGCTGACCAGAGCGCGGTCGGGCGTATTTGGCAAATCCGCGTTCCGAAATACGCCCGAGTATCTTCGAACCAAATACTTTCGCCGGGTCGGCGCTGGAAATGAATGGGAGGTGAAGCGCGGCATCCGGGAAAGATGCAGTTTCGGAAAAATGAATCTGCTGGATGCGAGCCATACGGGTGTGCTGGGGACATTCGATGTGATTTTCTGTCGGAATGTGCTCATCTATTTTGACCGGAATTCCCGGATGCAGACCATTGACCTGTTTCATCGGCGACTGAACCGGACGGGATATCTGCTCCTCGGTCATTCAGAATCGCTGCTGAATCGGGAAACGCCGTTTGTCCAGGTGGATTTGAACGACACGGCGGTGTATCAGAGGCAGGAGGATGATATTGTCAAGTGAACCGATTCGCGTGCTGGTCATAGACGACTCCGCATACAATCGTAAGAGCATCGCGGATTTTTTTGTCGGCGTGCCCGGTGTCCGGGTGGTGGGCAAGGCTGCCGATGGCCAGGAAGGTCTTCAGATGGCCCTGAATCTCCGGCCCAATGTGATCACCCTGGATTTGGAGATGCCCCGTCTGGACGGTTTCGGCTTTCTGAGAATTCTGATGTCCGGACAGCCAACGCCCGTCATCGTGATCAGCTCCCACGGACAGAAGGAAAATGTATTTCGCGCTCTTGAACTTGGGGCGCTGGATTTTGTAGTGAAACCCAGCACCATGATATCTCCAGCTATCAGGAACATCCGCGACGAAGTGGTGCAGAAGGTAACGGGGGCCAGCAAATTCAATCTGAATGCATTGCAATCCCTGTCATCGGATTCGTCGGCGACGGGATTGATTCAAATCATGGATGTGCCTTCCAGAAAAGACCTTGAAAATGCGGGAAGCCCGGCTGAAAAGGTGGTTGTCATCGGGACCTCCACCGGTGGACCGGCGTCGCTGACCAAGGTATTCGGGTCCCTTTCGCCGGGGCTGAATGCCGCCATCGTTATCGCGCAACACATGCCCGCCCAATTCACTGCTACATTCGCCGCCAGATTGAATCGGATATTTCCGATTCGCGTGATTGAACTGCAGGAGGGCGAGGTGTTGAAAAACGGATCGGCGTACATCACACCGGGAGACGCAAATCTTTCATTTTCCCGGGTTCCTGAGGGAATCTGGGTGGAAAAGGCGCCGTTGTTGAAGGACTGCCGGTATGCGCCCAGCATCGATCAGATATTCAAATCCGCCGCATCGGTGGTACGGGATAA
The DNA here is from genome assembly GCA_050287845.1 of Polyangia bacterium. GTDB lineage: Bacteria > Myxococcota_A > Polyangia > JAAYKL01 > JAAYKL01 > JAFGXQ01. The sequence continues at coordinate 27,601 of JBNKCR010000100.1, forward strand.
ATTGCTGGGGGTGGTGATGACGGGAATGGGGGATGACGGAGCCGCCGGATGTGAGGCCATTTACGCCAACGGGGGCACGATACTGGTCGAGTCTGAAGAAACGGCCATTATTTTTGGGATGCCGCAGTCGGTGCTTGAGCGCGGTCTGCCGGCGAAAAAGCGACCTCTTCATATGATTGCCGGGGCCATCGCCAGCTTCAGTCGACACTGATTCAATATTATTTTCCGCAAATTAGCGCATGTGAAAAGTTCATGTGTCTGCGGGTATTAATTTTCGCATCCGAACGTCGTTTTCTGTCAGGGCGCTTATGCAGCGAGTGTGTAAGTTCATTCCGCAGTGTACAGGAGGAGTAAGTCATGGGGATACGGATTCAGAGAATGCAGAGGATGTTGTTTACAGGTGTTGTTCTGCTGTCAATCGGTTGCAGCGAAATAAAGTCCGCAGACAACGATACGGAATCCACAACCGGAAATATGAATGATTCGGATTCAACAGTGAATGTGGGAGAAGCCAGCGCCAACGGTACAGTGCTGACCCAGGAAAACAGTGACCTTTGTGACCGGATCTGCGATCAGTTGCTGGCGTGTGATGCAGAGGAGTATTCCAATTGCGCCGCCGAATGCCGGAATATGGCATTGATGCTGAATCAGACGGTTTTCACAGCGCTGGCGGACTGTGTGGCGGTCCAGAGTTGCACCGATTTGGATGTGGATATCTGCATGACACAGGGGCTTCAGAATGTACCGGATTCCACGGTTAATCCATTGTTTGAAACCATGTGCAATAAAATGAACACGTGCATGGCAGGGGTAGACGTTCCGGGGTGCGTGGCGGAGCTGCAGTCCGACGAAGAGATGACCATGTTCAGGATACTCAATCAGAATGCACTGAGTTGCTTTGGCGAGTGTCTGTCTGGGAGCACCTGCGCCGAACTCGACAGTGAGGGAGATGGGGTGTTCGAAGATTGTCTGGTGGCCTGCGATGCCGATTTTGGCAGCGGTGATGATGGTGGCGTCGATGGTGAGGCGTGCGGCGATATTGCCGGGATCTGGACAATGGCGTCGGTTTCGTGTTCCGGTTCGGCGCTTTCCCTGGAGAACGTCAATCTGACGCAAACCATTTCAGCGGATTGTCATATGGAAATAACGGTAGACGCGAATGGCTGCACCATGTCCCACAGTGGCAATTACTCCCGCACCCCGGGGGGAAGCACGTTGGCGGTGACCGGCGCCTGCGGCGAAACCTGCGGTGATGACTGCACTCCCCAGATAGGCGGTCCTGTGGAATTTGATGTTTCCCTCGATTCCAGCAGCGGCAATCTGGTGATGACGTACAATGTGACCGAAGATGTAATCACCGCCAACATGTCCCCGTGTGCAGCGGGCAACCTGAATATTTCGGTATTCTCGCAAACAACCGCCAATCTTTCAGATTGATCAGAAATCTCTCCGGATAAAAAACGGTATTCAGAGAACGGGAAGACGCTACTGAACAGTTTCAGGTGAGGTTGCCTCTCCCGTTGTCAGGCCGAATCCCAGGGGAAACAGAGGGTCGTACGGGTCGTCGCCTTTGTTGATGGGAATCTGATTCATGTCCCTGGGCCAGCTGTGGGCAAGTTTGCCGGTGGCGGGGACGTCGCCGAACAGCACGTCGGCGATGCCGTCACCTTCTGTGCCGGGCAGCCAGGCAGCGATGAACGCATTCGCGGCATTCAACTGGTCGGTGATGATCATGGGGCGACCGGAAAACAGAATCACCACAAAGGGAATGCCGGATTTTTTCATGTTGTCAATGGCGGCCAGATCGTCATCATCGAGGGTCAGCTGGTCGCGATCACCGAGCCATTCCGCGTATGGGTATTCGCCCACCACCACCACGCCCACTGTGGTGTCTGCGGGAATACCGGTGGCGTCCTTTGAGGTGGAAACGTTCTGCTTTCCCACCACATGGGTAATGGCTTCCAGAACCGTGGTGCCTTTGGTTTTACTGCCGGCCCCGCCCCAGTTCATGGTCCAGCCGCCGCACTGTTTGTCCAGATTGTTTGCACCGGAACCGGCCACGTGAACTCGGGAATTTTTTGTCAGCGGTAAAATGGCGCCATCGTTTTTGAGCAGCACCAGGGATTTGGCCACGGCCTCCCGGGCCACTTTCCGATGGGCGCTGTTGCCCACCGCAGCAATGAGCGCCGGGTCGGTCGTTGGAGAGTATGTGTCTTCGAACAGCCCCATTTCGCATTTCACCTGCAGAATCCGCTGCACCGCGTCGTCCATCCGGGCCTGTGAAATCTGCGCCGGTACGGCATTGGTGACCACTTCAATGAACTGCTTATAGTCATTCGGTGCCATGATCACATCGATGCCCGCGTTGATGGCGGTGATCACGTCGGCCTGAAAATCCCCTTCCAGATCATCGATGCCCTTCCAGTCGGAAATGACAAAACCGTTGAACCCGAGGGTGCCTTTCAGGATATTGGTGAGGAGATTTTTTTCCCCGTGCATTTTGCGGCCGTTCACGCTGCTGTACGACGCCATGATGCTGCCCACCCCGGCTTCGATGGCCGGGATGTACTGGGATACGGCCAACTTCCAGAATTCGTCATCGGAAAGGGCCGTGTTCCCCCGATCCAGGAGCCCGCCACCCATATGAGAGGTCCCGAAGGTGGTGGCGCCATCACCGGCGAAGTGTTTGGCGCAGGCCAGCACGCCGATGGAAGCATGGGGATTTGCGGTCTGCTGGAGGCCGCGAATCAGCGCGGTGCCCAGGGGCGCCGCAATCTCCGGCGTTTCTCCGAAGGCTTCGTAGGTGCGACCCCACCGCTCATCCCGGGCGGCGGCCAGTACTGGTGAAAAAGCCCAGTCCTCTCCACTGCCCAGGGTTTCAAGGGCGGTGATGCGTCCAATTTCTTCGAGCAGTTTTTCATCGCGGGTGCAGCCCAGACCCACGTTGTGCGGAAACACCACCGCCCCTTCCGTCTTGGCGTTGCCGTGGACCGCATCGACGGCGAAAAGAAGTGGAATGCCGTTGGCATTTTTCATTGCGGCCGCTTTCAATTCAGCGGTGTAGGCCGCCCAGCTGTCAGCGGTCAGCGCCCCGGGCGGATATTCAGAGCCCCCGGCCAGAATGCTGCCAATGCCATAGGTGGCCAAATCGGTTTTGTCATTCAGAATACGGACGTTGATTTGGACCATCTGACCCGCTTTCTGGGCCACGGTCATCTTGTGGACATAAGTATCGGCCAGCGCCCGGCATTTTTCGGACGGCGCCCAGGGGGTGATTGCCACATTGTCGGGCGCTTCGATTTCCTTGCCCACTTCAAACGGCGGCTTCGACGATGACGTGAACATGGTGGCGATTCCGGGCTGGGACGACGACGTGCACGAGGGACTGGTTGTGGGCCCACAGGCCATAATGGTAAGTGCGATGCCAACAGCCCGCAATATTTGTTTTATCGACAGTGTTCCCATCATTGATTTTCCTTTCTTTCTGCTCGCCGGCAGCGTTAGATAAAAATACCCCATCCGAATGCCATAGCAGTGATTCGGTGCCTTCGTCATCTGATTTGAATATTTTCCTGTTTACTTCTGCTGCCAGAATGGTCACAAATGGTCGAATGAAAAACTGGATTCAGGGGCGGGCTGCCGCGTTTCATCGCCCCACAGACGAAATGCGTGCATTTTACGACCGGATATATCGGCTCTACTGGGTGGTGGAACGGCATGTCCGACCGGGGCTGACCCGGGTGCTGCACACATTGGATGGGCAGCTGGAGTTGTCCAATACCCCCACCGCCCTCGAATACTGCTGTGGTTCCGGCATTCTCAGTCAGCAGCTGGCCACCCGGTTTGCCCATGTGACCGGACGGGATCTGTCGGCAAATATGCTGAAGCGGGCCCGACGTCTGGCGGCGAATTATGACAACATCACGTTTGAAATTGGCAATGTTCTGGATATTGGCGATGACGACGACACATTCGATTTCGCCTTCATTTCATTTGGATTGCATCTGTTCTCCCCTTCCGATCGGATATCCATTCTGCGGCAGCTTCTGCGGGTGGCGCGAACAGAGGTAATCATTATCGAACATCCTCCCAGGTGGGAGTTGAAGGTGGCGCTGGCGGAGTGGTGGGAAGGCAGCCATTATTCCGATTTCATCAATACGGCGTGGCGGGAAGTGGCCAATGAATTGAACGCCGACCTTTCCCGGCAACTCATCGCCGATACCCAGGTTCAGCGCTGGAAACGTCGTTCGTAGCATCCTCTGCAGTTTTTTTTCTATTCTGAGTTCCCATTGGTCGTTTGTGGCGGGTGAACAGGGCAATGAAACACGCTGGGAAAATTGGATAAATTCCATAGCTTAAAACGGGGAGTGACGACGATGAGACAATTAACGAAAGTTCTGATGACAACCGGATGGCCTCTGATGATATTGATGGGCCTCCCGGGGTGCGACACTGTGGATGGGCAGAACCATTCACCGAAAAAGGAAGTGTTTGTGTCTGCCGATGAATCGCCACCGGGAGCCGGGTATCGCGACGAGGGTCTGGTGGCGGCATCGGATGACATGGATGGCGCCGATTTGACAACGGACACGGACGCGGGACCGGGTGATGAATCGAATGGGGAAGCAGCCGTGGTGGAAGGCGATCTTTACCGGGTTCTGGACAGTGGACTGATTCTGAACCTCAACAGTTACCGCGGGTTGCAGGTAATTGACGTGGCAAACCCGGCAGCGCCATCGATTATCGGACGGTTCCCGCTGAGAGGGACGCCGGTGGAGATGTATGCCCTGGACAACCGGGCGGTTCTGCTTTTCAATCACTGGCAGGGCTATGCGCGGGGCGTGGGTGGGATGAATGTTACACCATTCAATGGCGGATTGGTGGTCACCGTGGATTTAACCGATCCCGCTGCGCCGAAGCTGATCAGTCAGGAAGCAGTGGAGGGCAATATTCTGACCAGTCGGATGATTCAGGGCGAGAACCGCAACGCGCTGTATCTGGCCGCCTGGGAATCGGGCGGCACGCTGGTGCAGAGCTTTACCCTGGATGCGACCGGCGCGTTGGGCGCAGGCAGTGAATTGCTGCTGGAAGGGGACATCACCGATATCACTGCCACCAATACGGCATTGCTCGTGGCGCGGTCGGTGTACGACAATTCGATGCACAGTCTGGTTTCCCTGATTGATATTTCAGATGAAAACGGTCAGATGACCGAGGCGTCATCGGTGGAAACCGCCGGGACGGTGCAGAAGAAAACCGATATGAGCCTTCACGGCAACATTCTGCGCGTGGTGTCGGGCAATAATTTCAGCAGTGAGACCAACCACCTGCAGACCTGGGATGTCACCGACAGAACCGCGCCGGTGGCGGTGGACCACGATACATTCGGGGACGATGAACAGTTGTATGCCTCCCTTTTTCTGGGCAACAGTGCGTTTTTCGTGACATTTTTTCAGACGGATCCGTTTCACGCGTTTGAAATTGACGACACAGGCGTGGCCTCCGAGCATACCGAGTACGTGATTTCGGGATGGAATGACTTTTTCAAGCCGGCGTTCGACGAGACTCGGCTGGTGGGCATCGGCATGGGTGACGACGGCCTGGCAGTGAGTCTGTACAATACGGCTCTCGATGCGGAGACGCCCTTTATCCAGCGGGTGGAACTGGGGGCGAATGTGTTTGACTCCGAAGCCACCTGGGACGATCGCGCCTTTACCGTAATGGACGATGCCGTATCGGTACTCAATGCAAACGGCGTGGAGGAAACCGGACTGATACTGTTGCCCTATTCTCACTGGGATGAGCAGACCTACACGTATGTATCGTCGGTGAAGCTGATTACATTTTCAGCGGATACCTTGACGTTGCGGGGCAGTATGGACAATGCCGACATGGTGCGGCGAAGCTTTTTAACTGCTGATGACGATGTGGCCAACATGTCGGAGAGGGAATTGAATCTGTTTGATTTGAGCAATCCGGACAGCCCGCAGCTGCTGGGCAGTGTGGAGCTCGCTCCCTGGTATTCGGGGTACTTTACCCTCGGACAATATGCGGTTCGGGTAAAATCATCGCCGGATTCCTACGAGAAGTGGCGGTATTGCGAAGGCGAAAAAACCGGTATGGAATCGCCGGTAGCCCCGGGTGCCCTCGAAGTGGTTGTTTCCGGAGGCGGCGCAGATACCGCACCTGTGCTGGCCAGCGTGGAAATTTCACCTTATGCACAGGTGATGTTCAAGGGCCCGTTGGCCGTTGTCATCTCTCCATCCGGTGCGTGTGACAACCTGTGGCAGATTGATACCATCGACTTTTCAACCCCCATCGCACCGGTTTCCAGGGGGAGTGTTGTCGCTGAACTGAGTGGGTATGAGCATTATTATGGTGGCGGCGTATTTTACGATGCGTGTTTTGGCCCGGGGTGCATGGGGAATGGTGTGACGTCCAATGCCCGGCTGGTGGGCAATGCACTGGTGATTCCCACCCGGATTCCACATTCTGAAGTTCTGGAAACCAGACATTACTGCGAGAAATATCTGGACGATTGGCAGGAAGAGGAGACCGAAGACGGAGGACGGCGATATACCTGGTACAGCGGCAGCATCCTCTGTGAGGTGGCTGCGGACGGTTTCAGAACCTGTGATGGTGAAATTCAGCGCTGCGTTGAAAGCTACAGCGAGGACCAGGTGGCCTGGAGTACCGACTGCCAACCGGTTGAACCGGATCCGGCGAAGCTTATTGAGACATGCTGGTATGATGATGTCACCCGGTATTGGGACTCGTATGTGTTGAATATTGTGGATCTTTCTGAACCGGCCGCCCCTGTGGTGGCAGCACCTGTTGCCATGCCGGAAGATCAGCAGGCCGCAGGACTGGTGGTGGACGGCAACCGACTGCTGGTCAGTCATCAGATGCCGTACACCATGACAGGAGATAGCCGTGCATATGTGCAATACTTTATGCGCATTGTCGATTTGACCACACCGGCATCGCCGGTGATTTCAACCCCCATCAATACACCGGGGGCCGTGTTCGCCGTATCCGGAAACGCCCTGATTACCCGGGATGCGACATACGGAGATGATGGGATTGTGTCCACGCTGAACACCGTAACGTTGCAGAATGGCACAGCCCGGCCGCTGGGGAGCCGGACCTTCGAACAGGGTCGCATTGACCACATTGTGGTGGATGGCGCGGGACGTGCGTATGTTACCCTGACCACTGATTCGTGGGGGTACGACGACATGCCCTATGAGGAAGACATGGTCGGGGTTGCAGATGACCGGGTAATGGTGGATGTGGATATGGCGCCGGATGTGGCCATCGATTATGTGGACGATTACTATTATTACGGCACTCCCGGCACCCTGCAGATTATCAATCTTGAAACGCTTACGCTGGATGTGCTCGGCACCCTGGAGCTGAATGGCTTTGAATCGCTGCAGATAGTCCGGGAGAATCGGGCGCTGCTGAGCGTCCCCGGGGGGATGCTGGTGGTGGATGTGGCCGATGCCGCCAATCCCGCTCCCAGGGCGTTCTACCCCACCGGCGGATGGGATTTCACCTATACCACCGTTGGGACCATCGCGGTGGTGACCGCCGGACTCTATGGCATCTACACCTTCGATTTAACCGCTGATAATCTGTTGCAGTAAATCCACTCCATTTCAATTTTCCTCGCCAGATGTTCAGTTGTATCCATCCGTCTTTCCGGTTGTGTTAGCCCCTGTTCACCAGTAAAAGCAGATGGGACGGATGCCGACAAGGGGGGCCGGATGTGGCGATACCTGCCGATTCGGAACGGATTTATGCCGGATGTCATCCGGGAACGGATGGAAACCAGGGAATTGCTTGTTCTGAAGGAGGGTTTTATTGTAAAATTGAAATAATGATAAAGTTACACGTCATACACTTCAGGCTGATTTCGAACGGGGATTTTCCACGAATTGAAATTGATGACAGAATTGGAATCGGAATTCATGAACGAGGTTTACATGCACTTAACACGAAAATTCATGGCACTGGCGATCATCGCAACGATGGGCGTGTGGGTGACGGGTTGTTGGGAGCCCATTGACATCACAGAATCCGGGTCTGATACCCACACGTCAACAACGGTCGGTACCGGCACGGGCACTGGAACCATCACCGATACGGGCACAGCAACTGTCGTGGATACGGGTACCGGGATCGTTGTGGATACCGGGACCGCGACGGCAACCGATATTGGCACAGGAACGGATCCGGTGGATACGGAGACAATGGTTACCTGTGCCAGCCATCCGTGCGCCGAAAATGCCACCTGTGTGGATGGCGGGAACGGTGCCCAGTGTGAATGCGCGTTGGGATATGAAGGGAACGGTTTCGAATGCACGGATATTGATGAATGTGTGGATACCGCCAATGATTGCGACCCGGACCGGGGAGCCTGTGAGAATACGGCAGGCGGATATACGTGCGGTTGCGTTCCGGGGTATAAGCGCAATTCGGATACGGACAACAGCTGCGTGGATGTGAATGAATGCGACGCCGGGCTGGATAACTGTGATACGGCGGTGGGGGAATGCTTCAATGTCAGCGGTGGATACGAATGTGGTTGCGGTGATGGGTACAATCTCGATACGGATTCGGTCAGTTGCGCGGACAAGGATGAGTGTGCCGGCGCAGAAAACCAATGTGATGATGTGGGGGGAACCTGTAGAAACACAGTGGGCAGTTTTGAATGCGGTTGCGACTCCGGATATGCGCTGGATACCGATGGGGTGACCTGTCTGAATATCGACGATTGTGCGGCGGGGGCAGCCACCCTGTGCAACGACCATGGTACGTGTATTGACGGCGTGGATTCCCATACCTGCGCGTGCAACAACGGTTGGACCGGCGATGCCTGTGAAATCGAAGTGGTGAACTGTGACGGCGACCCCTGCGGGCACGGGAGCTGCACGGATATTCCCAGTCCCGGCAGCTATACCTGTACCTGCGATCCCGGCTGGACAGGCGACGCATGTGGGATCAGCGTGGATGATTGCGTGGACAATCTGTGCGAACACGGCAGTTGTCTCGATGGACATATGACATATACCTGCGACTGTGCATCCGGGTGGTCCGGCGATTTGTGCGATATCTATTTTGAGGAGTTCAACTGCAAAGACGGCATTGACAACGATGGCGACAGTTACACCGATTGCGCTGACGGCCAGTGCAATTCTCTGGAAGGCCCTAACGGTCAGGTCTGTGAGCCGTATATGGAAACCACCTGCAACGACAATGAAGACAACGACGGCGATGGACTGGTGGATTGCGCCGACGATGACTGCGACAATGCGGTTGGCGGATTGGGCGGGCAGCGGTGCGAATTCAACGGCGAAGTCTCATGCGACGACGGATTTGACAACGATCGCAATGGTCAGATGGATTGTCCCGTTGTCCTCACCCAACGTCCAAAGGAAGATGTTGCGGTGGGGGGGGATGATGTGTCGTTCACTTTTGGCGCCCCGGCATTGGGATCCGGAGTATATGAATGCCGCAGTGGCCATGTGGGCAGTATTGATACCATGGCCTGGGCCAATTGCGATGGAGGCGATGGCAGCACCCACGTTCACAATCCCACTTTCGCCACCAGTGGTCTGATGGTCACCGAAATACGCATTAACTGGGGACAGGGGGATTACAGCGAGGCGCTGACCGCCCGGCCGGTGTATGTGCATCAGAGTTTGAACAGTGCCGTAGCCTGTGCGCCTCAGGCCACTGACGCGGCGTATTTCCAGGCGGCCATCAATGTGGGATTGCCCGGCGATATTCTGTTCAGGGATGTGGGTGACGTCCAGTTGGCCAATCCATTTATCCGGATTCCGTTCGCCCCGCCCCTCAATACAGCCCATGGTGTAAAGGAGGGCGATGGTCCACTGGAGGCGCTCTCGTTGCGACGGCGATTTAAAATGGATCCGACGGGCAAGTATATTCTGATTACCCGCACCTGGCGGGGCCGTCGAAACAGCAGCACGGGATGCTCGGTGTACCGAATGCGAAACCACGTGAAAGGCTTCGTCAGCGCCACTCAGCTTGCCCGCAACGAGCACCGGAAAGTGACCTGTGAGGCGCTGGTCCTGAATGCCGAAGGCGCGGCGGTGTGTCTGACGCAGGACCTTGGCGGCAACCCCACCCTCGCGATGGAACAGCATGCCTATGCCAACAATGGCCGAACTGCCACCACCTACAACGAGAATGACGTGGAGCATTTCATGTGGCGCAAGATGAAGTCCGGCAAACATTCGTTCTTCTCTCCCAAATGTTACGATTCTCCGGATTGCGCCAGTGGCACCGGTGTTTCTGCACGTCTTTACCTGCCCGATTATGACCTTTTCTTTCCGTAACACGGAATATCCAGTACACTGGGGCCGCTGATCACCACTGTCAGTTCTTACTGTTTTGTGCAGTAATTTTCAGGTCGTTTCAGAGACTGCGGACTTGAAATGACGACCATGAAGCCCCCTCGCGCGATCTCCGCGTGGACGCGCTTCAATTACCCGGGTGGTGGTCAGCACTTTGATTATGCGGGCACGTCAAACAACAATACATATCAATCAGATTTACGACGCCGCATTCCTGCAGGCGGTGATACAACAGGCATATCGCTGTGGGCAGAAATCGTCGAAACGCGATGACTCCGATGCCGCGGATGCATCGTTGCATCTGATGTTCATGGAGCAGGAAGCCGTGTCGGCGAAGTTGGCCCGGGCCATACGACGCAAACAATTTCATCTGACCGAAGCAGTGCCCGGAGTGGCTATCATTGATGGGAAGGCGCGAACCCTGTACCGGCAGATTCCGGTAGATATGGTGGTTACCCGGGCGGTTACTGCCATCCTGTCTGCCCTGTCCGGGAACTATTATTGCGGGGCCCTGTATTCCTACCGCAAGGGAACGGGCGCAGTGGTCGCCATCACTGACCTGCGACAGTACTTTCAGGCGCACATCCAGAACACGCCGGACCGTATGCAGCGGGGCCTGTACGTGCTGAAACGGGACATCGCATCGTACGGAGAGGCCATTGCCACCCATCCGGACTCCACGCTCTGGTCCATTCTCCGGGAAGTGACCATCCGCAGATTCGGTGCGGATGAGCGGCATCCTTTCTGGCAACTGCTGGTACAGAGCATTCGCAGAGAGATAAAATCCCGGGCGGATGAAAAGGCCATACTGAATTCGGGCAGTCCTACCGGGTCGCCCATTCAACCCATTATCAACAATCTGTATCTGAATCCCCTTGATCAGATGCTGTCCGGTATCGCCGGGGGCTTTTATGCCCGCTACGGCGATGACTTCGTTTTTGCCCATCCCGACCCCGATATCGCCCGGCAGGTGGATGATCGGATAGACCGCATGCTGGCACAGCTCGAATTGCGCGTTCGGCCGGAGAAGCGAAAAAATCTGTATTTAACGGTTCCGGGAAAAGCCAGTGCGGCATGGCCGGAGGCCAAAGGGACGACGGGATTGGAATTTCTGGGGTGCACCGTTGCCTTTCGCGGTGTGGTTTCTCTGAAAACGATGAAAGCGAGACGGTTTCTGGATCAGATGCGAAAGCGAGTGGCGGCGATTTCCCGTCTCGCCACGGGTACCATAGTCGGGCGGGGACGTGCTATCTGTCACGCCATGAACGAGGCCCTCGATCCCCAGAGTTCCCTGGCGGACCGGCATGCCCATCTGTTGCGCTACATTGTGGACGATAGGCGTCAGCTCCGGCATCTCGATTATCTGCTGGCCAGGATGGTGGCGGAAGCCCTCAGTCAGACCCGATCTGTTAAAGCATTTCGAAAAATACCGTACCGGCGCATTCGGGAAGAATTCGGACTGCACTCGCTGGTGGTGCAAAAAAACCTTCTGAAATCCCAAAGAGGTCGCCGATGAGCCGTTTTCACCGATGGCTGGCGCGGCGTCAGCGGGTATCTTCACGGCGGCGGAATCTGAGTGATACCCTGATTGGAGACGGCGCCGCCGGATACGCCGGATACCGCCTGAAATATCTGAGTATGCGAATGGTGTTGCGGGTGGCGCTCCACGTGGCGGAAATGTTTCTGTTCGCCCGGTATTTCGAAGAAGACTTTCTGGCCGGGGTGATTCTCGTTCGAACCGCCACATTTCTGGCTACCTCCCTGTGGTGGGGGGGGCTGGAGCAGTTGCGGGAGGAAGTTCGGGACGAGACTGCGGCCCATATGCCGCATCTGGCCAGAAGGGCCATCGAAAAGTGGCTGGCGCTCAGTGTGGCGTTCAGCTCGCTGGCGTCGGTGGCAGGCATCGGCATTATCCTGGCGACTCCCAACCGGGAGCTGGGCTTCAGTATTTACAATGCGTACGCCATCGCCTGTTTCATCCGTCTGTTTCTCGACCTGGTTTCCCGAACCTATCACAGCGGCCTGTATGCCATTACAAGGGTATATAGACCCCTCTGGAGTGTGCTCATTGGCGATGTGCTGGACGTGGCGCTGGTTCTGGTCATGTGGCCCTGGCTGGGAGTGTGGTGTTTTTCCATCGCGTTTTTACTGGTGGGCATCGTGCGGTTTGTCATTCTTTTGCACTTCACGGGGCGCGCATATCGAAAATCAAGGATGCTGCCCGTGCGGCTGCACCGCATTCCCGCGGGATTGACGCATTTGAAGGGGCGGGAACTCTACGGTTTTATTCAGTATGCCCTGGCCAATGGCGCGGCTCAGACAGATAGCATTCTGGTAATGGCGTTGACGGCGTTTTCCAGGGATACCGCCACCCTGGCGCTGGCCATTCTGCTGTACATGCTCCGACCCATGATTTCAGCGGGATACAGTTGGTCCCGACTTTTTTATTTTGACATGAAGCTGTTGTGGCGCAGCGGATCCGATTTTCTGCGTGCCCGATTTGAAGGGTTTCTCAAAAGAGTGGCGCTATGGATTTCGGCGGCGGTGGGCATCCTCTGCCTGGCACTGGGACAATTGCTTGGCGGTGAGGCCCTGGTATTTGCCAGCCTGCTCTTTCTGCCTTTTCTGATGGTGCGATCCTATCTGGGGCTGTATCAGCTGATGGGATTCACGTATCGGCAGTTTAAATATCTGGCAGGCATTACGGTGCTGACGTTGCTGGGAATTGGCGGATTCACCGGGGTGCAGGGCAATCCGGCCCTGATGATGGCGGGCATTACCGGATGGCTGGGAATGGTCATCTGGCGACTGCCGCCCCGTTTCAAATCCCCTGCCCGCGTTCGCATCCATCGAGACCCCTCCGATGGCCCCGCGGCCTGGTTGCACAGCGTATTGCAGGAAAGCTCCGGCGCAACCATATTTGTCGTTACCCTCGACCGGCGCATACTGCCGGTGTCACGGGTGATGCGTCATCTGAGGCAGTGCTACCCATCGATTGAGATGACCCGGATTTCCAATGCGCGATTCTGTCTGTTCACCCCACATCCCCTTTTGGGCCAGGAGCTGGTTCAGGCCTGTGGTGGCGCTGCCATGGATGTGGAAGCACTGGACGTATCCATCGACGGCAGGAACGGGCCGGACGCGATCATCCGGGTATTGCTCGACGTTCATATCCACAATTCCGGGCAGAAAAAAATGGCGGCAGCGGACAGCTATCGCACACCCGCGGCGATATTGGGGGTTTTCAACGATATGTTTCCCACCGGTCAGGTGCTCACCCTGAAAAGCGGACGCATCCCGGCCGGGGGATTGAAGCGGGACGAGGTCCGCCGACTGGCTCGCATGCTGCTTTCCGAAAGAACCCATGACTGGTGCAGACCGGTTCGCATGGGCAAATACAATGTTTTCGCATTCGCACCGGCGGGAAAAGTGGCGTTGCTTCTGCTGTTGCGCGCCGATGAAGATGCGCTCCGGGTGGCTGCCTTTCGACAGATGCTGGCGGAATCCACCCTCCGGGCATCGGTGCAATTGCCTCATTGATGCTCGACATTCCGCACAATGAAGGTTAAAAGCCACCCATGGGTTGGATAGTCATTATTCTTACACTGGGTATTCTCATTGCATTTCACGAGCTTGGCCACTATTGGCTGGCGCGCCTCCTTGGAATGAAAGTAATTAAATATTCCATCGGTTTTTTTAAACCCATCTTCACCTGGACATCCGCCAGAACAGATATCACCTATCAGATTGGGGCGATTCCCCTGGGCGGGTTTGTGCAGGTGAAAGGCATGAATCCGTTTGAAGAGGGCGCCTTTGAAGCCGCAGATTCCTATCAGATGCAGTCTGTCTGGAAGCGTGGACTCGTCATTGTGGCGGGGCCCGTTGCCAATTTACTTATTGCCTGGATAATTCTTTTCGCTCTGGTGGCCATGGTGGGATTTCCCAATGAGCTGAACCAATCCGGGGTGGGCCAGGTAATTCCGAAAACCCCCGCAGCGTCCGCGGGACTGCAGAAGGGGGATCGGATTCTGCAGATCAATGGCGTAACGGTGAAAACTTTCGACGATCTGGTGACACACATCGGGAAGAACCCGGGCAAAAAAACCCTGCTGCTGGTGCAACGGGAAGGGCGTCGATTTCCGGTTCCCATTACCCCGGAGAATCAGAACGGCGTTGGGAAAATCGGCGTGTATCCCCCCAGTGAGATGGTGCGGCAACCGGTGGGAGATGCCGCCATATTTGCCACGCTGAAAAGTGCACAGGTGCTGAAAGATGCCCTGAGCGGTCTGTGGGGAATGATTACTCGCAGCCGAAAAGACGTGGAACCCGCCGGCCCGCCTAAAATATTGAAAATGGCCAAGGTGCAGTACGATAATGGCGCCATCGATTTTCTGGCGTTCATGTCGTTTGTGAGCCTGATGCTGTTTCTTTTCAACCTGCTGCCCATACCGGCTCTCGACGGTGGCAGAACCGTATTTCTGATGTATGAAGTCATTACAGGCAAGCGGGTGAACAAACGACTTGATGCATTGCTCAACACCATCTTTTTCTTTCTGTTGATGGCACTGGTGGCAATCATCTCAGTGAAGGAAATATTCTTCGATTGAATCGAACATTCCGGAGTAAAAAAACAGATGAGTGAAAAATTCGTTTTTACAATGAATAACGTGCGAAAGGTGTATCCGCCCGATCGGACTGTGATCAAAGGGATGACCCTGGCGTTCCTGCCGGGGGCAAAAATCGGCGTGATCGGCGCCAATGGTTCCGGTAAAAGTACACTGCTTAAAATGATTGCCGGGGTGGAGACCGAGTATTTCGGCGATATCTGGCGCAGTGAGAACATTACATTCGGGTATTTGCCCCAGGAGCCGGGTCTCGATGACGCACTGGATGTGAAGGGAAATGTGGAACTGGCCGTAAAGCCGCTTCGCGATTTGATGGACCGATATAACGGGCTCAACGCCAGATTGTGCGAAGACATCACGCCGGAGGAGATGGAAAAGGTGCTCAATGAGGTGGCGGATGTGCAGGATGTCATTGAAGCCGCCGATGGGTGGGAGTTGGACAGTGTGATTGAGCGGGCCATGGATGCGCTCCGGTTGCCCCCGGCCGACGCCGATGTCACCGTGCTTTCCGGCGGCGAAAAACGACGGGTGGCCCTGTGCCGATTGCTTCTTGAAAAGCCCGATGTGCTACTGCTCGACGAGCCCACCAACCATCTGGACGCCGAAACCGTGGCGTGGTTGGAGCGCCATCTTCAGGAATATCCGGGAACGGTGATTTCCATCACCCACGACCGGTATTTTCTCGATAACGTGGCCGGCTGGATTCTGGAGCTCGATCGCGGAGAAGGCATTCCCTGGAAAGGGAACTATTCCTCATGGCTCGAGCAGAAACAGAAACGGCTGGCGGTGGAAGAAAAGCAGAGTGCCGCCCGCCAGAAAACCCTGGCCCGGGAGCTGGAGTGGGTGCGCATGAATCCCAAAGCTCGGCAGGCCAGGAGCAAGGCGCGCATCAACCGATACGAGGAGTTGCTCAACGATGACAGGAATGCGGCCGAAAAAGAAAAATTCGCAGAGATCATCATTCCCGCCGGCGACCGTCTTGGCAATGACGTGATTGTGGCGGAAAAACTGGTGAAAGGATATGGCGACAAGCTGCTCATAGATGGTCTGGATTTCAGACTGCCTCCAGGGGGCATTGTTGGCGTCATTGGCGGCAACGGCGCCGGAAAGACCACCCTGTTTCGCATGCTCACCAATCAGGAAAGCCCAGATGGCGGCACCATCCGGGTTGGTGATACCGTGGAGATGGCGTACGTGGACCAGTCCCGGGATGCCCTGAACGGCGAGAACACGGTATGGCAGGAGATTTCAGGCGGCAACGACATGATTATGGTGGGACACCGGGAAGTGAACTCCAGGGCATACGTTTCGAAATTCAACTTCAATGGCACGGATCAGCAGAAAAAGGTGGGCGAACTTTCCGGTGGAGAGCGCAACCGTGTGCACCTGGCAAAACTTCTCAAGAGTGGCGGTAATCTGCTGCTGCTGGACGAACCCACCAACGACCTCGATGTGCATACCCTGCGGGCGCTGGAGGAAGCATTGCTCCATTTTGCCGGTTGTGCGGTGGTGATCAGTCACGACCGCTGGTTTCTGGACCGTATCGCCACGCATATTCTGGCGTTTGAAGGCGACAGCCAGGTCCTTTGGTTCGAAGGCAATTACGATGCCTACGAAACCGATCGGAAGCGCCGTCTGGGCGCCAGGGCCGATCAGCCTCATCGCATCAAATATCGCAGATTAACCCGATGAGCGTCCTTTCCTGATTTGGCTACTGTTTTTGGGCTTGCGATCCATACTGCCATGTCCCCTGCCGAAAAAAAAACGGGACTTCGAAGCGGATGAATTTGATTTCAGTGAAACTGTTGAACAAAGTGCTGAATAGTATTCAAAAGCGATAAAAAAATATCGCGTATCCCTGGCGTATATGATATTTGGGGGTATCTTTGCAACTGGAGGGCAGATGGACGAGCAGAATGCCGGGATGGTGAAAGCAATTGCCTCTCAAATACGTAATGCCATTGGCGATGATTTCAAATGGGAGTGGGATAGCAGACTCATGGGGGCACTCACCCAGTTTGAAAAAAGCAATGAGCCGCAAATCCAGCGCACACTTTCATCCATCCTGGCATATGAATGGCACGTAACCAATATTACAGACGCCCCTGAATCGGTGCTCATCGCCACCGACTTTATGGGCGGGTTACGTTCCGGCCAGACCGTTATGACCATCCGTCCCGAATCCGATCCATTGGTATTGGCTGCATTCTGGCCCTGGGGAAACGGGGTTACCGTATCGCTTCGAATCGTGCTGTTCAGTCTGAATCGGTCCCCCGGACAGATGGACGGGTTGATGTCAACATTCCGCAACGCATTTGAGTTGTAGTCCCGACAAAATCAATTGCGGATACACACTTCGTCTCTGATTTGCCGATAAGCCCATAAAACAGATGATTTTTTGTTTGTAAAACGCCCGTAATCATCTTTTAACTGGCACATCAACGTTGAAGTATCCGGTTGCGGTACCGATGACGAAGGAGTGATATGGTGATTGAGCGAATAGTGATTCTGACAGTTTTAATGTTCATAGTTGCATCGTGCGGTGATGCCAACAGCGGGGATACGGATTTATCTGATGTCGACTCTGACAGTGACACAGACAGCGACACTGACTCGGATACCGACTCGGATACCGACTCGGACACGGACTCAGATACCGATACCGATACCGATACGGATACAGATACCGATACCGATACCGATACCGACACGGATACAGATACGGATACCGACACGGATACGGATACGGATACCGACACGGATACGGATACCGATACGGACACCGATACAGATACCGATACGGATACCGACACGGATGGGGAGCCGGTTTTTCATCTGTTTCTGCTTTTTGGTCAATCGAATATGTTTGGTTACGAGAATACCATCGAATCTCAGGATCAGGTGATCAACGAACGCATTAAGGTGCTGGGATATGACGAATGCGCCGCAACGGGACGTGCATACAATGAGTGGGACGTGGCCGAGCCCCCTCTTCATGCCTGCTGGGTCAACGGCATCGGTATAGGTGACTGGTTTGCCAAAACCCTGATTGAGGCATACCCCGAACAGGATACCATCGGGCTGATTCCCTGCGCCATTCCCGGCGCCGGTATTGACCTGTTCCGAAAAGATGTGGTGGTCACCCGGGCGGATTGGCAGACCATTCCGCCGGACAATCACTGGAGCGGCGCCTATGACTGGATGATTGAGCGGGCGCAGAAAGCGCTGGAGTCTGGAGGTGTCATTGAAGGCCTGATTTTTCATCAGGGGGAATCGGACAATATTGATGATGCCTGGTTGAACAAAGTGAAAGAAGTAGTGGACGATCTTCACGCTGATCTGGCCCTCGGTGACATTCCCTTTGTGGCCGGCGAGCTGGTGTATGGCAGCTCAGGCGTTAACGGGAAAAACACCAATATCAACCGATTGCCCGATGTCATCAATAATGCCTACGTGGTGTCCGCAGCGGATCTTCCCGGGTTGTCCGACAACCTGCACTTTCTCCCGGAGTCCTACCGAACCTATGGCGCCAGGTATGCGGAAACCACCATCACCGCACTGGGACTTTCCAGATAGCTTAAAAAGCGCCAACCTCGCTTTCACTGTATTGCGAAGCGAAACCTCCCTGCGAAAGAGGGATGCATTGTGACCTCCCCCTTTTAAGAAGGGTGTCGGGGAGATTTTCGAATAATATCAAGGCAATATGAGGCATTGACTAGTCGTAATCCAATATAATCAACAGGTTTGACCAGACTGCGGAAAATCATTTCGCATTTTTTGAATATTGAGCCGGAAACGGCTTTCAGGGCACTCATGAGTCACGGCCGCACTGAGAGTCACCCGGATTGGGTCTTAAAAAACACTAAGGGGGCAGGTTGTGACGGTTTAACCAGTGCACACCGCAATAAAGACCACTTTAAGGAGTATTGTCGTGACTGAAAAACTACTGATTTTGTTTTTGTTGATGCTTTTTGCCGCATCATGTGGTGGCGGAGATGCCACTGATACCAGCGGCTCCGATTCTGATTCCGATTCGGACAGCGACGCGGATTCTGACACGGACTCCGATACCGATACGGACTCCGATACGGACTCCGATACGGACTCCGATACAGATTCCGATTCCGATACGGACACGGATACCGATACCGATACCGATACCGATACCGATACCGATTCTGATTCTGACACCAGTGAATGCGCGTATGAGTGTCTACCTCACTGTACTTCGTGGGGCGGCACGCAGATGAATGGCGCCTGCGAGGGGAATAACCGGTGCTGCGATGGTGCTGAGCCGCCGGATACTGACGCGGATTCCGACACGGACACAGACACAGACACAGACACGGACACAGATACGGATACAGATACGGATACAGATACGGACACAGATTCAGATACGGATGCAGATTCAGATCCTGTGTTTCACATCTTCATGCTCATGGGGCAATCCAATATGGCGGGCGTTGCGGATAACACCGCCGAAGATCAGAACACAGACGATCGGTTTATGGTGCTCGGCGGCTGCAATCAACCCGCCGGTCAGTGGAATATTGCCAATCCACCCCTGAATGATTGCCCCGGTGAGAAAGGATGGAACCTGTCAACCAGCGTGGGTCCGGGAATGTGGTTTGGAAAGACACTTCTGGATAAACTTCCTGCCGGACACACCATGGGAATGGTAGGGACCGCTGAAAGTGGCGAGTCCATCAATACTTTCATTGCAGGGGGCACACATCATCAGATGATTCTGAACAAGATTGCCCTTGCCAGACAGGCCGAGAACGCCCATCTGACCGGTATCATTTTCCACCAGGGGGAATCGGATAATACAGATCCCTCGTGGCCAGGCAAAGTGGTGCAGTTATACAACGAGGTGAAGGAAGCCTGGGGCATCGATTACGATGTGCCATTTGTTCTTGGTGAAATTCCCGAGGCAGGCTGTTGCGGCGCCCACAACCCTCTGGTGCACCAGGCCGCGGAAGAGCTTCCCATGGGATACTGGGTGAGCCAGGATGGAACGGCCATTCTGGATCAGTACCACTGGGACCACCCTTCTGTTGTGACAATGGGGAAGCGTTACGGGGAATCCATGATTGAAGCGCTGGGGTGGTAGCCGAGGGGTATCCTGCCTGATTCTGCGAGTTCCCTCAAAAGTTTTTGCTTTGTGTTGTTTCTCCAGCCGACAGAAACGAATGCTTGAATATTTTTATACCTTGCATCACAGCGATAGTTGAATGTTTAATAAAACTGAAAAGCATTAGGGTTTGCTCATAAATAAATCTGTTGATTCAGGTAACAGGATGACATATCCGGCAAGGCGCGACAACGAGTCATACTGGCGGTATGGCGAGGAGGAGCAACGCAGCAGGGATGTCAAGTTTGTTGCCTGAATGGCAGAGT
>JBNKCR010000101.1:0-16522 GCA_050287845.1 Polyangia bacterium
TCCGAGTACTCAGCGATAGGCTCTCTTATTTAGCGACAGCAACAGCTTACCCCGTGCTCGCTCGATGTTTTCGAGCAAGCCCTTCTGCGTCCAGAGCGCGCTCCGAATCCAATGCGCCCCGAGTTATCCTGTGGATGGGGATAGGTTTTATCCACCGGCGGATTGAATGAAACCGTCCTGGGTGACGCGACAGGACCCCTCCTGTATCCATTGGGTGGGCATGAGAATTCTCATGCGAGCATGAAGTCGTCATCCGTGACATCTTCTTCTTCGTTCGAAGAAGTATCAAGGGTGATTCCGCTCGTTCTACGGAGAGCCCCCTGCTTTTGACTTGCACCGGCATTCTTGCTCATGTGCACCGGGTGTGCGGTATTCGAAACTGCGCCGATTTTGAAGAATCCGGCTGTCTGTCTGAGCATATGCGCTTGACTTGAGAGCTCTTCGCTGGTCGATGCCAGTTCCTCGGATGCGGCCGAGTTTTGCTGAACCACACGATCAAGCTGACTGATCGCCGTTGCAACCTGGTCGATTCCCGAAGCCTGTTCAGTGCTCGAAGCGCTGATCTCTCCTACCAGGTCTGAAGTTTTCTTGATTCCCGGCACAATCTTTTCAATCAGCTTGCCGGCCATGTCGGCAATACCGACGCTCGACTCCGAAAGCGTCAATATTTCCTGGGCTGAGATCTGGCTTCTTTCGGCCAGTTTGCGCACTTCGGCGGCAACCACTGCGAAGCCTTTTCCGTGCTCTCCGGCACGTGCGGCCTCGATTGCCGCGTTGAGTGCAAGCATGTTCGTCTGCCTTGCAATTTCTTCTATGATACTGATCCGCTCAGCGATATTCTGCATGGCCGCCACCGTTTTTATAACAGCCTCTCCACCTTCCTGCGCATCTCCCGAAGATTTGCCGGCGATGGCCGTAGTTTGCAGTGCGTTGTTCGCATTCTCCTTGACCGTGCTGCTCATCTCTTCCATGGAACTTGATATCTGTTCGACACTCGCCGCCTGCTCCTCCCCTCCCTGGGCAATGCTCTGAGCGGTCTGGGTGACTTGCGACGCCCCGGCAGCCACCTGTTCAGAGGCTGATTGAACATCCTGGACGAATTGTCTGATGTTGGAGATCATCGCATTGAACCCCATGCTTATCTGTTTAAAGTTCTCTGCAGTCTGTCTTGTATCCTCGTCAGCGCGGTTGATACTGAACTCCACCTGAAGATCTCCGGACGCCACCTTTGTCATGAGATTGATCAGTTTCTTTACTTCGCCCGTCTGGTAATTGCTTTGCTTCTCCACCAGTCGTCCCGCCTGTTTTATATCCGTGAGATCTGTGACGATCTCAAAAGCACCGATGATTTGACCGTCACTCCCTCGGACGGGGACTCCTGTATAGGATATATCAAGTTTCTTGTCATTGGGATTTGCTTGAGTCTCGGATGTAACGTTCGTACCCGTCTGCATCGCCCGGACTATGGCGCAATTGGCGTTTCTGCAGTCCTTGGTTTTAAAATGATTGTAGCATTTGGAGCCTAATACCTGATCCTTCGAAACACCGAATATTTCCGTCGCAGAACGGTTTGCATACTGTATATTGAAATCTCTATCAATAATGAGCGCGGGAGCTGGAACGGAGTCAATGTAACCGACGAGCGAACCCAACATGTTGTTGACGCCTGCCACGATGTTTTTCCATTCGCCGTTGAAAGGATCTGTATCTGCGCGCACCTGCAATCTGCCTTCGACAGTGGCCGCCACCAGCTCGTTCAACCCGCCGGACAGGTTTTGCAAGGATTCCTGCATGCTTCGGAACGAATCCGCCAGCTGCCCTATCTCATCATTGCGTGCGATATCTATCGTTTTGTCTATATCCTCCCCCTTTGCAAAGCTCTCAGCTACCCGGGATATGGCATTGATCGGACGAGAAATCGTTCGTGAAAAGAAGAAGGCAAACAGCGCGATGCCGATACCGAAAACAATGCAGAACAGGATGACGTAGTTGCGCATTTCAACAACATGAAGCATGGCCTCTTCATCGTCGATTTCCGCCAGAACAGCCCATTTGACACCACCGATGTCCACCTGGTCGTAGCAACTCCAAACGTCAGTGCCCCGGTAGTCAGCGGTCATTTCGCATCCGTTTTCCCCTTTGAGAGCCTTTTCCACTGTCGCGGTATTGACTTCCTTTTTCAGGAGCGTGCTCTCCTTGGAGAATCTGGAGTCCGTTCTCATCAGTTTATCCTGTCCGACGAGATAGGTTTCTCCGCTCTCCCCCAGGCCCGATCGTTCCTGCATTATTTTGTTGATAGCGTCCGTGGATATTTGGAGAGATATTACCCCCAATATTTTCTCCCCCTCCTTGACCGGCGCAGAAACGAACATAGCAGGTGCATCATTCGACGGCGCATACGGCGAAATATCACTGACAGTGACATGCCCTTCGGTGGCCTTTCGCCACGTTTTACCGAAGCTCTCACTCATGTTTTTTGTCGTTTTTCCGAAATCCGGCTCTTTAAAAACGGTAAAAGAAATGACGCCGTCGTCCGCGGATTGAAGAAAGAAGTCGTAATATCCATACTCTGAAACATAGTATTTGAAGAAGTCAAAATATTTATCATGGATTTCCCGATACTCTTCAGGTGCCGTGAAATTGAAATTTCCGGTGCCGACAAGCTGTCCGCCGGCTTCACCGCCGATGGTTTTGTAGGCTTCATTCATGTCGATCAACGCCTGTCTGGTGAACGGATTGGCAGCGAGAACCGACACGTCGGCAAGTCGTTCCTCGAAAAATTGTGATATCTGGTTCTTTTTAATCTGCCGGACCGCCTCCAGCTTGTTTTTCGTTTCCAGGTCTACCATCTTGTCGCTCTTTAATAGATTCAGATAGCCCGTCACGCCGAGTGGAACCAACCCGATAAATAAAAACAACACAACCAATTTCGGTCCAAGTTTGATACGTTTCATCCGTCTACTCCATCTACTCACCCTGAAAAAAATTCTCTGTAATCTCAGACGGTGAGCGTCTTTTACATATGAGTACGCATATATACCCCTCGAGTCGCTCTGAAGGGCGAACTCCACATAGTATCGGCGCAGCTTTACTTTAATTTAGAGCGCTTCATAAAATAGTTCTTCAAGGCCGCAGGGAAAACACGTTTATTGGGGACACTGTTCTGAATGACCTATTCCCTTGGTACCAGGACCTCGCCATTGCGCCCGCAGGGAGCGGCGGCGAACACAACGTTTGGTGCGGAAACGGAATTCGACAAGACTGTTCTGGACAAATCAGGGGACCCCCTCGCACATCTTATCCGCAACTGCATTGACCACGACATCGAGATGCCGGTGGTTCGCGTGGAGGCAGATAAACCACACACTGGCGCCATCAGTCTCAATGCACAACACAGCGGTGCCAATAGGGATGGAGGCAGAGTCTAATATTCGCGTGTTGGGGTCGGTGGGGTGACGCCTTCTTCGTAGGCAGGGGTGCCATGGGATTCGATGGTTACAGTGGCACTTTCAAGGCCTGGGGAGGTGGCGGTGATGACAGTGGTGCCGGCGTAGTAGGTGCGAAACTCAATGGCAGCTTTGCCGTCGAGGATGGCGATGTCCGATGCCTTCCCGTTACCAGGTGGAGTGAATGTAATGCGCGGTCCGGTGGGAAACTCTCCCGGCCCGGAAGTCACTTCCAACGTTACTTCCACGTTATTACTGATGGGAGTGCCATTCGCATCCACTACGGTGACCAGCAGCCATGCGTCCTCTGTACCATCCACGGAAGCAAGCGTTTCGGTGCTCGCCGAAAGCTGCAGTCCCGCCGGCGTTCCCGATTCCGGCCACTCAGGGGGTGGCACATTCGCCAGGGCATTGCGATACCAGTAATAGGAGCGCTTTGGAATGCGGAAGAAGTCAACGGCCCCCGAGGACGTGTACCTGTCGCCCATATGGCTACCGTAATCATACATACACCACATGGACACACCACTGCGCCACGGATGTCGGGTGGGCATATTATCCGTTACGGAGAGGTTCGCCCAGCCGGGCTCATAGGTTCCCGGCCTTGTCCAGGACACGTCGGCGCCATACTCCGAGACCATATTGGGAAAGCCGGGGTTGTCGTACCCCGTTCCGTCTCCGTTGTAGGCGGCGATGTCCCCCAGCGTTCCCGGTTCAATCCCCCCGAGGGACGACTGTGCACCACCAATGGCTGCCGGTCGACCGGTTGGCGCCGGGTCGAGTTCGTGGGTGAGCGCCACCGACTTTTTAAGCAAATCAATCACCCTGTCTGCCGGGCCGCCGTTGAAAAAGTCCTCATTTCCCATGCTCCACGCGATGATGCTGGGATGATTGCGATGAATGCGAATCATGTCGGTAAGGCTCGCCAATACACTTTCGTCGAACGCATCAAAATCTCCCGGCGTGTCCGGGTAGGCGCCGTTATAGGGCCAGCCGCCCGCACCGCCGAAACCTCCCCAGAAACAATTCTCGGACATGAAGAGGATACCGAGTTCATCGCAGGCATCCACAAAAGCCGGCGCCTTGGGATAATGGGAACCGCGAATGAAATTCATTCCCGCGTCCTTGACCATTTTTACATCGCGGTAAAGCGCCGAGTCGGAAATGCCAATTCCCCAACCCGCGTGGTCCTGATGCACGTTCGCCCCCTGAATCCAATAGTGCTCGCCGTTCAGAAAAAAGCCTTCTGAACCGGACCAGCTGAACCAGCGAAAACCGAAGCGCGTGGTAAAAGAGTCTACGAGTCCTGAATCGTCTGAAAGATACGAAATCGCCGTGTACATCGTTGGATGATCAGGGTGCCATAAAGCGGGATCACTGATCTCGTCAGTGGTCTGATCGAATGTCACAGTGGCGCCCGCGTCGATTTGCTCTTCCGACGAAACGGTGACGACCACATTGCCTTCATCATCCACGATGTCGGTCTTCAGGGTGGCGGTGACCGCTTCTGAACGTTCGTTGCGCACCTCGGTTTTTATCTCCACAGTGCTGGACGACCCCTCATTGTCTGCCAGAGTGGGCGTCGTGACCCAGGTGCCGTACCACGCGATGTGCAAGGGGTCAGTGATCACAAGATGCACATTGCGATACAGCCCTCCCTGGAATGTGTGATCCCCGGTCACCGGGGCAATCTGCGGATTCCAATTGTTGTTCAATCGAACGGACACCACGTTGTCGCCAACTTCCACCACATCTGTAATGTCAATTGAAAATCCATTGTACCCACCTCTGTGCCGACCCACTTCTGTACCGTTGACATAAATTTCCGCGTCCTGGAATGCTGCCTCGAATTCGAGAGACACCTGCGCATCCGCCCCCGACAGTGGAACGGTAAAGGTTTTCCGATACCAACCGTAGCCCACGTAAAAACTGGATGACTTGAAATAGGGCAGACTGAACGAATGGGGCAGACCAACGGGTTCCCAATCTGAATCATCGTAATCCACCGCCTCGGCGCCAGACTCATCACCGATCATGAACCGCCAGGACTGGTTGAAGTTCTGAACCAGACGATTTCCCATATCCGCGTCCGTATCGGTGTCTGCATCCGTATCCGAATCCGTATCCGTGTCGCTGTCGCTATCCGAGTCCGTATCGGAATCCGTATCGGAATCCGTATCAGAATCCGTATCGGAATCCGTATCAGAGTCCGTATCCGAGTCTGTGTCCGAGTCTGTATCTGTATCCGAGTCAGAATCCGAATCCGTGTCCGAATCTGTATCTGTGTCAGAATCCGTGTCTGTATCGGCATCCGAATGCGAATCGATTCCCTCGGAATCTGAATTCCCTCCGTCATCAGAACACCCCACAGCTGTCATCGCCGCCAAGAGAAACGCAGCGAAAAAACCAAATGCCAATTTTGTCATATTATTCCCTTTCGATAAGATATGATTTGTCAATAACACATAATAAAATTCAGATGCCTGCGTGCCAGCGAATCGGGCGGAAAACACGGTTCTCCCTGCCCGTTGGTTCGATCGCATAAACGGGTGCGACCCATTTCGAACCAATTGAAATTATTGTTTTTAATTCTAATTGATAAATTTTGAAATATTTTATTAAAACAAGCGAATTACGCTGTGGTTAAAACGGCGCGAATAGCAGGTGGGAGAAGGTGCAAAAATGATGGATACCCCGGAAAAAAGAATTTGTTCATCTTGTCACCAACCGCACAGAACACGAGATATTCTTTTTAAATCCGAGCAGGAAGGTAACCGACCTGATTCTGTTCCGGCGGACAAAGGTTTTAAATTTTTGTCATTTTGTGACGCGCGCGCTCAGGAATTAAAAGATGCATACCAACGATTTATTGGCTCCTATCACGCGTGTTACCAGCATCTCATACAGTATTTCGAAAAAGCGCCAACGCCCCGGGATATAAATGTCGACGCCCATGAAAAGGCGTTTGTGCGCTATCTGGAACAGGCACCGTCCATTATCTGTCCGCCGGGATGCTACGTGCCGACGCGCCTGACACTGGTTGCCGGATAGTTGGGAATCAGTAGCGGACAGTACTTCAGTATTCAGCTCTCTGCTGGGCAGGCATCATTCAGGATATCCGGCAAATATCGCCGCTTACTCCCAAACATACAGATACACGCCGTACCCGGTTCTGATGCTGGTGGATGTATTGGTATTGTTTATCAATTGAATGGTTTTCCCTTCAGTCGCTGCATATCTCATTTTTTCGATAAGCGCCTTCATGTCGGATGAATTGGTATCGTATATCAGTATCCGCGCCACTTGATTCCCATTTGAATCAACGATTCTGAACCTGGAATATGTATGATTGCCACTTGAGCAGGCAATCTGTTCATCGGAAATGGTACCTTGCCAGGTAATGGCGTATGCAGACATTGAAATAAAGAAGCTCAGCACTGTAATCAGTAAAATTAATCCTTTTTTCATTTTCGTTTTCCTTTCGATTTTGGGCCTGTTTTCAATTCTTCTGAAAGCGCCGCTGCGCAATCAGTCGATATACACGCACATCCATCCGGCCATTTGACACGGTGTGGTGAAACTGAACTTAAAAGACCCCCGGGACTCGAAAAGTAGATAACTATTTTAAAAAAAATTGCTGCCATTCACGACGCGTTCGCCATGCGTCATCAACGTCTATTTTTTGCGATGATACTGTCTGTCGATTCATAAGTACGGGCAACGTCAGAAATCGGCGACCGACGGGTGCGACCCATTTCAAACCACCAACCAGCCAACTGTTGAAACTCTCCCGAGCTCTCCAGATGCTCAAGCAACACCTGGTGCAGCACTTCCTGCTGAGGTTCACGGCGTTTGGTTTCCGAAGCAATTCTACCAGCCCGCTCTAATCAAGATACAACGCCGTTCTGTTACCGCTTGCATTGAATCACTGGCCGATTCTTACCCCGAGTGAACACCTGTCCAATATTTTTCATTGCCTTGCTTCAAATGGCAAGTAGGAGGAGGGTCCGACCCCCTGGATCCATTTCCCTCTTTTTTTCGATAAATCCAGTTGAGGATCCCCCTTTGTTAAGGCAATTTACTACTAATATGGCGCGCAGGGATATAACTGATGTTCCTGATGGCCCATTAAAAAGGAGTTAAGATGAAGAATGTACTTTGTATTATGCTTATGACTGTGAGTTTCCTCACATTTGCCTGCGGAAGCAACGCTGACGGGGATGGCACTGGTGATTCCGACTCGGACAGTGACTCGGACACTGATTCCGATAGCGACTCGGATACAGATGCCGACAGCGATACGGATAGTGATACAGATACGGACAGCGACACGGACAGTGATACAGACAGTGATTCCGATACGGACAGCGACACGGACAGTGATACAGACAGTGATTCCGATACGGACAGCGATTCCGATGGGGACGAGGCATATGTGGTCGCCGGGGACTGGCACGGACACGCCACGACCAATGCCGGTTCCGCGGAAGGCGGCAGCATCAGCGATGTTTCGGGAGATGTCACGTTGGGAGAAGACAGCCTCTGCGTGCAGGGCTCATTGGTAACCAGCTACGATTCATTGGGGATTCTGCGTATCAATGTGAATCAGACGAAGAACGGCGCGGACAGCGTATGGAATGACGCAAACAACTACAGTGGCGTACAGCTCACCCTCGACAAAAAAGAAGGCGGCGTCATTCGGCTGGAGTTGAATGGCGAGGATGACAACAACTACTGTACTGACCTGTCCGATGGCGAAAACACCCTTTCATGGGGCGACTTCGCCACCGAATGCTGGGGCACGGAAGGCGATACATATGATTCATCCGTTGGATTCAGAGCAGTCCAGGTATATGCTGCCGGTGATGAGGACGCAGCCATGGATTTCGAATATTGTGTGATTGATTTGTATCCTATCATTGGCAGCGTCGATGGCGATACCGATACCGATACCGACACTGATACGGACACCGACACCGACACCGACACCGATACCGATACCGATACCGATACCGATACCCATCAGTATGATAAAATCTGTGGGCTGACCTTCGATGACGGGCCTGACAATGACAAGACCAACCAGGTATTGGACAGACTGGAAAAATACGGCGTGACCGCCTCTTTCTTTGTGGTGGGCCAGAAAGTGAACGGAAGTACCGAGGATACCGTTAAGCGAGCTGTCAGTCTGGGCTGCGACATCCAGAATCACTCCTATGCACAGGACGGCATGGAGAACATGAGCGCAGCGGATATACTGACGTCTGTGAACAATACCACTTCGGCGATTGAGACATATGCCGGGGTCAGCCCCAGTTTCTTCCGCCCGCCAAATCTCTCTACCAGTCCGACGATGTACAGCACCATTCCGTATCCTTTCGCCAGCGGCATCACCGCCAATGACTGGGTGGCTTCCACCTCATCGGAAACCATCGCACAGACCGTTTTAAGCAGTGTACAGGACGGCAGTATTATCCTGCTCCACGATCACCAGCCCGCGACGCCCCATGCGACCATCGCGGCCCTTGATATTCTGATTCCGGGCCTTCAGGAAAAAGGATATGCAGTTGTCAACCTGACGGAGCTATTCGAGCGAAAAGGGGTGGACCCCAGGAGCAAGACAAACGATATGTGGACCCGGGTACCATAGCAGCCGCTCTCAGCAGAAAGTCCTGAACTCAACTTTTCCCGGGAAAGCATGGGATTTATCCCCCTACGCAATCCATATTGTGCTGGACTGTTCTTCTCCGCACAAATCGCGACGTCTTTTTCGGATTTTCCCTCGTCCACAAATTTTGCAAGACAGCGAAAAACTGTGCGGGAATGATAAAGCTGGGTTTTATCCGTCAGTATCTCAGGCTGGCGTTTAACTCAAATCGATGATTTTGAGACAACGCCTAATTTATTTCACGTATTTTATAATTTTAGAACAGAGTCGTCCCTCTTATTTCAGTGAATAATCCAACTGTGCAATCATGTTTGTACCTGGGATGTTCGGCGACAATTAGAATTCCCCAGTGACGACAATTAGAATTCCCCACGCAACGGGGTACGAAGTTACCGGGAATTGGTAGTCTTCTTTTGAAGGAGGCAGCCGATTGACAGTACGGGATACCCAGGTGGGAAAGTTAATGTCAGAACACGAAAAACACGGAACAGTAAAATGGGCTTCGATGATGGCGGAGATGGACCGGAAGACCGGGCGGAAGTATCTTCGGGCAGGGAAATTGCCATCGGAGCTGAAGAAGCCTGAGCGAGAGTATCGGACGCGGCAGGACCCGTTTGAGAAGCATTGGGATGAATTGCAGGAGAAGCTCAGGGACGCGCCGGCCCTTGAAGCGAAAGCGTTGTTTGGCTGGCTTGTGGAAAGAAATCCGGAGCAGTATCACCAGGGGCAGCTTCGGACATTTCAGCGCAAGGTGCAAAGATGGCGTGCCCTGGAGGGGCCGGACAAGCGGGTTTACTTTGGGCAGTGTCACATTCCGGGCGAAGCATTTCAGGTGGATTTCACCAATTGCAACGAGCTTGAGATAACGATTGAGGGGATGCGTTTGATCATCTGCTGTGCCACAGTGTGCTGCCATACAGCAACTGGGAATGGGCAACGGTATGTCGGTCGGAATCATTTCTGGCGCTTTGCAGTGGGACCCAGTCAGCGCTGTTTCGAATTGGTCATGTAACCGAGTACCATGCAGACCGACAGTCTGTCGGCCGCCACCCATGAGCTGGGGGAAGGCAAGCGGGGATTTAATCAGAAGTATGAAGATTTTGTGGGACATTTCGGGATGAAGCCTCGCCGAATCGGTGTGGGACAGAGCAATCAGAACGGCGATGTGGAGGCGGCGAATGGCGCATTGAAACGATGTCTCAAACAGCATCTGCTGCTTCGCGGCAGTCGTGATTTTGAAAGTGTGGAAGCGTACGGGAGCTGGGTGCAGGGTGTGATGATGAAAAACAATGATTTGCGTCGCGACAAAATCGAAGAGGAACTGAAGCATATGAGACCGCTGGCAGCCCCGCGTCTTGCTGAGTACCGGGATGAAACAGTGCATGCTGAAGCTCGACAGAATTGTAGACAAAATCCGCAAACAGATTCCTTCTTTATGTGATGGCGGATTTGTGGACCGTGCTGAAAACGGCCTTTGGACTTCCGGGCAGAGGCAAGACCCACATCGTTTCCGCCATAGGTCACGAGCTGGTCGCACGGGGATACCAGGTTTTGTTTGTCCCAACCTTTAAACTGGTCCAGCGTCTGCTGGCGGCCAAACGGGATCTGAGCCTCGAAACCGAACTGAAAAAGCGCGACAAATTCGATGTCGTGATTCTCGACGACATCGGCTACATCCAGCAGGAGCGCGACGAGATGGAAGTCCTCTTCACCCTGGAAACAAAAATGGCACACTCCTGGCACAAACAAAGTTCAGATTATTCATTTGATTTTCCATGCTTGCAGGAATACGCGCCTTAAAAAAAGGTTGGTACGTTAATTGCTTCAAAAATACCAAAAAAAACCCAATTGGAGTGGACAACATGAAAATGACAAAAATGACAAAAACAAGTCTTCATCTTGTAGCAATGTGTGTGGCACTGGTGGTGTTTTCGACAGTAAGCGCCTGCGATCCCACTGACGAGGGGAATGACCCGGCTGGATTTGGTAACTCAAACGATACCAACGATACCGCCCGCGCTTCGGATTCAACGCCGGAAAATGCCACGGATGAATGTGACGACGCCCCCTGTGAGCCGCAGCGAGATACCAACAGCTCGGAAGAAACCGACGACACGAGCAACGACATCGACACTTCCGCTATTTCTCCGGATACAGATTCTGCTACCGCCCCGTCGGATACGAACTCTGCGACTATTTCTCCGGATACAGATTCTGCTACCGCCCCGTCGGATACGGACTCTGCCGCTATTTATTTGGATACAGATTCTGCCACCGCCCCATCGGATACGGACTCTGCCGCTATTTCTCCGGATACAGATTCTGCCACCGCCCCGTCGGATACGGACTCTGCGACTACCCCATCCGACACCGCTACAATAGAGGAAGATACGGATTCCCATGACACCGACAACATTAAAATTATTCCCCTCGACATTTGTGAAAAGAATGGGTGGTGTTCAATGCCGCTACCCACCACCATTCAAGACGGAATAAGTTTTTTACACGGCTGTAGTGAAACAGATATATGGGGAACGAGCAGTGACGGCATGTTGATTCACTACGATGGGGATAATTGGACGACCGTTGACATCCCCGCCAGTGGAGAGATTCAAGAAGTGTACTGCGTCAGTGAGAACAACGTTTGGGGTATTGCCGAGGGAGGCAGAGCGGTTCACTACAACGGCAGCAACTGGAATGTCATCCAAACCGGTGCATCCTATTTGCACGCGTTGTGGGCCAATGAAGAAATTGCTGTCTTTACTGGGGCTGAAAACACGTTGTGGAAATATCAATCGAACGGACTGTCCGAAATTGAAGTGCCGGTTCTTCCAGATGACATTCCTGATTTTAACTATCCAGGGCAGGTGTACGATAGAGAATTCAGTGGGGTTTGGGGCAGCAACACCAACGACATTTGGATTGGCGCCAAGGGGTTCTTTTTGCATATTACCGAAACCGGCCCCCAATGGCAACACATCGAGGGGGACGACTATATGTCCAATGCTATTTACAGTATAATTGGACTCAGCGATACCATCCTGTGGACAACGACAAAAAATATCGATGTGGATGAAACCGGCGTCGATTTGGTGAGATGGGAAGATGGTCAGCCGGCAGGATATTACTGGCCCCATAATGCAATCTCCGAATTTGCCGGGATAAGCACCTTTTCGGTATCTTCCGAAAACCTTCTCTACGCCATTGGACACGGCACCTTCGCAAACAATTTGGCTGAACTCCATATTTACAAAAATGGAAACTGGTGGCTGGAACTACAGTTCAACAGCGCGCATGTGGGCCGTCTCTGGAGTGCCGCTAACGGAGAACTTTTTGTTCCGGTGGAAGGACAAATCCTGCATCATCCCGGCTACTGAGGCACTCCAGAAATCCAGCGGAAAGAGGGGGATTACCTGGTGGAAATGAATGTTTTTAAATAGTCGCATCGTCAGCTTCAACGCGCACCAATCCGCAGGGGAGCGCTTTTTCCGATGTATCGGACAGGTTTTGAATTGATTCGAACCGTCTACACGCTCACTACGATCAAAGGCGGTCGATACGAGCCGGCCGGAAACACGGTTTCATGTCTGCCGCGACGATAAGCGGCGGATGCTCTGCCATATGCTTCGAGAAAATGAAAGAGCAATTCCCATTGGGGACTCCTTTGCAAAGCAGTTTCCCCCTCTTCGGCCGTTTTAGATTCTGTTGCAAAATAGTCCGATTTTTCGACGGAATAATTACTGTCAGCGATTATGGTGTGGCATATCGACTCGCAATTGCCCCACTTGGCAGTGAAACAGCATTTCTGATGCGACTTTTTTTGAATGAATGCTATTTTTTAGTGCATGAAATTTAATGTAAATAATAACTCGGTAAACCAACAGAATGGGGGCAAAGACAAAATGGATATTGTTTTATCAATGTTGAAGGTACAGATATGTTAAACATCACACATCTATTTTCCACTGTGCTGTTGTGCGCCATGTTGGTAGGCTGGACCGGGTGTCAGTCGAAGGAGAGCGGCAGTGATGCCGGTGACGCCAATACCAGTGACACCAATACCAGTGACACCAATACCGGTGAAGGCGATACCGGCGGTACCGATACAGGGGGCAGCGATAGCGATGATACCGGGGGAAGCACCTCGACGTCTCCTTGTCTGGGCGTCGTCGACCAGGCCGATGGGTGCGGGGGGCTGCTTCCGTCGCGCAGTGAAGGTGTGGCACCCCTTTATGTCTTCTTTGAGCCCACGTTCGACACGGATCGGGAGGCGTTTCGAACAATGGTTGTCCACTGGAATTTCGGGGACGAGAGTGCTGGGCGTTGGTCCACGACCAATGGGGACAAAAACACCCACACCGGTCCCATCGCGGCCCACGTTTTCGAGAGACCCGGTACTTTTGTCACCACCGCCACGACCGTTGGCCCTGACGGAAATGAGATTACCCAGACCGCCACGATTGTGGTGACCGATCCCGATGAAGTGTTTGCGGGGGAATCAACTATCTGTGTTTCTCAATCTGGCGACTTCGAAGGCGCACCCGCTGGTTGCAGGCAGATTCAAGCCGATGATGTCAGCACCGTGAGTCCGTACATTCAGCCCGGCACGCGGATTCTCTTTCGCAGAGGTGAAACCTGGCCGATGCCCAAGGTGCTGGCTATCAATGTCGCGGGACCGGGTCTCATCGGTGCTTTTGGAGTGGGTGAAGATCCAATTTTCAAACCCACTACGACAGGCATCGTCTTCGGAGACCGATCGCCCCTTACTGCCAATGACTGGCGGATTGTGGATTTGCAATTCGCAGGAGAGGGAACCACGTCGGCGATAGGGGTGGGGGTTCAGACAAATGATTTGCTCCTCCACCATCTGACAATTCACGATGTGCATTCAGCGGTATCTGCTGGTGACTCGATATTGAGCTATTGGAACGACCAGGGCGAAGGGCCTCATGATTTGCACGATGGCGTCGCTCTGTCAGAACTCGATGTTCGAGGCATCATCGGTGGGAGCGGTGGCAACGGTGTGTACCTCGTGGGAAAGCGCGTCGCCTTCATGGGATGTCACTTCGAGGATTCCACAGCGGCGGAGCATGTGTGGCGCATGCCGCACATCGAGAAAGGACTGTTCATTCACAACATCGTCGGCAAGGCGGCACTCGGCAAGCATCTGTTGAAGCTCCACGGACCGAAGTTTGATGACGGTCTTCTTGGAAATGGGCGGTACACCGAGCAGATTCAGATTTCAGACAACATCTTTCGCGCTGGAGTAGAGGCCTGGCCTGTGGCGATTGGCCCGCAAAACGAAGCGAACGATGAACGGTTACGCGATATTGTGTTGGAACGGAATCAATTCATCGCGGGCTCCTCAAATGCGGTGATGGTGGTCCTCTGGGCGCAATCCGTAACCGTGCGGAACAATCTGTTTGAAGTGTCGAATTCTACTGGCGATGTGCGTTGTGTCGGGGCGACCCGGAGAGGCGTCGAACCGGCCCCGGTGAACGTCGACATTTATAACAACACCGCCTATTCGAATTCAGATCGTACAGTTACTCTATTGAGAATAGATGGTGCGACCCTGTCCAGTGCACAAAACAATCTGGTCGTATCGATTGGCGGAAATGCTGAACAGGGTCTCGTGGGAAGCAATTTCGAGTCGAACAATGTTTTCAGCACCGCGACGGTCTTTGCCAGCGATGCCCCCTCTTCCCCCAAAGACTTTGTACCGTCCATCGGAAGTTCAGCAGACGGTGGTGGTGTGCCCATTGAGGGCCTGATGGAGGACTTCTTCGGAACGGCGCGTTCACAAAGTGCCCCGGACGTCGGCGCATTTGAGAACTGGGTAGTGTCCACAATTTTTCGCACTTTTTCAAACTGGCGGTCTTCAATCTCATAATTTACTCAAGCAGTTTCTCTTTCAAGATCCATTTCCCTCAGCCTGTTCATATTCAGGTACTTTTTGGTTCCCCATTTGGTCCCTGCGATATGCCGCAGACGCGCAGCTGCCAGCATCAGAGCTGATTCACCGTCAGGGAATGCGCCCACTACCCGAGTGCGCCTCCGTATTTCCTTCATGATTCTCTCAAGAGGATTATTCGTGCGGATTCGACGCCAGTGCTCATGAGGAAAAGAGTAGTAGCTGAAGGTCTCCTGTATACCATCGGAGATCATTTGCGCAGCTCTGGGTAATTTCATTTCCTTCAATTTATTGGCGACAGTCACACTTTTCGCTTGCGCTTCTTCGAGATTCTCCTGAGCATGAATCGCCTTCAGCATGTTGGTGACTTCTTTCACTTTGGCATTCGGTACCACCGAGAACACATTCCGATAGAAATGGACCATGCACCGTTGCCACAGTGCATCCGGAAAAAACTCTCCCAGCGACTCCACAAGGCCCATGCATTTGTCGGTGATAAACAAACGCACGCCTTTAAGACCACGTTCTTTCAGGTGGCCAAGGAAGCTGCTCCATCCCGACCTGTCTTCCTTTGCACCTTCGGCAATGCCAAGGATTTCTCGATATCCATCCGATGCTACACCGATGGCTACGAGGACAGAGACGTTGCGTACAATACCGCCCCATGTTCGCTTCAAGACGATTCCATCGAGATATACATACGGATGTTCGCCCGTGATTGGCCTGTTTCTCCATTCTTCGATTTGAGAATAGATTTTCTTGTTAAGCTTGCTGACAGTGGCCGGGCTGACTTTTGTGCCCCAGAGTGCCTCAGTAATGTCTTCTACGCGACGCACGGATACGCCAGCCAGATACATTTCCACCAGCGCTTCCTCTACAGATGTCTCTCGTCTTTTGTATCTCTCGATTATCGATGTCTCGAATGGCAGATTTCGCAATTTGGGGACATTCAATGTCACTTCTCCTGCCTGTGTTTGTAGCTTCCGGTTGTAACTGCCGGCACGAGTGTCTCGTCTTTCGTCCACTCGCTCATATCGCTTTGCTCCGCAAATCCGATCGGCTTCAGCATCCAGCATTCCATTGAGTGTTTCTTCAACGGTGCTGCGCACAACCTCATTCAGGTGATTTTTGATACGTCCATCGTCAATTTTTATGACTTTTCCCAATTCACTGATACTTTCATCCATGGTGGCCTTCTTTCCTGTTTTTTATAGTGATTAAACAAGATTGAAGACCACCGACTTTTCTCTGTCAAAAAATGTGCGAAAGATATGATACGTTATCATTGTCGATTTCCATAGCCGGGCAACACGATCTATTTTCCTCTGCGTTAAACAGAATCTGAACGCACCCAAAAAGTTTGTTTCTTAACCGAAGAAAAAGGGATAGAATTTGCCTTTGCGAACATAACATCCGCTTGCACGAGGACACCCAACCGCGCTGACGCGCGGCCGTGCGCCCGTGAAGCGGGGGCGTTATCGCCATCACACGAAG
>JBNKCR010000102.1:0-10264 GCA_050287845.1 Polyangia bacterium
GATCCCACCCGGCACTAAGTTGTTTATATTCTGCGTACAGCAGGGCATCGGTTTTTATTCCTCCCTCTGTTCCCCCCCAGCAGACTAAAATTCCTTCATCCGTTATGCCGCATGTATTTTCGGCGCTGGCGGCGATTTCCCCAAAGCGGTCACGGGGCGGAATTGTCCGGCCGCTATCCCCATCTTTTCCCCAGCATTTCGCTTTGCCGAACATATCAAGGGCGCAGGTGTATCCATCCCCAACGAAGACGCTGCCAGCAGTGAATGCATTTACACATTGGTTCCGCTTTTTTGATGGAGCAATTGCGCCGGATGGCAGGTAAAGGCAAAATGACGTTTATCCGTCCCAGAGACAAAAGAAGTTGCTGTTCTACACATTCCCCGGTCTGCCGGAACTGGTCCTTCTGGACGCCGAGTATCAATGGTCCGCTTTACTGGTGAAATAGCCTTCTGGGTCTTCGAGGTAGGCGAGTGAATCTCGAATGGACGCCATGTGATCCTGCTCCAGTTTGCCCAGATAATGGAAGAACGCTTCTTCCTCCGGGCTCGTGGCTTTTTTGCCAGGGAAAAGTAGAAATCGGCCGCCTCTATTTCAAACTGCACTGCTTTGTTCAGGCATGCAATGTCATCGTCATCGTGCTGCCTGGTCACATCGCTGTGGTAGCTGAGCTTTTTCAGTTCTTCGGCCAGGGACAAGTCGCTCTCATCAATGGTGAGCTCCTCTGGCCATTGGCCGGTTTCCAACATGCGCTCATGTCTTTTTATTATCCATTTCTGGTGGGCGAACTCTTCGCCCGCCAGGTTGGTTAGCAGTGTCTTGACCACCGGGTTCCTCGACCGGGCGGCTTCGGCGAGATAGCAACGCGGGGGACGGAGCAATCCGGGCGCAGCGGATTTCCCTGCGCCTGACGTTTAATAAATCGATTCCGTCTCACATGATGATGAATCCGCCAACGGACGTATCCCCCGCCCGGAATGTCACCCGACGTCGTTTGTCTATGTGCTCAATTTGTCTACAATTGGTTACATGGTCCGAAAAGTCCACCCGGGTGGACTTTTGGTTTTTCCCCCGTGTCAGAATACTTTTCTGTGAAATCCGCAGCTGAAAAGCGCCGCAAAAGATGCTTGAAAGTGTATCCCTTCCATGTCCCGATGTCCAGCATTTTCGCCCCCTTTGCCGCCCCGGCGCCCGCCGGATTCGCCCCTTGAATCGTTCGAAAGTGACAGTGCAGAAGAGCGTGGCTCTGGCCTGTGCGCTCAGGACACTGATCATTATTAAATTGCCATCTTGCCTCCGCTGCATCCCGCCCGACGGCGTTGCTCGTCGGTCGCATACCCCGGTATGCTTCACTTCTCGCGCCTTGCCAGTCTGGCGCAGCAAATGCCATGTTGGCAATTTAATTTCGACCACTGTCCTTATGGCTCGCAACCCGGGTGTCTTACAGGGTTCCGTCAATATCGACTGCGACGTTGGGGATGGTCAGGTCAATGCGCACACTCTGCGACGTAATGGTTTGAACGACAAAAGTGTCCTGGACCGGATGGTATTCCACGTTCCGACGGGTAATTTCCAGATCTGCCGAATAATTCACCGGCAGCTGATTCATGATCGCACCGGGAATATCAAACCGGCCATCGTCAGAGACCGTGCATTTCACTTCGTGGATATCGCGCAACTCAAATCCCGCTTCAGATTCGTTGAACTTCTCGTAAACCTGCATGTTGATTTCAACCGTGTTCGAGGGATCGCCGGCCGACCATTCCACATTCAATGGCCCGTAATGAATGATCTCATAGTCATTTTGCGGAAAAATGAGTTCAATATTATCCGGCATGGTTGCCCGAATCATCCCCTGCGTCATTTCAGGCGTCTCATTTCCGGTAGCGAGTACATCAATCTCGCCGCTCAGATGTCCCGAAACAGATTCAGAGAATTCACTCACAAAATATCTGACAGATTGAGATTCCCGATTAATGTAGTCCCAATCCATGTCAAAGGTGTCTTCGCCCACCCGGAGCGAAACATCCCCGGCGTTCAGCCAATCAATGGACGTTTCCGACGATCCCGACCCTTCCTCCATCCAGACGCCCAGACTGCATTCGTCCAGCCCATCTCCCCGGATGATATATTTCTTGTTTATGAATTCCTCCTGCTCGGAAAGAACATTGTAAAATTGCGCGTCGGCAATGGTGTCCTCATAGTCGTTCCGTATATGTCGGTTTTCAATGGTCACAAAACCATTGGTGCCCATCTCGTAGGCGCTGACCACCGGTACTTCGGCTGTGATGGTCGATGGGGCAAACTGCAGCGGCCGAAACTTGAATTCATCGCTATCAGACTGGCTATCGGTGCCGTCCGTGTCACCGTCCTCTCCGGCTTCCGTTTCGACCTCGGTCGAATTGCTGTCTTCTGCATCCGTTCCATTGTCGGCTACACCATCGTTATTTGCTCCGCCATCACAGGCAGATAAAAAAGCAAGGGCGATAGCAGTACAAAAGAATATCCCAGTCTCAAATTTGCCGTTCATAGCATCTCCTTTTGTGCAATACGGATATTACAACAATACAAATTCAGTTGTCACATCTACTGAAATCCCGGTGAAAAAAAATAGGGAACCTGAAACGGGCTGATTGCGCTGTTTTAAAAAAAAAAGAAAGCCACAACAAGGGACGGTCTTAAGCCACAACAAGGGACGGCAAAATGAAGAAGCGGCGTCCAAATCTGTTAGAATGATTTGGACCAAAACCCTAACATCAAAGGAGCCGCTTCATGACAAAGAAAAACACAACAAGGGACGGTCTTAAAAAGTTAAAAAGTTGTTGCAAAACAATCGGGAATCCCTCATTATCTGATGATGCCACGATACGCAAGAATCCATGTGACAGGGGGAATGTTTCACGTCATATCTCGATTTCACGACCGTAGGTACTACCTTGATCTGGAAGGCGCCAGGGAGACTTACCTTAAACTGCTGGGGCAGGCATCGGCGGTGCATGATGCACGAATCATCGCCTATTGTCTGATGTCATCTCATATACATCTGATTGTCCAACTGGGGAATGATTCCTTTGGAACGCTGATGAAGCGTGTCCATTCCGCTTTTGGAAACTGGGTGAATGCAAGAAGGAACGGGGTTGGAAGTGTGATGGCGGACCGTCCCAAAAGTGTTCTTGTACACGCGGAGACATACGGTATGGAGCTGGTTCGCTATGTACACAATAATCCCGTTCGCGCCGGATTGGTCGCCCGGGCATCCGAAAGCAGCTGGTCGAGTCATCGCGCGTACCTGGGCCTTGAGTCTCCGCCATCGTGGTTGCCAACAGAGGCAGTATATGGCCCGGATGCCTGTAAGCATGAGACGATACGTCAGGAATTCGCGACATTTGTGGATGAAGGTCGGGAGGAACAGCGGCGTCCCGAGTTCAGTGGCGAGATATCGCCATCGTTGTTGGCGCGCATCTGAAAACGTAGAAAAATCGGTTAATTGCGGGTTGTGTGCAGTCATTTGAACACGGTTGAAATCAGGCGTTTTGCCGAGGTTGGCGAGGTGGGGTGATTATTGATTAGAAAGGAAAGTCGTCGGGGTACGGTTTAATGGGTTGCCCCCTCGCGGCAGCAAGGAGTCGGTTTTGTTCTTCGTTGATTGCTTCTTCGATTTCATCGCCGTGGACGTCCCATATGGCTTCCATAATTGATTCGAGGAATCCATAGACGGTTTTAGCCTGTTTTCGGTTCCAGTCTTTGGGAATAACCACTTCGATATGCAGTTTTTGAGCAGTCATTTTTTGCCTCGTTTTTTTTGCCGTTCGGCTTTGTTCTTTTTTGCTGTTTTTTCGCGATAGCTTTCGCCCCTGATGAGGCTGACCTCGCTGTGATGAATCAGGCGGTCGATAAGAGATGCGACGCTGGAGGCGCCAGGAAAAACAGTAGGCCATTCGCTGAAAGGGAGATTGGTGGTGACGATGACGGATTTCTTTTCGTAACGCCTTGAGATGACCTGATACAGGAAATCCGCGGCACGCTGGTCGTAGGAGAGGTAACCGATTTCATCGATACACAGCAGACCAGGTTTGCAGTAATGTCTGATACGCCTCTCCAGCGCTCGGGCGGAGTCCTGAGTGTTCAGGTCTGTCAGCATATCCGCCGCTTCGATAAACAGGGCGGTATGACCATTGTAAATGGCATTGTGAATGATGTTTTTGGCAATCATTGTTTTGCCGAGTCCAGGGGTGCCAATCAGAACGAGATTTTCAGCGTTGTTTACAAAGTCGGCCTCGACCAGCTTTTCAATTTGCGGACGGTCGATAGCCTCGGCCCAGTTCCAGTCGAAATCAGTCATGCGTCGAAATTCCCTGATTTTGCTGTCGCGCAGTCGCCTGCAAAGGGATCGGTGCTCCCGCTCGGTAATTTCACGGGCTGCCAGATTTGAAAGTATTTGCCATGGCGTCCATTTGAGTTTGCGTGCGTCTGCCAGAAATTCATCCAGTCGCTCATCTTCAAAGGCGCGTATGCCCAGCAGTTTGAGCTGTTTAATCAGCGCCGCTTTTTCAGCGGCCGTTGGATTATGTGTGGGTTTATTCGGCGAGGTCATCGTAACCTCCCAGCTTTGGCGGCGCCATGCGTATGTTTTTCACACGGGGGTCGCTGCTCAATTCCACCTTCATGGCGGGCTTCATTCTCTTTTTCCTGCGTTCCTGTTCCAGAATCTGCGCCAGCGCTGAGGGAGATGTGACCTGGCGTTCAAGCATTTGCGAAACGGCTATGGTCATTTCTTCGGCGCCGTATTCATCCAATAGACGCTCCATTTGACGCGTTGCTTTGGCAAGGCTTTCGCCGCGCTCCACCACGTTTTCCAGTAGCTCACTGGCGCCTTTAACGCTGGCAAAAAGCACTGACAGTTCTTTGGATTGTCTGGCCGCATGTTTTGTTTCTGCCAGGGCTGAAATATGTTCCTTTAATTCGATGACCTGCTGTTTATCCCAGCAGCGCGGATGACACGCGACCTCTTCGCTGCCGTTCAAAATTCTCACGGTTTCGTTTGAGGCCACCACCGTCAGCGGTCTGCGTATCAGTTCAAAGGGAATAGAGTAGTCGTTGCAGTCAAATCTCAGATACGGCTGTTTGCCGCTGCGAATGGTTTCCGCCATGTCGCATGGAAACGGCTGTTCATTGAGTGGCATCAGTTTGTCCCGTTCCTGCAAAAACGCCTCCGCCACTGTCATGATTCGGTTGCCAGGGCAGGGACGCTGGTGTGCCCAGTCATCGCGCCAGGTGTGAAACTGCGCGTTCAGGTCTTCGACACTCTTAAAATGACGCGCCGGAAAAAAGCGGTCGCGAAGAAAGCGAATTGCCCGCTCCACGCGCCCCTTTTCATTGCCGCGCGCTACGCCCACCGGGACTGGCTCAAAATGAAAGTGTCCCGCCAGCGACAGCAGATTCGGATTAAAATGAATCGCCTTGCCCTGACGCTGCAGCACCGCGCTTTTCAAATTGTCGTACAATATCTTGTGGGGCACGCCGCCAAAATACTCAAACGCCTCCACATGGCTCCGCAGAAAATTTCCCATTTGCTGATCCAGGGTAAACTCCACATGAAACGCCCGTGACCACGACAGCGTCATCACAAACGCAGACAGCTTCCGCGTTGCGCTGCCCACCTGTATCTCGCCAAAATGCCCCCAGTCCACCTGGGCCTGCTCACCAGGCAGCGTGCGCAGTTTGGAAAACGCCTCCTCACGTGCCAAAGGGCGCAGCTCTCTCACCACTCTGCGCAGCTGGGAAATCGACCCTGTATATCCCCTTTGGACAATCATCTCGAAAATCCGCGTGGCCCGAAGACGTGGATACTGCTCCAGTGTCGACTCAATGAATTCCAGGTACGGATCTATTTTGCGCGACACAGTGCGACCCCTGCGGTGAAACGTCTCCACTCCCACCGCCCGTTTTATCGCATCCGGATGTCGCCACATCTGCGTCGCAATCGTACCGATTCGCCAGTGCTCTCCGAAAAAAAGCCGTTTCACTTCCGTTATTTCCTCCGGGGTCATCATTTTCGTACCTCCTTTTTCACATCCGCAGCCGGTATCCTGCGCCGCCTCGCTTTTCGGCATCTCCAAAGTCGGTGAATTCGACGAAATCACTCCTTCGCCCACACCATTCACATCTGTATCTGCCATTTTTCATGTCCTTTCCGCAGACGTCTTCCAGCACAGCAAACATTGCAGCCATGCGCGTCTGCGCCGATAGACTCTCAGATTCAGATGGTAAATTGGAAGTATGATCCCCCACGCTTTTTTGGCGCTGTCGCCGGGAACGCTCCGCATCCCGGTGGTCTTCTCTGCCTTCTGTTGTTTACAAGATTATTCTGACCGCTTCATAAGCAATTATTCTGACCGGAAAAGAGGACGAAATCAGCTGGTTCACCGAAACAATTGTTTGGATTTTGGTTGAAATAACCGCGTTATTCTGACCGGTGTTTATATTTTTAAATCAGGATTTTAAGGGTGTACTCAGCTGAGGGATTTGGCTTTGAGGATGAGGTCGGCGTCTACCGTTTTTTTGCTTTGCATCATGGCGAGGGTGAGTGCCATTTCGGCGGCCATACCGATTCTTCTGGGGATACCGAAAGTGATTTCGTGGAAGCTTGCAAGCGCGTCCGGGGTGAAGATGGGTTCAGAAGCGCCTGCCAGTTTCATCTGTTTTTCGACGTATTCCACTGTTTCTGCCGGATCCAGGGGCGGCATGGTGTGGCGCAGGGCAATTCGCTGGGAAAAAGCCTCCATTACAGAAAGATCCATGGTGCTTCGCAATTCAATCTGACCGGCAAGTATCAAAATAAACGGGTCACAGGAATCCATTTTGAAATTGGTCAGAAGTCGCAGTTCCTGCAGAGAAGAGGTGTTCAGGAGATGGGCCTCATCGATAATGATGACCATTGTTTTTCCGCGCTGTTCTTTGCAGTCGAG
Source organism: Polyangia bacterium (assembly GCA_050287845.1). GTDB lineage: Bacteria > Myxococcota_A > Polyangia > JAAYKL01 > JAAYKL01 > JAFGXQ01. The sequence goes on from JBNKCR010000102.1 coordinate 6,967, forward strand.
TATTTCCCGCTGAATCTGCTCATATACCGAGGCCTTCGACGCTCTGCGGGGAAGCCCCATCCGGTCATTCAGATGCCGCAGTAAATCGGCGCCCTTCAGTGTGGACAAAGGCGTGTACAGCGGTTTGAAAATGTTCTCATTCAGACCGTGCACAAATTTTCGAAGCTCAATAGTCTTGCCCACGCCTGGGTCGCCCGTCAGCAGCATGATTCCGCCGCGATGTTTGATGAATCCCAGTCTTGATGCGCACTCTTTTGAAGGACTTGTCGTCATTGCGTCCTGAGCCTTGATGCTCTTGTCAAACGGCATGCGCTTCAAGCCATGATATGCCATCATTTCCCGCATCAGAAGAAATCACTTTCTGAAAACCGGACATCTGATTTCGGTTTTTCCGGACGAAACACACGCCCGTTTTCTATGGCATCCAAACGTTTCAGCCGCGCTATTTTTGCACCTTTGTCATACAGAAACAGCTCGTCCGGCGCATCCACTGGATGACGGATTTCCACCCGCTGCCTGATGTATGCAGCGGGCACTTCGTAAATTTTTCCCTTAAGCGAAATTGTTGCATCATTGTTGACGATGCGTTCATGGGTTGTCAGAAACGCCTCATCAAGCTCAGCCCTGGTGACCCGCCGGATATCCGCGTGATTCAGCGACTCACGATAGCGCTCCATCGGCGTGCACTCAATACCGCGATGTTCTTTGTTGTGATAGTCTTCTTTCAGCCATAAACTGAAAGCCTCGTTCAGTTCGTCCAGCGTCACCTTTTCTCCCAGTCCGCTCAAAAAACGATCGCGCACTGTCCTGAAAAACCGCTCAATCTTTCCACGCGACGGCGAATCATAGGGCTTTGAATGACACAGTGATATGCCGCTGCGGGCGCAGGCCAGATTTAACAGCTCCGATGAAAACGCCGCCCCGTTGTCCACATACAGCCGCATTGGCAAACCGTGCGTTTCAAACGCTTCTTTCAGCACCACCGTCAGTGTCGACACTGTTTCCTTTGTACTGAAGGCGCTGCCCACAATCACCCTTGAATGATCATCAATTATTGCACACAGAATGCTTTTGGCGCTTTTGCCATATCCCACTTCCACTGCAGGCCCATGCATGAAATCACAGGTCCACATCTCATTGACTGCCGCCATTTCAAACCGTTTGCGCGCATCACTGCGCCCCTCCCTGGGCAGCAGATTTTCCTGATTTATTATTCGCAGAAGCGAATTGTAACATATCGGCTTTTCACCCAGCTGATTGTTCTCCAGCAAATCATCATACAGCTTCTGCACCGGCCGGTTGGGATACGCCAGGCATTTCCCTGCTATCGCCGCCATTTCCTTCTCTCCAAGTCGCCGCGGTCTCCCCCCGTCTGCCCGCTTTTTGGGAAGCAGTCCGTCAAATCCTTTCTTCCGGTACGCCTTCAGCCACGCCTTCATGGTAGACACCGCCACTTTTTTAGGTTTCCCGCCTGCAAAAATATGCTCCTTTTCCGTCTGCTGTCTAAAGTACTCATTACGATTGCGCCCCGTTTCCATCAGCACAGGGCTGATGATTTTGTAACGCTGCAAAGCTATCTGATTTCTTGTTTCGTCATTCATGTCTTTTTCTCCCGTGTACGGTTTCTGTTTGTTCCGGCACATTTAATGTGTCGACCACAGGAGCCTATAACCCGCACCATTACTGAGCCAGCAACGCTCTGATCACATGGCGAAAAAACCGGTTATTCATTTCTCACCGATATTCACCGACTGGGAATTATTGATATTTGACCTGCTTTTTACGCTGTCCGTTTTGAGAAATCACGCCGAATTTCAGTGTCAGATTCACTTCAACGCGCACCCCGGCGACTCTGGGAAGGACACCCAAACAGAAAACGATCCGCTATTTGACAGTATATCTTTAACGCCATCATCACCGCCGACATGAGTACAGGCGGTCCCCGACAAATTGAAACAAGGTACCCATAAACAGTATCGAGATGACCTTCAATGTCAGGCTCTCGCGGAACCAGCGAGAAATCAAAACGCTGCGAAAGCTCACCATGCGCAGCCAAAAATCCATGCCGAATCACCGCCAGCCATTTTTGCAGCAGCCATGACGTCACACGGCTTTGCACCGGAAGCGACTGCTCCACCTCATACGACGTCCCCGAAAACTCATCATCGCAACTGTACTCCCGCCACAAAAGCAGCGCCTTCACAATCGTTTCCACCGTGTACAGATGATACGGTATCAGCTGATACGGCAGCATTGAAAACGTGCGGCCAATATGCGTGCCACGACACTGAAACCGCGCCACCGGCACCATCCCCTCCCGCGGCGGCCACAGCTCTATCACCCGACGGCAATACTCCGTCAATATCCGATATCCGCAGGATTCTCCGCATACGGGACAATACGGCCCAATCACCGACTTCCAGTCGATTTTTTCTTTTAAAAACGCTTCTTCGTACTCCCAAACGGAGCGGAAGCTGTTATGGTATGCAAGCTGGATATTAGGCATCCAGCACCCGGGAGTAACGGTGCTACAACACCGTCTCCCTTTTTTTTAATTTCACCACCGGTCAGCTTACCGTTGTACCAGTCTCTACAACGCTCTTCTGACCGGTAATATATACCCGGTCAGAATAATTCTCCAATTTCCCGCTCAAACGCGCATCCGCAACGGGGGGATCAACACCTTCATTACTTTGACGATGGCGCTTGCGATATTCCCGACATTTGATTCGTCGTGACGTACGGGAACAGGTCCGACAACAGTACACATGTCCCCGGTCACAACGTTTGCATATGAAAAAATGTTTTCGGCATTTTGGACATTTCCGCCTCCGCAATGCCGACTCGCATGATTTCCTCGAATCCAAAATAACTCCAAAAAAAACTGGACATCCGAGGTCGAGGCAACGATCCTGAACTCGGATTTGAAGGTCAAAAAAATCCATCGAGGGGTAAGGAGTTGCACCTCCTCCCCTCATCTTTTTATCCAGCAAATATTATTGGAATTGCGAACCCGAAGCGAAAAACCGACCATGCGCCGGCAATGGGTTCAAATTTCTACGTTTTGAGGTGAGTGACTACAATCGTTGTCAAAAAGAATTCGTGGCCTGATGGGCGGCGAGTTTACGCTCAGTTACCCGGTTATTGGACCGGATGCCTTTCTGGTTGAATCGTTGAAAGAGCATGTGAAACAGCAACAGACACGACAACGGGTCAGCAGCAGCGTGACCGTTGAGACATTGATCCGTTTGGTGTTTGGCGAATTGGCGCTGCCGCCAGAGCTTGCCACATCTCGGTC
>JBNKCR010000103.1:0-2752 GCA_050287845.1 Polyangia bacterium
GCAAAGGATCGGCAACACCATGAAGTTATTCTTACCAGCCCTGTTCATAGGACTTCTGGGATGCGGTGGAGAGGAAAACAAAGAAGATCCGCACCAGATGGAATGGATCGCTGTAAATGCGGGCACCTTTGTTTTTGGCTCAAAAGAAGATGCACCTGACAGAGCTGCGTATAGTGAGGACCAGTCAAATGTAACGCTGACGCGCAGCTTTGTGATGGCTCAAACCGAAGTCACTCAGTACCAGTGGCAACAGATGGGACTGGAATTGCCACCTCAGTTTAAAGAGGGTGATAATCTGCCAGTGACATTTGTTAATTTTTACGAGGCTGCGGCATACTGCAATGCATTGTCGAAAAAAGAAGGCCTTGCAGAATGCTATGATTTGTCGTCTTGTGTGGGTAAATTTGCAGGAGGAGGTAATGTTGACAACCCGGATCGGGCAAATGTTCGTTGCAGCGATGACCCTATCTGCGAAGACGAACCTGATATGTACTATTGCACTGACGAGATTCATAAATACGACAACTGGTACGCCTGTCCCGGGTATCGCCTGCCTACTTCAGCGGAGTGGGAATACGCCGCCCGGGCGGGCACAACTACTCACACGTATAACGGTGACCTGCTTCCCAATCCTAAAAACGGTTGTGAAGAGCAGTCTAATTTACTGGATATTGCCTGGTACTGCTACAATTCGGATAATCAGGTGCAACCCGTGAGGAAGAAACAGAAGAATCCCTGGGGCTTCTACGACATCCTTGGCAATGTGCTGGAATGGACGGACTATTTTACGGACGGAGATCCTTTGGATGTCAGTGATGGTCATTCAGGCGAGGATTTGGTGGATCCCATTGGAAAGAAAACTGGTGCATGGAAAGACCTTCGCGGAGGCGCTTGGACAGCAGACGGCGCCCAGACGCGTTCCGGAGAGCAGTTTGCTGATGATGAAACCGCCCGTCGAAAAGATACCGGTTTCCGTCCAGTCCGCACGTTGTTTGAGTAACCGCCTGCGGCTCCAACTCTGTTGATGCATCCACCTTCCCGTTCAAAATCCCCCTTGTCGATTGGACGTGTCCCCCTTTTTCAAGGGGGAAGTTTTTCATGCCCGCATCATCTCCCCCTTATCAATGAAGGGGGCGCGACTATTTGACGGGGGGATTTTCGACACGACAATTCAACCCGAATCTGGTATCGCTGAACAGGAAGCAACTGGGAGTTGAAATGGACTGGACGCATTTTTATTCTGAACTGTACAGAACCAGCGACACCGATGAACGCTGGTCCATGAGAGACATGATGCGGGTACTGGGCAACGCAGACGCCGACACAGACACCGACAACATCGCCGGCAGCGCCAAACTCGTGACATATGAGATGATGCTGGAGGCTGCGGATTTGGATACGGATGTCAGTGTTGATCAATATGAGGCGTTTCGGAGCTGGGGAGATGAGGCTGGAGTAAGTAAAGGATCGGCAACACCTTGATCGGGAGAAATACAGATGATTCGTACGTATATTGTTTTCACCATCCTCTTTATAACAGCATCCTCGTGTGGTGAAAAAGCTACGAAAGATAATTTATCGATCGATCCACCTGTTCAGATGGAATGGGTAGAAGTCAAAGCGGGTTCTTTTGTCTTCGGTTCTGCGGATGATGCACCATGCCGTTCCGCCTACCGGGAAGAGCAGTCTACGGTTACTCTGACGCGCAGTTTTGTAATGGCGGAAACAGAGGTGACTCAGTATCAGTGGCAGCAGATGGGATTAGCGCTTCCCCCTCAGTTTAATGAAGATGACAATCTGCCAGTGACCTTTGTCAATTTCTACGAAGCTGTAGCGTATTGCAATGCGCTGTCGAAGAAAGAAGGCCTCGCAGAATGCTATGATTTGTCGTCATGTGTAGGCGAGTTTGCGGGAGGAGGGAATATCGATAACCCCGACAGATGCGATGTTCGCTGTATTGAAAATCCGCTGTGTGCAGACGAACCGGATATGTATCGATGCACCGAAGAAATTCATAAATACGACGACTGGTACGCCTGTCCCGGATATCGCTTGCCTACTTCAGCGGAGTGGGAATATGCCGCCCGAGCAGGTACTACAACGCATTCATACAACGGAGATTTGTTGGAAAATCCCAGACACGCCTGCGAAGAGCAGCCTAATCTGGCGAATGTCGCCTGGTACTGCTACAATTCAGAGGGTCATGTACATCCGGTTGGAAAGAAGCAAAGGAATCCCTGGGGATTCTACGATATCCTGGGCAATGTGCTGGAATGGACCGACTATTTCACGGATGGAGATCCCCTGGATGTCAACGATGGTCTTCCCGGAGAGGATTTGGTGGATCCCATTGGCAGGAAAACAGGAACATGGAAAGACATGAGAGGGGGGAGCTGGACTTCCGATGGATGTTCAGCTCGTTCTGGAGAGCAGTCTGCCGACGATGAAACCGCTCGTCGCAGGGACACCGGTCTTCGTCCTGTCCGCACGTTGTTTAAGTAATCCTCTACGTATTCACCCTTATTGACAAAATCACATCGTTTTAACACGACAATACCACCCCAATTCTGATATCAATAACTGGCAGTTGAGATGGACTGGACGCATTTTAATTCTGAACTGTACAGAACCAGCGACACCGATGAACGCTGGTCCATGAGAGACATGATGCGAGTACTCGGAACCGCCGACGCCGACACAGACACCGACCCCTTATTCGTCGCTGACAGTGATTATTCGTCTGTGTCTTGTG
>JBNKCR010000104.1:0-4248 GCA_050287845.1 Polyangia bacterium
GGCTGTTTCACAGTCTTTGCTCTCCTGTACTTCCGCCGCGCGGTTCGAGACACTCGCTACGCTCGTTCCTCACCACAGCGGCTCTGTTTCCCTAAATTACTGGCCCAACTTAATTCTGTATCCGAATTGTTGCATCGTCTCGTTTTCGAATTTGGTACACCTCGAATAGCTCGGCATAGAAATATCATAGACAACTGAACAACTGACGAGATATTTTTCTGATAGTCACCTCGCTGGAATGATTGTTCATTTAAGGGGGTACTGATGTGAGAATTCATAATTTTCCACATCGTCAAAGGGGCACCATGTCTGAACCGTTTTCCACAATACCTGAATCGCTGTTTGAGGCTGCTTTAATCACTGCGGCAGTATCGATTGCAGCGCTTTTGATAAATTTGATTCATCCCAACCGTATTCCTTACTTTGCCAGCGAAGAGTACGAAACAATGGTGCCATGTCCGGTGCAGGAAGGTCACGTGACACCGCTCGCGGCTGCAAAGGTTCGCACCGATCAAAAGAGCGTGTTATTTGTAGATGCAAGAGAAGAGGCAGAATTTGCGCAATGGCATTTACCTGGCGCATTGCGTCTCACATACGATTTTCTTGATCCGATTCCCAAAACGAAACTCCAGAACATGGCCAAACGCATTGCCGCAAAACGCGCGACACAGCTAATCGTGTACGGCGATGGCGCCAACCCGGACACAGGGAAATTGCTCGGCATCGATATTTCAGCATCTGGCATAAACAATGTGTTTTTTGTAAAAGGTGGTGCAGCGGCATTGAAAAATACAATGTCGAAAAGCGTTGGGAGGCAAAAATGAACGCTGTATTAAACTGGAAAGGACATCAATGGCTCGCGATTCCGATCCGACTGTATCTCGGTGGCGTTTTTATCATGGCGAGCCTTCATAAGATTGCCCATCCTGGCGCCTTTGCGCTGGATGTTGCGACGTACAATGTACTACACCTCTCTTTGATAAACCTGATGGCTATTTGTCTGCCATGGATTGAAATTGTCTGTGGCGCACTGATGATTATCGGGTACAAATCCCGGGCCACTGCCTGGCTCATTTCCGGAATGATGGTGATGTTCATGATAGCGCTGATGATTGCATTATCCAATGGACTGGATATGTCATGTGGCTGCTTTGCATCGTCATCCATGGGCGAGGAGGACGCCATCTCATCAGCGACTATTCTTCGCGATTCAGCCTGGCTGGCGCTGGGTCTGTATATTTTAATTTTTGACCGGCGTCCTGTTGGTCTGGAATCGTTCATCCACAGCAGGAGAAAATAACATGCATCGATCACTTTTAATTTCAGTTTTATTATCCGTCTTTGTTCTGACGACCGGTTCAACGATGGCCAACGTGCCTGCCTGCGAAAAACTGTCGGGTGAAAAAAAAGCGCTGGCTGAAAAGATCCTCGGTACCACGCACCCATATCAGTGCTGCGATCAAACGCTGGATAAGTGCATTCAGACAAAGCATCCCTGTGCTCTCGCAGAACGATTGGCCACGCGTGTTTGCAAACTTGTCGCCAAAGGTGAAACCGAACAGAAAATCAAAAATCGGCTTCAAAAACGCGCGGAGAGCATGAATCCACATCAGAAAAAAGCCCAGATAAATCTTTCAGGAATAGTCCCGGCCGGAGATGCGAATGCACCGGTAAAACTCGTGGTCTATGCATGTGCTCGATGTCCCTTCTGCAGTAAAATCGTTCCAGCCCTTTACAGAGAAGTGACGAACGGTCGCTTGAAAGGCAAGGTTCAACTCTTCTTTAAACCGTTTCCGCTTAAAAGCCACCAATACTCAAAAGAAGGCGGGCTGGCCATGGTGGCCGCCGCAGACCTGGGAAAATTCTGGGAATATCTGCTGCATATGTACGAAAATTTTGACATGTTTTGCGTGGATAAACTGGCACTGTGGGCGGAAATACAGGGCATGAATAAAACCAGATTCGAGCAGCTGATGGCGGATTCCAATACCCGCAAGGCGCTGGTGGACAGCAAAAAGGAAGGTCTCGCCAACGGCGTAAATGCCACCCCTCAATTATTTATTAACGGAAAAAAATATGTGGGCTTCCCTGATATCGATGAATTGGTGGACATTATGCAGGAGGAAGCCGAAAATACGCCGAAATGACCAACTGATGAGACCAATGACTTTTTATCTGATCAAAGGATACAGATCGAAAATAATTTACCAGGTTGGCAATTGCTGCGCCCAGCTGGCAAGGCGCGAGGAGCAGAGAATATTGAGATATTTGGCCGACGGCCAACGCAGCAAGAGGGGATGCGGCAGCAGCCAGATGGAAAATTAATTTGGGTCAGTGTCCGAAAGGTTGAATCCGCAATTGTGTCGAGATAACAGGAGAAAGAGTTGGCTATGAAACGATATTTTTTATTGGTGGTTTTGGCATACGCTTATACCGGTTGCGCGAAAGGCGCGTCAGAAGCAGATACCGATACGCTGCAGAATGCGTTTGATACAGCGTCGGAAACTTTTGAATCCACGTCGGAAAATAGCGATCATTTGTCGAAAAGCACCGACTCCCTGTCGGATCTGGGGGAAGGCGCCGAAACCGGCGATAATGTAACTGATGAAACAGGCAACGAACAGAACACCGATGCCGACACTGCTGATTTTGCAGATTCCAGTAATGTGGAATGCGACCTCCCGGAACAGAAATACCTGAGTGTTGACGAAGTGCACACGGTTTGGGAAACCCATTGTCCCCGGATGATGTATCTGAACGTGGTAGATGCGACCTTTTACAATCTGGGGCACATTCCGGGGTCAATTGAAATTCCCTGGGACTCGCTGGCAAGCCGACTGGATGAAGTGAATAAGAATCAGACCATCGTTATTTACTGCCGCAAAGGCATCCGCAGTGAGAATGCCTACACCACACTTGATAACGCGGATTACCCCCATCTCTACATAATGAAAGACGGCATCGAACCCTGGATTGCCGCGGGCTATGAAACAGAATCCATTGAGAAATAATTACTGGGGAAAAATGTCTTTGCAACAGCGAAATCCGGCGTAGAGATCGGTCCATCCGGCAGTATAGGTACATTTCAGTCGATCATTCGGACTGGCGCAATTGAACGCGCCACCGCGGATTTCGTATCCGGCTGTCGTGGCCCCGGAGGTTACGATTTCCCATACATTTCCGCAGATATCGTAGGTGCCGATTTCGTTGGTGCACTGCCGGAATTGACCGGTAGGCGCCGCGTGAAAGCAGATACTGCCAGCGCTGCCATCGCCACAGCTGTATCCGCAATCGCCGATGTACGTATTGCAGTCTTCTTCGGAAACTCCGTTCTCCACACAGTAATCGTCACAGTACGTAGCAACGTTGTTGCAGATTTCCACATAATCAGCGAAATCGAAATCAGTGTCAGTGGGATCTGCTTCAAATACATAGGCATTGTTTTTCGGGCCACTGCAGCTGTATTCCCACTCCTCGGCTGTACACAGGTATTTGCCGGCTGCTTCACAGGCGTTTTTGAATTCCTTCAGGGCGGCATCGTTCATGGGGCGGACATACCAGGGCAAAACATTGGCAGTGGACATTGCAATGGAATCGTCGCTGCCCTGGCTGTTTGCGGTTGCGTCTGCACGGGAGGCTTCATACCTGTCTATGCAAAATCGGGCGGTGCCACTGGAATCTGTTATCGGTGCAACCACCAACATGTCCGCCGGGCAGAGATCAGTGTCCGGCGGAACATAGTTGCTGTCCCGCTCGGGAGTGTCTGTATCCGCTGTCGCTGTGTCGGCCTCAATGACTGAATCGGTGTCAGCAGAATCCGTGTCGGCAGTGTCTGTTGTATTGGAGGGGGTATCGCTGTCTTCGCTGGCGTTGTCACTCACTGTCGCGGAATCTGCATTAGTGTCCGCCGATGTCTCAGTTTCGGTGTCGGCAGACGGATCTTCTTCCACACAGCCGCCGCCACCGCTCTCAGTCCCCTCGGTGGTGTCAGAGAAAGTGGTATCGTCGGATGGGCCGGTGTCATCCACATGAATGTTGTCATTGGAATTCCAGGAGCGTTTGCACCCCGAGAAAAAGATAGCGATTAAAATAATGGAAAGAAAGGGAAGGACAGTGGTCGAAATTAAATTGCCAACATGGCATTTGCTGCGCCAGACTGGCAAGGCGCGAGAAGTGGAGCATACCGGGGTATGCGACCGACGAGCAACGCCGTCGGGCGGGATGCAGCGGAGGCAAGATGGCAATTTA
>JBNKCR010000105.1:0-215078 GCA_050287845.1 Polyangia bacterium
TTAAATTGCCAACATGGCATTTGCTGCGCCAGACTGGCAAGGCGCGAGAAGTGGAGCATACCGGGGTATGCGACCGACGAGCAACGCCGTCGGGCGGGATGCAGCGGAGGCAAGATGGCAATTTAATAATGATCAGTGTCCCAAGTGACTGGCGCATAATGTTGTTCCTTATTCCACGCAGGATGACGCTGCCCGCGCCGCTTCATCCGCTCGAAGCATGTCGGCAATTTCCCGGCTGTTAATGTCCTGACCCGCCTGGGCTTTGCTAAGGCCGTAGTCCAGAGGCACGTGATTTTCAGCATCTGTTGCCCTGGGGGCAAACGGATTAATCTGTTGGGACCAGGTGATTTTCAACATGATTCGATGCTCATTATAGTCGTAATTATTGGCATTGTGTGCTTTATCTGCCCTGGAATCACGGACATTGAATTCGTAACGAAGCCCCAGTTTGATGTTGCCAAACGGCCAGAGCCAGATTTCATCAAAATGGCGCATTGTGATATCCCGGCGTTTTTCGTCCTTTAATCCATAGGCGTCACCTCCGCGCTCACCACCTGAGTGAAAAAAGAAATCCATGCTTTCGCTGACGCCAGAACGCATAGCCATTTCGTGTGGCAGTTTGAAATGCGCGGCGGCAAGCAGACCGGCGCCCGCCTGATCATAAGGGTCTCCGATTGCGTCGTAGTAACGGCCGTTGAGGCCGAACAGCAACGTCGTAAAAGAATTCAACATCAGAGATTGACCGAAGCCGCCATCCACCTCCCAGCGCGTGCGGCCGCTTTCATTGTAAATACGCCGGCCGGCCCCGGCAAACAGCAAGAGACCGGATGGCGAAGTCAGTTCCATCTCGAGGCGGTGAGTTTCGTGAAAAACCTCTTTACCTGGCCATGCCATTAACATCAGATTGCCTTTGTAAGAAACCTGCAGCGTGGTATTTCTGCCAATGAGCAACCCTGGCGAATATGCGAGGTCGATGTACGAAAACTTGTGAACCTCAGATGCCGTGAGTCCGTTGAATCTGCCAGTCACGCCAAGCACAGGAAGGATCGAAGTGCCGGTTGGCATCGTAAATCGCGTCTGAATTTCCAGCCGTCCTGCGATGCTTTGGGTTTTTTCTTCCGATGATTCCAATGGGGATCCAGCCTGGGCGTTAGAGGTGTATCCGGCTTCCAGAGATGAATAGATATCCAGGGGCGATCTTCTGCCGGGGGCGTCCTGTTCCCAGAGTGTTTCCCAAAGAACAACATCTTCGGGCCATGCACGGTCGAGGCTTCGACTGACATCGGGTTGCTTTTCGTCTATTGTGTTCAGATACGCATCAATCAGATGCCAACGGGATTTGGTATTGTTGTCATTGGGACAATCGCTTCGGGCCATCAGCTCTCTGGCACCGTCCACGTTTGCTGCCTGGATTTGCTCCCAGATAATAAATGATAACACTTCGCAGTCGCCGGGGTGCGCATTGTACCATTCATAGAGAACATTCATGGCCCAGTAGCTGTTGTCATCGGCGTGATACGCACTGGCCAGCAGCAGGATAGGCGCCTGTCTGTCGGGGTGTTGTTCCCGGAGCTCCTTAAAATGCGCAACAGCAGTGGTCAAATCGTCATTGGCAATGGCGTCCTGAAGTATTTGCCATTCGCATTCCACGCAAAGTTCCGTGGCCGACGCAGTTGCGGAAAGCAGCCCGGCAATACACAATGTTATTAAAGTTGCTGTTGCGGCACCGGGTCTCATGATTGTGTCTCCGTGTCCGTATCGGAATCTGTATCCGGGGGATACAGGGAACCCTCGCTGCAGCAACGGAAACCGCGCGCTGAAGGTCTCCAGTTGCCTGGGATATACGTACACTCATGAAGTGTTTTGGAGTCTTTGCAGTTGTACGCGCCGCCGCGAACAGTCATGTCACTGCCGTTGAGGACATGTTCCCATAGATTGCCATTCATGTCGTAGACGCCGTATTTGTTGGTGCAATCAGGAAAACTGCCGGTGGGCATCGGTTTTATCGACGCCCCGCAGTCACCGTAGCAATAGGGATAGGAACAGATTTCGCCTTCAACGCAGTCATCGCATCTGCAGAACGTATCGATGCCGTTGCAGGTGGCAGATTCGTATTCATCGCCATAGGCGTACAGGGTTTCGTTCGGCCCCTGACATGCGATTTGCCACTGCGTTTCGTCGCACAGAGATTTGCCCACTGCTTCACATGCGCCCTGCGCTGCTGCGTTGCTTGTTACTTGCCATGGTCTGACTCCTGGCTGAGACATCGCTTTTGAGCTATCATTGCCCGGGAACGTGCTGGTGGCATCCGGTTTGGAGGCTTCGTACCTGTCAATGCAGTAGGAGTTGTTTATCGACACCATGTTTTTGGGGCAATACAGCGTGGTCAGCGCACGACATTGTTCATCCACGCACTCGAAGCCGGCACCGCAATCACTGGCATCATCGCAGTAGTTGGGAGGGGCAGCGATACAGAGATTCACGCTACTGCAAATGTAGTCTCCCACACAATCGTCGTTGGATTCACATTCCGGTGACTGGCATTTGCCAGTGGCCACATTGCACATCCTGTCGCCGGCGCAATCCGCGTTTGAGTAACAGGTGGGATCCACAAAACAGCATGGACAAACCGTCAGCAGTGCAATAATTAATGATTGTGTTTTTATTAAGTTCAACATGGTCGCATTATATGCTGGGATTTTCGTTTGAGAAGAATATAGTGATTTCCGATGTTTCTGGGAGCTGACAGGTTGGACAATATTGAAACAACTTTGTGATTCAGCCGACCATCTTTTCTACAGAGCCAATATCAGTTGGCGCAGATTGCAATGGTGTATTTTGCAAATTGCACGATTTTCCGTTACATTTTAAAACAGGAGGAGAGCCTCACTGTGAGCAATAGTGATTTTTGTTCACCAACGTCGGAGGCCCGCAGAGTGTTTCATCTTTCCAGACACCAGGATCCAATTCTGGATTCCATAAATGAAGGCGTGTTCACCGTTGACCTTGACTGGCGCATAACCTCTTTTAATCGCGCGGCAGAGGAGATTACCGGAATTTCCCGCAGGGATGCCATTGGGCAGCGGTGCAGCGAGGTGTTTCGGGCCAATATCTGTCAGGATGCCTGTGTAATGAAGAACGTATTGCGCACAGGGGAATCTGCCGTCAACACAGCGGTGTTTATAGTGAATGCATGGGGAGAGCGCATTCCCATTCGGGTTTCTGCGGCGGTGCTGCACGGTGTGGATGGCAAAGTGATCGGGGGGGTTGAAACGTTTCAGGACTGTCGTCAGGTGGAGGAACTGCGCAAGAGACTGTCAAAACAGCATACCTTTGCCGATATTATTGGCAAGAGTGCTGCGATTCAACGGTTGTTCGATATTTTGCCTCAAATTTCAGACAGTGGCGCCACTGTGCTGATTCGTGGCGCCAGCGGTACGGGAAAGGAGCTGGTGGCTCGTGCCATTCATACGTTGTCGTCAAGAGGTAAAAAGCCGTTTGTGGCAGTTAACTGCGGCGCTTTGCCGGATACCCTGCTGGAATCAGAGCTGTTCGGATACAGAAAGGGTGCATTCACCGGCGCAGAAAAAGACAAACCCGGACGGTTTTCCATGGCGGAGGGGGGGACTCTTTTTCTGGATGAAATCGGCGACATTTCACCGGCCATGCAGGTGCGGCTGCTTCGGGTGCTTCAGGAAAAGCGATATGAACCACTCGGTGCGGTTTATTCGGAGAAGACGGATGCACGTATTATCACCGCAACCAACAAAGATCTTCGCGCCCTTGTTCGCGATGGAACGTTTCGCGAAGATTTGTATTATCGCATTCACGTGATTCAGATTGATGTACCGCCTTTAACGGATCGACGTGAAGATATTCCGCTGCTGGTCGATCATTTTGTGAGCAGTTACAATCTGCTGCATGACAGCGATGTTCCCGGTATTTCCAAAGACGCGCTCTCTTTGTTGATGCAGCATGATTTTCCGGGGAATGTACGGGAATTACAGAACATGATAGAACACGCATTTGTTCTGTGCCGCGGTGGGATAATTGAACCCCATCATTTTCCTCCCGACTTGTTGCACCAGACCGGTGATGGGTTACAACATACTGATGGAAACATGAATTTGAAGGAATTGGAGCGTACCGTTATTCAGGCGGCTCTGAAAAAACACAAAGGTAACCGAGCGCGGGCCGCCAGAGAACTGGGTGTGAATGCAAGTACTTTGTACCGCAAACTGCAAAAACTGAATATCGGGATTCCGGATACTGACGGGCGGGCCAGACGCTGAGGACGGTGATCGAAAAACCGATAACCGGTTGTTTCACGGAATATTTTTGACAGCATGACGATGCTTGCCTGGGCTGAAACAATGACAGTTCAGCCGCTTTGTGAATTGGAATCCCCGGATTTCAGGACGTTGTGTTTGCTTCCTCCAGACCGACTGTTCGGGCCGCTTTCAGCGCATGTCGGGTAAAACAGGGAATGCAGTCAAGGTCTGGTTTCATGGTCAGCCACTTTCTGCTTAGGCATCGGTTTTCTGCTATGGTGTTGAGACATTAACGTTCGCGGGGATAACTCCATGCCATAATCCCCCCTTCCATCACCTTCACGTTGGTATAACCGGCGTGTTTCAGAACGAGCGAGGCCTCATATCCGCGCAAAGAAATTTTACAGAAGCATATCATTTCCCGGTTTTTATCAGATGGCAACTCATTGAGTCGTTGCCGCAGCGCGCCAAGGGGAATCAGTACCTCACCAATCCCCAGACGCATCTGCTCATATTCATCCGGGCCACGCGTATCAAGGAGATATGGTGCATCCTGACGGCACATTCTGTCTTTCACATAAGCTGCCGATACCCCATCCATCGTGCCATCCAGCTTGTTTTGCATGATATGAGCCGAAGCGATGAAATGATCGATTGCCAGAGAAAACGGCGGTGCATAGGGCATATCCGCCACTGCGATATCATCCACGGTGAGTCCGCCGGTAATGGCCATGGCCGCACTGGCAATTTGCTTGCTGACATCACCGGGACCGATACTCTGATACCCGAGTATTCTTCGACTCTTCCTGTCGGCTATCAATTTGCTGACCAACAGTTTGCCGCCCATGAATCCAGGTTTATCGGTACTCGCGTTAATCACCGTTTCGGCTTCCACACCCATCTCAGATGCCTCCTGTTCATCAATCCCCGTAGCGCCGGCAGCAAAGTCGAACACCTGGCAGATACCGGTCTGAATGGTGCCTTTAAACCGTGCCCTGTTTCCCTTAACGCAATTTTCGCCGGCAACTCGACCCTGGAGATTCGCCAGATCTCCAAAAGGCGCGTGTACTTTTTGTCCAGTGATCAGGTGTTGCGATTCCACACAGTCTCCCGCCGCATAAATTTGCGGATCACTGGTTTGCATAAATTCATTCACCACGATGCCATCGGAGGCGCCAATTTCCAGACCAGCACGTCTGGCCAGATCTGTATTGGGAGAAACGCCAATCGCCACCACTGCCAGTTCGCAGGGCAATTCTGTACCGTTATGCAGCTTGACCCCTGTCAGCTTGCCATCACTGCCCAGGAATGCAGCGACGCCATTTTTCCGGATGACATGCACGTTTTGACTTTGCAGATGGTTGGCTACCAGCCGCGATAAATCCGAAGATAAAAAAGTCAGAATCTGTGGCAGCATTTCAATGATGGTTACCTCAATCCCTGCCAGTTGCAGCGCCTCGCAGGTTTCGATGCCAATCAGACCTCCTCCCACAACCACGGCACGACGAATTTTCTTTGTATCACGGATTGCGCGCAGGTAGTCCGCATCCTGAATGGACATCAGATTGGTCACACCATCCATCTCAATTCCGGCGATGGGAGGTCTCTTTGCTATAGCGCCGGTGCAGACAATCAGCTTGTCATATGCAATCCATCGCTCATCTCCGGACTCCAGGTCCAGGCAATGGACCTGTTTATTTTTCCTGTCAATTTCAGTCACTTCGGTGCGCGTCAGTGCCGTCAGATTCTTCGCCTTTTTAAAAAATCCGGGGTCGCGCGTTACTCCGGTCGGTGTGGATAGAAGCATATTTCTGTTATCAAACGTTCCGCCCACATAGTAGGGATATCCACATGATGCCATCGACAGTTCTGCAGATTTCTGAATCAGCGTGATATTTGCCGCCATATCCAGTCGACGCGCTCTGGCCGCTGCTTTGGGACCGGCGGCAGAACCCCCGATGACAACAATTTCCATGGTTTTCTCGCTCATTTGTTTTTCATCTTTCTTTTCAAGATTGTTAGACGGGCAGGCTGTAAACTTTCTCGATGTCCAGCCAGCGCTTTACCGTGTTTCGCCTTCAGGTTGTTGTGATGCAAAGAATAAACCACATGAATATCCGCCAGTTTCGAATGTTGAAGTGTAACGTTGTCAACACACATGAAACAAAATGTTCCATGTGTGTTCCATGCGTGTTCCATGTGTGTTTCATGTGTCACCAATGTAAATTAAAGGCACCGAAAAACATTTACTGAATCTTTCTTTTACGCCGCCAGACGGTGATAACCCCGCATGAACCGGCGAGAGACACAATTACATCGTCACCGGGACGCCAGTCAGCGGGGGTGGCAATGCCGACTTCATCGGCGGTCTTCGATGCGATCAGTGCTTGGTATATTTCGTCAAAATTACGCCCAAACTCAATGGATAATAAAAGATCGTTCGAATGTTTCATGGGGAAAAGCCATCCGGGATTGTGCTGTTCAACTTGTGAAGTGCCATTGCGCGAGCGTCAGCGGTTTCAGTCATCGGCTTTTGGCAACATCAGGGTAAAGACTGCCAGATTCGAATTGGAACGATTTCTGAAATCATATGGTTCGGCAGAGAAGCAGTAGTCGCCTGTCAAGAATGAATACTATACCCTGTATCTGTGCGTTTCTGATTATACCTCCTGTCTGTCACTGTCACTCTCCAACAACAACAATCGGTCAGGCAGTACCCCGCTGCTCCCGGAGCATGGTCATGTCGCTGTGTCCGGTCTGGAGCACGTTTCTGCGCCGGAGATACACGCCCCGGGTTCGCAGGTCCTGCAGGTAGGAGTCCACAAAATCTTGGCTGCCGAGCACCAGTCCGTCCACAAAATGGCGGAAGCGCCTGCGATAAGCGCCGGGGGCTTCGAATCCCCGGGATTCTTCGAGGGCGATAATGTAATTCGAAATTTCCCGCTGCCCCGCTTTGCTTTGAACATTGCCGCGATAATATACCGCCGCGCGGTAGTCGATGAAAGCATCGTGTCGTGTCTTCGCCGGCATCAGCTCTTTAAGCGGAATCATCCAGCGATCGTCTGTCACCTCACGGAAATACAGCGATGATCCTTCATACGCTTCGGGACGCTCCACCATGCCTGCCCGCACGGGATTCAGCTCCACATAGAGCAGACAGTCAATCATCGCCTTACGATCTTCAAGCAGGGTGCTCTTGAACCGATCGCCCCAGAAACGGCCTTTGCGATCGTGGATTCCGTTGTGCCATCTGGCAAATGCCGCCTGAAAATTGCGCATGAACTCCGACACATCAAAAACGCGGTGATTAAACTGTTCCCACTTATCGGCGGTCCACGCATCCAGCTTCTGCTTTTCTTTTCTATACAGCTTGAGGGCTAACCTATACAGCTCATCCCGGCTCATCTCCCGGTATTCCGCAAACTCCGTCACCAGGTGATAGTGATTGCCCATCATGCAGAAACCCGCCACCCGCATCTGATACACTGTCTGATAAAACTTCAGCAGCGAAATCATCTTATGCCGCGCTTCCTTTGTCTGCAACGGATACTCCCCCTCCCGCCCCGCCGCCCGGCAATACAGATGATAAAACACCGCGCCACTTTCCATCGCCTTAATCCGAGCATGTCGTGCCATTGATTCTCTCCTCCCCGCATCATCGCGGTATCCGCATTACCCCAATCAGATAACACCACCTCGTTGTTCTGTCAATAAAGAATACTGTCCCCTTATTAGATTCCTGTCAATAAAGAATACTGTCCCCTTATTAGATTTGCGGGCATATAGCTCGCAGCTACATTTGTTTTTCATCTGTATTTTGGCACCACCTTGAAAGGGGTGCTTCATTACCACCCATTACCAGTGCAGCCCAAAAGTGGGTTTGACAAACGCTCTGGAATGGGGTTTCATGTGGGGGAGGAATGGGGACGGATGACTTCCTCGATGGCTGTTAATTTCTGTTTTTTGAATCAGTCATCTGAAAAGGGCAACCGGTTGCCCTTTTTGGGCAGAATCTCTGCTGTTTTTGTAAATACCTGAAATTAAATAGAAAAATATATTGTTTGGCGATTTTAAAATTCCAGATTTTGCGATTGAATTGTTTTTGGTTCGTGTTTTGTTTTAAATTCTTCTTTTCTATTCAACCAGTCATTGGATTTGTACAAGGGCGGATGGACGTGCTCAGCGTTCCAGAATCTGCGGCGAAAGGCTCTCCATGGTGTAGTATTCGATTCGCGATGGCTTGATTTCCACCACGGCATAGGCGTCGTCTTCCGGGCCATCGAAATACGCGGACAGAAAATCATCCCAGAAGGCTTTGCGGATGGCAAGGTCGGTTTTTACCGATGCCACGCCGATGATTTGCACCCACTCCCTTGCCGTGGCCAGCCCCGTGGCGCCACAGGTCAGGTGCACGTGGGGATTGCGCTTGAGCTGGTCCACCTTGCGCGATTGCAGTGGGGTGGCGAATCGAATCATCAAATCGGCATCTCCCCGGCTGGTGACATACCGGACCCATGGGGTGCCGTCGGGCTGAACGGTGGCCAGTGACGCCAGTTGAAACGGGGTAATCACGTCGATAATTTTTTTCTGTAAACTGTCCATCTGAACCTCCGGATTGTTATGTATCCATGCGAGTGCATGTTGCCTGTCGCCAAACACATTCATCTGAAATCGAATGGCTCTGGCCAATGCCGATGCAAAACGCCCCGCACTCATCTGTGCGGTATTGCTTACGATAAAAGCCACTTTGCCGCGGAAGGCGTGGCTGGCAGTCTGATATATTCCGCTGAAACGACGGATTTCTTTCAGGGATGGCACATATGACACATTGGCAAAATCTACCAGCACCGAAAAATGACTGCGATAGTCCTGGTGGGTAACGAGTCGATTCATCAGTTCTGACAGCGCCTGTGCATCGGTGGAACCGCTGCCGCGGATGTCCACGGTTTCTGCCTGCGTGTTGATGTGAAAAAAAAGGGCCATTTGAATTCAACTCCCTTCTGACCGAAACGGCTGAAACCGGTAACGGAATGCAAAAGGATAAAATACGGCTGCCACGGTCCCCGCAGCGAAGGCATAGGCGATTTCTTCCAAGGGGACGCCCAGCAGATACAGGTTGCTGAATTTTTCTGCGTGCCAGTTCAGGGCAAACACATCGGGAATGATGCCGCCAAGAATCAGGCAGATGAAAAAATAAAATCCGGCACTGAGGATACCCCCCCACAGGGACGCCCGGCGCAGATCCGGTCGAAGGACTGCAATCCCGACGGCAATCAGCAACATGATGGGAACGCATCCCCATATCATCGGCACGTTGGCCAGATACAGCACAGAAGCCAATCCAAGGGCGACGACAATGGGAACCGCGGCGCGCAATGGGTTTTGGGCAGCGGTGTCCGTCATTGGGGTTAACTTCCTGGAGAAGATAAACGGGTACACGGTGGATGTAAATGCCCCGAGGCCGGCAACAAACAGAAAATCCTCAATGCCAAATCCGATTCTGTCCGCCAGGTTAAACAGAAAGCGAGGCTCCCAGTATTCGGGGTAAAAGAGAAATTCGGTGAAGGCAAACGGAATGGAAGAGACAGCGACAATCCCCATCGGTTTTCGTAAATCCCGGCGTATTGTGAATATGAGGAAACCCGGTATGAGCAGCAGTACACAGAGAATGAGAAACGAATAGGCCATGAAATTACTTTTCAACCTGGTCACGGACGCAGCGGCAGGGCATTGTGTCTGTTGTTGCGTCCATGTATTTGCAGCAGCCAATCATGGGTGCATCGTTGTGGCCACATGTACCAGCTGTCCCATGATGCCCACGGTCAGCATAAAAGAAAACAGGACAAACAGAACAATGGCGCGCTTCTGGTGAATTCTGGGCACCAGGGAAAAAAGAGAGAGGGCGATGATGGCCAGGATCCCCAGGGGCAGTACATGCTTCAGTCCGGTGAAACTGGCCCAGTCGATAACAAAGAACGCGGCGATGGCCAACAGGTTCAGCGTGATAATCGCCACGCGCACATTTTTTTGCCCCAGAAGCACGGTGGATGTCCGTTTGTTTGATTGTTTGTCGGAATGAAAATCTGGAATCGAGGTGGCCATGGCGCATGCCAATTGGGTTGGCAGAATGACCACCAGCGTCTCCAGGGGGAATCCGGCAATGTCGCCACTCTGTGCGTAGAATCCAACCCATGGCAGAACCACACCCACTCCCAGTACCTGCAATATTTCGCCCCCGCCGCGATAGGACAGGTGAACGGGCTTGAAACTGTACATCCAGAGCAGGGCAATTCCGGCCATGATGATGAACGGCGCAAAGGTGCGACCGAACACCACCGCCAGCAGGACCCCCACCAGAATACTGAGCAGGACCATCACCATGGCGGCGATGCCCAGTGCCCGTGGGGAGAGATCTCCATCAACCAGCACCCGGGATCCCCCGGAAAAAGCGGTGAATGTCTGATTCATGCGATCGGTTTCCACATCGGCGTAGTCGTTGGCATACACGATATACAGCTGCATGAACAACCCGTATAGATGGACAAAGGCAAAGATGGTCCAATTGATTTCACCGCCCGATATCAGATAAAACATCTGTCCGGTAAACAGCGGCACAAAAATATTGGACTGGGACGCCAGGCGCGATGCCTTGAGCCAGGCTTTCAGTTGGTTCATAGCATCCCCTCCCACGTGGTGGTGGCGGGTTTTCCGGAGCGAATGAACAGAAGACTTCCAATCAGATAATTGAATCCGGCAATGGCAATCAGCACAATGATTTCAAACAGCACATCCGAAGCGGTTGCCCCCAGTGTCAGCACCCGGTTCAGTGCGTTTCCAAGGTGAGTGGTGGGCAGGATGTCAAACAGATCCACACTGTGCTCCCAGATGGTGAACAGGGTGATGCCGGGCCTTGGAAAGATGATTCCCGAAAAAAGGACCAGCAGAAACATGACCACGCTGGAAATCAGAAACGCCCGACCCTGGGTTTTGGAAAGTGCGGCCACCACCATGCCGATGCCAACGCTGGCGGCACACGCGATGGCGGCGATAATCACAGACAGCAGAATGGATCCTTCTGCCTGAAACCCGAGAAGTGCTGCAGTGACAATGGTGCACAGCACCGATACGATGCCGGTGATCAGCTGAACAAGGCTGGCGCCTCCCACCAGTTCGAATGTGGTCACCGGGGTCATCTGTAACCTGGCAAATGTGCCGGATTCGATTTCTCGAACCACGGACATGGCGCTTGAAAAAATAAGCATAATCACCGCGAAGACCAGCAGACCGGGCACGTACGATTCGAAGGCGGTTTTTTTGCCGGATACCCCCAGCGCGTCGGTGCGGAACAGGACCGGCGGATGAGATGCGGTTGCGGTGGAAACGTAGGCCGCGATGGTGCTTTTTACCAGTGCGACGCAGAACTGGAAAGACGGACTTGAAACATCGCCGGTGAATCCCACGGTCGGTGCCATCGCCGCGCTGGACGCCGGGGTTTTGGGAATCAACGCGGAATGATAGGTGATCAGAATATCACCACTGCGCTTTTTCAGCCCGTCGATTCCTTCGGATTCGCTCTGGATTTGTTTGAAGGTAAACGCATATCCGCCCTGGGTTTCGGCCAGCTGTTTGAGCGTGGATTCAAGACGCGCAATATGATCGGTATTTTCCCCGGTGGCATGATGGGCATCGTAGATATATACGTGGTATGTCCGTGATGTGTCGTGAAACAGTGCCCAGTAAAAAACCACAAACAATGGTGCAGTGAGCAGTGACAACCACAACGCAATCCGGTCACGCAATTTTTGCTTTGCCGCCATTTGGGCAATCACGAGAAATCGGTGCATCAGGCAGCTCCCCTTTCGTTGGCGGTCAATGACAAAAAGACGTCTTCCAGTGTGCGTCTGCGGTGTCTGACCTCCGCGATGGATACATGTTCATGGGCGGCCACCGTTCGGACGGGTCGAACCAGAACGCCCTGGGCGTCGCTGTCCAGAATCACGTTGTTTTCCACGACTCTGGCGGTGACACCCAATTGAGACAGCGCCTCTGCCAGCCGGGACTGTTGCGTGGCAGAGGTGTCTTCGAGACGCAATTCAATCAGATGGGAGCTGCCTGCCTTTGCAATGAATTCTTCCGCGGTGCCAATGCCAAGAAGTTTTCCATGATTGATGATGGCCACTCTGGAAGAAATAATTTCTGCTTCGGCCATGTCATGGGTGGAGACAATCACCGTGGTGTCGTGGTTGTGACAAAGCTGATGCAATGTATGTCTGACCAGTACACGGCTCTGGGGATCCAGACCCGCTTCCGGCTCGTCCAGAATGAGAATGGATGGTCGGTGCACCATGGCCAGTGCAATACTCAACCGGCGCTGCATGCCGCCCGACAGTTCTTTGGCAAGAGCGTGCTGCTTTGCAGACAGTTTGAAGAGTTCGAGCAATTCAATGGCCCGGGACCGGGCATCCTGGCGGGACGACCGATACATCTGCCCGGCCATGGTCAGTTGCTCCAGACATGTCAAATCCCGCCAGACGATGATGCGCTGCGGACAATACCCCACCGCACGGCTGACGTGATATCTGGTGGGGTTCGGGTTGTCATGAAGCGTTACGGTGCCGGCGTCCGGTTGAAGGATTCCGGTAAGCATTCGAATGAGCGTGGTCTTTCCAGCCCCATTGGGTCCAAGAAGACACAGCAGCTCACTTGATTTGAGCGATAAAGAAACCGATTGCACCGCTGTAAGGTCTCCGAACCTCTTGGTGAGACTCTCAATTTTCATAGGCGATGATGCGAACTGACTCAAGTGGATTGACTTCATGACCTGGCTATATCACACCGGAAAAAAATGAGAACGACAAACAGATCGGTAGCCCATGAAAACATTCGGAGTCGCTTAATAAAAAAAGCATTTTGAATATGCTCATTCAAAAAAAAGGCAAAAAAGGTGAGACCCGTGCGTAATGGAGGTACACTGTCATTATTGAAACATTTTTTTGAAGGAGGACTGCAATGTACCGCGAACGTCACTCTTTGAAATTTGATGAGCATGCTTTGCCGGACTTTCAGAAAAAAAGAACGCGACTCGCAAACTGGATGCCGTTGATTTACGCCGCGATTTTTTTGGGAGCATGGGTGTATGCCATGAGCCTGGGCGGTAACTGATTTGGGTTTGAGCCGCTCAATGAAGCGATGGCAAAGTCAGTGCGTCGGTCAGTCTCTGTGACAGCTGCGAAAGCGGGTGGCGCGGCGTGAACGCCGGGGGGGGGCTTCACCATGAAGCTGTCGCTGACGCTCATTGTGGTGTTCACGCGCTGAGCCACAAATCCACGATTCCAGATGAACTGTTGTCCGCCAGGACCTTCCACAAATGATATGGCATACATTTCGCCATCCACCAGAAGGTGCCATACATGTGTACGCTGACGTTACGAAAAATGATGAATTGAAACGCGCGAGGGTGTGCCATTGTGCGAGCGACAGCGGTTTCAATCATTGAAGGAGATTGCGACCTGAAGGAGGCAGACGGTATGATGGAGGTCATGAACTTATTGCTTACTCTTTTACCCCGGAGGAAATGATGCGAAACCGAACAATGAGGTATTCGATTGTGAGCCGGCACCCGCTGAAATGGATTTCACCGATATTTTCAGTCATCATATTGCTGTGTTCCTTTTCTGTATTGTCTGCAGATGGAATGCCACAACCGGGGCAAGTCACCCCTCCGGCCTCCCTGGCGCAGTTTTCCCCCTCGCCCCCGGCCACCGGGATGCCGCTTGACGCGCCGCAATACATGGATGTGGTCTGTTGATTCCGGGTATCATCAAGGTTGCCAAATACAATAAACGTCTCCGGCGACTATCGCCGCTGGTGCTGCCGCCGGGAGATGTTGGGCGGAAGGTGGGATTCAGCTATGCCGTTGGCCCCGGATACGCTTCGTTCGGCATTCATTTCTGAACCTGTCACTTCACTTCGGTGTCGTACACCACGTCATCGGTGTCGCCTTTCTGAATGGCTTTTGGCAGCTCTGCGGTATCTGTATCAAAAATTTTATAAAATCAGGGGAGGGTGATGGTGCGGCAAAACCCGGATTCCTGCGGATACGGTTCGATGCAGTCCACCTCAGAATTTCTGTCTTCGAATATGTCGTGATATCCGGACGGGTTGGCATCGCGATTCAGTCCTTCCGCATTTTTGTGGTTTTTTCCCTCAAACTCGGTGAGCGGGGATGTAATGGCGTATTCGGGGTTCGGTTCGGTGCTGTATTCTTCCGGAGGTTGTGCATAGCCTGATGCGAGTACCAACAGGCCGACAAACGCGCAAAATGGAATGGTGATAAAAATGAAGTACTTCATGTAAAACCTCCATGGTGGATGCAGCGATACCCTTGTGTGTCCGGGCACACATCGAGTCCACGATGCTTCATGATTTCAGGATATTGCCATTGATGAAGTCGAAATTTTTTAAGAAGCGGCTCAAAAAACTTTCTTTTTTTTATCGTTCTTACAGCTGGCGGCAATCTTCGGGAACATGGAGGTTGCCAAAGGAATAGGGACGAGTCTGTTTAATGGCGAGTTTGCGTGTGTTATGTTCGAGTTTGAATTCGATTTCCATGGTAAACAGTTGATTTTCATTTGCCGGATCGAGCAACTGTTTGAAATGGGTGTGAACCGCACGCAGGGCACACATCAATGTCCGGGTTTCTCCTTCGATTTCGCCATACGTCCGAATGAGGGCATCGTCGATGACCGGTTCGTTTCGCAGTACCGGCGTATCAATGAGACTGCTCCGGGCAACCATTCGGAGCGTGGGCAATCGGGAGGGCCATTGGTAGATAAATTGTTCTGTCGCTACCGCTGGTGCCGGATTGGCCACCGATGCCTCTCCGGCCTGTACATTCACATAATATCGATCGCCCCGGT
Organism: Polyangia bacterium; assembly: GCA_050287845.1. GTDB lineage: Bacteria > Myxococcota_A > Polyangia > JAAYKL01 > JAAYKL01 > JAFGXQ01. Next base: position 15,191 of record JBNKCR010000105.1, read on the forward strand.
CCACATTGGTAATATCCCGGCTCACAGCTACGCCGTTGGCTTCTTCCGACAGATATGCCTGATGCACCAGAATCGCCATGGCCACATTGTTCTGGTCAATATGCCCCTGGCGTCGTTCATCGAATGCCCGCTCATTCCACAGGCTGGCCCAGACGGTCCGCATGGCATCTTCGATGGGCCGTTCTGAATCGCCAATCCGGGCACTCACCGACGTATACAACCCGGCGCCATTGAAGTCTGACAGGTCTTCGATGTTGCTGCTGCTTCGGAACCGTACGCGCGCTTCATCAAACCGAATCCTCACCGCGGCGGTCACTTCTGTCAGCAGGGTCGCTTCCACCGGGGTTTCCATGATCAGCTCCCGTATGTGGGCAAGACTGGCGGCGCGGAATGTGGGATTGTCGGTAAACTCGGGATTGGCCGAAAGTTGTGTGTACAGCCCCTGTGCGCCACTACGCTGAAAGTGTTCCAGATAATGCACCACCGGAATGGCAAAGGCATACTGGGGCGTGGGCAATGGAAGGGTTCCTTCGCATCGGGAATACGCCGATGTAATGCGCGTCATCTCCGAAAGCTGGGCGGCTTTTGCGCCGATGCTTCCCCGGTGTTCAAACCCCACGTCCGTTCCCAATGGTACGATGCCGCGAACAGCGGTATCAAGCAGCGGCGTCTGCAGGGGGCCGTCGGGAATCAGGCTATCCCAGTGGGCCTGGGCTTCTGCCGGGTCTGCCAGCGAAATATCAAAATGGGTGGCAAAAACTTCCAGTTTAACCAGCTGATTGATGAGTGGGGCGATGCGCGCATCGAGATGCGCATTCGGCAATGCGATGTTTGGGGTATTGCGACTTTTGCTGAGCACATTCACATGGGAGAGGGGCGTCTGAAATGCTTCGGTGATGAGGCCGCCCACATAGGGAATATCGTTGGGCACGTCGTTGGTCACCACGATGACATCCGGTCCCAGGACTGCGCCGGAGAGGGATTGGGCGTCAATGTATTGCAGGGTTCCATACCCCACCCCTTCTGTCAGCGTCTGATACATCACATTGGCAAACGGCGCTGTGGGTCCCACAATGGGGAGCTGTCCTTCGATGGTCCGGGCTTTTTCCACCTGGGGCGTATCCTGTGGTCTGAGCACCCAACCGGTGGGGGTGTCGGTATGTTCGGCGGCCTCAAAGTAGCCGAGTATCATCTGTTCCGCACTGATGGTGTCACCAAAGGTGTACTCCACACAGCGCAAGTCTGCGCTGCTGTGGTGGGAGAGGGTGCCAAGCAGGTATCTTCGTCCTTCCACGGTGTAATAATTTTCCTGGGAAAACAGGCCCCAACCGGAGTTGAAGGCCGCTTTCTGCTCGGGAATACATCTGTCCAGTGACGGTTCGCCGTTGATCACTTCGCGCACAAACGTGTAGTGCAGGTCCCAGTCCCAGGAACTGAGCAGGTGCACCGCGTTGCCCCCGTCCAGGTCCACCACGAACTTTACCGATCCGATGCCCAGTCTGGCCCCGCCTTCCGCCAGTCTGTCAAAATCCGTGGGGGTGCGAAGATGCCGCAGCCGATCGGTCACTTCTCTGGATGGGGTCTGAATACATTCATTCATCCCATTCATGGTGGTATTGTCACAGTAAGTGAATCGCCCCGTACCGTCCGGTATCCGGGCAAGGGCGCTGCCTGCGGGCCAGCTCATGAAGTCCACGCGGTCCACGGCAACGGCATCGCTGAAAAGGGTTGCCACGCCTTCAAACCGCGGGTCCGCCAGCAGGGATGCGATTTCGGCGTCGGTGACCGGCAGGCTCAATCGCTCCCCGGGGGGCAACACCAGTGCATCCGGTAAAATGGCAATTCCATCGCCCGATTCGGGCCAGGGCTGCCCCGGGGCGTGGGGCGCAATTTCCAGGGTGAAGGATGTTAAATCAATCTCAGTGTCGAGAATGTTCTCCAGTTCGATGAACCCCGCGGGATGGAGGGCCAGCTCGTTGATGACCACCGGGCCGTCCGGCGCAAAAATATCCGGGGGCCATTGATACGGTGCAAAGGTGATGGTTTCCAGTCCCGGCGGCGTCTCCGATACACAGCTTTCGCCATTGGGACTCCCCGGGGTGGCATAGCGGCATTCTGCGTATGCACCCCTTCCATCCGGGTACCGCGCAAAACTGGTATTGGCTTCCAGGGGCGGAATATCCAGAAAGTCAATGGGAGCATCCTTGCTGTCATAGAGCACAATCCGCTCTCCGTCGCTATCCAGTTTCAGCCCCAGATGGTACACCCCCTGAAATGACTCCTTATCCGCATAGAGCAATACGGTTTCTCCGGGATTCAGCACGTGGGGCGGCAGGGGCATCTGTATGCCGTCGCTGTCGGCAATGGAATAGCCGGAGATGTTCACCGGACCGCTGCCAACAGCAATCAGTTCAATCCAGTCTTCGGTTTCCAGTTGATTGTCCAGCACCACGCCTTCGTTGTTGCTCATCACTTCATTGATGGCCAGCGCCCCGCGGGAGAGCACGATTTGGGTGTCTGAATCCGATGGGGTATCGCTTGCGGTATCCGTTGTCGTCTCACTGGCGGTATCGGTCGGATTCGTTTCGGTATCGCTGTCTGTGTGGGGATTTCTGACTCGCTCCACGCAACCGCTCAGAACGATGAAACCGGCGAGCACCACCCAATGGAATGCAGCGCCGATTGTTTGTCCGGATAATTTGTCAGATAACGAACTGATTATGGCCATCATGTCTCCATCCGGAATCCCGGGTGTATGTAATCAATAAGCAAACTCAATTATATTACACTTCACTCCCAATCCATGGGTCAATTTTTATGCGAGATTTCATGGATGATGAAATGTGTTCTCCCTGACCTGTACAGCATCGGTTTTGTGGTATGATTACCGTGCAAATAACATTATTATCGGGTGTGCGTACAATGAACTGGGTGCCCGGACAGCAAACAATGTTGATGGTGTGTTTCTGGATAACCGTGTTCACTGTTGTGCCACAGCAGATTCACGGGGATGCGCCACTCATTTTTTCCATCACGCCACGGGACAGTGAAAGTTCCCGGGGCGTTTCAGGCGAAAGATCTGTGCAACTTTCAGCGGAGGAAACGGCGTTTCTCGCGACCCATCCCACCATCCGGGCGGGTATCATGAAAGACTGGCCCCCCATGGATTTCGTATCCAACGAAAAACCGGCGGGGATTGGTATGGATTTTTTGCTCGCCATCAATCAGCAGCTCGTACATGGCTTCTCTGTGGAAGCCGGGGAGTTCGAATCAAACCTGCAGAAAGTCGGAACTGGACAGCTGGACATCATTTTCGATGTGACACCAAAAGAGGAGCGGAAGGCGGTGATGAATTTTACCCGACCGTACATTCTGATTCCTCATGTACTGGTCACCCGAAAAAATCACCAACCCTATTTGGACAACGAGCACAGTCTGGCCCATTCAAAGCTGGCTCTTGAAAGAGGGTTTTACAATGTTACCTACTTCGCCGAGCATTTTCCGGAGGTGAAAATTCTGTTGTTTGATTCCACCAGTGACGCTCTGGATGCAGTGTCGAGGGGGGTGGCGGATGCATATGCCGGCAACCGGGCAGTGGCGTTGTATCTCATGGAGTCGCAACTGCTGACCAATCTGGAAATCCAGGGAAGACTGCAGAAACCGCCGGTTGCCCTGACCATCGGCGTGCGCAAGGACTGGCCGGAGCTCGTTTCGATTCTCGATCGGTTGCTGGCTGCGATACCTCCTGAACAGAAACGGCTGATTTATCGGCGCTGGAGTGGGGATGAATCTGAAAATACCGAAGCGGTGCTGCTGACCCGGGAAGAACGACAATGGCTGGCGCGGAATCCGGTGATTCAGGTTGGGTATGACGCGAACTGGGCGCCAATTGAATATGTGAATGAAAAAGGGGAGATGGAGGGGCTCTCCGTTGATTATATTCGTCATCTTGAAAAGTTGCTGAATATCACATTCGAATTTGTTCCCTCTCGTCCGTGGAGCGAGATGCTGCAGGAAGCCAGAGCCGGTCGAATCGACATTCTGTCTGCGTTGACTGAAACAGAAAAACGGGCAGCGTATCTGGATTTTACCGCACCGTATTTGTCGTTTCCGATGGTAATCATGACCCGGGAAGATGTGACATTCATTGCAGACATGGTTCAGCTGAACAACAGAAAGGTAGGTGTCGTATCCGCATACGCTGCCGCGGAATTGATTCGAAATAACTATCCTCAAATCCAGATTGTGTCGGCAAATGATGTCCGGGATGGATTACTGGACGTGGTGGAAGGGCGCACTGATGCCTTTGTCGGGAGCCTTGCTGCAATCAGCTGGGTGATTGCGCGAGAAGGGCTGGCCAACCTGAAAGTATCGGGTGAAACGCCATTTGCCATCGATTTGTGCGTGGGTGTCGGAAAAAACAAACCACTCCTGCTGTCGAGTATACAAAAGGCACTCAATGCCATCGAAGAAGAAGAGAAGGCACAGATATACCGCAAGTGGTTCAATATTACCTATGAGCATAAACGGGACTATTCCCTCGTATGGCAAATTCTCTTCGCCACCGTATTCCTGGTGGGGCTATTCATTGCATGGAACCGACAGTTGGCCAGGGAAGTGCGTCGGCGAAAACAGACCGAGGGGGAGCTGAAAGAAGCCATGGTGCAGGCACAGGCGGCGGACCATATCAAGTCTGCGTTTCTGGCAACCATGTCTCACGAACTGCGCACGCCGCTCAATTCCATCATCGGATTCACCGGCATTCTGCTGCAGAAACTCGCGGGCCCACTGAATGACGAGCAACACAAACAGTTGAGCATCATTCGCAGTGCCGGCAATCATCTGCTCAGTCTGATCAATGATGTTCTCGACATTTCAAAAATAGAGGCAGGGCAACTCAAACTGTTTGCCGAACCGTTTTCAATGGATGAATCCCTGGAACAGGTGACGTCAACGATTCGTCCGTTGGCGGCGCAGAAGGGGCTGACGCTCGAAGTATCCGGAAGTGAAAAATTGGGGGAGGTGGTCGGGGATCAGCGCCGGGTGAACCAGGTGCTGCTCAATCTGTTGAACAACGCAGTGAAGTTCACAGAAACCGGGCGGATCACACTGGCCGCAAACAGATATGAGACGCATATTGGGATTGAGGTGACAGATACGGGTACCGGTATCCGAAAGACGGATCTCGACAAGTTGTTTCGCCCATTTCAGCAGATAGATATCGGTATCAATCGGTCTCATGAGGGCACTGGACTGGGATTGAGTATCTGCAAGCGTCTTGTGGCACTCTGGGGTGGAGAAATTGATGTGAAAAGCGAATGGGAAAAAGGAAGTACATTTTCTTTCACCATACCATTGGCGGCCAGGCCAATCGAACAGGTCACATGAGGAGCAGTGCGAATGAAACGGAAAATCCTGATTATCGAGGACAACGCAGACAATATGTATCTGGCAACGTTTCTGTTGGAGAAGGCAGGCTACGCCATTGTCCAGGCGTTTGATGGGAAAACAGGAATTGCGCTGGCCAGGGCGGACTGTCCGGACTTGATACTTCTTGATATTCAATTGCCGGTGATGGATGGCTATGCGGTTGCCCGTGCATTGCAGTCGGATGCCACGGTCAGCGATATCCCCATTGTGGCAGTGACATCACATGCCATGGCGGGCGATCGGGAGACAGTGATGGCGGCTGGGTGTACAGGATATATTGAAAAACCCATATCACCTGAAAACTTTGTTCATCAGTTGGAACAATATTTACCATAGAGGCAGTTCAATCATGATTTCGAATGACAATGCGCAAATGAATACAGCACAGAACAGGGCCGTTGCGCCCATCCTCGTCGTGGATGATGCACCGGAAAATGTCTACCTGCTGTCGGCCCTGCTCCGGGGACATGGATATTCGGTAGTTGAAGCAAAGGATGGTGCGGAAGCGCTCTTTCTGGCGCATAAAACAACGCTCAGTCTTATTATTACCGATATTCTCATGCCGGTGATGGATGGCTTTCAGCTGTGCAAGGAGTGGAAAAATGATCCCGAACTGACGCAGATCCCGTTCGTCTTTTATTCCGCCACCTACACCGAGGCATCCGACGAAAAGTACGCGCTCAGCATTGGTGCCGATCGATTTTTGAGAAAGCCCGTGGAACCGGATGAAATTATCCGAATCGTCGATGGTTTTCTTCTGTCCGGTAATCGGCCGACGGAATCGGTACTGCCCAGGGACATCGTGGAAGACGAGTATGCATCCATTGTGTTTCGAAAGCTGGAGAAAAAGGTAAAGGAACTTGAGCTGGCAAAAAAGGCGCTGGAAAATGAGATTGTCCAGCGGGAGGAAGTGGAGCTGCAGCGTCGTCAATTGGAAAGCCAGTTGCGGCTTTCTCAGAAAATGGAAGCCATCGGCGTGCTGACCAGCGGATTGACCCATGACTTCAACAATATCCTGCATGGCATTATCGGATGTGCGGAACTGCTGAGGCATACAGTCAGTACTGACAATGGCAGTGCAGCGGATACCGGGTCTTCAGAGCGAATCCGTGAAAAAAACCTCAAGCTCGTGAATGTTATTCTGGATGCGGCGGAACGTGGGTCGACTCTGATCCGGAATATCCTCACGGCCAGCAGAACCACCGAACAGGAGATGAAACCTCAGAATCCGTTTCAGACTGTATCGGATGCATTGGCATTACTGCAGCAATCGCTCCCCCATCATATTCACATCCGCGACCAGTTGGAACCGGATTGTATGGAGATTCTCATGGATGCCTCCCAGATTCACCAGGTCGTGATGAACCTGTGCATCAACGCATCCCATGCCATGCCGGAAGGAGGGGACCTGCACCTGTCGCTGCAAAACGTTGCTGTATCATCGCAGATGGCCGAATCCGCTTCTGAACTCTGTCCGGGGACGTATGTGGCATTGCAGGTGAAGGATACGGGCACCGGTATTCCCGAAGAGGTCATCGGCCGGATTTTCGAGCCGTATTTCACTACCAAAAGAGCGACTCAGGGCACGGGACTCGGGTTGTCGGTCGTAAAAGGAATTGTGAAAAATCACAGCGCCACCATTCAGGTGGAAAGCGCGTTGACTGAAGGCACGACATTTACCATTTATTTTCCCCCAGCCGAAGCCGCAGACGCGGACAACGAGCCCGCTCAGCCAGGGAAAGATTGGACCCCTTCCGCAGTCCGTATCCTGCTTGTGGATGATTCGGGGCAGAATTTGCGGATTGAACAGACCAGTCTTGAAAGTCTCGGGTATTCCGTAACGGTATCTTCCAGTGCAGACGAAGCTCTTCGGATTTTTTCGGAAGCGGAAAACGGGTTCGATGTGGTGTTGTACAACCAGACGACGCCCGGTTTCACCGGGATGGCGCTCACCAGAAGTCTTCGTGAGTTGAAGGCGGATATTCCCATCATCATCTGTGTGGGGACGAGATCTGCCACGCTGAGACTGGAGGCGATGCAGAGCGGCATTGATTTGATACTGACCAAACCCATTTCGCTGAAGCGGTATGCCGCGGCCATAGAGCGCGTGACGGCCAGTCGCCATTGATGGTGGCGGGGCTGGCGGCGTTATGAGCAATTTGCGACCCGAAATACCGTAAAAGCATTGCACTCTTCACAAAAGCTACATATGTTTATTTTCTCATGAAATATCAAAAAGGACCGGCCGCGTGGCGGCGTAAATTTTTAATTGTCCATATCCTGGCATTTTTGCTGGGCGGGTTTCTGATGGGCGCCCGGGGTGGGCATCCGACTGTGGCCGAAGTTGAATCGGAGGCGGACGCGGATTCTGAAAATCCGGCGGAGAAAATTGCCCGGGATTTGGCAAAAGCCATCGAAAAAATCGCAGAGGACGAAAAGAATGAGGCGCCATTTACCGATTCACCTGAACCGGGGGAAGGGGATACGGACTCCGGTGGCGAAGATGTGGCCCCTTCAGATCTGATAGTTCCCATGCCGGCCATGAATCCCGCGGGAGGTGCAGGCAGCACGGTTCTGGTTCTGGAGATTCACGAAACCATCGATATGGGGCTTTCGGCGTTCGTGGAGCGGTCCCTCAAAGACAATCCCGATGTCACTGCGGTAATTTTCGATATTAATACCCCCGGTGGTCGGATTGATGCCGCCACACGAATTCGCGATGCGATCATGGGACTGCCCAGAACCATTCGGTCGGTGGCATTCATTCATCCCCGCGCCATCTCGGCGGGCGCATTCATCTCGTTTGCCTGTGATTTCATTCTCATTGCGGATGGCGGGTCCATCGGGGCCGCCACGCCCATTACCCTGGATGGGGGCAAGGCCAATCCGGTCGGCGAAAAGTTCGTTTCTTATTTCCGTGCCGAGATGGCTTCAACGGCTCGGGCCAAGGGTCGCAATGGCAGAATTGCGGCAGCCATGGTGGATGCGGATGTGGAGATTCAGGGGATTACTCCCAAAGGAAAGCTGCTCACCCTCGATACCGCCGGTGCGTTGCGGCACCATATCGCCAATGCCCGGGCCAATTCCATTGAGGAAGTGAAGGAAAAAATCGCCCAGCCCAAAGCGAAAAACCGCAAACTGTCCATGAACTGGGCCGAGGAGCTGGCCCGCATTTTCACCGATCCGATGTTGAGTGGCATTCTGATGACTATTGGCATGCTGGGCATTCTTATCGAACTGTATCACCCGGGGTTCGGGTTGCCCGGTATTGTGGGGGTCACCTGTCTGATCATCTTTTTTGCCGGGCACATGGTCGTGCATATGGCGGGATTTGAAGAGGCGATTCTGTTTTTTATCGGGGTGGTGCTGCTGGTGGTGGAGATTTTTGTGTTGCCAGGCTTCGGTATCGCCGGAATCCTCGGGATTGTCGCCATTGTGGCGGCGCTGGTTCTGTCGCTCACCGCCATGCCACTCAAGGTTTCGTTTGAAACGGGCATTCTCTGGTCCTCCCTGGTTCGGGTAATGATTTCAGTGGTCGCGACGGTTGTTCTCATGATTGTGGCCATGTTCACCCTGCCCAGGACCAGATTGGTGAAAAACAGACTGGTGCTCGAATCCGCGAATACCGCCACTGCCAGAGGCGGCGTGGAGGGCGAGATGATTGAAAAGGCGCTGAAGGTAGGCGCCATTGGAAAAACCGACAGCTATCTGCGCCCGGCCGGGATTGCGATGTTTGACGGGCATCGCGTGGATGTGTCGAGCGAAGGGGATTTCGTCCCTTCCGGTGCCGAAGTGGAAGTGGTCCGGATTGAGGGAAATCATGTCATCGTGAAGCTGAAGGAAAAAGGCTGACCCGGATGACCACTCCGCTCGTTCTCCATTTTTTTTCGGATATGCCCATCAGCCCGGCGGTCGTCATCGTGATTCTGGTGTTTGTGGGTGAACTTCTGCTGTTCTTCGACATGTTTATTTTCCCGGGGATTGGCGCAGGAGATATTGTCGGTGGGCTGATGATGATCGGCGCGGCAGTGATGGCCGGAATGAACTATGGATTGCTGTGGGGGATGGGAGTGTTCTTTTTTTCAGCGGTCATCGCTTTCGCCGGATTGTTGTACGGCATGAAAAACAGGCAGGTACAGAAGCGGTTTGTGCTCAGCACCGTGAAACCCCGGGGAAAGGGCACGGTCGCCGAAGAACTGGCCGGTTTGAAAGGACATTCCGGAACAGCGATTACCGCGCTTCGTCCTGCGGGAATCGCCCGAATCGGAACGCAACGCGTCGACGTGATATCTGACGGCCGTTACATCGACGCCGGTACGTCGATTGAGGTGATTCTGGTGGAGGGTCCCCGGGTGGTGGTACGGGAAAAGAAAGACTGATCGGGCGAAGGAACGCCTCGATTCAACCATTTTAATGGAAAGGAAAAATAAATGTTAAACGCAATTTCATCTGTACTGGCACAGTCTCAGCCGTTCGCCGACAGCGGCCTGGAGGTTGGCACGCCACTGTTTATTCTGTTTGCCATTGCCATTATCGTTTTCTTCATACTCTTTGCATGGCTGATTCCGGTGCGTTTGTGGATTGCCGCCTGGGCGTCCGGCGCTCATGTGGGGCTGTTCACCCTTGTGGCCATGCGTATCCGGCGGGTCACTCCCAAACACATTGTTGAACCCAGAATCGCTGCGGTAAAAGCCGGACTCAATCTGCAACTGGATCAGCTCGAAAGTCATTATCTTGCCGGTGGAAATGTCAATGCCGTTGTCACTGCGCTGATCAGTGCGGATAAAGCGAATATTGAACTGTCTTTTGATCGTGCCCAGGCCATTGACCTTGCGGGTCGCGATGTGCTGGAAGCGGTTCAGATGTCGGTGAATCCCAAGGTCATCACCACGCCCAAAGTAACTGCGATGGCCAAGGATGGCATTCAGATGTCCGCCATTACCCGGATTACCGTGCGCGCCAATATCGATCGACTGGTGGGTGGTGCCGGTGAAGAGACCATTATTGCCCGCGTGGGGGAGGGGATTGTATCCACCATTGGCTCCGCTGAAGACCATAAGGCGGTACTGGAAAATCCAGATGCCATCTCCAAGAATGTACTGTCCAAGGGATTGGATGCGGGAACGGCGTTCAACATTCTCTCCATCGATATTGCGGATGTGGACGTCGGCGCCAACATCGGTGCCAAGTTGAACGCGGAACGGGCCGAAGCCGACAAGCAGGTGGCCCAGGCCAAAGCCGAGGGACGTCGCGCCATGGCCGTGGCCAACGAGCAGGAAATGGTGGCCAGAGTCGCGGAGATGCGGGCCAAACTGGTGGAAGCCGAAGCCCAGGTTCCCATGGCCATGGCCGAAGCATTGCGCTCGGGCAACATCGGCGTCATGGACTACCTCAATATCCGCAATATTACGTCCGACACCGATATGCGAAAAGCCATTTCGAAGATGTCGGGAAAACAGGATAGAGAGGACGACAGGTAATGAAAGGAATAAAGGCGTCTGAACAGCACAATTCGCCCAGTCTGATGGAAATCATCAATGATCCCCGGGGGTTCATTCTCAGCCTCGTCGGTGCTGAGGCACTGGCCAAACGGGGAGAGGATGGGCCCCTTGCAAGACCGTGGCGCGCCACGCCCGGTCCAGCGACGCTTCGGGAGGAAGCGGAAAAAAAAGACGGACAACGTGGATAATATCGAAACCATATTGCAGGTTGGCTTTCTGATAATCTTCTTTTTCGGCAGATTTATTCTTCGTGCGCTGCTGGGCGGAACGAAGCGCGCGCCAAAGCTGTCCCCTCCAGTAAAAAAAAAGGACAGGCCCAGACCCAGAGTGTCCAGGCCTGCACCTGTTGCCGAGCCGGCACCATCGAGCCGACCCTGGCAGTCCAGGATGGATGAACGCATACCCCGACCTGCTTCCAGATCAGCTGCTCCGTCCCTTGCGAGAATGGCGGACGCGGTGCTCGCTTCTCTGGAGGTACATGAAGAACGCAGCCGGGCCCTGGCCAATACCTGTCATTTCAGCGGTTTCACTGAATTGAACGAAAACATACTGCGATACGACGTCCAGATTCGCCAGTTGATTGCCCAAATGACAAATGCGAAAGACAGCAAGTCATTGAATCGGAGTGCTGTGGACAACTACGATAAAGCCGTTCGCGTGATTGATGAGCGACTGGATGTTTTCGATGCGGTATTGAAGGAGCGAGGCACATCTCTGGGGCAACAGTACAATGGGGCAGACCGAATTCTTGCCGAGCTGATCGCTACCAGTCAGAAACGGCACCGGGGAGGGCAGTCATTGTATCAGTACCTGTTTCCGGGGGCAGTTCACAATCCTCGAATTTTAAAAGGGGGATTGCACGGTGTGATCGTCAGCCAGGACGATATTGCACAATCCGAACGGTGGAGCAGTCTGGCGTTTCACATGCATCTGGCCGTTTCACAACGGGGGCATTTTGCCACAAAGATTGCCAGTGACATGGGGCTGCCTCAGGCCACAGGCAGCATGTCGTATTTTCTGTCTTCCGGCAGATTGATGGCGGCTGGCCTCATCGCTTCCTGGATGGATTGGATCTACGCGGACGCAGCGGCAACGTTGCAGTTGGGTGAGGCATACGCGTGGCCGTTTCTGGCCCAGTGCGAACGGGACGACCAGACCGCCGCATTCACCCTTTTTAATATGGACTCCCGAAGTCGGGTTTCCTGGATGCCGCTTCTGGCCAGATTGATTACTGTTCATGCCGTGTTGCAGAAGATGGGGATTGCGGAGCTTGATGCGTTTGCCGCCCGGGTGGCAGAGCTGATGAAACGGCATCCGCATCTGACGCTGGAGATTCAGGGAAAAACGCAGGTTCCCATTGTGGCTTCAGATGTTTTCGGCGATTTGTTTCAGGTGGTATTTTCACTGATGGATACCCCACTCAGTGTGCTGGACAGCTATTCTCCGGAAGAAATCTGGGGAACGGATTTCAGTGCGGCGCATCAGAAACAACTGACCGCAGTCGCAGAATCGCTGGCGGCCGGGCAACCTGTATTCAACACCCGGCCCATTCGCCTGTTGCTGGCGGCGCACCAGGCCAGAAAGCAGGCCCACAATGCGGAGCGACGTATCGAAGCAGCCATGCTGAAATCCCTGAATGCCCGGGAAAACGTCCAATCGATGGTGTCGACGCCAACATTCTTCGGGGCGGGCTTTCCAAAGACGCTTGAAGACGTATTTTCTCCGGAAATGTTGCCTCAAACCATTATGATCGGCGCATTGGCAAGATCTCGCGGGGGCATTTCAGGAATAAATCGGTGATGGTCACCCCTTTTCAAGGCAGATGAAAAATTCGTCTGAACGCCTTCTGGTCGGTTCAAAGGAAACGATGGAATACGGGGTTGAAATGTACGGCCGAATGCCCGTTTCATCCCGGAGAATATGGTCAAATTCCTGCGCGGTGAACACCCAGCAATGTACATCGTGATAAATATCCTGATGTTGAATATGTTTCAGCAATGGGATGATTCGCGACCGCTCTATTTTGTATGTGGCATTCTGAGGCGTGGTTTTTTTTGCCCATGCGTCTTTGGCGGATGCATGCACCGCATTGAAATGCGCCTCGCAGATGGTGGCAAAGTCAGGTCTGGTCCTTTTTTCCAGCCAGGCGGCAACCAGACCCGATACCGAAGAACTGTTTCTCTTCATATCAAAGCAGAATCGCTTGTCTGGAAAAGCCAGACTGATCCGGCCTCCGGGCTTCAGAATCGCCAGATTGTCGTCGAGCCAGGAGATCAGGTCGGGAACATGCTCCGCCACGTGGGACGCAACAATGTAGTCAATGGAATCGGGTTCGATAAACCGGATGATGCGTTCGCCTTCGGTCACGATATCAATATCAACAATATCTGCCTCGATGACGTTGGTGTGGTTTCTATATTTCCGTACCAGATGCGCTCTGTCCGCATAGTCCACATATCGCACCTGGCTCATCTCCCGGGTGACAATCGGCTGATGGAGAGGTCCGTACTCAATTCCCTGTCCGGATAAATTCAGGGGGAGGCACAATCGGTCTCTTTTTTTCTGGCGCGGCGATATGCCAGATCTCTTTTGCTGACGAAAATTCATTTCCGAACTCCCCGCCTGGTTTGCGCTGGTGATGGACCCAATTTAACGACCGATGTCTGCATGGGATATCGAATTTACTTTCACCGGGGATACAGATAGCACAACTGGACGATTGAACCAATCAGTTCCTGACGCGCGATTCTGTTCTGACAATGACGAAGCATCCCATGGAGAGATGGAGAGATTCATATCAATTGGCGATAATTATTCCACAAAAATCTGTCTGCACGAAGACGGGCAGTCATCGCCATTAAGGGTGTTGCCATCGTCGCAATGCTCGTATTCTTCCTGCAGTATCCCATCACCGCAGTATGCCCCCAGTTTGCAGTCCTTTCCGCATTCTCCATACCCACCGTCGTTGATTCCGTCGTCGCATTCTTCGCCAATGCCAATAATGCCATCGCCGCAATCCGGCCGACATTCGGAGCGGGACATGACAAACCCGCTCAGGGTCAACCGATAGCTGGAGCCGTTGGTCTGACGTTCCGCCTGAAACACTGCGATTTCATATACCTTGCCATCTTCGAGTCCCAGGTCATTAATGATGACTTCATCTTCAAGGGGGACGTGGATGCCGCCGAGATCCACCACCAGTTTGTTGTTGATAAAGACCCACACATCGTCATCCCCCAGAAAATGGAACGTCTGGATATTGTCCTCGTTGTACTTGAACCAGAATCGCACTTCGCTGGTAAAATGGAAATTGTGTAAAAAACTGTAATCCTCCGGTATCGGGATTCGGGCAATAATCGAGGCTTCTTCTTCCGGATTCCAGTATTCGTCATAGGGAGGCGCCGTGCTGGCGGTACTGTACTCAGACACGTCGGTAATTCCCTTGCCATCCAGGGGGAAAAAATGGGGTTCGCCATCGGTGTATGTCACATCTGCGCAGCAGGCCGTCTTCTGCTCCGGATCCCAGCAGAAATCATCCACGCAGAGCCCGGGGCATGCCTGACATGCCGCCGCGTCACATGAATCGTTGTCGCACCATTCATACTCAAACCAGCCCCACCGGTTGCCTTCGTCGTCGGCCCGGTTTACATATGCACCATTGCCGTCGTTGAAAAGAATCAGCTCATCGGTGACCACGGCCAAATCATTGCCATCGGCGTTGTCATACCATGCCGCCAAATCATTCAACTGACCGCAGCGATCGGTATTGCCACTGGATGCCACCGGTTTTCCCCCGGGCCCCAGGGTATCCTGCACCATCCCTTCACTCACCCCTTCGCAATTGGTCAACCCGGGCTCAAAATCCGGATGATCCATGGTGAAATCTTTGTAAATGATGGGCACGGTAATGGATTCACCATCCATGCCGGGGATTTTGCAGGCATAGCCCTCTTCCCGGGTGCAGTCTGCCGAGCAGCCATCGCCGTCCACATTGTTGCCGTCGTCGCATTCTTCGTCAATCACCATGCCGTCGCCACAGCTGGAAGTGCAGTCGCCACCGTCCTTGCAGACCGGTTCCAGCTGGCAGAGGGTACTGCAACCATCAAACGGCATGGCGTTGCCATCATCACATCCCTCGGCGCCTTCCCTGATGCCGTCGCCACACACCGTCTCCGTGCATACACTGGGGGAGTCGGTGGTACATTTATAGCCGATTTCCACCATACACAGGTCGTTGCAGCCATCACCACGGTCGTGGTTGCCATCATCGCAGAGTTCCGGGACAGAGAGCTGACCGTCACCACAGCGGGCCACGGGATGACACAGGAATCCCGGGGGATTGCAGGACCACCCCTCCTCTGTTTCCAGACAATCCGCCGCACATCCGTCGTCGGATACCGTGTTCCCGTCGTCGCATGCTTCGTGCTCGGTGAGTTGACCGTCACCGCAGACTTCCTTCACCGGATTGTCCGCGTCCCCGTCGCTGTCCGAATCGCTGTCCGAATCACTGTCCGCATCACTGTCGCCGTCGGCGCCGGAGTTTTCCGGGTCATCGTTATCGGTTGATTTGGTCTGGCTGGATGCGGTGTCCTTTTCGCAACCGATTGCACCGAAAAGTGCTGTTGTGATGATTACAAGCAAGAAAATGAGTATTCGCACAGTATGTCGCCTTTCTGCCGGACGGGTTTGCCTGTCTTTATCCGGACGGTCATCTTACTCTCCCGTTGTCTCAGGGATAAGATGCAGTAAAAGGGTGTTTCCAGCCAAAAATTCAGGGTCATTTTTCATTGTGACCCACCATGTATCCAATATTGATTCATATTATAACATATCATTAAGGAGGCAGCGTCTCTGCGATGGGTTACTCCATTACCCGGGTCACATAGATCCAACCCGGGTAAGAATATACTAACTGCAGTATTGTAATTTTTCAATGACTGCGGTATAAATGTTACTGTAAAATTTTAGTAATAACTGAAATTTTAGTTCGCAACCGATTGGATCTGAGTCATGATCAAGTTTTTATCTGTTTTTTCACTGTTTTGCGCTCTCATATTTTTCCACACAATTGGTGTCCACGCCGAAACCGTCATCAACGTGGATGGCAGCACCGTGGATTGGAACAGCAGCGACGCCCAGTGCATGCTGACTTACACGGATTCCCAGGGGTCGGATTTTACCGATGTGGAGCGAATCTGTGTGACGGACAGCTACTCCTCCGATGGCTATTTTTATATGTTGATTGAATTTGTTGAGGACAGGTCCAGCAGCGCGCGCAACCGGGTCTGGCTTCAGAATGCCAATGTAATTCTGAATGTGGATACCGACAGCGATGGGGTGGCGGAAACGCAGATAGATTTTCTGAATGATCCGCAAAACGAGGTATACGGAATCATCAGCCTGCCGTATCTGGAAGTCAGAATTGACTATGATCTCGTGGACCCGGATGGGGATCGGCAGTTTTCATTTTTTATTGATTCATACTGGAGAAACAGCGTTGAAGACAGGGTTCCCTATGACGAAGGGACCACTGTGGATTATTCCATCGATCCGGCTACGGGATCTCCCCGGGCGGTGCGAATGCTGGCCCAGAATGCGGTGATTGAAAATGGTGGGGTCCGGTTGAACTGGGTAACGGCGTCAGAGCGGGCGAACGCCGGATTTCACGTGTATCGGTTTGAACCACAGGAACACCGCTGGATACGGCTGACAGACGCGTTGATCCCCGGTCTGGGCGATACGCCGTTTGGTCGGCAGTACACTTTCATGGACCCGCAGGGGCTGCCCGGTGATCGATATACCATTCAGGATGTGGAGTTCACCGGCAAAAAAAGATCCAATGGCGTCATTCAGGCGAAGTCATCGCGTCATTTACTCGATGAGTACATTCCAGCCATGACCACAAAGCTCAGTCGACCGTTCGATTTGTTTTCCAGACTGAAAAAACTGTTTGCCACCCGCTCGGGCCCAAAGAACCGGTTCTGCAATGACGCGGGATATCTGTATTCAACGGATGCGCAGGGCGTGTACCGACTGTCAACGGATGCCCTGCACGAAGCGCATCTGTCGCCGAAGAAGACGAAACTGACAATGAATGGAAACGCCGTTCCGGTGACAACCGATCGCAAAGGATTGCTGTTTTACGCTGCGCCAACCGCGGACAGGTATGCGGATTACGATATGGTGGTGGCTGAGCCGGGCCATCGTCGCAGCGTTCAGATGAAACGTCAGCGGGTTCGCTCCCGCTGTCGGTCAATTGTGGATTCGTTGCCGGTTACCCGAACATTTGAAAAAAATGTGAACTATTACGTGGCCACCCCTATTGATGATCCGTTTTTCTGGTCGATGGCATTTTCGGGAAGCCCTGCAAAGATGCCGTTCCGCTTAACGGGACTGGTTGGCGGTGGGGCCCGGATGAGCGTATCGCTGGTGGGATTCGCGGCATCCACTTCCGGCGATGATCATATTGCGCATTTCTCCATCAACGGTGTGCCCGTGGGCGAGTGGCGCTGGAATGGCAAGGGGGAAGAAGCCGCAGCGCTGACCATTCCGGATGGTGTGCTGCAATTGGAAAACCAGCTGTCGGTGTCAGTGGACGGTCAGCGGCCAATGGATATGCTGTCTGTCGATAAGATGACGGTTACATATCAGCGGTATCTCGCGCTGGAGGATGGTCAGCTGTTGTTTGACGCTGCCGTGAATCAGTGTGTTTCCGTGGCGGTGGATGCCACCGATACGGTGGTGCTCGACGTGACGGATGCGGGCAACCCGGTGCGATTGGTCGGCAGTGTAACCGATGGCCATCGCATCCAGTTTGGTGTTCCCCGGGCAAAAGATGGCGTCACGGTTCGAAAACTGCTGGTTGCGGATTTGAATCAGGCCATGTCACCGGTACCGGAACGGTCGTTGTCCACCCCGTTGCAGATGAATCAGGCATCCTCCGCCGCATACCTGGTGATCACCCACCCCCTGTTTGCCGATGCCGCAGCCAGACTGGCTGAATATCATGGCGCATCCATGGAAACCTTTGTGGCCGAAACCGATGACATTTACAATCGGTATACCGGCGGGCGCCCCCATCCCCGTGCCATCCGCGAGTTTATCCGGGAGCTCGCTGACAGCGGAAATCTGCGATACGTCCTTCTGCTGGGCGCCAGCACGGTGGACAGTAACGATGTGATGGGCATCGGTGATACGGACTATATTCCCACCTATTTCTATCGCACTTTTCTGATGGGATACGAGTCCGCGTCAGATACCGGGTTCATCGATGGCATTCCCCACGTGGCTCTGGGACGACTGGCCGCAAGAGATCAGAGCGAAGCCAACCGCGTGGTGGACAAGCTGGTTTCCTGGTATGAAACGGGTGCACCTTCTGCCGGCGCAAGTGTGTACGTGGCCGATCGTGAAGATGGGTCAGAGCGGTCGTTTGTCAGCGATATGAATGATCAGGTGGCATCGAGCGGCGTGTTCCAGTCCCAGGCCGAAACCCTGGTGCTGGACAATGCGGGCACACCCACCGCCGCATTACGGATGTTACTGAATGAAGGGGTGGACTTTGTGAATTATCACGGCCACGCATACGTGAGTGGGTGGTCCAGTCCCGAAGTGGCCAATCTGGCATTTGCCGATTCTCTTGAAAACGACCATCTGTTCTTCCTGATGTCCTGGTCGTGCTTCGACGGCATGTTCCCGAGTCCATGGGATGAGTCCCTGGCATGGCAGTTCGTGGCCAATCCCACCG
Source organism: Polyangia bacterium (assembly GCA_050287845.1). GTDB lineage: Bacteria > Myxococcota_A > Polyangia > JAAYKL01 > JAAYKL01 > JAFGXQ01. The sequence goes on from JBNKCR010000105.1 coordinate 33,866, forward strand.
CCGGTGCCTATGGCGCCCTCGCCGGTTCGAGTCTCTCCAATCCCGCCTATGTGGAACTGTTTGCCAACCAGGTAACAGTTGAGCTGGCGAATGGCGCCGACACCATCGGAGACGCCGTAGCCGCCGCCAGAAAACAAATCTCCCGGAATCTGAGCAAAGGCGCCCTCGACACCTACCACACCTACAACCTCCTCGCCGACCCCGCCGCCCCCAACCCCTGGTCGAGATAGCTGAAACAACGTAACTGATGCAGCACCTCATTCGGCCGCTCAGCAGAATTGTTGCAAAAGTCTGCCAGACAAGGGTGATTTCAGGAGCTGTATTTGCTTGCCTGGACTGACCTGGGGCTGGGGGAAGAAGTTTGCTTCCACCATAAAATGAATACGCTCAGAAATTGAAGTCGCCCTGGTCGGGCTGAACGTGCTATTCCTGTTTTAATTCATTGAATCAAATACATAAAAGCGGATGTTCTGAATTTGTTATTCGAGTCATTGCCAATTTTTGTTCATATTTGAATCTGTTTTCCAGAATAATAGCATTCTTCATAAAATAATACATAGGCAATGGAGGCAAGTTGGGTTTTGAACAAGGGTCACTCTACTGAAGTGCGCCTGGCCGTAGCACCTTTTCGGGGTGGTCATATGGTAGGACCAATCGGGGCCGTCACACCAATTTACAGGCACCATGCGTCTGTCAGTTCTTCGCCGTTTGAGGGCCAGATGTACGGATCTGTCTGCGCTGGGTCACATCCGTTGGGACAGCTGTAGGTACAGTCATGTTCTTCGATGGTTTCCTTTTCATCGTCAATCAGAATGTGCACATGCCAACTGGCGAAGATTGTTCCGTCTTTACAGGTTGACTCGAAACCGCATTGAAAGTCGGTGACTTCAATACAGTTTTCCGATTGTGGCTCGGGCATGCAGCGTCCAGTGGCCGCATTGACAACGAAGCCATCAATGCACGTACACGTGCCATCTTCGTGGCAGGTGCCCCAGAGCGCAGATACAATCCCGGAATCATTGCAGGTCTGGTCCATTCCAAATGTGCATGAGACTGGTTCAAGGCTATCTGAGTCGACGGTCGCGGAGTCAACACTTGTCGCGGTGTCATCCGTCGGCGTGGAGTCAACACTTGTCGCAGTGTCAATCATTGGTCCGGTATCAACACCTGTGATTGATTCTGTGTCAATATCGGTGGCCGTGTCAGAAGTGACATTGGTGTCCACATCCGAGTCGATGTCACCTACATGACAGCTGATGGCCAGTGGCACGACAAAACCAAGCATTAAGACAAATGTTATTTTCATTTTTGGGCGCTCCTTCTGTATGGAGATATAATTTTATCATAACAAAAAAAATGAAACCAATATATCAGAGGTAACAAAGAAGAAGTACTCTCCCCAACCGTATTCCCAGAGAACGTTTCCATATGCGCCAGCAGTACCCCATCAGTAATGTGCCTGAGTGATGCGTCAATGCAGATTGTCGTTGGGGATTGCCCAAAAAAAAATCAATTGTAATGCAACAGAAAGCCAGAGCGGCCGAAGGAGGGGAAAATTTCTCGCTTCAGGGAGGTCGTTATGGACAATGATGGCAGTTATAAACGGATTTTCAGTGAGCCGCAGATGGTACGGGATTTATTGAGAGGATTCATCCGACAGGACTGGGTGAAGGATGTGGATTTTTCAACACTGACCCGGATTAAATCAGATCATATCAGTGATAATTGGGATCGGCGGTTTAATGACACCGTCTGGAAGGTGCGGCTGCACGAATCATGGATGTATGTATGCATCATGCTGGAGTTTCAAAGTCGACCGGACAAATTCATGCCTGTTCGAATCATGACCTATCTCGGATTGTTGTACGAGGATATTGCACGTAGCGGAGAATTGTTGCCCACTGGTAAACTGCCGCCCGTGTTGCCGGTAGTGCTGTACAATGGTCAACCGAAATGGCGAGATTCCACGGAAATTTTCGACCTTATTGCGCATATTTCTGATGATTTTGAAAACTACATGCCTAAACTGTCTTTTATGCTCATCGACGAGAGCCAGTTTTTCGAAGATGGGAAAATAACGCAAACGATGCGGGAAACACAGAATCTGGTGGCGGCACTGTTTGCCCTTGAAAATGCGGTCGAGAAACGTGCTATATTAAACGTAGTGAATGAGATGTTGCAATGGTTGAAATTGCCGGAGCAGCAATCCCTTTCGCGGGCACTCGCCGGGTGGTTTGATCGTGTATTGCGTCCATCGAAGAAGGAAACCGGTGAACTTCCCGTGTTCGAAGATTTAACGGAGGTCAGTACGATGCTTCGAGAAACAGTTCAGGGATGGTACGAAGAAGCAGAGCGAAAAGGTCGGGCTGCAGGGATGGAAAAGGGGATGGAAAAGGGGATGGAACATCGCAGTGTTCAGATCGCCCGAATGATGAAAGAGAACGGCGAGTCGATTGAAACAATTGAACGCTACACAGGGCTCACGGCAGAGGAAATCACTCAACTCTGAACCACCGCGCACTTTAATCACAAAATTGGTGTTTGACTTTCAAGACCGCGTTTGCCCGTTGGCACATGGGTTGCTCCTATTCATGTCCCGGTTTGTTTTGCAAAGGAGAGACACCCATGGAGATTCGAAGTGTATCCAGACATTCATCAGAGTACCCCGGCCGGTTTGAGAAATTGAGTGACCCGCCATCTGTGCTCCGGGTGCGTGGCCAGCTGGCGGATGTGCCACTGGTGGCCATTGTGGGGACGCGTCATCCGGAAAAGCGGATGGTTCGGTTTGCGGCAGAGTTGGCGTCCCAGCTGGCGACCCGCCATATCGGGATTGTGTCCGGGGGCGCACTCGGCATTGATACTGCCGCCCATCGTGGGGCTCTGGATGCCGGTGGGGTCACAGTTGCAGTGCTTGGTTCGGGTTTTGAATTTATTTTTCCCGAAAAAAATCGTACTTTATTTGAAGAGATTGCAAAAAATGGCGGTGCAGTTGTTTCCGAATTTCCGGACCATACCCCGCCGACGAGATGGACGTTTCCCAAACGAAACAGGCTGGTGGCCGCCATGGCCGGCGCCGTGGTGGTGGTTCAGGCTCCCCTTCAGTCAGGTTCGATGATAACCGCTCGAATTTCCAAGGGAATTGGTGTGCCACTCGGCGCGGTTCCCGGTGCGCCGACCGACCATTTATCCACCGGATGTAACCGGTTAATTCAGGGGGGTGCCAGATTGATTTCAAATGTGGATGATGTGATTGATTTAATTGATTGCGATACATATTGTCAGCAACTTGACTTGCCTGGAACAGTGAAGCAGGTTATGGAATCAACTGAAAAAATGCCACCCGGGCTTTCTTCAGAAGAGACGCGAATATGGGAAGTGTTGACCCATGATGCCATCCATATTGATGATCTCGCACTCCAGACGAAGTTGCCGATGAGTGCTGTCAGCGCAGCCGTGTTGAATATGGAACTGTTTGGTTTGATTGAGGATTCTGGGGGAAGGCGTTTTATACGAAAGTAAATTTGAGGAGAATCAGGTTAGGATATGTCGAAATCTTTAGTGATTGTTGAGTCCCCTGCCAAGGCTCGAACCATCAGAAAATATCTTGGACCATCATATACGGTGAAAGCGTCCCTGGGCCATGTAAAAGACCTACCCAAGTCAAAAATGGGAGTGGCCATTGATAAGGACTTCTTGCCGGAATATCGGATAATTCCAGGGAAACGTAAAATACTCAACGAGTTGGTCAAATCTGCCCGCACATCAGATAATGTGTATCTCGCACTTGACCCTGATCGCGAGGGAGAGGCCATTGCATGGCATATTTATGAAGAGTTGGATGCGCCAACCGATAACGTGCATCGCGTTCTTTTCAATGAGATTACCAAAAAAGGGATTACTGAAGGGCTGGAGCACCCACACCCGATTAATTTGCGGCGCTTTGAGTCGCAGCAGGCCAGACGAATTCTGGATCGGCTTGTGGGGTACGAAATATCTCCCATTCTGTGGAAGAAAGTTCGACGCGGTCTTTCGGCAGGGAGGGTTCAGTCCGTGGCCCTTCGTCTGGTGGTGGATCGGGAGGCGGAGATTGAGGCGTTTGAGCCGAAAGAATACTGGAAGATTTCAGCCAATCTCGAGCATGCGATACCGCCGACCTTCATTGGCCGATATTACGGCAAAGATGGCAAGAAGCTGGAAATCAACGATGGTGAAACGGCACAGCAAATCAAAAGCGATTTGGAGTCTGCTGACTTTGTGGTTACCAGAGTTGATCGCAAGGAGCGCCGTCGGGCAGCGCCACCGCCATATATTACGAGTCGTCTGCAGCAGGAGATGGCCCGGCGGTATCGGTTCACCGCAAAACGGACAATGATGATTGCCCAGCAATTATATGAAGGGGTGGATATCGGTGACGACGGTACCGTGGGTCTGATTACATATATGAGAACAGACTCCGTCCGCCTCAGTGACGATTCGGTTTCCGAAGCGCGGGAATATATTGAGAAAACTTTCGGGAAGGCGTTTGTGCCGTCCAAACCGAATCAGTTCAAGACACGCAAATCCGCACAGGATGCTCACGAAGCGATTCGTCCCACTTCCACGGCATATCATCCGGATGTGGTTGGCAAGTTTTTATCCAGAGACCAGAAGAAGCTCTACAAAGTGGTTTGGGAGCGTTTTATTGCCTGTCAGATGAAACCGGCGGTCTACGACCAGACCGTGGTGCATATTTCCGCCGGAGATCATGCGCTTCGGGTGTCGGGTTCGGTGCTGAAATTTGCGGGCTGGCTTGAGGCCGTGGAAGGAAAGGATATACCGTCGACCAACGGGAAGAAGGACGATGACGACGATGTTCCCACTGAATTGCCGATGATGAATGAAGGCGACGTGTTGAAGCTGGTGGGCGAGGGTGTGCTGGCGGAGCAGAAGTTCACGCAGCCACCACCGCGATTCACCGAGGGGACGTTGATTCGCGAACTGGAAGAACGGGGCATTGGTCGACCTTCCACATATGCAACGATTCTCTCCACCATTCAGGATAGACGTTATGTTGAAAAGGATGAGGGAAAATTGAAGCCTTCAGAACTTGGTGTGATCGTCACCGATAGACTGGTGCAACATTTTCCGAGAATTCTGGACGTGGATTTTACCGCATCCATGGAAGAGTTGTTGGATAAGGTGGAGGATGGCAGTCAGGATTGGGTGGCGTTGCTTTCTGATTTTTATCTGCCGTTTCAGGATGAAGTGAAGGTTGCCCTGCGGAACATGAAGGACGTTCGGGAACTTACCCGGGAAACCGATAAGGTCTGTGAAAAATGCGGGGCTCAGATGGTGGAAAAATGGGGACGCAATGGGCGATTTCTGGCGTGCAGCGCATATCCGGAGTGCCGAAATACCATGGAAGTCGAGGAGAAGCAGGAGGCGGATGCACCGGTGGTGGATGTGAAGTGCGAGTTGTGTGGCAAGGATATGGTGAGGAAGCGCGGCCGGTTCGGTGATTTCCTGGCATGCAGTGCATACCCCGATTGCAAGGCCACCCGCTCCATGCCCACAGGGATTGACTGTCCCGTGAAGGATTGCAAAGGCGAGCTGGTGGAACGCCGCACTCGCCGGGGACGTTTGTTTTATGGATGCAGCGAATTCAATAAAACCCAATGTAATTTTGTGGTCTGGGGAACACCGGTGAAAGAGGAATGTCCCGAATGCCATGCGCAATTTCTGGTCGCCGCCAATCGGAAGAAGGGTGGTCGCAACCTGAAATGCGTTACCGAAGGCTGCACGTTTACACGTATTGACAGTTCCGGAGCGTAGGACCGGGGCTGCGGTTATCCTGTTCGCGCCACTACAGTTACTTATATTGATCTATTCTGTATTCCGCGTTGGGTGTATTTTGCCCATTATTCGATTCTGCTCCGCAATTGCTGTAGGGTTTTGTAATGACGATTTCTCTGGATAATGCAGCAGATTTATTTCTGGTTTTCCTTGCAGAGCAAAAGCGGCTCAGCCCGGCAACGGTGGAGACGTACGGCTCAGTGTTGCGGGAGTTCCATTCGTTTATCAGCGATAAATACGACATCGATTCTCCGACGAAGGTTGACCCCCTCATCGTGCGTGCTTACCTTGGGCGCCTGTATGAACGGAATGAAGCCGCCAGCATTGCAAAGAAGTTGGCTGTATTACGCAGCTTTTTTACCTTCCTGAAGCGAAAGGACTTGATTGAACAGAATCCCGCATCCAATATTCGAACCCCGAAAGTGAAGCGAAAACTGCCTCATTTTGTATCCGTAGATGAAGCAACGCGCATGGCCGAGCAGGGCTGGGATGATTCCCCTGTTTCAGCCAGGGATAAAGCGATTGTGGAACTGCTCTATGGTTGTGGACTCCGGGTGAGCGAACTGGTTTCTCTGAATGTGGACACCATTGATATGGCGGCGGCGCGGATGAGAATTATGGGAAAGGGAAATAAAGAACGGGTGGTGCCTGTTGGATCCATGGCGATGAAAGCAGTGAAAGCGTGGGTGAATAAACGGATGTTGATACTGCGAAACGGACGCCAGGCGGATTCCCGGGCGCTCTTTATTAATCGGGATGGCGATCGACTGAATGTCCGGAGTGTGCAACGGATGATACATAAAAGAGGAATTTTGACCGGAACCAGAGAGACCATGCATCCCCACGCGCTTCGACATTCGTTTGCAACTCATTTGCTGGATGGCGGTGCGGATCTGCGAATTATTCAGGAGCTTCTCGGGCACGCCAGTCTATCCACGACCCAGAAGTATACCCACGTGAGTCTGGACGGTTTGAGTCGAGTCTATGACGCAGCGCATCCGATGGCCCGAAGAAAATTGAATTCTAAAATGGAATTTGGAGAAGATGTATGAAGGAAGATAGTGGAAGAATCAGAAGTACAACGATTATTACCGTGCGAAAGGGAGACGAAGTGGCAGTTGCGGGTGATGGACAGGTTTCCATGGGTTCCACGGTAATGAAAATGTCTGCGAAAAAAGTGAGACACCTTGCAGACGGGAAGGTAATTTCCGGATTTGCGGGTGCGACAGCGGACGCGTTTACACTTTATGGACGACTGGAGGAGAAGCTTCAGGAATTCAACAATAGCCTGCTTCGGGCCGCTGTTGAGCTTGCCAAGGACTGGCGGACCGACAGGATGCTGCGACGTCTTGAAGCACTGCTGATTGCCGTGGATGCCGAAACTTCACTGCTCATCTCGGGTACCGGTGATGTGATCGAACCGGAGGATGGCATTCTGGCCATCGGATCCGGGGGCAATTATGCACAGGCCGCGGCGCGTGCGTTGATGAAACATACGAATCTGTCCGCAGCGGAAATAGCGAAGGAGTCGCTTGAAATTGCGTCATCCATTTGCATCTACACCGGTGGCAGTGTAACGCTGCAAACTTTGAAATCAACATGCTGAAGGGTGTGATTCATGTCAAACGAAGATAAATTGCTGGCTGGGACATCTCTGACTCCCAAAGAAATAGTTGAAGAACTGGATAAATACATCGTGGGTCAACATGGTGCCAAGCGGGCGGTGGCCATTGCGCTTCGAAACCGATGGCGCAGACAACAGGTTCCACCGGAACTTCGCGAAGAGATTTCCCCAAAGAATATCATTATGATTGGTCCCACGGGAGTGGGAAAAACAGAAATCGCCAGGCGACTGGCCAGATTGGCGCAGGCTCCTTTTGTTAAAGTGGAAGCGTCGAAGTTTACCGAGGTGGGGTACGTGGGGCGAGATGTGGACTCCATTGTGCGGGATCTGGTGGAGGCCTCGGTGGCGCTGGTGAAAAAAGAAGAAGAAGAACGGGTGGCAGAGAAGGCGGAGCAATCCGCCAGGGAGAAGGTGTTTGAGAAAATCGTAGCCCAGGCAACACCGGAAGCCAAACCAGCCGCGCCGTATGAACTTCCAGATCCCTCCCCTCCTGTTGTGGACAGAGCAGCGTTGCAGAAGCGGTTCGATAATGGTGAGTTCAACGATACATATGTTGAAATGGATGTGCCGGATACATCAATGCCGATGGTGGAAGTATTCAACATGGCCGGGCTGGATGAAGTGAATCTGAAAGATATGTTCCAGAGTCTGCCCGGATTTCGGGGGCGGAAGAAAAATCGCAAACTGAAGGCTACGGAAGCTATCGAAATTTATCGCTCCATGGAATCAGAAAAGCTGATTGATATGGATTCGGTGCAGCACGAAGGGCGCACCCGGGCGGAACAGAGCGGTATTGTATTTATCGACGAAATTGACAAGGTAGTGGGGAAGAGTCGCGGCGGTTCCGGTGGGGGACCGGATGTGTCAAGAGAAGGGGTGCAGCGGGACTTATTGCCGCTGGTGGAAGGCTCCACTGTAAATACCAAATACGGACCCGTGAAAACAGATCATATGCTGTTTATTGCAGCCGGTGCGTTTCACGTGAGCAAACCCTCCGATATGGTTCCCGAACTGCAGGGACGGTTTCCCATCCGCGTGGAACTGACCTCCCTTGGGGCCGATGATTTTGTCCGGATTCTGACTGAACCCAAAAATGCGTTGCTGAAACAGTACATCGCGTTGATGCAGACCGAGAATGTCACACTTGAATTCAAGGACGATGCCGTTCGTGCGCTGGCGAAAATGGCGGCATCGGCCAATAGCACCCTCGAAAATATCGGTGCCAGAAGACTTCATACCATCATGGAAAAGCTTCTGGATGACATTTCATTTTCCGCCACTGATATGGCTGGGCGGAAAATCGAAATAGATGATCGTATGGTGTTCAATGCACTCGATGAGGTGCTGAAGAACGAAGACCTTTCCCGATTTGTACTGTAGAACCGTTTCTCAGCAACCGTTTGAGGATTTCGCGCCTGCCGGAATGTTTTATGTCCATTCCGGGAGAACGCGTCTACCGGCCCGCCGCCGCAGCAGGAGTGGTCCGGAACACACCGGAACTGTAATGATTGCGCGTCATTCGCGGCGAATTTCTTTTATTCATTTTATGACATGATCTGTAATTGTGTTGTATCATCCTGCGTAAATTGTATGATGTTGAATATCATCCATGACGAATTGAAACTCCGATAGAAAGCGAACCTATGGATTTCATTGCAGACTCACATTTAATACCGGTTTTGCAAAACGGTGCTTTGCCTGTCGGGTCTCTGAGTGCGGTGGAACAGTATCTTCTGGACAATATTGATGGAAAACGGACGGTTGAACAGTTGGGTGAGCTGTGTGGTCTGGAGCTGGAGATAACCGGAAAAATGGTGGGAAAGCTGTTGAAAGCCGGCCTTTTGCAGGCGAATGATCAGAAGGCGGCAGAGGCGCATTCTGAACCAGTACGCACTTCCTCCAGGGAACCCGACAGAAGTGTGGACAGCGCGACGGCGGGAGACTCCGATAATGAGGGCGCAGACCAGGGGGTCAGCGTGGCGGCAGTCACGGAGTTTTTTTCTTCCCTGGACCATTTGAATTATTATGAGCTTCTTGGGATTCCGCCGAATGCGGAACGTTCAGAAATTCGGTCCGCTTATTTTTCGCTATCGAAAAAATTCCATCCTGACACTTATTTCCTGAACGATGATACTGCGTTGAAAACGAAGTTGAGTCGAATATTTTCCAGGCTCACCGTCGCTTACGAGACCTTGTCGGGGAAATCGAAGAGAAAGCAGTATGACGCAACGATTGCAGATGAGATTGAACTCTGGAAGCTGGGACATTCGCTGAAACAATCGGTTGAGGCGGCATCCCGGGAAGAAGGCAGCGGTACCGGCAAAGAGGTATCGCCCGCTATTGGCGATTCTGCCATTGAAGACGAAAGAGAGAGAAGAGCCCGCCCGTCGATTTCTCAACGGTTGTCAGCGATGCCCAGCTCCAGAACCGGATATCGACGAACTCCGGTGCAGGACGATGTGGTGGTGAATATTGGCCCTCGAATTTCAAGAGTACCGGTGACCCGCACTTCCCGTTCAGTGGAAACCGCTCCCGCCGAGCGCCCTGGGGCCTCCGTTGCCGGCGGGAAAATGAACGCGGGGGCTACGACGGCTGTGTCCAGTGGCTTCGAGGCCCCGAAAGGGGAGGATACGCTATCGTCGGAACAACGGGAGAGACGTCGGGAGCAGTGGCGACGGGATCGGTTAAAAAAAGCGATGGGGAGCGTACCATCTACGTCGCCGATTGGTAGCAGGGGCATCGGCCGCATGCATTCTGTGTCTGAGGCGGGACTAAAGGATCAGGCACGGCTGGCGATTGAACAGCAGCACTTTGAACATGCAATTCAGTATATTCAGGAATTGCTGCGGCGAGACGGTGAGAATACAGTTGCTGCTCAGATGTTGAAAGAGGCACAGGATGGAAAACTGAAGTCCGATGTGAATGAGTTGATTCGCCGCGGCCGATATGAGCAAAGTCAGGGAAATATGCAGACGGCGCTGGAACTTTACGAAAGAGCATATAAATTAGACATAAGAAATGATGAGGCGAAATTTCATATTGCCGCGTTATTGCTGGAGATTCGAAAAGATCTGCGAAGAGCACTGCAGCTTCTTCGCGAAATTGTCGGAATGGGAGCGCGAAAACCACAGTATTACACTGCGCTGGCGGATTTATATGAATTGACGAATGAAAGGGGGCGTGCGCTTCAGACGATTCAGCGGGCACTGGATCTGAATCCGGCGGACCCGGAATTGCGCAGGCGCCTGAAGTCAATGTCTAAGAAGTAGGGATATTGCAGGGATTGTAGAAAAGGACTGGTTTATGGGAAAAGTAATTGGAATCGATTTGGGAACAACGAATTCTTGTGTTGCAGTGGTGGAGGGAGATACTCCGACGGTGATACCCAATCGCGGTGGCTACAAGACTACGCCATCGATGGTTGCCATTACTGAGGCTGAAAAGCGGTTGGTGGGGCATATTGCCAAAAGACAGGCCATTACCAATGCAGAAAATACAGTGTTTGCGGCGAAGCGGCTGATTGGTAGAAACTGGGATTCAGCGCCGGTGATGGCTGCCAAGGAAACGGCTCCCTATAAAGTGGTTGAAGGTCCGCATGGGGATGTGCGCATTGACCTGCGTGGTAAACTGTATTCCGTTCCCGAGATTTCTGCGATGATTCTGGTGGAAATGAAAGTGATTGCCGAAGATTATCTGGGCGAACTGGTGGACCAGGCGGTGGTGACAGTTCCGGCGTATTTTAACGATAACCAGCGTCAGGCCACCAGGGATGCGGGTACGATTGCCGGTCTGGAAGTGATTCGCATAATTAATGAACCGACTTCGGCTGCGCTTTCGTACGGATTTGGTCGGAAAATGGACCGCCTTGTCGCGGTGTACGACCTCGGCGGTGGTACGTTCGATATTTCGATTCTGGAAATCGGCTCGGATGAAGTGTTCAAGGTGATTTCGACTGCCGGCGACACATTTTTAGGCGGAGAGGACTTTGATACCCGGATCATGGATTGGCTGGTTCAGGGATTTCTCGACGAACATAATGTGGATTTGCGCCGGGACCGCATGGCGTTACAACGTCTGAAAGACGCTGCGGAGAAAGCGAAAATTGAGCTTTCGAGTCAGACAGAGACGGAGATTAATCTGCCATTCATCATCTCTGTCGGTCAGAACGAAGCGCTTCATCTGCAGCGAACGCTGCGGCGGGATGTGCTGGAAGAACTCTGTGAAGATTTGGTCAGCCGAACTGTGGATATATGTCAGGCAACCATCAATGAAGCGGATTTGGATTCCAACGATGTGGAGGAAGTGATACTGGTGGGGGGGATGACCCGCATGCCATTGGTGCAAAAAAGTGTCGCGGAGTTTTTTGATCGGGAACCCTGCAAGGGCGTCCATCCCGATGAGGTCGTGGCGCTGGGGGCGGCCATTCAGGCAACGGCACTTACCGATGAATCCAATGACATGTTGCTGCTGGACGTGACACCGCATACCCTCGGCATCATGATTGCCGGCGGCCACTTTGAGGGTCTCATTCCGCAGAATTCCACTGTGCCCACGTCGCGTTCCAAGATTTTCACCACGGTCCGGGACAATCAGACCGCGGTTAAAATTCTGGTTTTTCAGGGCGAGAACGAACGGGCTGATCTGAACGAGGCACTGGGGGAGTTTGTGCTCACCGGATTGCGGAAGGCGCCGAGAGGCCAGGTGGAGATAGAGGTGATTTTCGACATCAATGCGGACGGTATTGTCAGTGTTTCCGCCAAAGACCTGGAAACCGGCATGAAACAGTCCATTACCGTGACCGCATCGTCGGGATTGACCGAAGACGAAATTCGAAAAATGGCTGCGGACAGTCAGGACTATATGGTGGACCGCCGTGCGTCTGAGGAGTTTGAGGCAGCCAGACAGGAGGCAGAGCGGCTGATACGGGAACTGGACAGAATGTATGTGAAGGTGGAAAAAATGGTTTCAGGCTCGGAATTTGGTGGGGAGGCCCTGTTGAAAGCAAGGGATTTGATCAATACCGCCAAGTCGGCGATATCTGAAAGAAACCTCGAAAAGGTCACTGATTCCATCGAAACTTTAAAGCGAACTCAGCGCATGTTCAAAGGTGTGTTGGCGAAATAGGATACCGAATGGTGCATGCCGGATGACTGGTGACGATACGAAAGAAAACAAATGGGTGAAGGCGCTTGACGAAGCCGGACTCCTTGATGATGTGGAGGACGCCTGGGAACTTCCCAAAGGTGAGGTTCTCGACAATGGGGCAACGATAGAGGTGCATTCAACGGAAACTTCTGGTCCCGGGGTGTCGATAATCGAAAGCAATGCCGGTGCGGCTGGTGGCCGTCGCGGTGATGAAACCCAGAAAGTGATTACGGTGATCAGCGCGGATCCCCAAAGTGGATCCGAAGAAGATACGGTTCGCGTCTCCTATGAGGAGGATCATACCCGGGATGCGCTGCTGGGAGAGCAGGAACGCAGTCGCAGGATGCCGCTGAGTCCGGTTCGCCCCTCTCGTCCGACATCCAGAACCTCCGTGCCGGATATCAGACCGCATAAAGATACCCATCCCGCGCCACTGGCGCATCATCAGCGGTATAGTCTGAATGAAAATCTGAATAAGCAGTCGGCTGATAACCTGGATGCAGAAGCGGAGATTGGTTGGGACTCTCTATTGGAAGATGAACGATCCACGCGGGAAATGCCGGTATATTCACACGATGCGTCGTCGCTGTCCGCTGAAGTTACCGGGGATGACGAAATCGATTTGGAGTTCGATTTGATGACCGACGATGAACCGTTATTTGAGGAACGGCTATCTTCGCAGCAGGAGGAGCGGGCGGACCCATGGGACAATATGGACGGCCGGGAGCGTTTCGAACGGGCGAGAGGCGCCCGGATTTCGGTGCCGGGGTTAAACGATTTTTCTGAAGAGATAGAAGGGTCGGGGATGATTATGGATGTACCGCTGGCATCCGTGGTGCCGGAACCCATCGATCTGGAGCCGCCAGGTCCTCAGATTCTGATGGCGGAAAAATACGACATGAACGACTTCTCCGGAGCGTTGCACATTGCCGAACAGATCCTGGAAAAGCATCCGGATGATCTGGATGCTTTTCAGTATCGCAAGAGTTGTCGGGACAGACTGTTGCAGATATATGAAGCCCGGATAGGCGATATGGACAGGGTACCCGATCTTCGGGTCAATACCCATGAGCTCATGTGGCGGAACCTCGATGCCTCCGCCGGATTTGTTCTTTCCAGAATTGACGGCGTGGGGTCATACGCCGATATTCTTGATATCTCCGGAATGCCAAAATTTGAGACCTGTCAGATTCTCTGGCAACTGCTCGAAGACGGTCTGATAGAGTAATCACTCCCCACCCGCGTGTTCACGTATATCTGTTGATGATTGATTCAACGCTTCCCAGATACCCGGAACCGAACAGATTTACGTGGTTGAGCATGTGATAGAGATTGTACAGGTCCATTCGTTTCTCCCAGCCGGCCTGCATGGGCCAGTATTCGTTGTAGGCCGCGTAAAAATGACCGCCAAATCGACCGAACAATTGCGTCATGGCGATTTCCGCTTCCCGATGACCGAAATACGTGGCGGGATCAATGATGACCGGTTCTCCGAATGGACCGATCATGGCGTTTCCGCTCCAGAGATCACCATGAAGTACGGAGGCGTCACCGTCGGGTTCGACGATGATCGTATCGAGACTGTCCATCATCCGGATCAGTTGCCTGCGCAGCCGACTGTTCAGATAACTGGCCGCCATGCGAATTTGCGGTTCAAGGCGCATCTCCCTGTAAAATTCAATCCATGAGTTTTTCATTTCATTGTACTGGGGGGTTGCACCGATGAAGTTGTCTATCTCAAATCCGAATTGTGCATGACGTACCGTCTGATGGAGGTGGGCCAGCTGTCTGCCAAACTGTTCCCAGTAGTCGGCACTGCGATTGCCGGATTCCAGAAATTCGAGGAGCAGATACTGATGTGTGCTGTCGCTGAACGCGGCAATAGGAGTGGGAACCCGCGGGCCCCCATCGCAGGTGAGACGGGACAGTCCCACAGCCTCCGCTTCAAACATTTGCGGATGAGCCAATGTGTTCTGCTTTAAAAAAATGGTATCGCCATTGCTCAGGCTGAGTGCGGCAGTATCGTTGATACAGCCCCCGGCCAGGCTTCGCCTCGAAACGATTTGAACCTCATTGCCAAACAGCGAATGGATTTTTGTTTCAACTGTATTCATCCGGTTTCCCCTTTTATATTTCAGGCCGGTATTGAATGGACAATTCTTAAGCCGCGTTGAAATCAGTCCTTCTGCGACTTGAGCGCTGTCAGCAGATGCTGTGAGGTGCGCATCACAATTTCAAACACATTCTCGAAGCCTTCTGCACCGCCATAATACGGATCCGGTACTTCCGCTTCGCCCTTTGCCTGCGGATCAAAGTTTCGGAACAACTGGATTCTATCCAGCTGGTCTCGGCTACGGGCCAATTTGCGGATATTGGCCAGGTTCTCCTTGTCCATGGCCAGAATCATGTCGTAGTCATCCAGATCCGCCTTTTTGAGTTGGCGGCCGCGATGACTCATGGTGATCCCGTGGCGACGGGCCGTTTCCCGCATGCGGGCGTCAGGCAGCTCACCCACGTGGTAGTTGATGGTGCCGGATGACTCAATTTCGAACGCATTTTCAGCGCCGTCTTTTTTTACGATGTCTTCAAAAACCGCATGGGCCAATGGTGATCGACAGATATTTCCCATGCACACGAACATGATTTTCAGCTTTTCTTTCATGGTTCTCCTTGTCCCCAGTGGGTGCCACGTTTTCCAGCGTCAGTCAACGGCTACTGATGTACAACGCATAGAGGGCATCGGCCATGGCGCGATACCCGGCATCGTTGGGGTGAACCCCGTCTTCGTAATAGAACGGTGAGAATGTGTTGAAATGCGCATGCCAATACCCGGCGATATCCGCTGTGGGACAATCAAAGCTTTCAGCGACGCGATGCAGGGTCTGGTAGTACGGCGCAATATCCCGTTGCTGTTCCGGATAAAGGAGCGGCCCGGATGTGACAGGGAGCGGGGATGCGCCGGACTGAATGGCGGTATCCAGAATTGCTCCCAGCGCCTGACCGTAACTGTGCAGGGGAACACCGGCATACAGATCGTTGATGCCAAATTGAATCAGCAGCAAATCGGTCTTTTCGTTGAGCAACCGTCCCACGCGGGAGGCGCCGCCGCTCGCAGTGTCACCGCAAATTCCCGCGTTGACGCCCGTTACGGATTCTGCACCGAAGTCGGCGCGCAATCTGGAAATAAACAAATCGAAATAGCTGAAAGAGGCCTCCCAGCCAAATGTCAGCGAATCGCCAAGTCCCACGATACGGACAGAATCACCGCGTTTCAGCTTTTCTACAATATGGGCTCTCTGATCTGTATTTGTGGAATCGGGCATGGGGTGCTCCTTCGAACAGAAACAACAGAACGGTTCGAATCAGCCTTCCAGTAGCTTTACCAGAACCGCTTTTTGGGCGTGCAGGCGATTTTCCGCTTCGTCAAAGACGACCGTGTTGGGCAAATCCATTACATCTGCGGTGATTTCCCGCCCCCTTTCGGCGGGGAGGCAATGCATCACAAGGACGTTTTTTCTGGCAGCATTGACCACATCCATATTGACCTGAAACGGTTGAAGCTGCGAGATTTTGGTGTCAATCTGGTCTTTGGCTCCCATGGACGCCCATACATCGGTGTAAATCACATCAGAATCCCGAACCGCTTCTCTGGCATCGTGATGAACCGTTACCTCAGAAATGCCGCATGCGATGGTTTCTTTCAGAATATCCGCATCCGGCATCGTATCGGGAGAAGTGCCAATGCTGAGATGCATTGGAATACGCTGTGCCATTCTCATCCAGGAGTTGGTCATATTATTGCCATCTCCGAGATAAGTAACTTTAAGATTGTCCAGATTGCCTCGCTTTTCGAGAACGGTCTGCATATCCGCCATCAACTGGCAGGGATGCAACAGATCCGTCAGCATGTTCACCACCGGAACATCTGCATGAAAAGCCAACTCCTCAACGTCCCTGTGGGAGAAGGTGCGGATGCAGATGACTGCGAAATAGCGACTCATCACTTTGGCCACGTCGTGAATGGTTTCTCTTTTTCCCAGCTCGATTTCCTGGTTCGTGATATACACACTGCTCCCGCCGAGCTGTTGGAATCCGACTTCGAAGGAACATCTGGTACGCAGGGATTGTTTGTGGAAGATCAGAGCACCCACGCCGCCTTTTAAAACATTGCGATATTCGCCCTTTTTGGTTTTTTCTTTCATTTCGATGGCAAGATGCAGGGTATCCATCACCTCATCGGCCGTAAAATCTGTAATCGTCAGAAAATCTCTCTTCATTGCGCTATTCCTCAGAGTCCTCAATGAGTTCGATGGCCTCAGTAGCCAGCATGCCGATTGTAATCGGAGATTCATCAGCGTCGTCGTCATCGACTTCCACTTCTCTTGGGTCGTCCACGAGTTTTTTCAGACTGTCAATCGAATCGGGATCACTTACCGAAGCACAGGCTTCAATGGCGGCATACACGATGTCGGTTTCTTCCGCTTCAAGGAACCTGTGAATGTGTGCTGTCACTGCGGGGTCATCGATCCAGGCCAGGATGAAGGGCATTTCCAGAGCAGCGTTGCCCTTCTGCTCAAGTGCGTATTCCACCGCCGGAACAATGGTATCCACGCCTTCCTCAGTGCCCAGGGAAATAATCGCTTCACCAAAAAGGTGGCGAACTTCCTCGTTGCTGTGCGACAACCCTTTGGCCAGTTGCAGAGGCCCGTCTTCGAGGGTGCAAATCATTTCGGCAACTCTAATCATTGGCAGTGGCACTGCGTCGTGCTCGGCGGTCTGATTCATGAGATCCTCTGCAAGCGACACCAGAGCCTGTTTTTTTTCGTCTTCCGGCTGAAGATCGAAATCATCCTGCATTTTCATGATTTTCTTATCAAGTTCCAGGATTTCGGACAGAATTTTTGAAGCATTCATTGATTTGCTCTCCTTATTAATTACAACCTCTTTTTGGGTGCAAATTTCAGAATGGACACCTTAACAGAGTCATTGCGCTTTTACGAGAAGGAATTCCTGTTGAATTGATGAATCCGTTAGATACATACATAGTTCGTGGCATCCTGAAATGGTGGGTTGCCGGACAGGTGCTGTTTTCGCTGCTGTATCTGATTTCGCAATTGATTCGGGTGGCGCCACTGTTTGCGGACAGTGGTGTTTCCAATCTTTTATCTCCGGGAATTTTCGGTGCGCTGGTTCCGATCTGGGCGTGGTCACTGCTGCCGTCGTTCATGGTGGCGGTATTCATGCAGGCTGCGGGGATGGCGGAGCAGGGGGAGCTGACTGCCGTATCCAGTGCGGGAATCTGTACCTGGCGGTTGGCCCGCTGGCCAATGGTGCTGGGTCTGGTGTTTTTTTGCGTATCGGCATGGGCGTGGAGCTGGGCAGTGCCCGCAACCCAGCAGGTGTTTCACAACGCCGTGAAGCACGTGATGGCCAGGGGAATTGTCAATTCTCTGGGACCAGGGGTTTTCCACCACCCTGTTGATGGTGTGGTGTTTTACGCGGACCGCATGGATGCAGACAACCGGTATCGCGGGGTATATCTGGAACAGAGCGGGAGCACCCAGATGCGGGTTCTGGTCGCTGAAACAGCACTTGTCACCCTGCTTTCTGAGAGGGAGACCCTGCGAATCGTACTGCGGGAGGGAGAGCTGATTCTGCCCGGGGAACAGTTGAGCGTTGTTTCCTTCCGGAAAATGGTGTTCCAGGTGAATATCGGTCTGGCGCTACACACCGGGATGCGCCATTTTTCATTGGTTGCGGCAATGGCCTCTTTGGCACTTTTTCGGAAAATCCGGGGGGGAACTGCGCGTCGGGCAGAGACATTCGAATTTTTCAGACGGTTGTCGCGACCGTTGGAGGGGTTCCTTCTGGTGCTGATTTCGATAATGCTTTCGTTTCGCGTGGCCTGGAAATATCGATTCACTGCAATTGCCGTATCGGTCGCCATGTTTCTGGTGTCCCAGGTCCTGCAGCGCGCTCTGGAGTTGGCGATGCAGACAGATATACTATCGCCGCCGGTGGCGGCATGCGTTCCGACGGCGATCTTTCTGATGGCTGCCGCCGTGGCCGGCGCATCGGGGATGTCACTGTATCTTTCACGGTCGTTGTTTGTTGTTAAAAAGTGAGGATTCGTGTAGATATGCGGTTGGTCCATTGCCATTGGCGTTGAAATGGACTCGTATGGAGGATAGGTTATGTCAATTTTTCCGCTTATCGGAATGCCGGGTGCCACTGAGCTGCTCATCATTGCCGGTGTGATAGTATTGATTTTTGGTGCTGCAAAGTTGCCCAAACTGGGAAAGGGACTTGGAGAGGGAATTCGGAATTTCAAAGACGGGCTCAAAGGCGAAGAAAAGTCAGAGGACTCGTCTGATGAAAAATCCCCGAAGTTGAAAGACTGAGCCCACAGAGCAACCCGTTTCCCGTCCCTGTATTGGAACTGATTGTAATAGCGTGGTCAGGCATTTCCTGAAATCGATTTCAGAGTGAGTATTTTAGGGTGATACAATGATTAAAATCTCATCGCGCCTGGGTGCGATTCAACCATCCGCAACCCTTGCGGTAACCCAGAAGGCCGGAGAACTCAGGGCCAAAGGCGTGGACGTCATCAGCTTCAGTGCGGGAGAACCGGATTTTCTGACCCCGGCGCACATTATCGAGTCAGCGAAGAATGCGTTGGATGCGGGGTGCACCCGCTATACACCGGCAGCGGGAACCACCGAACTGAAAGACGCGGTGGCAAAACAGAATACCGCCATCCGCAATGTCCCCACAACGGCCGAACAGGTGATTGTCTGCGTGGGCGCCAAGCATGTGCTGTACAACTATTTCATGGCGGTGCTGGATGTGGGGGATGAGGTGGTGATTCCGAGTCCGTGCTATGTGTCCTATCCGGATCAGGTGCGGCTTGCCGGGGGAGTGCCTGTGCTGGTGCGGACATTCGAGGAGGAACAATGGGTCCTGTCGCCCGAAGCGCTCGAAAAGGCGGTGACGCCTCGAACCCGGGTGCTGTTGTTGAATTCTCCGGCGAATCCTACCGGGGGGGTGTACAACCGCTCTCAGATGAAGGCCATCGTCGATAAGGCGCTTTCCCTGGGATTATATGTGGTATCAGACGAAATCTACAGAGATCTCATTTATGACAACAATGAGTTCATTTCAGCACTGTATTCATCCAATATTGATACCAGTCGCGTTTTCGTTATCGATGGGGTTTCCAAAACCTATGCAATGACAGGATGGCGAATCGGTTGGGGAATTGGCGATAGAGAAATTATTTCCGCGATGACCAGAATACAGGGGCAGGCAATCACCAACCCGACGGCGATTTCTCAACATGCGGCGCTGGCCGCCCTATCGGGACCCCTGGATTTTTTTCCGGCCTGGAAGGCGCAATATGAGAAGCGGCGAAATACGCTTGTTGCGGGGCTGAATGCCATTGACGGAATTCACTGTCAGATGCCCCGGGGCGCATTTTATGTGTTTCCCGATGTGACAGGGATTCTGCAGCGATTCGGCGCCGACATGAATGACGTGGATTTTGCCGGTTGGCTTCTGGAAAATGCTGGAGTGGCCGTTGTTCCCGGCGCTCCCTTCGGCGCTCCCGGATATGTTCGGCTGGCCTATGCGACGAGTATGGATCTCATCGAGGCCGGCATGGCCCGCATGGCACGGGCCTGTGAAAAACTGCGTCCGTGAGCAACATTGAAAGACACGCCGTAAACTTTCGTTCCGCTTCCCGTAACGCTCTCAAAGAACACTCGTTTCTGGCGGAATCTGTTTTTTAAGAAGTCTTGCAGAAAATCTTCCCGTATGACAGAACCTTGGCACCAGTATTGAAGGAGTTGCCGGAGATTTCCGACAGGGATTTGAACTGGCGTTTTTGTCGAAGGGTGAAATTTTAGCAAAAGACAGATGAATCGGGGGGTGACTGTTATGTTATGCCTGGAAAATATAACTGATGTGGAAATCCTGGCCGTTGTGTTTCAGAAAGATGACATAAAAAACAGAATTTGTACTCCCGGTTTTTGGAGTTGAATGACACTATGTGCCCGACATAATTTGGAAATTCAATTCCGTAAAATACTTCATTCGATTTTGTTCCCGTTTTCGATATGATATTGGCGAAATTGGTATTGCGACTTGCGGTAATTGTGTTGTTACAAGGATTCATTGTATGCTGAAGTTTGATTTATTGAAATGGCTGGGATGTGCGGTGTTTTTTTATAGTGCAGGAATTCACGCGCAGGAGGATGTCGCTTCGAATCCGGAAATGGGCGATGCAGCTGAATCCGAAAATGCCTCTGCAGATACCTCTGCCCCGGAAATGTCATCAGTGGATGAGCGCGCTACAGTTGTGGACAGCAATAACGGTGAAAACCGCGATGTCGCTGTGGACCGCGATACCGGTGGGAATAGCGGCAACAGCATGGATACGGATACCGGCGTGGACAGCGGTGACGCCGTTGTGGATGCGGAGGGTGATGGGGATGATGCCGATGTTCAAAATGAAAAATCCGGAAAAGAAAAATCCGGAAAAGATGAAGAATCTCAATTTCCATTTTTTAAAAAGTTGATGAAGAAATCCAGGCGCGATGTCGCTGCCAGGCTGTTCGGTTACTACAAAATCACGGATAAACCTGACGTACCCAGACGTTTCGAGCTCGATACTGCACGGCTCAATCTGTCGTGGCGTTACGGCCGGGCAGTGGAAGCGGCAATTGAATACGACTTTGCCGGGCTGGTGAAACGGGATTCCGATGGGGTGGAGATCAGGGATGGTCTGAGAGACGCCTACATTCGGCTTGAGCCGGTTCGCTGGCTCGGTTTTCAGATGGGGCATTTCAAAAAGCCCTTCAGTCGTCTGGAATTGACCTCCCGCAGAAAGCTTCCAACTATATCGCGCGGAGAAGCCAATGATTATGCATTGGGATTTCTGGATTACGGCGGAAGAGATATTGGTGCGATGATCAGTGGAAGACTGATTAAAAGCATCAAGCTGGAATATGCGGCATCCGTGTTCAACGGCGGCGGAATTGACAACGTGTATATGGGAACGGATTCCCTGGATTATGTGTTCAGGCTTGAGAGCAGGCCTCTGGATTGGTTGAGCGTGGGCGCGTCGTTTTCCGCCAGAGTCATCGACGAGGATGATTTTGAGGAATTTTTCGACGCCTCTGATTACGAGGGCCTTGTAGATGACGATTTTCCGGATTGGCTGGTGCCGGATAATCAGGAATTCAGTCTGGCCGTATTCAGTCGGGAATACAACTGGCTGGCCGGTACCCATGTGATGGGGGAACTGGATCTCGAACTCAGGTTTGGTGGCTTTGAGGCGGTTGTAGAAACGATGCTCGGAGAAAACTGGTGGTTTAAGGAGTCTCCTTATCTCTGGAGTATCTCTTCTCTGCTCAGCTACAGGTTTCCGCTGTTTGAAGGGGCGATGGCCGTTGAACCGGTGCTGTTCGCCGAACTGTTGCATATCGAGGATCCGGATTGGACCTGGCGTGTGCGAATGGTGGAACTGAATCCCGGAGTAAACGTTCATTTTGGCAAAGATGTGCGCCTGATGATTCATGGGCAACTGATATGGACGCAGGGAGTGGAAGCAGATATTGATGAAGCGCCGTTGAGCGGCTTCTGGCCGGGTGAATGGCCCGGCGCCTTTGCCGACTCCAAAACCCTCTTCATCCAGGTTGGATTTGCGAACTGAAAGTGACTCCCCGGCTGCTAAGGAACATTCATATGAGTTTTATTTGGAAAAGATTGATTCGCATTCGATTCATGTCTGCCATTATTCTGTCTCTGCCGGGTATTTTCCTGTGCATCTGGTATTCCAGCAGTGCGGTTCTGAAACTGCTCAGCTACCAGGCGGCGCTGGAAGAAAAGTCGGATTTGAGTCTGGAGATGTTTCACATTTATCTGCACGATATTCTTCGGCGGGACGCCAACTGGATTATGTACAGTGATGAACCGGAAAAATCAAAAATTGACGTGTTCAATCTGAATATTGCCAAAGGCGACCTGATCACCATGTACGCTCAGGCGGACAGGGAGAACGAACGGCAATATGTTCCCGCCCGCCTCTGTCTGAATTCACAGGTGCAATGCCGGGATGTGGAAGTGCGACTTCGGGGCAATCGGCACTGGCATCTGCTTTCCAGAAAAAAATCGCTGAAAATCAGGGTAACCGACGGAAAACCATTCCAGGGGCACGAAACGTTCAATCTGGTCAATCATGTGTCGCCTATGGTGGTGGGACAGAAAATCATATCTGATGTGGCCGACGAAAACAACGTTATGGTTCCCTCCTATTCTTTTGTCCGTCTGCTGTTGAACGGTGAGGATTTGGGGGTGCTTCATTTTCAGGCACAGCCGGACGATTCGCTATTCCGTCGCAAGGCTATCATGTTCTCTGATTTTTATTCGGGGGATATCAGCAGCAAGGCAGATAAAATGGCACTCTGGAATGACGTGGGGCTCTGGAAAAAAGTCACTTCCAGACTCCATTCCAACAAGCACGATGTGCAGCGGTTAACCGAATTTCTGCACCATATCACGAAATCGTCCTACAAAGATTTTTCGCGCTTTGCGAAACAGCATGTCAACCTTGAAGCATTTGCCGCATTTGAGGCCATCGATGTGATATTCGGCATTGAGCAGCACGGTTTCAGGGAGAATCAGAAGCTGTATTTTGATCCGTATATCGGCAGTTGGGTTCCGGTGGCGTGGGATCTGGAAGGGTTTAAACACGATGGTGTACTCAATCGCGTGGAAAACCCCATTACGATTCGCCTGAAAATGATTCCCGAGTACCGCGCGTTGCGAAATCAGATGGTGTGGCGGCTGTTGAATGGCGACTGCAGTGCCAATCGAATTCGGAAGCGGGCGAAAAAACAGCTGGAGAAAATTGCCCCGGAACTGGCTAATGATCGTCTGTTTTCCGCGTACAAGCTTCTTCCCAAAGTAAATGATTTTGCGTTCAAGATGCTTCGTCCCATGGATTTTGAAAAACTGAATCTGGTGCTGGAATCAGAGATGTTGTCCTACGAACGGCGGGTGGCGTTCCTCACCAACCAGTTGCAGAAAAGTGAATTCTATTATCGGCAGGGCGAAACAATAGAAATGGCGAATGCCGGAAAAAACGTCGCCCCGCTTTTTGTGCCGGAAAAAGCTGCTGTGGAAACAGATGTGGACACTGATGGCGCTGCAATAGAAACGGCTGCAGATGCGAAGCCGACAGCGCCGCTGACGGGCCCCAATGTGCTTGTAACGAAAGTGGCGGATATTCCGGGCGTTGCCACTGATTCGATGACAGTGGCAACCGGCGATACAGCAGGGACGACAGATGCGGAAGAACGGGGCGAAGCAAAGACGCCGTCTCTGACATTGGCATACCGGACGCCGCTCGATATTCTGGTGGCTGGTGAATCTGGTATTTTGCTGAAAATAATTACGGTGGACTTCAGAGATTGCATTCGACCCGAATGGCACATTCTTCAGGACGGTGTCGTCGTTGCAACGGCGAGTCATTCGACATCTGCCCATTTTGATGTGGACGAAGTGCTGTATTCGTCGGTGGCGCTCACAGAACGGACCAAAGGCGACATGGATTTGAGCAAGATCATGGTCGCACCAGTGCCCACCAGATACGGGTTTGAACTGGAATCCAATTGTCGCCCTGAAAATGTGGAAGTGTTTGCAACTCACGAAATCACCGGCAATCGGGTTCGGGCGCAAAAAGCGGATGCCGAGCTGCTGGCGCAGATTCCCGATTCTTATCCGCAGGAAACCGCGGTGCCGGCGTTTGAAATTGGTGTGTTGAGCCCGCATCCCCAAAGCCTGACAACGCCGGAGATTACCCATGTGCAGTTTGGGCCGGGTATTGTGGCGTTGGATAAAACCCGGGTTTTTGACGAGTATACCCATGTGACGGTGATGCCGGGAACGGTTTTCGAGATGGGTACCAGAAGTGGCGGGAAAAAAGGCAGCTCTGATGCTGCAAAGGACAAGGTGTCGCTGATATTCAAGGGGAAGGTCACGATGAATGGGGTGGAAGGCAATCCCATCGTGTTCAAACCGCGTGAGATGACACCGTGGGGAGGCATTGCACTGCAGGGAAGAAATACAAGAGGGTCGGTGCTGTCAAACGTTATTTTTAAGGACGGCAGCAACATAGAAGGTCAGCCGGTGATTTATACCTCCATGGTGAATATCCACGACACTCGCGATGTTACCGTGAGGGGATGTGAGATTCGGAATAATCACGGCCCCGGGGATGCATTTCACAGTGCATATGTGAACAATATGACCATTTCAGGACTGACTGTTGAAAACGTCACCATGGATGCTGTGGATATAGAGTTTTCATCGGTGGATATTACCCGTCTGTTTATTCGCAAGACCGGTGACGATGGTCTGGATTTGATGGACTCTGAGATCACCATGACCGACAGCGTCATTCTGGGATGTAAACAGCATGGTATTTCTGTCGGCGAAAACAGCAACCTGAAAGCAACGGATTTTCTGGTGGCCTGGACGACCAATGGTATTTTCGGGAAGGACGCTTCACAGATTGAAATCGGCACCGGCCTGCTGATGCGAAATCAGACCGGTGTACGGGTCGGCAAACCTACCGGTCTGTACGGCGGTGACGTGGAGGTGTCCGCCAATACGCTATATGTGATGGGCGCAGAAAAACTGATTGCACGGACAGACCGGAAGAAGACCCGTCTGGATGACGGAAAAATTCTATACGGTTTTGTGGACGATCGACCGTTGCGTCATCTGTTCGCCGATGTTCTTGATATCAGCGGGCCGGAAGGGTTGAACGCGTGGTTGGCAGAAAGAGAGGTTCGGCAATGAAAATGAGTTTTTTCCCCACACCGGGATTCTGGGTGTTGTTCGGTACTTCTCTTGCGATATTCGTTTTTTTTCTGTGGGGTTTTTCCACGCCTCGTCTTGATGAAATCTGGGAACTCGAGGAGGGCCTGAAAACCGGTCATGTCACCCGGTTGACGAATTCACAGAAGGATACCTTCTACGACGTGTTTGAGGACTATCCCAGGTACCTTGAAGATATGGCCGGGCGTCGTGGCATTGATCTTGTCAGCGCAAATTCGGATGGACTGTCTCTGGCGGAAGAGTTGCTGATGATTCGCTCGGCGAAATCCGCGAACTGTGGCAATTTTGTTCTGGATGTCAGTGGTGAACAGACTGAGTTTCCGATTGTGTTTTCGGTCCAGGGGCGTACCTGGCAGAAGGATGTGACGGTTAAAGTGAGTGGACGAACGAAAGTCTGGATGCCTAAAGGTGTGCAGGTTCCTGAATTTATTGAAGTGGCTCGCAAGAACAACAGAGGTGAAATCGGCAACGTCGATGTAAAAGTCAGGTTTTGTGAATAATGGTTATCCGCAGATTCAACAGATATGAGTTGAAATACATCATTCCCATCACACTCCGGGATTTGCTTCTTGAGGACATCATGAAAAATGCCCAGCCTGATCCCTACAGTGGACTGGATGGCTATCCGCTGGTGAGTCTGTATTATGACAGTCCTACGCTGGAGTGTTTCTGGAATAAAATTGAGGGCATCAAATTTCGCCGCAAGGTCAGATTGCGCATTTATCCGGCGAATCCGATTGAGACCACAACCAAAGGGATGGTGGAGATCAAACAGCGCATCAATCGGACAGTGCAGAAAAAACGGGTGAAAATGCCTCTTGACCTGGCCCATACCCTGTGCACCACCGGAGTGATACCGCCGGATTTTGAATTGGATGAGCTGGACGATCAGGTGGTCAATGAAGTGCAGTTCATGGTGCACTCCCTGCAACTTCAGCCCGCCTGTATCACAGCGTATCATCGCCAGGCGTTCATGGGATCTCAATACGAGTCCGGACTGAGAATCACCTTTGATATGAATGTGAGTTATCGCACCCATGAACTGGAGGTAAATGCAAATACTGCCAATCACCTGTTTCTCCCCAGTGATTGGACAATTCTGGAAGTAAAAGCGAATGACAGAATCCCGAATTGGGTGATGTCTATGCTGACAAAACATAACTGTGAACTGGGCAGAGTAAGCAAATACTGTGCTGGGATTGCGAAGGACAGGATGCAGGAACTCATGCATTTAGCCATGTCGCCAATTCCCGAACTGGAAGGAAAAAACAATGGATGAACTGCTGAAAGATGTGGAACGATTTGGTGATTTGACAGGTACCTTCACTCTTGGGGATATGTTCCTGGTGATGGGACTCAGCTTCGTGTTGTCTATGGTTGTCGGCTATATCTACAAAATAACCCATCGCGGTATTTCGTATTCTCAGACGTATGTGCACACCCTCGTGATCATGGGAACGACCATTGCCCTGATTATGTTGATTGTAGGCTCGAATATCGCTCGCGCTTTCGCCCTGGTGGGCGCACTGTCCATCGTTCGCTTCAGAAACGCAATGAAAGAGACCCGGGATGTCGGATTTATCTTTATGGCTATGGCCGTTGGGATGGCGGTGGGAACGAGATTCTATATGCTGGCCGTATTCGCTACATTGATGCTCAGTGTATTCGCATTCATACTGTACAAATTCAATCTGTTTTCCAAGGTGATCAGTGAGCGGGTGCTCCGGGTGCAGATGCCGGTGGACCGCCAGTACGAAAAAGTGCTTGAGGAGCCATTTCGGAAATACCTTGAAGATTACCGTCTTATATCCGTGGAAACCGTGCGCGCAGGTGTACTGCTCGAAGTGATTTATTCGGTCACCTTGAAGAAGGGCCAGGAGCCTAAAGATCTCCTGGAGAGCATCCGCAAATACAACGACAACTCCAAAGTATCCCTTATCATGGGACAACAGGAAATCGATCTGTAGTATCTGCCTTTTTTCCCTTTCCGTTATTTGTCATCGGACCTGTATGGTTTCGACTATCGAATGTAAAAATCAAAAAATTCATTTTCCTGCAGACCGACAGGATTCGTCAGGTTGGGTAGAGCCAGGGTGGCTTCCCAGTCGTTGAGGCGTGTTCGCAGTGCATCCGCAAGGGTTGGGTCAGCATCAATGAGGTTGAATGTTGCAAACTCGGGGTTGGACAAATCGAACAGATACTCTTCGCCGCTGGTCAGACGAAGGAGTTTCATATTGCCAAGACGAATGGCAGACTGGTGCCAGAATCTCCAGAATAGGGGTCTTTGATTGAGATACTCGCCATCCTGGTGAATCGCCGGCATCAGGTCGACGCCGTCAAGCCGACTCAATATTGACGCATCAACTCCTGCGGCTTCGAGTGCTGTATAAATAGCGTCCAAAGAGCTGACCGGTTCATCCACGATACTGCCCGGCGGAATTCGGGCGGGCCAGTGGGCAATATAAGGAACGCGAATGCCACCTTCGGTGAGCATCCCCTTTTCGCCGTTCATCGGTGTATTGAGGGAGCCATTCCATTTACCATCTTTATTGGCGATACCCAAATCGTCCATGGTGATACCCAGGGGGGCGCCATTGTCGCTCAGATAGAAGATGAGCGTGTTCTCAAGAAGCGCATACTTCTTCAGGGTTTCGACAATTCTGCCGACACCGGCATCGATGGCGGCCATCATCGCCAGCGCATAACGGCGACGTATGGGCATGTCTTCAGGGAACATTTCGACGTATTTTCTGGAAGCAGCAAGAGGAACATGAGGCGCATATGGCGCCACATAGAGGAAAAATGGAATTGCATTGTAATGTTCGATGAAATTGACTGCCACCTGGTTGACCATGTCAATCCGATCTCCGAACCGGACAATTACGTTCGATGGGTGTCCGAGCCAGTTTACGTCCATATTTCCGTAGAAGGTATTAATATATCCAGCAAAACTGTCGTCGAAGCCTCTTTTCATCGGAAGGAACAGCTCTTTGATGTTCCACCCCGGCCAGTCACTGGAAGCGCCTGGTGGACGGTTTGCCGCAATCCACTCTTTCGAGGTGCCGTTGATTTCCAGATTCCACTTGCCGGACATGCCAGTGCGATATCCGGCTTGTCGCAGATACTCTGCAATGGTGGAGACACCGAGGGGCATTGGAGATTTGCCATTGTCGTCGAGGCCGAAACGCTGTTGGTACATCCCGGTCATCAACGCTGCTCTGGAAGGCGCGCACTGGGGTGCCGTGACATAGCCGTTTGTCATGCGCACCCCGTTGCTCGCCAGGGAATCGATATGAGGTGTCACAATATCAGTGACTTGCCTGTTGGCGCCGATGTCTGCGTACCCCTGATCATCTGTATAAATGATAATTATGTTCGGCAGTGGATTCGCAGAGCGGTCCGGTGGAATTTGGTGATGCGAAGGGGATGAGTCCTCGCATCCAATGGAAAAGAGCGAAAGTACAGATAGAAACAACCATGAGATTGATGGTGGCAGGTAATTTTGTGCACTCATATCACAGTTGTATACAAGTCCTTCGGATTTAATACAATCAGGTATCTGGCCATCTGGCAGATTCGAGATGGCAATGAAGTCCAGGCTGTATTCCCTATTTGACTCTGACCTGAACCAGCAGGCGATTCAAGGCATCCAATTCTGTGTCAGCAAGTTGTTTTTCGCCGGAAAGCTCAATCCGTTCCAGATAGGATTTCAGTACCGCTTCCGCCTGGCCATTCAACTCGTGAAAGTAAAAATAGTACGCCAGGGTATAGGCATATCTGAAATTGTCTGGCTCCAGCTCGTTTGCACGCTGACAGATTTGTCTGGTGGATTTCCAATCTTTTTCTGCGTTCATCACACAGATGTTGAAGGCAGCCTGGGCATTCCCCGGATTGTGCTGAAATGCGGCTTTAAAATGTGCTGAAGCTTTCGTCATTTGGTTCATTTCTCCATACAGCATGGCAAGGTTGAGATGCGCGACGTCATTTTCCGGTGCCAGCGACAGGGCTTCCAGCAGAATCTTTTCTGATTCTGCTGGATTTCCTGCACCCCGGATTGCCAACGCGAGATTCACAAGTATCGCCGGAGATTGTGGTGCCAGCTTTACGGCATTCTGGAACGATGCAACAGCAAGCTCGTATCTGTGTTCGTCCATATAAAAATTACCCAGTCGAAGATGCGCCGCCGGGTCATCACTTTTTGCCCCGAGAAATCGGACGAACTCCTCTCTGGCGCGTCGCACGTCGTCCGTTGCATCAGACATCATTGAGAAACCAGGCAGGCTGGATAATGATTCGAATGCGTATATTCGTACCAGTCTGATGGGATCGCAAACGGCGGCCAGCAGAGAGCTGCGGACATGTTCAGCTGTCCTGCCTGCAAGCGAATACGCTGCTGCGGCGCGTACAAGCGGGAGTTTGTCTGATAACAATGATACGAGTGCAGGGGCAATGGTGTCGTCTTGACAGGGGCGAAGCAGTCGAATCAGGGATGAGCGAAAAATCACATCCTGCGTTTCATCGCGGAGATGTGCAAGTATCATCTGTAAACTGCGCCAATTCTGCTTACGGGCATCGTCGATGAGCGTTGCACGCACAAGATTCCTGTCGGTTCGCGCTCTACCGAACCACCGGGTCACGTTGTGGGCGGCCCAGGTGGCGTCTCGATTCGTATGGCAAATGTTGCAGGCGTTCGGTGAACCGAATTTCAGGGAAAGTGCAGGAGATGGCGGTAACATGGAATGATCACTGCGCGGTATGCGGGCGAATTGAGTAACGGGCATATGGCAGTTGATGCAGGTGGGTGCGCCCGGAGAGTCGCTGCGGTGGTGACTGTGCGCTGAGAGTCGCTGAATTTTTTCGTTGTGACAGGGACTGCAGTTCGCGGTCGGATCTGCTTTATGCCGGTATCGACCGCTGGAAGTATGACAGTGGAGACAGTCCAGCTTGCCCTGGCGTACACATCTGCTGCGCAGCCACGATGTGAAAGTGTAGTTCTCCCCACGATCTCGCCCATCCGGGTAGTAGTCGGAATGATCCAGAAGAACCAAATCAAAGTGATCAAAATAGTTGTCTCCCGGAGTAAACGGAGTGCCGAGAGGAATCAGCTTTGCATGACATCGCCCACAGCTGTCATTGTTCTGACTGGCAGTAAAAGACCGCCCGCCGCGGATGATGCGCAGATCTTCCGGTGGTGAACCATCACTGGCCTCTTTACAGACGGTATTATGTTCGCTCGCCGGTCCGTGACAGGTCTCACAATCGATTCCAGATTCGCGCCAATGAATTCGATAGGTGTCGCTGGCGACATCATAGAACTTGGTCAATCCGCTGACATGACAATCATGGCACGATGTGTTGAACGTATATATGCGATCTTTCCAGTCCGCGGCAGTATCTTGAGACACGCCGGAGTGATGCGGAACATCGCTGTGAATCCGGTCAAACCACTCCTGTTTGTGAACATCGTAACCAAGTGGGAGAATCTGCAGTTTTCCGCCGTCTGTTTCGGTGATGAAATAGTAAATATTCTTGCCTCCAAGTACATATCGGATGGGCCACGAGGATTTGCTGTTCCCTCGAATCTCCAGAAAATTGCCAGTTTCTGATGCGCTGAACACGGTATCGCCAATCTGTATTTCTGATGAATCAAAGATGAGGCTTTCTGCGGCGAATTCTTCCGTATAGGGGCGCAGCGACTGACCGTGGAAGGATGTATCCCACAACCGAAAGAACCTTTCATGACATTCTCTGCATGAGGTTGACCCAGCGAATTGCCGCCCGGCGGCTGAGGTTTTGGATACGACATTTGCGCCGGATTGCAGTTTGGAATCAACATTTGGTGGGTTTCGTTGTTCAGGCTTACATGCTGGAGGTGTGATAAACATATACATTCCGAGCAAAACATATTTTAACATATCGTGAGGCGACTGGATGGCGAACAGTGGCTTATTGGAATTTGCTTGGTCTGTCATGTCGTTGACTAAAGTCTATGGAAATATACTTTTTCTGAGTACTTGAAAGAATTGCTAACATGATTGAGAAGAACGGAGAAGCCCGGGAGTAAACAGTGTTGATGAATTGGCGCACCAAAACGCGATAGTTGGGAGATGACGATGACCTTGCAGGTCACTTGCTATTTCTGAACAAGTTTACACGTGCCTGCTATCAACATTAGGTATATATTCACTGAAAAATGGGTGAGTTTAAGACTGATATCTGATTGGATTCGGGTCGCTTTTTTATCTTTGGGCGAAACGTTGATGCAGCGGAATACCTGAATGAATTGTTTAACATTTTTTTACTTTTAGTTTATTATTTCAATTCAAATGTTTGTGGGTTTAAAAAAATGAACCGGCCACACGCAAAAATATTGTATTGTTACCATCTAATTGAAGTGTGCTGTGAAGTACCTGGCAGGGCGGGTCTGTACTCGCGCACCGGATTGCATGAAGGCCGAGAACTAACTGAAAAAGGGGCGAAGCATGTCATATGAACACAAGGGAAGAAACGGGCAGAAATTACTTCCGGCGCTGATTCTGGGCGCATTGATGCTGATGGGGACAGAAGCCGTCAGCCAGTCCACCGTAAAGCCGAGGATTCTGATTCTTTTTGATACCTCTGGCAGTATGACATTTGATATTGATGGGAATGAAACCCGGGGCGATGGCAGCGGCGACATGTACGGCGATAGATACTGCTGTCCCGGTCAGGGAGAATCGCGTCTTCGAATTGCCAAGGATGCCATCACCCAGATGATAGATTCCACGGGCGACATTGAATTCGCTCTGATGAAATTTCCCCAGCAGTATGATCCGGTTGGCGATAATGGTTTCGAGATGCAGTGGTACAAGTACAATCAGGTGGCGGGTGAACATGATGTTCTGAGATATCAGGGACTTGGCGCGAGCGATACCGATGTCGTGTACGACACGGATTCAGATACGTATTTCGATTATGGCCCGTATTTCATCACGGATACGGATTTCAACACACAATACTATCTGTGTGAGGAGTTTCCGGATACGGCCGACGATTATGCCGTAAAAGTTGAAGAGTTGAAGGCATGGTTCGATCACACTGAGTACGACACGGACACGGCTTACGATGCGGATTCAGATACCTATGTGGTGCCCCTTTCTTCGCCTTTCATCAGTCCATTCAGCGATTATACCGAACAGGAATTACGAGGGGATGGCGGGACGCCCCTGGGAGAAGCCATTCATTCGGCATACCGATATCTGTATGACGTAATTGCCGCCGATACGAAATCAGCCTGTCGCCCCTATTATCTGATTGTTCTTGCAGATGGCGATTTCGATGGACGTATCAATCCCATCACGGGCGATGATATGGTCAACGGGGTGGGCAGTACGAATGCGGATTTCGCGGCCCGCTACGGCGTTGAACAATTGTATAGTCTGGGGGTTGAAACGTGGGTCATCGGGCTGGCGGCCCAGTCCGCAACACTCAACTACATGGCGGACGCGGGCGGCTGTCACTGGGACATGGATACTGATCGTGGTACCCGTACATCCGGTGATTTGCACGCCGCCGCCGCCAGTGTGGATGAATGCGATACGGATAACCCGGGGTTTGCCTATCTGGCTAACAGCAAGGAATCTTTGTCGACCATTCTGGCCAATATCATCTCTTCTGCAATTCTCATTGAAGAGTGCAACTATCTGGACGATGACTGTGACGGGGAAGTGGATGAAGGGGTTGCCGGCAATTATTGTGATCCGAATGGCATTGGTTTTCCGGATGGTGTGACGATCAACTGGGACACGGATTCAACCCCGTATTGGACGGATACGGACGGTATTGATTACAGCAATCCCAATTACGATGCGGTGTGCTCGGATCCCGGGGAGCAGGTATGTGATGGCATGGACGACAACTGCAATGGGCAGGTTGACGAAGAACCCGCTGGTGGATGGTCGGTCACCTGGAATCCGGATTTGGGCGCCGTCTGTGTGCCATCGGGGAGCAGTTACAGCAGGACTATTCCGGATTACTACGATGCAGCACCTTCTCAGTGCGAAACTGGAAATGTGGAATGTATTCCGGGAAGCGGACTCGAATGTATCGGGGCGGTCGGTCCATCCGCAGAACGGTGTGACCTGATTGACAATGACTGTGATGGGGATGTCGACGAAGATACGGATGGTACTGCGCTGGTGAAAATGGACGGGACCGACCCGGTAACCTGCGGCAAGGACGCGGGTGTCTGTTCCAAAGGAAATGTGGTGTGTGTATCCGGGGAATGGGCGTGTGACGCTGTCTGGGGTTCCGCGGAGGAATGTGACGGTCTGGATAATGACTGCGATGGTCAGACCGATGAAACGTTTCCCGGCAAGGGCAACGAATGTTACACGGACAGTGACAGCGATGCTTCGAATGGGTGCCCGTATTCTGAAGTGGACAGTGACTACATTTGCAAAGGTACCTGTGAAGTCGGCGCACTTGCCTGCGATACGGACAGCAGTGTGGAGGTGTGTCTGGGAATGGTGACACCGGGCGTGGACAACACCTGCAATGGTCTGGATGACGACTGTGATGGCAGTATTGATGATGACGTTCCCACCGGGACGAATGTTTGCCCGGCGGGGGCGACCAGCTGGACCACCCGGGATGAAAACCCCAATTCCATTTGTGTGGCGGGTACAAAGCAATGTTGTTCGTCGGGTATTGCGCAGTGTTCCATGCCGGATGACGCCGGAACGACGGTGTGTTTGCCGGATAACGGTGCGGCGAATGTTGTTCCACCACTGTCTGAAGAACTTTGCAACGGATGGGACGATGACTGTGATGGCACGGTGGATGAAGGGTTGACAGAATCCTGCGGTGGCTGTGTGGTTGGCGTTGATACGGATTATGATTGTATCGATACAGACCCGGGCGCAGGACGTTGTGTGGTTGGGGTTCGAACCTGCGATGCAGCACTGCAGAGTGGCGTGGAGTCATACGGGTCATGCGTCGGGGCCATTGGTCCGCAGGAGGAGGTCTGCAATGGACTGGATGATGATTGCGATGGCGTGGTGGATGAGTCTCTCACTCTGGGCAAATGTTATCCCGAAGGACTTACTGGGTGTGAGGACGGTACATGTGTTGGCGCCTGTGAACTGGGAGACTATGTATGTGGTACCGGAGGGGTGATTTCATGCTCGGGATACGTGCAACCGACATCTGAAGGGGATGTGTGCAACAACGTGGACGACAACTGCAACGGCGAGGTGGATGAGGGAATCACCAATGAATGCGGCGAGATAGATACCGATGCATGGCCGGACGCTTCGATTGATTTAGGGATTTGTCAGACGGGCATTCAGAATTGCAGTGAAGCGACAACGGGTGAGGACCCGGCTACCTGGGGCGCATGTGTAGGAGCTCAGGGACCCACCGCCGAGCTATGCAATGGGCTTGACGACGATTGTGACGGAAAATACGAAAACGAAGAAAGCGCGGACCTGCTGGCCAATTCAGCGGAGTCCCTCGTGGGCGCCGAATGTGGTTCCTGCGGTGGTGTGTATGAGTGTCAGCGCAACAACGAAAAGGAGCTTGGGCAGATAGGGGCGTACGAGCTGGTGTGTGTGGGCCCGTCCCCAACTGCGGAGATATGTAACGGTGAAGACGAAAACTGCAACGATATTGCCGACGACGGGATTGATCCGGTTGCATGTGGCGGTTGCGTTGAACCAGTTGATGCCGATTCGCCGTGCGTTGCGGGAAATCCCGCGGCGGGAGAGTGTGAAACGGGTCTGAATTACTGCCTTGATGGCGATATGACCGACGCCTGTTATGGATCGGTGGGGCCGGTTGCTGAAGTGTGCGATGGGAAGGACAATGACTGCGATGGCAGTATCGATGAAGATTTCGATGGGATGGAAGATGTCATCTGTCAGGTAGCTGTGGGCGAGTGTCCCCAGGGCATTAAACAGTGTGTAAGTATTGTGGATGGTCAGACCGTGGAGACGGCGCTTCATTGCTGCGATGCCAACGTCTGGGAAGCAACCGGTGATTGTACAACGCCGGTAATCGCTCAGCTGGAGACATGTGACGGCCGGGACAATGACTGCGATGGCTTTGTTGATGAAGATGTTTCCGGTGCGGGGGAGGCATGCGGAAACTCCCTCGGTATCTGTGAGCCGGGTCTGATGCAATGCATCGAGAATACAGAAACAGGCGATTTCGCCATCGTATGTGTTGGCGGAACGGACGGAAGGGCAGAGGAATGTAACTGCCTGGATGATGATTGCGACGGACAGGTGGACGAGGATGTCGCTTCTGGCGCGGTGTGCAGTAGAGCGCCCAACTGGATGAGCGATCCCCTGTTGCAGGCGGAGTATCCGGCTGGTATCGGGGAGTGTATTTTAGGTGTGGAGCAGTGCAGGGACTGTGGATGGGAGTGCGATGCCCCGGGGCCAACGGGCGAGGTATGCGACGGACTCGACAACGATTGCGATGGTCTGGTGGACGAGGATGAGGAAGTTGAATGTCCGCTGGAAGGATCGATTTGTATTGAAGGCGAGTGCGCTGAGCCCTGCGCTGAGGGAGAATTTGTCTGTCCGGGCGGCAAGGATTGTACTGCGCTTCCCACTGGCGAAAAAGTGTGTCTCGCAACGGTGTGTAATCCAACAAATGAGAATGCGCTGCCATGTGTATTCAATGAATATTACTGTACACCCGATAACGGTTTTGAGCCGCCGTGTGACTGTGATCCGATTGCGGAGATGTGCGTGGATGTCTGTTACAACAAGGATTGTGGAGAAGGACGAATCTGTGTTGCAGCGGACAATGGACGATGCCACGATGTGGAAGAGGGTTGCGATGCAACGGGTTGCGCCGACGGCGAAATCTGTACACCCATCGAGATGTGCGATACGCCGCCCTGTAGCGAGTGTGTGACAGATCCCTGCAGTGGGGTGACCTGTGAAGAAGATCAGTATTGCAGTGATGGCGTGTGTGTGGGCGTTTGTGCCCAGCTGCAATGTCCCGCCGGAAAGGGATGTAAGGATGGCGTGTGTGTGGACGATATCTGCGCAGGTGTCATGTGCTCTTCTGGCGTATTGTGCAATCCGCAGACCGGTGTGTGCGACAACACATTGGATAATCCATGTTCCGGTACATTCTGTGAATTCTATGAACGCTGCGATAACGGAGAATGTGTGCCGGATGAGTGCATGACGGTAGCATGTCCCAATGGCACGATATGCCATGAAGGTTCCTGCTACGAAAACGGAGATGCAACCGGCCCGACTTCAAATGATACGGATACCAACGATACGGATGCCGTCACAGGGGATACATCTTCGGAGACAGATTCCGGAGGATTGAACGGGACGGATTCTCCCACTGATACGGCAACGGATAGCGGGGAGAGTACAACGTATGAAGGACTTGAAAACGTGCTGGCTACGGGGATGGGCGGGTGTCTCTGCAGTACCGCGCCCGGCGCTGATTCTCAGAGTGGTACCCACTGGTTGATTGTGGCACTGGCCGGACTTTTCGCAATCATGCGTCTGGGACGGAAAAAGATTCAGCAGGGGCCAGCTCGTGCGGTGCGGCTGCTGAAAGGTGCAGTATTTCTGGGTCTGGTGCTTCTGGTACTGCCCGGGTGTCAGGTGGAACCGTACAATCTGGCGGAGGAAGCGGACAGTGGCAAAAAGCCAGTGAGCACCGATGGCACCGGAACCAGTGGCACCGGCACAGATAGTGGAGATACATCATCGTCGTGGAACGACACCACTTCCAGCGCCAATGGCACAGGAATGGACGATTCTGCCAGCAGTGGCGGAACCGGCACGGATGGAACGGACGGCACGGAACCGTCGGATACGGGGGTGGATTGCAGTACGTGTGGCACGGATGAAACGTGTTGTCAGACCGAGCAGGGAACACAGTATTGTGTGGACCTGCAGAAGAGTCCCTCCAATTGCGGTGCATGCGGTACGGTATGTGAGGTGGCGAATGCATCTGCTGGATGCAATGCGGGGATGTGCACTGTCGCCGCGTGCGCGCTTTACTGGTACGATCGAAACGGCAATGTTTCCGATGGGTGTGAGCAGTTCTGTCAGGCAACGGTGGATCCCGAGGACAACGGGGACAAATGTGACGGTCTGGCAACCTCATCGAATCCGGATTCCGACAACTATGTGCCCATCGACAACGATTGTGACTTTGTTTTTGATGAGGATGTGGATTTTCAGAATGACAGCAGAAATTGCGGGTATTGCGGACATCTGTGTATGTTCAATCACGGAAGCGCTGTCTGTTCCCAAGGCGCTTGCGCTCTCGATGATTGTGATGAACGATGGTGGGATTTGAATGGCGTCGATACCGACGGTTGCGAGTATTATTGCGATGGAGACACCGCTGCTGCTGAGAGTTGTGACAATCTGGACAATAACTGTGATGGCAACCGGGATGAAGGTAACCCGGGCGGTGGCGGGCAATGCTATCCGGCGAGTTCCACGGGATGTACGCAGGATACGGATGATGGTACGTATTCCTGCCTCGGGGTCTGCGCCGCCGGCACGCTGAACTGTGTATCCGGAAATCTCGAATGTGATGGCTACCAGCTTGCAGGCACTGAGATTTGTGATGGTCTGGACAACAACTGCAATAATCAGGTCGATGAGGCGTTGCGGATTCCGTGTGGCGGGGCGCCCGGTGCGGACCCCAATGCAGGGGTGTGTCAGCAGGGGTTGGCCCCCTGTGCCGCGGTATCGCCATCTCCCGGAGTCGCCGGTGCAGAGGTTTATGACACGGAGAGCGGCTGTGTGGGTGCTGTTGGTCCGGGACTGGAACGCTGTGACGGACTTGATAACGACTGCGATGGCCTGGTGGATGAGCTGGCTTCAGAAGATAGCAACGGGAATAATATCAATTCAAATGACGGAGCCAGGCTCGGTCTTGCGTGTGGTCTCGGTGCATGTGCAGCGTATGTGACCCAGTGCATATCCGGAACGATCACCTGCGAAGATTTCAATGTGCCGGATGTGGAAATCGCCTGCAACGAAATTGATGACGATTGCGATGGCGCGGTGGACGAGGTGACTACGTACCAGTGTGGCGGCTCAAGTACGGTTACCTGCAATGATACGGATAGCGGCTGTGACCCATACAGCGAGGGCATCTGTCAGGTGGGGCGGTATTCGTGCGATGACTCCGACGGATGTACCGGAGATGTGCCACCGGCCTGTGCGGATACAGACCATTGCGATAAATGTGACGGTCTCGATAATGACTGTGACGGCGTGGTGGACGAAGATGCGTTTTATGGATACAGCGCTGCGGACATGCAGTGTGGTCAGTGCAGTGACGGTACGTGGCAATGCAATAGTAACGACGGCGTGTTGGAGTGTGTGGGCGCTTCTTCACCGCAATCCTATGACATCTGCAACGGCGTTGACGATGATTGCGATCCCTCCACACCGGATGGATCCATCGATACTGAGATTGGCGTGGCGTGTGACCGGACGGATGACAGTGACTTTGTTGCGGACGGTGTAATGAGATGCGATACGGCATCGGGAACGAAGTACTGTGACGAGACGGTGGATCATCCCGAAGTCTGTGATGGCGTGGATAACGACAGTGACGGCAGTGTGGATGAAGATTTCTCCGACACCGATTCAAGCCCGTCCAGTTTCGGTTGCGATCCGTGTCCCGGCACAACCCGGGTGGTTTGTGACGGAACCAATGGATGGCGGTGTAAATACGATGTAGGCAACATTGGAGATGTGGATTGTCTGGACGTCGATTGCTTCACCCATGCACAGGAAGAAGATTCCGACTGGGGATGCGACGGTAAGGACAATGATTGTGATGGCGATACTGATGAAGATTTCAACTTCATGACCGATGCGAATAACTGCAACGCCTGTGGCAATTCTTGCGCGGTCTTCTTTGCGGATACGGATTCGTATCCCAATGTGGCTGACTATGCCTGCTCCCAGGGCCTGTGTGTGATTGCGGAGTGTGACACCGGATACAAGGATGCGGATCCCTCAATTCCCGGATGCGAGTGTTCGTTCAATACCGCGGCGTGTGGCAATGATCCGAATAATCCCACTCCCGGCTGTGACGTATGCTGGGGCGATGCCACGGCCGGTGATGATAACTGCGATGGCGTCATTAATGATGGTGCGGATATTGTGGAAACCCTGTGCGATGGTATCGATAACGACTGCGATGGGGCTCTGGATGTGGCGGATGATGATTTAAGCGTCGATGATGCACCGGCGATATGCGCCTCGAAATGCGTGGCCACGGGGAACGCGACCGTTTCCTGCGAAGGGGATACTTCCGACACCGAAGAGGACTGGGTCTGTACTTACGATAGCGCTGTGGAACTGGGAACAGACGGCGCGCCGGTTGCGAATGAAACCAAATGTGATGGTCTGGATAATGATTGCGACGGTTTTGAAGATGAGTCACTGCCCCAGGCCCTGTATCTGGGTTCTGCGTGTGACAATGCCGATGATTCCGATACCGCATCCCGAGGCGCCTGTATACTGAGCGGTACATGGCAATGTGTGGATACCGATCCCGATGCCAGCGCAGTATGCTGCGCGGATACCGATTCCGATGGTCTTTGCAGCAGCACCTTCCCCACGCCGTCAGAGGTGGCGGCGGGCAGGACGGAGGAACTCAATGGCGTGGATGACGATTGTGATGGCAGCGTTGATGAAGAAACATTCTGTGTGGACACGGAACTGGATACAGATGCCGTGGTGAAGTATGCCGTTGTTGCGGTGGACTTCGATACCGATCCGGATACTGACTTTGAGATTTTTGCCTACGAGGCAAGTCGGTACGGCGCCGATTCGGACGATCCGGGTACAGGAAATGCAGGCGTGGCATGTTCCAAACGGAATGTAATTCCATGGACCGGCGTCACCCAGGCAGAAGCGGCCGCCGCATGTGCTGCTATCGACGATGGTGGGAGTCCGTGGACCCTGTGTTCCGCCGGACAATGGCAATATGCGTGTGAAAGTTTGTCCGGAACCTATTATCCATATGGTGATACGTACCTGGACACCAACTGCAACGGAATCGATTTCACGCCAGATCCGGTGATATATGGAGATTTGGTACCCTCGGGGTATCTGGTGAATTGTATCGCTGACTGGGGAACCACCTATCTGCGGGTTTCGGATATGTCCGGGAACGTTGAGGAATGGACATCCACAGAAACCTCCACCGGAAGCGGTATCTATCAGATTCGCGGTGGATCATATAATGATCAGGAAGCGAGTCTCACGTGTGCATTCAATCTGTGGGCGGCCAATGGGACAACTTTTAAAAGCGACAATCTTGGCTTCCGTTGCTGTCGCGGCGAGGATCCTGATGCGTCGTGCACGCCGAGTTCCTGTCCGGGGCGCACGGATTGGGCATGCGCCGATGCTACGACATTGCGGCAGTACGATGGTGCGTCCAGCTGTTATGCAGGCGGGTGCGTCGATTCCTATGTGGAGCTCAAGTGTGTAAGTGGGTGCGATGACGATGCGCTGGGTTCCGGTCAGCCGGGATGTCTCGATATGGACGGCGATGGATACGTGTCCAGCGACTTCACCGGTACGATTCCGCCGGGACTGAGCGGTGGCGACTGCGATGATCTGGATCCGGATTCACACCCGGGTCAGTGCGAAATCTACAGTGAGGACAGCGATGACAACGATTGCGACGGCACGGTGGACGAAGTGGAATTGACGGCTACTATCCGGGATTTCAGGAGTTCGCACCAGGATTTTGAAATGGGACTTGCAAACTATAACCTTTGTGAGAACCTCGTGAATACGGCGATTAATACGGCGGACTACAAACCGGTGTACAACACCAGTACGGATGGGCTGTGCAGTAACGGTAATTATCGAGTCATTACCAGTGCCACAACCTTCAACGAGTGGTACAACACCGACGGTACTGGAACCGTTAATCTGGAAACTGAAATTTGCATGCCACTGGTTGATCAGGGGGGTGGTATTTATACCGCAGGGGGCGACGTGGACGCAGACATGTTCTTTGATTATGGCTGTTCTCAGCTTCAGTATTTTCCAATCGACGGGGACTTGTTCAGTGATTCAAATACACCTAATTACGGTACTTCATGCTCAGATGCAGGAGTACCGCATAATTTCTTTTTTACAACCGAGATGCACTTCCTCTTCCGTTATGAAGCCGGGCAGGTCTTCCAATTTAATGGCGATGACGATATGTGGGTATTTGTAAATGGGCAGTTGGTCATTGATTTAGGTGGTGTTCACGGTTCTCAGCAAGGTATAGTGAATCTGGACAACATCGTACCCGCACTGGTGGAAGGCCGAAGCTACCGCATGGATATTTTCGGTGCCGAACGCCATACCGTACACTCCAATTTCCTGATTACAACATCGATCGCGGGTATCGAGGCAGTTCCCCGATAGTGTATCGCTGATCGATTCTCACCCCGAACAGAATTTCCGGACAGAATGATTTTCCGACACTGCGAACGGTGTTACCCGTCCCGTTGGACTGAGCTGATATCGCTTTGTGCTGAGAAATCTGTTGA
Organism: Polyangia bacterium; assembly: GCA_050287845.1. GTDB lineage: Bacteria > Myxococcota_A > Polyangia > JAAYKL01 > JAAYKL01 > JAFGXQ01. The sequence continues at coordinate 75,922 of JBNKCR010000105.1, forward strand.
AGACTGAATAATAAGTAAGAATAGATTACTAATTATGAACCGTTTGTAGCGCTCATGGCACTATTGAAACATGATAATGCAAATTTAAAATCGTCAGTCGATTCAATAGGGTAAAAAAATGCCCGTTACCGAGGGCGGTCAGTAACGGGCTTACAAGAGAAGGAGCATAATCGCACAAAGGCATGTAAGAAAGTTAAGAATCTAAGCAAATAAGAACTAAGTATTAAGTTGCGGAATAAGCAGTTTAAGTTTCCGCGTTATGCTATACCCTATCTGCAAACAGAATGCCAAAAAAAAGCACGAAGGGCTTTTCTGAGCATTCTGCTGAATATCATTAATGAATTTTTTCTTCTGGCATCAACTGGAGAAAATTCAGTATGCATGATCGAGATATTTCCCTCCCAAAAACTGATATCAATGTCACGGTACAAAATCTGCTATGAAAATTTTGCGGACTTTTCATTTTCAATACTTTCACGATACTTTCCAGAGAAAGTGGACGTGTTTGTTTTTCTGAATGTTTTCAAACGGTTACAGTTTCGAAAGGAAAGTGTGAATTTGAACTGTATTCCATGAATGTTGCGAAATTGGAAAACGTGGAGTAATTTAGGCCGAAAAAAGCGACATCATTTGTTTTGGGACAGGGATGTTAACAGTTTTTCGTGCAGTCCGCCAAAGGAACCATTGGAGAGTAATACAATTACATCACCTTTTGTTGCTTCTTTTTCCAGGATGGATTGCAGATGTTCAATGGAATTGGTCGACTCGGCCCGGATGCCTTTTTGTTTCAGGTCTGCAGCGAGACGGGCTGTATCCAATGCTTCGGCTTCGGGCAACTGTCGTCCCACGGGCGCAATCAGCGCCAAATCTGCGGCACCGAAAGAATGGGTATAGGTTTGCTGGTGAATCTTTCGGCAGGCCGTTGCGCTCCTGGGTTCAAATGCAGCAATGATTCGACTTTCAGGATGTCTGTTTTTCAGGGCTTCCAGTGTCACTTTTACCGCGGTAGGGTGATGAGCGAAATCATCGTAAATAATAATGTCGTTGGGAGTGCCCACCACCTGCTGCCTTCGCGCAACACCTCCGAAGGACGGAAGGGCCTTTTTCAGGTCGGATAAGGGAATTCTGGCTCCGTGTGCGCAATGGGCCAGTATTAATGCAGCGAGCGTATTTCGAAGATTGTGTAACCCCACCAGTGGCGTTTCCCATTTCCCGTATTCCTTTCCCTCGATGGTCAGTATAAATCGATTTTCTTTTATGGGAGATGCGAGCCACGCGGGTTCGAACACAAAGGGATCTCCGGCCACGCCGTAGGTGATGATTTTTGCCTCAATATTGGCCGTTTCGATAATCTCCCGGCAACCTGCGTCCCCGGAGTATACCGCCAGTGGTCCGGGGGTGACCAGTTCAGCGAATTTGCGAAACGCGTCGAAGTAGCTTTGCCTGTGGGGGTAAATGTCAACATGATCGTGCTCAACCGAGGTGATAATGGCAGCCCGTGGTTCGTACGCGAGGAATTTTGGGGATTTTTCAAACCATGCACTGTCATACTCATCGCCTTCCACAACAAATGGCAGTCCGGCACCCAGCTTGTATCCGGCGCCAAAGTCAGTGGTGATTCCTCCCACGAGAACACTCGGGTCTGTGCCGCAACGTTCCAGCAGAAATGCCAGCAACGATGTGGTGGTTGTTTTCCCGTGTGTCCCTGCCACCACAAACGGTATTCGGTCTTTGAGAAATAAACGGCGTAGTGTCTGTGGAAATGATGCGAATGGGATATTCCGTTGGCGTGCGGCCACCACTTCCACATGATCTTTGCGACAAACGTTCCCCACGACAACGAGGTCCGGATGGTGGTTCAGATTGTCCGGAGAGTATCCTTCGAAGAGTGGAATTCCGAGCCGTCGAAGTTCATCGCTCATGGGCGGATAGGCGCCGGCATCAGATCCGGTAACGGTAAACCCGGTCTGCTTCAGAAGACCGGCCAGCGCTCCCATCCCTGTTCCACAGATGCCGATGAGATGAACGGTTGCAGGTGGTTTGATTGCATGTGATTTGTTGTTCATGAAAAAATTTGTACTGTTTTTTCCAGCGGAGAGCCAGTTTTGGGACATCCTGAACCCTGTTCAGGCTGGATTGGACCATTTTGCAGTAGTTCGGAGAATACGGATGGCTTCATATGGCGTTCAGCATGCGGCCACCGTCCACGGCGATGACCTGCCCGGTAATGAACGTCGATGAAGCGAGAAATGCAACGAGACTGGAGATATCCTCGGGGTTGCCAATGCGTTGCAGGGGAATCTGCTGCTGAAGGAGGTCCAGAGTGTCACTGTGCTGCTGATCGATAGCGGGGAGCACCAGCCCTGGACAAATCGTGTTAATGCGAATCTGATCCCGCGCCAGGCTGAGTGCATTTAATGTACTATATTCAATTAGAGCGGATTTAGATCGGGAATACGCTTTGTATTTCTTGAATGAACGGATACCGGCGATGTCTGCGATGTTGATAATCTGCCCGTTCGATTCCTTCAGATGTGGTCGTGCATTTTCTATCAGCTTGATGGGTGCATCCAGGTTCAGCGCTTTCATTCTGGCGAGCTGAACCAGGTCTGCGTTGTCGTCAAAAAAGAGCGCGGCGTTGTTTATCAGCAAATTTATCTTTCCCACCTTGTCCATGACTTTTGAAATCAATTTTGCCGGAGATCCGGGCAATGTCAGATCCGCCTCGACAACAACAACCCGAGGATGGGCCGAAACGAGCGCTGCTGCGGCGTCCCTGGATTCAAAAAAATGGACCACTGTATTGAAAGTGGGCAATAACGATTCGGTAATGTGACGACCGAGTCTGCTGGCGCCACCAGTAATCAGCGCCACCGGTTTCTGTTTTTCTGAACTGCCAGTCAAGGGATTCTTTCTATCGGTTATTGAAGTTTTTCCGCCGATGTTGTAAAATTAACTTTATGATAGTATTTTATATAACCGTAATTATGTTGCGCCAAAATACAAAACGATATTTTCAGATTATCTGCGCTGGCATGTGCCTGATTGCTGTCGAAGCTCGGGCACAGGAAGGGTCAGCCTCCGCTTCGTCAGGTCACTCGGCGATGGTGTCAATGCTGATTGAATACGAACCCGCGTTGCAGGAAGTGAGTGCTGCGCTGAATGAAGTGCTGTCAATCCGCCTGGGAAAATATGGCGTTGAATTGTCTGCACGTGCCCTCAATGAAAAGAAGTCCGCAACTGCAGAATATGTGTGGGTGGTGACTCTGCGGAGCATCTCCGAGCGCCATCTGATAGTGACGATAGACTCCACTGACCCCGAGCGAAGTATTTCGGAAGTAAGGACGGTGTCCTGGCAGCGCGAAACAGAACAACTGGCGTGGACCATGGCGCTGGTGGTGGAAGAAACTGTGACACCGTATCTCGAAATTCAGGGGGAGCTCCCCGCACTCGGTGCAGGTCTGGCAATCATTGAACCGGAGGAGGTCGGCGGTACCAAAAAGAGAACTGCAGTAATTCGATCTTCGTATCCCCGGTTTTATGCGTTGGGCATCGGGTTGGCAGCAGCCGGAATCTGGACGGTTGAGGAAGTTATTTCCGGGCCTAAAGTGTTCGTAAAGGGAATATTTTCGCACCGGACGGTTGCGCTGTTTGCTTTAGGTTGGCTGGGAAGTGCCAATTACGGTGCGGCCAATATTACCGGAACCCTCAGTCTGATTCCTATTGAGCTGTATGTGGGGAACATTTTTGTTTACCAGAAAGTGTTTAAAATAATTGGCTGGGCGGGCGTATTCCTTGGATTTGCAGTGTACAAGTCGCAGTATCAGGATATATCCCGATTGGAAATGACATTCCAGCCGGGGGGCAATTTGCTTGTGGAAATGACGGCCCGCATTATTTCGTCTCTGAATTTTTTCCTGCACCTCGGCTGCAATTTCCCGTTTGTTAGAGATGTGCTTGTAAATAATGATGTGCAGATCTACAAGCATGTATGGATCATGCCGATGTTCAGCACCGGGCTGCAGCTTGTATTTTAGTGGTACTTAAATTATATATTTTCAATTGAATAGTCGACCTTTTTCATAATCCCGGGGGACCATGTCTTCTAATAATAAGAGAACTGAGGGAACTGGTAAAAAATCCAGTATGAAAAATATGACGACAGCAGTACTCGGGAAAATCGGGCTTTCGGCGAAGGCAAAACCAGCGTCGGTGAGCGTTCTTGTGCAAAGATGCCAGGAAGGGGACACACTGGCGTTTCAGGAGTTGTTCAAAAGACATGTGGATGGTGTGCACCGACATTTAAGCCTTCTCCTTGGCCCTCAGGAAGATGTGGATGATTTGGTTCAGATGGTATTTCTGAATGTTTTTCAGTCAATCCGCAAGTTCCGGGGGGCGTCGGCGTTTTCCACCTGGCTTTTCCGAATTACCATCAACGTGGCCAGACAGGAAATTCGTGTTCGCTCCCGACACCGGCGCTTGAATGTGGCGGTAAAAGAGGTAAATGAAGTTCGCGGCACATCCGTCCGCGGAACTCCGGAAAGCTCGCTGTCCAACGTGGAGGAAGTGTACGATGTGCTGGACAGATTGTCTGAAAAGAAACGCGAGACGTTTATCCTGTATACATATGAGGGATATTCGCTTCAGGAAATAGCTGAATTGCTGGATTCAACGGTGTCAACCATTGGATCCAGATTACAGGCGGCGAGGAAGGAAGTCCTTTCTCATTTTCATAAGTGAAGAAATAATGAAACCGAAACACAAGGATTGCCAGTCAACCATACTGAAGTTGAGCCAGTACCGAGAGCTGAGCGCGGTTCAGAGATCTCGTGTTGATTTGCACCTCAGACGATGTGAATCGTGCATGAGCGCCTGGAATAATTATACGCAGCTCGAGAAATTCGCGATGCGTGTCCCCCAGATGACACCAACGCAGAAGGATACTATTTTCGACCGATTGGTCCCCTCCATCCATGAGATTGGTCGTGATTACGCATCTAAACCGGACACATCCCGGCGAATGAAGCCCGTGTTTGCAGCAGGCATTTTGCTTGCTGCCGCTGGATTTGTATTGGGTCTGTTCGCGATTTTTTACGAGCAGCCACAGAGTCAGACCATTGCGGGCATTTCGCCAGCCCCACCACCACCGGTGGAGGAAGTGGAGATGCCAGTTTTGCCTGGTAGCGATATTTCAGAGGGGCATGTCAATAAAGTACAGGGAATTGTTTATCTGAACGGGAAGCCCCTCAGTAAAATGGAGGATGACCTTGTATTGACACCGGGCACGTCGGTAGCGGTTACGGACGGCTCGATAATGAATTTTCGTATGGGGCGCTTTGTGAAGGTATCTCTGGTGGATGAAACCAGCTGGTCTGTAAACGAATTGTCTTCATCACTGATATCGCTTGCACTGACCCGAGGAAAACTGGCAGTGGATTACGATGGCAGTCTTGGCCGAAAAATGGAAATTCACACCCCTGATTCGGTGGTTCGCGTGAAAGGCACCATATTTACGGTGGAAGTCTTCGGTGATGGCGTGACACAGGTGGGGGTCACCCGGGGTGAAGTGGAAGTGGTTCCCAGGAGAGCCCGGTACACAGCGATGAATGTGGTTGCCGGCGAATTGGTTCAGGTTCCGGGAAACGGTCATCCTGTGGCGCTTGGCGACGCGCAGCGCGTGTTGGCAGCGGAAGTGGAGTCCATTTCGAACAACGCCGGATCGTCGTCGGGCAGACTGGTTCGTTTTGACAGCGATCAGGAGCATGTGCAGGTGGAGGTGGATAGTCGTGTTATCGGCTTCACTCCCTTGACCGTTCGGTTGCCTGCCGGGCCTGTCGCTTACCGACTTACCAAACCGGGGATGCAAGCTATTGAGGCGGAACTGATTAATGAACAGGTCAGTGAAGAAGTACGCTTCACGATGAATCCGAGCGAAGACTATGTTCCCAAAGTGGCCAATGTGGGCGTGAAAAGAAAATGGAAAAAACGTCGTGCCACGTTGCGGACAGAAGCAGTGAATGACGAAGAGAGTAAAAGTTTTGTTGTTCGTGTGAAAGCGGCAATGAGCGCCGGGGACATGCCATACGCGGCCAGGCTGCTGGAGGAAACCGTCCGGCGGGTGGAGGGCGAACAACTGATAACCGCGTTGTCACTGCTGGCGGAGTGCTATGCCGCCATGGGACAGTACCACAAAGCGGCAGATACCTTTGACCGGGTGGCTTCTTCCGCTCCCGGTACAGCCATTGCTCAGAATTCCAAATATGAGGTTGGTCGACTGGCAATGGATTATATTGGCGACTATGATCGGGCCCGCGCTGCGTTTACATCTTATGTGGCATCGCCGGTAGTGGGGCAACTGCAGGAAGATGCCTACTTCTCCCTGTGCGAATTATACGGCAGGGAAGGCGTGCGAAAAAATGCGCTGCAGTGCTTCAACGATTTTTTACGGATGTTCCCCAACGGGCATCGCAGTGCATACGCACATCTGTGGCGAGGTGTGCTGCACCAGGAAGTTGATCAGCAATGGCATCTGGCAGAAAGAGATTTGCTGAATTTTATTGCGGAACGCCCCAGACATCCCCGGTGTGAAGAAGCCAGATATCGGATTGCTCTTGGCCGCTACAATCTGCGGGACTACGCAGGGGCAATGAAAATGTTCATCGAATATCAGGAAGAGCATCCGGGCGGGCAATATGCCATTCGCGTGGAACGGTTGAAAAGAGCAATCACAGAAAAGATGAATAATCACCGGTCCCGATAATTCTTTTATTTGCAAACCCGTAGAATATTCCATAAACAGGAGTCGGAAAGCCGGTATTCATGGCGACAGGATAACCGTTCGCCAGATGAATCAACCCTTGTCTGATTTTACGAATCCCTGCCGTCTGGACCAAAGTTGAAATAGCGAGTGAGCAGTATATGTGGAACAGTCCTTATGCAAAATATTTATTGAAAGTTGAAAAACCGGGTCGGTATGTCGGGGGAGAGTTCGGCAGCATTGTGCCCGTTGATCCCGCAGTGTGCGTGGCCCTGGCGTTTCCGGACGCCTATGAAATTGGGATGAGTCATCTGGGCCTTGCCATTCTGTATGAAATTATAAATCATTCCGAGAAGATGGCGGCGGAGCGCGTGTTCATGCCCTGGCCGGATATGGTCCGGGTGATGAAAGAAAACAACGTACCACTGGTCTCGCTGGAAACCGGAAAGGTGCTGAATGATTTCGATGTGGTAGGGTTTTCTCTTCAGTACGAACTGACATTCACCAATATGCTGCACATGCTCGATATGGGACGGATACCCAGATGCGCGTCGAACCGGGCGGAGGGGGATGCCCTGGTGATTGTGGGGGGGCCGGTAGCCGTGGAGGCGGAGCCTATTGCACCGTTTGTGGATTTGGTAGTGCTCGGCGACGGTGAAGAATCGCTGCCTCGACTGATGCGGGAAGTGGCCGAATGCAAAAGGGGCAATTGCACGCGAGCGGAGACGATTGAGCGGCTGGATCGGTTGACTTTTGCATATGCGCCGAATCGATACTCACCAGAGCTGGATAAGGATTCCGGCCGTCTGGTGCTGCCCGAAAGTGTGTATCCCGTTCGACCGGCGGTGGTGACCCAGCTGGAGAATTTTCCGGCGGGGTGTGGTCCGGTATCCACCATTCAGGCGGTTTTCGACCGATACAGCGTGGAAATCGCCAGGGGATGTACCGAGGGGTGCAGGTTCTGCCAGGCGGGATATCTGTATCGACCGGTTCGGGAGCGCAGTGAAAAGGCGGTCGCTCAGCTTCTGGAAAAGGCCACGTGTTCCCTCGGGTACGACGAAGTGTCACTGTCGGCCCTGTCATCCGCGGATCACAGCCAGATTGAACAACTGATTACCGGACTGGGCGACGAATATATGCGTAAGCGCGTATCCTTTTCGGTACCATCTCTTCGGGCATATGGGCTGTCGGAGGAAGTGATCGATGTCCTTTCGCGGTTACGCGCAACCGGGGTGACCCTGGCGCCGGAAGCGGGGAGTCAGCGGCTCAGAGATTTTATCAACAAAAATGTGAGTGAGGCGGATGTACTGGCCGCCGCTGGACGGTTCTATGAAAAAGGATTCAGTCGAATCAAGTTGTATTTCATGCTGGGATTGCCCACCGAAACCGATGCGGATTTGGCAGAAATTATTGAACTGGCGGTGAAAATCAGGCAACTGGGCCGGAGAACTGCAGGGCGCCGGGCTGAAGTAGTGGTGTCTGTGTCCACATTTGTTCCCAAGCCGCTGACACCATTCGAATTTGAAGAAATGATCGATGCGGCAGAAATTCTGAGGCGGCAGCAACTGCTGCGGGAAATGGCGCGAAGCGAGCAATTGAAGTTGAAAACGCATCATCCGGGAATGAGCGTCCTCGAAGGAATTTTTGCAAGAGGAGACCGCTCTCTGGCGCCACTTATCGAGAAGGCTGCTGACAAAGGGGCCATTTTTGATGGGTGGGATGACATGTTCGATGGCGCCATCTGGGATGAACTTCTTGAAACCATTGATCGGGGAAAATTGCTGGGGAGCATATCGTTGGAAGCCAGAGTCCCCTGGTCCCATATCGATACCGGCGTGAGTGTGGCGTTTAGAAGGGGAGAGCGCGACAGGGCCTATGCCACGTCTGTGACACCGCCCTGCGGTGTGTTCGCGGACGACAACGGGGCTCAGCAGTTTATCTGTCATCACTGTGGCATCAGGTGTAAACGCGCCGCATTGCCGGTGAAGCCGGTGCACGGCAGTGCGCCGGTCGAAGCTGCATCTGATGGAGAATCAGACAATAATGTTATCGCGCCGACGAAGACCAGAAAGGGAACCCCTAAGCCGTTGCCTGTAATTCAGGCGGGTGAAGCCCCGGTAAAATTCAGATTGAGAACAGCGTTTTATGGTCGACAGGTATATGTGGGGCATCTGGACCGGATGCGACATCTGATGCGCGGTCTGGCCCGGGCTGGTTTAAAGTTGTGGTATACGCAGGGATTTCATCCCAAACCCAAAATTGAGGCGCCTCCTCCGCTGCCTCTGGGGACCGCTGCGCTGTGTGAGCCATTTGATGTCTGGTTGGTGAATCCACCCGATGAGACGGAAATGCTGAAAAGATTGTCAGCGTCCCTCCCCGCTGATTTGGAGGTGCGCGAGGTGGTGCGGATGCTGGATGGGGCGCCCAGGCTTTCATCGGCCTTCAGGGCAGTGCGGTATGTGGTGTTGGCAGAAGCCGATGCCGCTGTGATTGATGCCGCGTTGACGCGTCTGATGTCAATGGATACACTGGAGGTTGACCGGGTACGCAAAGGGCAGACCAAAAGAGTGGAAATCCGGCAATACGTGATGGAAGCAAATGTGCTTTCCGATATTCCCGACGGATTGCCACTTCCGAGCCCGGGAGATCGCACAGCAGTTTCGATGACACTGGCGCTTCACGGCTCAGGTGGAACGAGACCCGCAGAAATTCTGCAGGCGATTTTGCCGGAGATGCCGGATATAAATGATGATTTGTGGATTGTACGAACTGAATGGGTAGAGGCTGTGGAATGAATCCAGTTGCAATACTTGAAGCCCACGCACCCAGAAACGATTTTGGGCGTCAGCTTCTGCTTTTACACAGTGAAGCTGTGGCCGCATATGCGTTGAAGGTGGCTGACAGGGTGCGGGATTTGAATCCCGATTTCCGATTCATCGAAGAGGCGGCACTGCTTCATGATATTGGGGTTTCCAGAACCGATGCGCCCGATATCGGATGCGAGGGAACGGAGCCCTACATTGCCCATGGATTGATTGGGGCGAAATTGCTCCGCAAGATGGGCTATCCCCGTCATGGAGATGTGTGCGAGCGTCATATCGGGGTCGGTTTGACCGGTGCCGAAATTGTCAGACGGCAGTTTCCGCTTCCGCCAATTGATATTGTGCCCGTAACTCTTGAAGAGCAAATCATCACTTATGTGGATAATTTTTTTTCAAAGGGGAGCCCGGCCCCGGACAAACCAGGCCCGTTTGATGCAGTGCGGAAGAAAATTTCGACATTCGGCGAGCAGAGCCTGTTCACGTTTGACGATTGGGTGATTCGATTCGGCCGCATCGACTGATGGCTTGTCTATCCTGATTATATTCCATCCCGTCAGACAATCGTCGTTGCTTGTGAAAATGCCGTTTGTTGACTATGCTCGTTGCATGAAAACGGATTCGGTCCGGCATCATCGGAGCGAAGGACAAAAGGAGTTCACGGATGATTATTGTGAAGTTTCAGGTCTGGGTTGGTGTAGTCCTGCTGTGGGGAACGATGGGGGCATTCGGCTGCGGTTCCGCTGCACGGCTGGAACCCAAAAGTTTTGTGAACAGTTCGGTGGACGTCAACGGGGGGGCAGTGCACAGGGCCCGGGTGATGGGGATGGGGCTGGATGAACTGATGGTGACGTTGAACAAACTGGCGGAGAAGCGAGCGTTGGTACTGGTGCGCAAATTTGATTGCTCCGAGTCGGCGTGTAAACTGGAATACAAATCCCGGGCAGATAACAGGAGCATGAATTTCTCATCCACGACTACGAACACCACCGGGTATGTGCCGTATTACGATCCGATGAGTGGAACCTACCGACCCTATTTCCCCGGAACCACGACCAGTCATACGGTGAAGAACGTGAATCTTTCATATTACTCGAGATTTTTTGTCAGCCTGAAGGTCCGCGATGATCTCATTGATATTGAGATGGTCGGTGTACCGGTGCTGAATGAAGAAATGAGTTGTCCGACGGCATTTCTGAAGCCATATGTGGAGTGCAGCACGCCGGTTGTTACCGGTGAAAAAGACATCCCCCTGGCCGCATCCTTCAAACGGCAGTGGGGGTTTGATATTTCGGGCGCGGTGGAAGCCGATGTGATCAATGGCATATTTGCGGAATTATCCCTGATTATTGCCGCTCCTCCGGCTGCGCAACCGATGGTGGATTCCGATGTGTCCGGTACGGACCGGAGTACCGATAGCGACAGTGCATCGACACCGCACGATTCAGACACCTGATTATCGATCGGGGATCGAACAAGTGGTTGAATATGCGAGATTTTTTTTAACAATTATTTGACTTGCGCCCCTCATTTATCGTTCTGTAACATATCAGGCATCGACTGCAATGCGTATCTGCCGGAAAGTGAATATGCCAGGGGCTCAACACAATCTGATACAGCTGTATCCCGCGCCAATCGATTCTCCCAGACCATTTTTGAAATGGGTTGGCGGAAAGCGGCAATTGATGCCGCATCTGATGGGAGCGCTGCCACAGAATTTCAACCGGTACTTCGAGCCTTTTCTGGGGGGCGGCGCGCTTTTTTTTGAGTTGATGCCGGTTCGGGCCTTTCTGTCGGATTGCAATATGGAACTGATTGAGACGTACGCAGCCATTCGCGATGATGTGGAAGGGGTTATCCGACATCTGAAACGGCATCGATATACCGAGGAACACTATTACCGGGTACGGGCGCAGAATGTCGCGCGCATGTCGGATGCCGGCAAAGCGGCACGGATGATTTATCTGAATCGTACCGGGTTCAATGGCCTGTATCGCGTGAATAGCAAAGGGGAATTCAATGTTCCCTTTGGGCGTCACACGAATCCGCGCATCTGCGATGAGAATAATTTGCGCGCCGTGGCGGCATCATTGGAGGATGTGGAGTTGCGGGTGGCGTCGTTTGAACATACTCTCGATTCTGCGCGAAAAGACGATTTAATTTATATGGATCCGCCATATATTCCGTTATCGCGGACATCGAATTTCGTTGCCTATCAGAAACATGGCTTTGGGATGGAAAATCAGGAATCTCTGGCGAAGGTGTTTGAATCGCTGGATGCGCGGGGCTGTTATCTGATGTTGTCCAACGCCGATGTCCCATGGATGAAGCGACGATATCGCGGTTATCGGATTCGTCCGGTGCGCGCCGCCCGTTGCGTCAATGCCAGGGCCAGCGCCCGGGGACCGGTGGGCGAGCTCATCGTCACCAATTACTGATACTTCTTTTTATCACAGCACACCATTGGTTCGATGGCCCCGGTAAATGGACGAGATTCGGGCCAGGGAGTCCGTCACGGGAATTTCCCGGTCTGGATACCTGGATAGCCAGTATTGTGACGGGTGTACTGAATGGTGACCCATCGAAAGAAAGGTTCGGGACGATGAAGAGGCATGTATATTTATTTACTCGAATCCGGTTTCCGATGCTGGCGGTTTCACTGATGCTCACAGTGGGATGTTCAGAAAATACCCAGGGAGACCAATCGGACAGCACAGAGTCGGATTCGCAGGCCGACAGCGGGAGTGGAGAAGAAACGGGAGACAGCGCCGTGGACTTTTCGGATTCAGATTCGGATGCTGACACCGATGCCGATGCCGATGCCGATACTGACACTGACACCGATACGGATACGGATGTATATGGCGAAACGGATTCCGGCTCCGAATCGGATTCGGACACGCTGGAGGGCGCCTGTTCGTTCGAGTGCCTTGCGCATTGTCGGTCGTGGGGAGGGACGCAGATGGACGGCGCCTGTGAAGCTGATTTGCAGTGCTGTGACGGTGCCGCCATTCCCGATACCGACTCCCGATCCGATACGGATACCGATACCGATAGGGACACCGATACGGTTACGGATACGGATACCGACACGGACGCAGATGCGGATACGGATAGGGACACTGATTCCCAGACTCAGCAACAGGCCTGTCCATCGCTGGACCGATATGCCCGGGGGGAGATGCTGACATTATCGGAGATACCGGAACAGGCGTCGGGCATCACGTGGAATCCAAAAACCGATACGTTTTTTATTGTGGCAAACCTGACCCGGCAATTGTGGCAGTACGATGGCACATTATCTTCAGTGGTGCGGGAGTATACGCTGGCGAATATGGATTTTGATACGGAGGGAATTGTATATCTGGGGAGGGATCGCTACGCCGTTACAACGGAATCGAATACGGTGTACGTGGTAGAGATCACCGATTCAACTACGGTGATTGATGGGGAAGCGGAAACCACCGAAGTCCTGACTGTCGCGGCTGCGCCCAACACGCGGAATGCCGGTTTTGAAGGAATTGCATTCGCCCCGGATGCGGCAGATGCCCAGTCTGGCCGGATGTTTGTATGCCAGGAATATGACCCAATGCGGTTGGCCGTGTTTGATTATATGTTTTCGTCGCCACCGTATTCGGCCAGAAGTGCCCTTGACGGTGACTTCAGCGTGGCAGACGTGCTGGATGCCGAAGCGGTTCTGGGCAATATGGCCACCGACCTCGCCGGGGTGACATACGATGCATCCAGCAATACGCTGATACTGGTGAGCCAGGAGTCCTCGCGACTGTTGCGGGTGGACCCGGATACCGGTTTGCTGGTGGAGACCATGGATTTAACGGGGTCCGCCAACTTCGAAGGGATCACTTTCTTTGGTGATTGCCAGATTGCCGTGCTCGCCGAACCGAATCAGGTGGCGCTGTATCGGGCGAAGTAGCCTCCCTGCTCTGAACATGATAATGATAATCGATTGGTCATATCACAGGGGATATGCTCCCGTCAGGCTTCTGAGATGGGAAATCGGATGGAGAATCTGGTTTCGACCCCCGGGGCGGAGGTGACCGTGGCGTATCCACCATGGGCCCTGGCGATGTGCTTTACCAGGCTGAGACCAATGCCGGAACCCCGTTGGCGGCTGGATGCATCGTCGGCGTCTCTGTATCGGTAGAACCGTTCAAAGATTCTTTTCAGGTGGGTGGCGGGAATGCCTTTTCCACGGTCGTAGACATCCAGAAACAGATATTTTCCGCGCGTGAACATTTCAACGCCAATGACATCGGTGCCGGTGGCGTACTTGATGGCGTTGTCAATGAGGTTGAGCAGTACGAGAATCAGGGCATCCTGATCCGCCCGAATGGTGGGGATGTCATCGCTGCAGTTGAACGTCAGAGTGGCGCCGATAGCTTCCACCCGGTGGCGGTAGATGTCAATGGCTGCGGAGATGGTATCCCTGGGATTCAGCAATTCAAAATGATATTCGTTTTTTCCCCGTTCGATGCGGGAGAAGTCGAGCACGTTGTCGATGAGTGCGGTCAGACGTTCGGTCTCCTTCAGGATGATTTCGTGGTAGTGGGCAATCTTTTCCGGCTCCTTCACCTGTTTCATCGCCAGAAGTTCCGAAAACATCCGGATGAGTGCCAACGGTGTTTTCAGCTCGTGGGATGTATTGGATATGAATTCGCTTTTGAGTTTGTTCAAGCGTCTTTCCCGGACCCAGACAGTGGCCAGAATGACAATGCCCAGCACGATAATACCGAACGCCCCGGGAACCAGTGCGCGTTTGGTGATTTCAGCGCTCTGGGCTTTTTCCGAGTATAGAGCGGCGGATACCGGAGCCAGCTGCAGTTTCCACTTGTACAGGGTTGTGGGAAACCGCAATGCCACGTTGAAATCACCGGTTTCTTCGAGGTCTTCGCCGAAAATACGCTCGCCCTGCGCGTTGGCCACGTTGATGATGCGATCGCTGCCAACATCTTCAATGGCCGCGGGAAACAGCGTTCCGAGGATTTCGTCGGTATTGTAAAGCAGTAGCGATGTGTAGATATGACCCTCGAATTCCACACTGAGCGTGGTGATGAGGTAGTCTTTTCGTTTAACGCTCCAGTGATAGTGCTTGTCCTGTCCCAAAGAATCGTACCAGTTGGTGTTGGGAATGATTTCATCAGTGAGAAATCGGAACGTGGACTGCACATCCTCCGGTTCCAGCTGGTGATGAAAGAATTGGATGATTTCATCTTCTTCGGTGTAGATGATGGCTGCTTTCACCAGATTCGACTGAATGCCGTTTACCCACTTTTCGCAGGCGCTGTTGGGGGTGGTGGGGTCGATGATTTGCATGAACGCATTGTCGAGTTTAATGATTTCGTTCTCGACGCGACTGACCTTTTCCTTGGCCAGCAGAAATGTACTCTCCACAATGGAACGTTCCCCCCACCGGCCAAAGGTCTGAGCGGCTTCAAAATTCAGTTTGCCCAGAATGACAATCGCCGCGAGAATGACAGGAAACAGAATGAATATGGCATTTCTGGCGAGGGAACGCAGCACGATGACTATTCTTTTTCCGGGCGCAGTTTTCGCCCCATCAGGGTCATCACCGCGTCGGCAGGGGTGATTTGGTCGTTCAGAATATCCACAACGATTTCAGTGACTGGCATCTCCACCCCGCATCTTTGGGCCAGCGACAATGCAGAATGGGCAGTCGCCACACCTTCCGCCACCATTTTCATGCTGCCCAGAATCTCTTTGAGTGTTTCTCCCTTTCCAAGTCTCATACCCACCTGCAGGTTCCGACTGAGATGTCCGGTACATGTGAGCACGAGATCCCCCATGCCGGCCAGTCCCGCGAGGGTTTCCCGTTGGGCGCCACAGGCTACGGCCAGTCGCGTGATTTCAGCCAGTCCCCTGGTAATCAGGGCACTTTTGGAATTGATGCCCAGCCCGAGTCCTTCAGCGATTCCCACAGCGATGGCGATGACATTTTTTATGGCGCCGCCGATTTCCACACCGACCACATCATCGGTGGTATAGGCGCGAAACAGCTGGGTCGAAACCAGGCGCTGTACCGCCGCAGCCAGAGCTGGACTGGTGGACGCGACGACTACCGCTGTGGGCTGTTCATCCATGATTTCTCTGGCAAAGCTGGGGCCGGACAGATACGCCAGTCGGCCGGATGCATTTTCACCAAGCACTTCTTCCAGAACCTGAGAAATCAGTTTCCCACTTTTGGTTTCGATGCCTTTCGATGCGCAGATTACTGGAACTTCCGGATGAAGCCATTGTCTGGCGTCTGTCCACAATGTTCGAATCACCTGAGATGGTGTCACGGATAAAACGAATTCCGTATCGTTCAGGGCTTCCCTGAACGATTGCGTGGCAACGATGTTGTCCGAGAGTGTCATGCCGGGCATGAATAACTCGTTTTCATGGCGCTCATTCACCGCCGCAACCAGCTCGGGTTCCCACACCCATAATCGGATGGAATGCCCGCTTGCGGCAAGCAGTTGCGCCAGTGCCGTTCCCATGGTACCGCCACCGAAAATGGTAATGATTTTGGTTTTTAACTGTTGTTCATTCATCCGGTGGATGATAGGGCATTACAAGACTATTTATCAAGATTGATTATGCTTAACCAGCATTTGAAGGAACTTCGGAATTGGCATTGAAGGAATCAACGGGCGGGCGTCGGATTACAATCAGAAAAATATTCATCGCGGGTCTGGGGGTGATTTTTTCCTTGGGGGGGCTGATATATGCGTTCAATGATGTGGGGGTCTCCCAGCTTCTCGATACGGTTCACCGGATTCGATTCTGGCCCATGGTGTTTTCCATTGTTTCGTATTGGGGTGTCCTGGTGGTGGCCCGGGCGCTGCTGGTAAAGTATCTGCTCCGAAAAATGGGGGATATTTCCTGGATACGCGCCTATCGCTGTCTGGGAATCGGATTCCTCGCCAACAACATTCTGCCGTTGCGCATGGGAGACCTGGCCCGTAGCGCGGCCCTCGCAAAAGCCGTGAATATTCCATTTTCCACCGTCGTGGGCGGGATGGCGCTGGAACGCCTGCTGGATATGGTGATGGTGGCCATTATTGGATTTCTGGCGTTACAGGTGGCGCCGCTGCCAGAACAGGTACGTCAGTTTATCACGTGGTCCGGTATTATACTGGGGGTGGGGTTTGTGGTGCTGATCATTGTAGCCCGGACCAAAATGGAGCGAAACATTCTTGGGCAGAACCGGATTGGTAAACTGGTGTGGACGCTGTGGATTAAGTTTTCGGCGGGATTTCAGGCGCTGGAAAATTTCAGGGGCGTTGCCGTTGTGCTGTTTCTGGGGGTGGTGATCTGGGCAGTGGGGCTGGCCAATTTTTCCCTTCGTCTGTATTCGTTTGGACTTCCCGCGGGGATTGATCATTCGCTGGTGTTGCTGACCTGTCTGGGCGCTGCGGTGGCACTGCCTTCTGCACCGGGATATTTGGGGGTGTATCACGCCGCAGTCCGAATCGCCGTGGTTCATATGGCCGGCGTGGACGAATCCATTGCGGTGGCGTTTGGCCTGTACAGCTGGGTGATGGATTTTACCTGCGGAAATCTTGCCGGGATGCTGGGGATGATTTTCGAGGGGATGAAACTCGGAGACTTAAAACGGGTTGGCCAGCTGAGCGACAGCGCTGCGGAGTAAATCCACCGCAATTGATTTTTATTCTGATGTTCAGTTGCAAAGTAATGATGAATTGCGGATATGAGATGTGCTGATTCGCTTTAAAAGTCGGTAACGCTGGCGGGCAGGGTTTCTACCATCTGTTCTTCCATTTCGCGAACATCCTGATCCACGCGAATAAAGCCTCTGGCGATTTCCCGCAACGATGTGACTGCCTCGCGGTTTTTACTTTTCACCTTTTTTTCAGAGCCTTTCAGCAATTGACGTGTCCGTTTTGACGCCACTGATACAAGGGCGAACCGACTGGGTACTTTATCCAAACAATCTTCTA
The DNA here is from genome assembly GCA_050287845.1 of Polyangia bacterium. Lineage (GTDB taxonomy): Bacteria > Myxococcota_A > Polyangia > JAAYKL01 > JAAYKL01 > JAFGXQ01. The sequence goes on from JBNKCR010000105.1 coordinate 93,480, forward strand.
CTGTTACTCTTGCCATTATTTCCTCCATTGCCAAAAAAGCTAAGGGAACATACGGCAATTTGAACCGGGATTCAAGTTAAGATACGGAAAATCGGACTCCTGTTCCAGAAAAACTGAACATTTGACTCATGTCAGTTCGGGGTATCGACCTGAACGCAATTTTTCGGTTCTCACTCCGAGGATTCCCGGGACTGTTCGGTTAAACCGTTCTGTACACAGTACACAAACACATTGTAAGAGGAGTCAGGTATGCGTTTTTCCTATGTCACAGTAATTCAGTTCATTTTATTCATTTTGCCGGGGGTGTTTGTATTGGGAGCCTGCGAAGCGGTGGACGATGTGGCGGATGAGCACATTCGGAGGACAACGGATGCTCCCGATACCGGGACACAACCCGATGGCATTGCCCCATCATCGGAAACGGCAGATGATTCCGATACACGCCAGAATGTTGCCGCAGATTTGACGGTGACACAGAGTGGGATAACCGACAGCGAAGATGTACGTTCTGCTCAGCCTGCCTGTACAAGAGTTGCGGAGGGATGCGTGGCGCCGGACAGGAAGGACTACATGGCACGATTCGGGGTTACCCGGGACGATGATGATTTGAGTGATCCCAACGTGGTTGAGGCGAAACAGCATACGATATTGTTTATTTTCGACAAATCCGGAAGCATGGCCAATGGGTGGAACACAGATGGCGGCGCCAAGTGGGAGATTGCCAGAGAGGCAATGCTCGACGCGGTGGCTCCGTTTGGCGCGTATGTGACAGCAGGGGCGCTGTTTTTTCCATTGGAAGGCGGCGGCGAGGTGATGGCGGAGGGGACCCTGGATGTGGCGATGATTGATTCGGGAAATCAGATTGAATTTTCGGCGGCTGCCGATTTTTTGAAAAAATGGGAGAGTAATATGGCGGATTACGCAGCGGGGGGAAGTACACCGCTGATGGATGCGCTGGAAATGGCGGACGATGCCATTGAATGTGCATGTGGCAGTGGTCTGCTGACCCGTCCGTTTAAAGTGGTGCTGATTACCGATGGCATGCCGGATTACTGGGATGCCCAGCGGGGGTTGTCATTGATCAAACGATGGTATGATATGGGAATTGAAACCACCGTCATTGGCATGCCGGGCTCCGGGGATGCGTCGAATCTTCTGGCGGACATTGCAGATGTGGGCAGCGGCGGGACGATTGATTTGTCGAGCGGGACGGTTACCGGTGATGGCGACGCTGTTGAAATTATATACGACAGCGGCAGCTCATCGACCGAGCTGGAACATGATTTGTTAATCGCAGTGGAGTGAAGTGAATCGGGGCACTGTTACGATGTTGCAGGGAGGTTCTTATAGTGTTGGTTCAGCACTGCCAGCAAATCGGATTTTCGAAACGGCTTGCTCATGCTGGCAGAGAAACCGAATTGCCGGGGATTGGCCATCACCGGATCGTCCGCATAGCCGCTGACAACAAAGGCCGGAATTTCCGGTGCGACCTTGCGGATTTCTGAAATGACTTCCCTGCCGCCGGCACCGCCTTTCACCGTCAGGTCGAGAACAACGCCAACGATTTTCGATTGATTCTGAGTGAAACATTCAAGGGCATTTTCCGCGTTGGTGGTGGCCAGAACGTGAAATCCCATTTGTGTGATAATTGTGTTGATCATCTGCAGAATGTTCGGATCATCATCCATAATGAGAAAAGTACCGACGTCCTTTTCCCGGAGTCCGGTTGCCGGAGCGGCATCAATGGAATCAGTGCGAAATGCGGGAAGATGGATGGTGAAGGTGGCCCCTTCATGAAGTTTGGAGGTGACCTGAATCTGACCGCCGTGCCGTTTCACGATGGAATGACAGGTGGCCAGCCCCAGGCCGTGTCCCCCGGGTTTGGTGGAGTAGAAGGGATCAAATATGCGATGAAGTATTTCCGCCGGGATTCCAATTCCCTCGTCGGTGAACGACAGTTGCACATAGGGGCCGCTGGGAAGATGCAGGTCGGGATTGCTTTCCAGATGAACGTTTTTCCCGATAATTTTTATGGTGCCGCCATTGTGCATGGCCTGCCGGGCATTGATGACCAGGTTATTGATGACCTGCGCCATCTGATCTGTATCCAGTTTGCACGACCAGAGATTGTCGGCCATATCGAGATCACAGGAAATATTGGATCCGCTCAGGGCGAAAGTCACAATCTGCTCCACGAAGGCGGGAAGTGACACTTTTCGGGTGATGGGCGCACCCCCTTTGGCGAACGTCAGCAACTGGGCGGTCAGACTTCTAGCCCGTTCAAACGCGGTGATGGCTCTTTCAAGATACCTGTGCACCGCGGGATCGTCAGTGGAATCCAGGGCCAGATCCACGTTCCCGAAAATGGCGCCGAGGAGATTGTTGAAGTCGTGGGCAATGCCCCCGGCCAGTACGCCAAGGGATTCCAGTTTCTGGGTTCTGCGAAGCATCTCTTCGGTCTGTTTGCGTCCGCTGATATCTTTTACAAACGCATGGAGATGACCATCATCGGTTTTCCATGCCACTGCCTCTATCAGCACTGGTGAGCCGTCCCGTCGGCACAGATTGCGCTCAAATGCCATGGTGTTGCCAGCCCCGAGCTGGAACAACCGCTGTTGGGCGGTGGCGCGGTCTTCCGCCGGATACGTGTCCAGTATATGCAGCCCGAGGATTTCCTGCTGGGTGTATCCAAGCAGTTTGCAGAACGCATCGTTGGCGTACAGAAATCGTCCCTCCGGTTCGAGTGACAGGATACCGGCGGGCATGTTGTCCACCAGTCGAAGATATCGCTCCCGACTCTGACGCAATTCCAATTCAATTTTTTTTTGTGGCGTAATATTCTGAACCACTGAAAGAATCCGGGTGACTTCGTTGGTATTTTCAGTCAGCGGAATCACCTGATACAATTGATGCTGACCATTGAAAAAAAGCTCGAAACTGATCTCTTCACCTTTGAACACTCTTTCATACTGTTCCAGAACATAATCAGTTCTGTCGCCAAAAATCTCTGCGATGGATTTGCCGACATATGACTCTAGAGGGAGACCCGATTTAGAAAACTCCTGACCCCCGCAGAATCCAACAAACATACCCTTTTCGATGACAAATATGTATGCGTTGGGGTAGTTCTGTACAATTCGCAGACACAGTTCGAAATCCAGCATGTCGCGCAGTTTCATTGAAGTCTCATTCCCTGTCCGGTCATTTTTGTCCATGGTACCCCCATTTTCTGTTCAGATATGGACGATGCGACAGGCGTACCCGGTCGAACAATCCGATTCAGTCAGGCAGGATGTGTATCGGGTAGCGTCGTTTCTGAACGGAGATTGGATTATATAACATATATGATTATTATGGAATTGAATAATGTCTGTTTCGAATTGGTTCCGGCGACTGAATGCGTCCGGGGGGACCCGGATTAGATCCCATTTGACAAAATCCGTCAGAAAAAACAGTATGAAAACCCGAAATCGTACCGGAATCACTTGAATCGTTCCACTATCACAAACTTGTCACACCGCTGGTACTGGACTGCCGTGTGTCCTTTTTAAGAATTGACCTGGAACGCGGAGCTTCAGCTCCACCGGGTAATATTCAGATTTTTTGCGGAGCTGGAGCTCCGCGTTCGTGCGCCTGAAAGCAGAACTTGACCGCCCTGGAACCAGAAGAATACTGTCTGGATTCCCAATCAAGTTGGGAATGACAGTGCTTTGGATAGTGCATCAGTACTCAATCCCTGATCTTAAACACCCCGCTGTCACCGCCGGGTGTAAGTATCGGAATTCATTGCGTTTGTCAGAGCGGTTTGACCGAGGTCGGGAAAACGGGTGCTGGAACGGCAGATTGTCTCTCACAAAAGGGGATGCGCCTCGTACGTCGCTCTTTTAAACCTTTGTTTTCAAGGAACAATTCGGAATTGGCGAACGATGCGGGGGGTTGAGTTTGGAAGTTTCGGTGCAACTGTTTAATATCATAACGTTACCATGATTCTCTACCGGCACCACATGGATGAAACGGCTTTTTCGTCAAATTAAATCCATGGCAATTACAAAAATCTCCATTGAAAAGGAGATGCAATCTGATTATATTCTCATTAGAACATCGTTATAACGGTGAGGTAAAAAAAATGGAAAAAACACTTAGTGCAATAGGAAACAGTCTGGGCTTAATCATTGAACGACCGATACTGGATCTGCTCAATATTGATAAGGAAACAAGACTGGAAGTGCGAACAGATGGTGAATCTCTGATTATCCGCCCAATAAGGGAAAAACACGGTTCAAGAGTCCGCAACGCTGCTGAACGACTGATGGATGCTCATGATGACACGCTGCGAAAACTGGCCAAATGAATTTTGTGTTTCTAACTGTCGAGGATGCCCTCGATATTCATTCCATGCAGCTGCGCGATATGGTGGCGGAGAGGGCATCAGAGACCGGGGTCTATTGGAATCCGCAATGGTACAACCGCAGATGACGTTTGATGGCGAATACGTTCACGACGGTCTCTTTGCAATGGCGGCAGCGTATCATTTTCATATCGTCGCAATCATCCCTTTGTGGACGGCAACAAGCGCACCGGGCTGCTTTGCGCCCTCGTTTTTCTCGACCTGACGGTATCGCTATAGAACGACATTCCGAATCACTCTACGATTTGACCATGGCTGTCGCAAAAGGAAGTGCTGACAAATCGGATGTTGCGGCATCCCTGGAAAGGTTTGTCTCGCTGCACTGAGACCACGCCGACTTTTCACCACAATCATGACAGCTCTCACGGCTGTCCTCGTTTCAATACCCGATCTCAAATACCCCGCTGTTACATGTTTTCCGAGGAAAGGACTACGGAAAACATCCGTACGCGAGTTTCAATACCCGATCTCAAACACCCCGCTGTAACTCGTAACCGTAACCGCAATTTTTTTCGTCGGGTGTGGTTTCAATACCCGATCTCAAACACCCCGCTGTAACACAAGGCGTACTTAATCTTAATGATGTAGAAATTATCTAGTTTCAATACCCGATCTCAAACACCCCGCTGTCACTGCATCGCTATGACAGGAAGAGAAAGGCCGGTCTAGTTTCAATACCCGATCTCAAACACCCCGCTGTCACCGCCGGGGTGTAAGTATCGGAATTCATTAAGCTTGTCAGAGCGGTTTGACCGAGGTCGGAAAAATGGGGGGCCGGGGGTGCACCTCGTGGGTGGCTCTTTTAAACCTGCGTTTTCAAAGAACAATTTGAAATTGACGAACGATGCGGGGGGTTGAGTACGGAGGTTTCGGTGCAACGGTTTAATATCATTACGGTACCTCATTTTTTGAGCGGCACCAGGCCATGAAACCAATTCCTTCGTCAAAATAAATCGGCTCATTGATGCATTCCGTCGTTGCCCGCGGCCAGCATCACACTCCCGCGCGTCAAGATCCGCCCACTCCCAACTGAATCCAACACTCTCCCACGCCCCAAGTCACCAAAACTTCACTCCGCGCTCGCACTTGTCTTTCGATACAGGGGGATGCCCCAAAGATTTCCCCAACCGGTGGACGCGCAGCGTCCACCACCCCGCCGCGCAGCGACACACCCACAATCACACCGCTCCCCTCTCTCCTGAATATTTCTTTTTCAAAAATCTTTGGGGTGTCCCCTAAAATCGAAAGACTGCGGAGCGCGCGATGCTATTTCAAGAAAACCGGTTCACCAATACGGATTCTAGAATGCATTCCCAATAAGCGGTCAATTGGGGCAAATCATTGTCTGGTTGTCGAATATCAGATACAGTGTATCAGCATAAGGAAACCAAAATGATTGACACCTTAAAACAGCACCAAAACGAAATAATCAGGCTTTGTGAGACGCATGATGTGAAAGAAATGTATGTATTTGGCTCTGCCGCAACAGATACTTTTGGTGACCACAGCGACTATGATTTTCTCATCACATTTAAAGATATTTCAGTAGAGAAGTACACAGACAACTATTTTTCATTGCACAAGCGCCTGGAAGAATTGCTTGGCCGTAAAATTGATCTCCTGACAGACAAATCCCTGGGAAACCCCTACTTCATTCAAAGCGTCAAAGAAACCCGGCAGCTACTCTATGCGGCGTGAAATACTGAAATATCTGCTGGACATCGACGAGGCGATTGATTCCATTTTCGAATACAAAGACCTGCCATTACTCAAAGAGCAAATCACACAGCTTCGCAGTTCTGAATAAAAAAAAACATCGCACTGCCGTGCCCGAAAAATCAGGCATCCAGCAGACGCTTTTCGTCAATACCCGATCTCAAACACCCCGCTGTAACCTCCGCAACCGTGGCTAACACAGTCGATACCGCCGACGTTTCAATACCCGATCTCAAACACCCCGCTGTAACTGGTATGTGTATTTGCTCTCCTGACAACTCTCACCGTTTCAATACCCGATCTCAAACACCCCGCTGTAACACAATTAGTTGAGGTTTCGGAATGGCAAATAACGTTTCAATACCCGATCTCAAACACCCCGCTGTAACTTCAGAAAAAGCAGCGCAGGAAAATGCACGGGCGAAGTTTCAATACCCGATCTCAAACACCCCGCTGTAACCAGAGCAACATCATGTTGCCGAACGTCACCTACACCAAGTTTCAATACCCGATCTCAAACACCCCGCTGTAACTTGAAGAAAAGCCAATGCTGTATCGGTTCGTCTGATAAGGTTTCAATACCCGATCTCAAACACCCCGCTGTAACATTTGTGCCCGTAGATGATGTGCGGAGACTGTACAGTTTCAATACCCGATCTCAAACACCCCGCTGTAACCAGGCAGGCAATCCCGCTACTGAAGTTGATGCACTTCCGTTTCAATACCCGATCTCAAACACCCCGCTGTAACCGCCGGGGTGTAAGTATCGGAATTCATTAAGCTTGTCAGAGCGGTTTGACCGAGGTCGGGAAAATGGGTGTTGGATCAGGAGCTTTTACATCTCAAAAGGGGGTGCACCTCGCGGGTCACTCTTCTAATCCATTGTTTTCAAAGAACAATTTGGAATTGACGAACGATGCGGGGGGGTGAGATCGGAAGTTTCGGTGCAACTGTTCAATATCATTACAGTACCTCATTTTTTGAGCGGTACCAGGGAAAGAAGCCATTAAAAAAAACGCGGCCAACGCCCATCTCCCGAGCGTCAAGATCCGCGCACGCACTACTGAATCCAACACTCCCCCACGCCTCAATCCACCAGAACCCCACTCCGCGCTCGCACTTGTCTTTCGATGCAGGGGGAGGCCCCAAAGATTTCCCCCACTGGTGGACGCGCAGCGTCCACCACCCCGCCGCGCAGCGTCACCCCTCCCGCAATCACACCGCCTCTCTCTCCTAAATATTTCTTTTTCAAAAATCTTTGGGGTGTCCCCGAAATCGCAAGACTGCGGAGCGCGCAATGCACTTTCAAGAAAACCGGTTGCAAAGGCCCGATGCCGCATTCAAATGGAATGATGGAGCGCCCCTACAGGGCTATGGTTTCATCATGTATCCAAATCCCTGGCGCGCTGCACCAGGCTGATATGCGGTCGCCCCGCTGGGGCTGCAAAACTTTCCCCCAAACACACCTCACCCAAAAAGCAAACACCCAATATCCTGAATCACACTCAAATCCACCGCCTTCTCATCCACCGCCGCACGCCGCGCCTTTGGCTTCGCCATTACTGCAAACCCATTATCCCCCCGCACCAGGCGATACCCCGCGGCCTCAATAACATCGCTTAAAACATCAATGCACAAACTGGCCAGCAAAGGCGCAATCACTATCTGCCGCGGCAGCCCGCTACTTCGTTTGATAAGACATCCCTCAAACGTCACCGGCGCCTTCACCCACCCCATTAACACATCCACCACCGGATCATCCCCAAACAACCCCGCCAGCCGGTCCTGCAACTTATCCCATTCAACACAATCAAAAAACGCCCGGATGTCCTCATCCACCACATGAGTAAACCCCGCCCGCCTGGCCAGTGCCACATGCCGCCGTGCGGTATTACAGGAGAGCCCTTGTTTATGCGTAAAGCTGGCATCCTCCTCCAGCAGCATATTTACCGCCGGGGTCAGCGCCTCAAAAACGGCCCGCTGCAAAAATCGGTCACGCATGGTGGGAATGGCAAACGGTCGAATCTTTTTGTGACCATTTTCTCTTTCGTCCTGAACCACCAGCCCCCTCAACGGGTCGGCGGTGATTTTTCCTGTGCCAAGATACAAAGCAAGCCTGGGCAATGTTTGAGGCAGCGCATTTTGAAATTCTTCCAGCCCAATGTTATCCACTCCTGGACTTATCCCTGTCGCCTGAAGGTTCATTTGCACCTGTTCGAGATTCTCCTTTGCAGCCGCGCGCTCCAAAATAGTTTTCGCTGGCATCGGTGGCCAGTTGGGGTGAACCGGAAAGTCGTCTACCCGAAACCGTCCCTGTCCCATATTGCGTGCCTTGCCCACACCCACAATTCCAGATAACAAAAGCGGCAGCGCCCAGTCGCCCACTGTGTGATTGAATTTAAGCCGAATACTCCCCGCCGCCCCCAGCAGTCGCTTTTTAGGATAAGCCACATCCGCCCGAACCATATGATTCTCAACTACGCGAACATCCGCCGCCTCAGGTATCGCCACATCGGGCCAGCACTCCCCAACAGTGCGCACTACCCGCGCCATCAGCTTTTGCGGGTCAAACACCTCACCGTCCATTACAAACTGCCGGGAGTTCAGAGGCGTTCGATGAATGAGCAGGGGTGAGAGCCACGTGACAGTAATCGTTTTTTCTTTTGAAAGCGCGCTGGCAACACGCTGCAAATAATCCATGTAGAGCCACTCAGGTTCACCTTGCAATGGATTTCCTGCTACCACATCCAAAACCTCTTCCACCCGAAAACTATCCCCAAACGGCGCACCCACTGCCTTGCCAAACGCAGTCACCGGTGGCGACTCAAACAACCGCACAATCCGCCTGGCACTCAATGCCGCCTCCGGCGTCAACGCCAGCCCAAACCGATACAGATCTCCCGCCCGATAATGTACCCTTCCTCGCTCCGGACAATACAACCACACCCCTTTGGGGAATACTGTCGGATTTCCCATCCGATCCATGAGTGCAGCATACAGGGCTGGATGGTGAAAAAAATGGAGCTTCACGTCCCGCGTAAAGCGGATGGTGAATTGGAGGAGTTGGTTAGCTTTGATAAACATCCCCAAGCTACACATTGGAAGGATACAAAGTTACTTCCTGCATATATGCAGGCTCCCTGTTGGCGTCATACTCATACGTCACAACTTTCCCAAATGTGTTTAGCAGTTGTCCGAAGATAAAGGAGAAGGACACAGGAACGGCCATGAATAAATGTACTGTACCAGTTGCCTGGTAATCACTGCGAACATTTCTCATTGTACGAATGATTTCTTTGGCGATTGACAGACCACGGGCAGCACAGATATTGGGGCCATTATTCGCGCCTTCCTTTACCTCGACTTTTATTACCTGGCGCAAAGATAATGTATTACGCACCTTACCAAATTCTGAACTGACATCATTCGTTAGTGAGATCAACACAGCAAGATCGGTTTCGCCAACGGCTCCTCCCAAAAAAATGATATTTATCTCTGGGTCTTCATTGCCAAGGTTGAGGCTCCAGACCTCTTCGGGCCGTCCTGCTTTTGTGGAACACCAAGTTGCTTCATGTCCGGACGTTTCTCGGAATCTGGTGCCCAGCGCTAAAGCCGTCGTAGTTGTCACCTTTCCACGAAATTCTACTGGCAGATTTGTCTCCCTTATTTTCAATGATAGGAAATCAAATGCTGGTAGCAATTTTAGGGTCCATGTTTCATCCGAAGCATGGCGGCCATCAAAGAAGTGGTGCAAAGAAAGCCTATAACAAAGAAAATCATCGAATCCATCCTTACAAGTGTTGATTCCAATTTTTAATGGAGTATGTTCGTTCACTGTTCGACGGCACATAGCCAATCGTTCACTAAAAACCCGTTCGGCTATTTTTCGGGCGTCTCCATCTGTGAAGCAATGGCTCGAATCATGGGAGATACCAAGAAGGTTCCAATTGCTCAATTGAACTCCCCTCAGAGACAAACCCAAATCGTCTACAGAATTATAGTTCATCTGATGTATCGCGGGCACACAATAAAACCAATCATCCTTGAGCTTGCGTTTTACAATCTCCGGTGCTTCCACGTCACGAATCATAGGAGAATCCTTTATTTCAGGTGTCAGAAACATGAGCGCACCGGAAACGTTACCTTTACTTAGGATACCTCGAATCTCTGTTTCCATTTGCTCATGTCCCAGATCTTTCACATCCTGCCAGTAAGGTATTCCTAATAGATCGAAGTATTCGCCTATTCTTTTTATTTCCTCTAACCGTTCTCGTTTGTAACTAATGAATACTGGACTGATTACTTTTTCCTTTTCTATGGCCGTTGTTTTTTCCATATCTTTCTCCTTTGGGATCCACGAAACCCCACTTGCCGAGTTCTCCCACATTTCAGTTATTATCGGTGAGTTGTCTTCATCTTCCTGACCGTCACGGCCGTTCATAGTGTCAGCATCTTCCTTCTTCCTTCTCTCTTCCTCTTCCTCCTTTTTTACTTCCAATTTTTTTTTAATTGCTTTATCTGTTTCCTCCCACCACTTGTAAATTCCAGACTTCGTGAGTTCCAGTTTTTGAAACTTTTCGATCAAAGAACAAATGGAGACAAGACTGTCAAAAAAAGGCTGTAAGGTTGTATCCAAATTTTGTATCGAATCATGCGCACCTTGCTTATACAAATTTTCATACGCCTTTTGTTCCCATTCGTCACTGGTATCATGGCTGAGATTCTTTTTGTTGGAAAATCTATTTACAACATCTTCCAATGCGTTGGCATATTGATAGCAAAATTCTACTACCTTGAGTGCGTCCATCCAAAGACTGCCATCAATAAAAGATGAACACCTCTCAGGAATATCGATTGATTCTAAGGCATGCCGGTCAATCTGCTTTGATTTAATTTCCCAGAATAACCTGGCTATTTCATGTCGATAGTGGGATGGATTCTCATTACGACTATACCTTGTAAAATCAATAGAGCTTCTTTTCTTAAGGAGTGTTTCTTCAAAAAAGTGCGTTTTCCAAAGAAGTATCGGGCGAACTCTTTTTCTTTGTTTTTCTGCGATATCTATATCAGTCGTGCAGTCCGACGAACAGGGCGTTCCAGGTGAAACAATAAGAATAACATCTTTGCAGTTGTTCATAGCTTTCGCACACGCGCTGTCAATTTCATCCCCACCTTCTATTAAATTGCGGTGCCAGCATCTAAATCCGAGTTCTTCCAAATTTGCAACAAATGCGCATGTCCAGGCATGCGTCAGCGGTTCATCTTTGGCATAGCTGATATAGACATCGTATTTATTATCAGACAATAAATCGACTGACATTCAACTTGCTCCAGCAACACCATCATTCCAGATTAAAATCCTCTAACGTCTTTTGAGGATTCTCTTTAAACCAACTGTATGTAGGGTACTTAAATTCTGTGTTGCTCATCCCTGGAAAAGCGTGAACCTTTCGCAGTGCTTCTATTGTCCGACTCTGGTTGTTGCGAAAACTTTCCGTTCGCTTTTCAACATTGGCGACAGCAGCAGAGGCTTCATAACGAATGGTCGCAGAAGATCCTCCCTTTCGATAGCGCTTCGCTAAATCAATTTCTTCTATCAATAGAGGTTCGATTTTGACTGACCCAAATCCCATGGGTTTCCCCCATCCAAACTTATGGGCCAGACCTTCTTCCAGAAACAACGAATATAACAGTAGTGCATACTCCTGTTGGTTGAGCCCCTGATGATGCACCGAAAAATCATACGATTGATCTTTTCGTACGGCACTGACCGCCAGCGTTTGTTTTGCGCCATAATGGGCATTGCGCGCGGCAGTTGAAATCAGCATGTTGTCGGGATGGTGATAATAGGCTTTTCTACCCCTTACTTTGTTGTCGCGAGTATAGAACGAATGATGGTCAGGTTTGGGGGTTCCCACAATCACGTTGAATCTCTGGACAGGTGGCGCGTTACCAGTTCCCTGCCATACGCCTTCTCCGATTTGAATCATGCCCTTCCAGTTATTGCTCCGCTCTATAAAGCCGAACATTCTGCATGTGACACAGAGTTTTTGAATGTTGTTGCAAGGTGAGAACGCTTTTGGTTCTTGAGCGTGTCGATAGCCGTACTTGCCGCGCGGATATAGGCTTCCCGACATACTGATACATCCGCCACCAACGATTTCGGCCATGTTTCGAATCATTCCTTTAATGGAACTGCCCGGAATTATTTTTCCGTTGTTGAGAGGAACAATACTATTGCCAGCAGGGTGTTGCCTGGCTATTAAAAAATGACCGCAGGTTGTCAATCGCGCGTGAATGACACCAGCAAAAGGCGCCATGTAATGGTGCCCGGGAGGTGGTGTGCGGTCTGAGACGCCTTCAAGGGGAATGAAATCATAGGGATTCAGGCTCATGACTGCTTCTCCTCTGCCTGGACATGTTCAAAACGCAACAGCCGGTGTTGTTCGGTGCCACATACCAGTTCGTAGGTTTGGGCAACCAGATAGACGCGTCCCTGAGGGCTGATTTCTCCAAAACCGTCGGTGGACAACGTTTGATCTTCTGCGTTTGAAGATGTTGGCGGGGGCGTATCGAGATAGGTAAATGCTCTGGAGTAGCGGGTTTCCCACCAAATTGGCGTGCCTTCGCTGCTGCGATGATCATACTCCCCCACACATAGATAGCGAGTAGTACGGGACGGCGCTACCAGACTTTGCGAGATATGCCACTCCTCCGGCACAGCCCATGCGGGTGGCAGCTGGTTTAAAATGAGTACCGATTTTCTATCTGATGTATCATTTGACCACCAGCGGATTTCGAATTCTTCATTAAAACATCTGCCAGATGACCAATCCGCAGCGCTTTCTGGTATTATGCGGTCAAGGATGAAATCTCCGGGGCGTTGTACAATCCATACAGCATTGGAAATTTGCTGTAAGTGAGTTTGCAAATCGTCAGTGGTGAGGGTTCCCTGCCAGGTTTGCAGATATGCCTCTGTCATTTCTTCCCCCATGCTTCCATTCGATCAGCCCAGCGACCGATGGCGTCGTCAAAAAGGGCATTCTGAATTTTGGAGTCAGTAAAAGACTGCTTTAACCGTATGCCGTCTCTTTTCGGTTCCAGACTTTGGGTCAAACTCACTTTGTCGTCCTGTTTGTAGCCATACCGATTGCGTTCATCGTCGTCTTCTAAAAGAGACCCAACACCATAAATCGCGTTTCCCTTGAGCTTTTTGCTGAAAGGCACCACATAGCCGATTTCACACTTGTCCAGTGTTGCCTGTATCCGACCCAGACCGCGTGTGGTGCTATGGCCAATGGAAATCATTTCGTCTTTTAAGTCACGACATAGGATTGCCAATAAACCCAGTTGCCAATCCTCAAAGTTTTCCAGCCTTAATCGCGTACTGAATGTGCCACTGGTGAGCACCTCCATATTGAACTTTGCACCGCGACTGGCGCCCCCGGTAAAACGATCAATGCCCACACCATCCCGATTCTCGATGGTGAACGAGCTATCTTTCAAATAGGCATCACCGATGGAAAGACGACCGCGATATACGGTGGAGCCGAAAGTTCTGCATATTGGGCAGCTTTCTTTGTAATGACCATGAGAGCCTGCTTTTTCTTTGTTCCCATTGTCACCGTTGCTGTTTTTACCGTTTTTCTTTTTACTCAGTCTCTCACCACAAAAGCACTGCCGGACGCCACTTTCGTCTGATTTTTTGAAATGTGGGTCACAGACTTTGGCGTTAGGGGCAATACTGCGGGATATTTTTTCAAGGTGACTGCGAAACACGCCCTTGAGAGAACTACCCGGAAGATACGGCTCTCCGCGGTCGCCGCGATCGCCATTGTTTCGATAAGTCAGCACAAACGGCATGTCCGTACCCAGGGCGTTGGGAACTCCCGATGCAATCAGCAGGGGATCCTTGGGCGTTATCGTCAGTTCGATTTCCGCGTGATTGAGCAATTTACGCAGCATGGTCTTCCTCCATTAAACGCATCAGTATTTCCTCCAATTTTTTCGCCGCTTCAGCTCCCTGATATTGTTTGGCTTTTCCATTGAGAAGGTATCCCACCAGTTCAGACGGGTTTGAGAGGTCCACCTGCTTTATGCAAAAATTATCAAGTGTCACATGACCCAGCCCCCTGGTTGTGCGACCCCCCAGCGGGACATTTCCATGCCGCAGCTCACCAATTGCCAGACACACTACGGCTAAATTGGCTTCCGGTTCACACACCAGCTCAAAATCGAATTGCGCACCGGCAGGCAACACTTCAAGGTCGAACTTGACGCTATCGGCAGCAGTGCCGGAATCCCTGTCTAGTCCCACACCGTCCCGAATTTCAGTGGCATGTCCCAATGCATGTTGCGCAGAAAGCCTCAAGTCCGGCACTCGAACGCATCCTGCCATGAATGGGGAACCCCAGGTCAGACAAGCGCTGCACAACTCTTTTTTGAGTATTGCGAGCTGCCTGTCTTCCCGTTCACCAAAATCTTTCCAGGGATTGTCCCCCCAACCCGCCAAAGCCCATTTTTCCAACTGCGCTTTTGCTTCCCCGTTTGGTTTTTCTCCTTTTTTCAGCTTAGAAAAAAGGTCTCTTTTCTGTTTGTCTGTTGTCAGACATTCCGTCGTTTTGTCCGGAATATCTGAATCTCCAAATACCATACAGGCCCGTTTGCCCAGCGCTCGCAGCAACCGTTCGCTTGAGGAGCGAAGTGCGCCTTTCAGACTGCTGCCGGGAATAACCGGAGTGTTGTCTGCCCCGCGGAGTATTGGAGCGTTTGTGACTGTACTTAAAGTGGAACCTGTTCCAATATGCAGCGCGGTTTGAGTTTCCAGCGTTCCAGTAAACCATGTTCGGTATTTAGTCATTTGCTTCTCCCCTGCCACTGATGCTCAGCAGCCACGTGCGTCATCAACGTAACGGCAAAACGATTGGACAATCGCTTTTTGTGGTCCTTGAGTACTTTTGCGTTTTCTTCGTTAATAGTTTCCTGCACATAGTCGCTGGCCAGTTGCTCAACTTTCTTGAGCGCCTTAAATAGTCTGTCAAAAAAGGCGAGACGATTAATGCCGCGTTCTCCTTCCTTTTGTGTTTTAGACACTTGGTGTTGTGTCATCCGTCTCAAAACATCGTAGGACTGAGAAGCGCGTACTGCCGAAAGCAGGCCGGATATTTGCGCATTGGTCACATCGCTCCCACCATTTGGTACCACTTCTTTTGCCCAATCCATCAATACGTGATCTTCGATAACTCCCAATGCCGCAGTCATGACACATTCTCCATATTGCCGGAATACAATGCAGTACAAACGACTGTTTCCACAACACCGCGCTGCAGGTCGATTTCCGTTATCCGTGCGAGCTCATGTTGGACATCTGTTGAAGCGTTTAACGCTAGTTCTTTGACAATACTTCTTGCTCTATCAGGCAAACTATCGATGAGCTTAAGAGTCTGTCTGCCGGATGAATTTTCATTGGGGAGTGACCATCCGTTTTTTTTCTTTTCCTCTCGCTGTATATCCTTGCCAACCTGGTTTTTAATATAATTTTTCAGGTCAGATGTTCTGGTCGCAGCAGAGACAACACTTTCCATATTGCGAAGTTGAGAAGTATTGGTCCCCGTAAAAAGGCTCCCCAATGTCATCCCAAGTTTTGATGCATCGGTATATAGTTTGTCCAACTCCCGATCAACAAACTGTTTCAGACGTATCCTGTCAGTGGTGGTTATCTCAATTTCCATTGTTCATCTCCTGAATAAAATGCATGGGATGATTGATGATCACCCGTCCAAATCCCTGAACCTGTTCGGCGCCTATTCCTTTTGAATGAATATGTGCAAGACTCCTGTAGAACTGGTCCTCATCGACGCCTGTTATACTGCAAAGAAACGTCGAACCCGCCGATACCAGATGCCGGGATTCTGTGGGAAGTCCCGCTTTGCCATCCCAGCCAGTGCGATACTCTGAACGCACATCGCCTTTTCGTATGGTTATTTGCGTCGCGTCGAGTCCCATTGCCTGTGCCAGCGCGGTGCTCGTCAATGTGCGCGCATGGGCGCCATCGGGTTGGTGCAGGAACCATGGCGATGTGGCGGTCAGTGTAAAGTAGTTTGTGTCGGCAGATGACTCGTTGAGCAACGACTGTATCTGTCGGCTTTGAGCAGCAATCGTTTCCCGGGGTAGCTTTGGCATTTCGCAGGGAGTTACGCTCATCTGTATTTGACCGTACCCGCGACTTCGGCCGCCACCAACTGACAGGGAAAGTGCTTGCAACTGTTCGACCAGTTTTTTTCCAAGTGCATCGTTCTCGCAAAAAATCTGGCCGCGAAACGCCTGTCCTTCTTCTATGACATCCCGCGAAAAGAGATAACCGCTGCGGGCGGTCCCTGTTTCAAAACCAATACTCAGATGGGTGCGGTTCTGATGCCTTGGATTCGCCCTATGCCATTTACCGTCAATACTTTGAAAAAAAGATCCGGAAAGGCGTTCAAGCCCAACGCCGCAATGGTTGAACGAGCAGATATTATTGTCACTGCTGTTCAATAGCGTATCTGTCAGACCGTGCGCCAGGCCATGGAGCTTGCAGGTTTTCGCTGTGCGAGGCGCCATTAGCGGCACGGTGTCCGCTGGTGTTGCCTCGGTGATGGGATGCAAATCGCCCCATGAAACGCCGCCTGCAACAAAGCGTGACTGGAAGTCATCGGAGTTGGCATCCTGCCCTTGATTGATACAGGCCCAGGCTGCCGCACCAAGCAGTACGCGCCCGGTGATGAAATCACGGCTTTCTAAAAAGTAAGCGTTCGTGTTTGTGAGACTCAAATATGCCGTGGAAGTCAAAGTGGCCGTCACTGTCAAACAGTTCATACGTCACCTCCAGGGCGTAAGTCCGTCAACAGCTCCAACGTGGCTGCTGCGTTATCCATAACGGGTTCAAAAGACTGTCCGTTTAGCTTGAAATCTATTTTTTGACCGGCAGCCAACTGCAATTGACCACACCCTGCAGATTTGCTGCCCCCCACACCATCCGCCACCATCAGATGAAGAGACAACCAGAGCACGAGAACCTCCGGGATGTCCAGAATATCGAACTTCCCCTCCTCATTTGGCAACGGATCGCCGTCGATTGAAATTGAACCGGACACGCCGCCTTGAAAAATCAAACCGGGCGGCGCCACTTCTGTATGAAAAAGTCGCCCTTGTCCAACGGTGCCCAAAACCCGGGAACGCGTTATTCCCGCACGGATTTCCCTGTTTCCATGGGCCTTAAGCCGTGCGTTACGACGTTCTGCCTCATTGTCTCCAGATGACCAAATGGCATCCTGGCTGTTATGCATTTTTGCATCAGTAAACCGCAGTTTACACGGATGCCATGCACTCCCAAACAGCATTGACGGCAAATCCGACATGCCATGGGGACCGTTTACAGACTTATCATTAGAAAATCGTGGCAGTTTGTCGGCCACAGTGTCCGTTGTGGGGTCGAGCCCGAGCCATTGGCAAATACGTATGGCCGCATATCTGGTTCGGCCTTTTATGGTGGACCCTGGGATATAGGGGAGTCCCTGATTGTCTCTCAGCATTCCCCGCTGCACACCTGCTGCGCCGCGACCCGTCCCGATATGAAGGGGGCCCCTGGTTTCGAGTTTATACCCGGCTTCGATTTGAACCACACTCACTGGACTGTCTCCTTTCCGCCGAGATTGTCAATGAGTTCAATTGCGTCCGGAATCGGGCTCCAGCGATGTGTGTCATCGTAGAGCTCCACTGGCATTTTAATGGCCAGATTGTCGCTGTTGTAGTAGGGCCTGACTGGCTCACTGGAATCCGAAAAAGGCAATCTCATCAGATTACGCAAAGACTCCTTTTGTGATTTTGATTTTCCTTCGGGAGATGATTGCATATTGTTGCCCAATGTATCGTTGGACTTTTCTTTTGCGCGGCCCACAACCATTTGGGCGATATTGTAGGCTTCTCTCTTTGAACCATGCACTCCTTCCGACAAGGCATGCAATCGTCCTCTGGGTACCTGGCTCGCGCTGACATCACTTACCCGCTGAATCAGTTGAGTGAAGTCATCCAGCCGATACGGGCGACAGGTAACCGCATATTGCCGTTCCACATCTATTTCAGAACTGGCCAGTTCCTGGAAATCGATATAGCCAACAGCGGGTTCCCGATGTTCGTTATCGCTCGCTTGTTGTTGTCTCGCTTTATCGAGATAGGCATACCGCTTTGCGGAGCGCAGCAAATCTTTGGCCACACGCTGAAGAATGGTAATGGGCGTTTCCGAAGGGGCAAATACCAATCCAGCGGAAAGCCTGAATTTCTTATCTGTCTTTTCGTGAAATGCCTCTATCACAGTACAGGCAAAAGAGCTGCCCTTGTCCCCTGGCATGGCAACAATTAAGTCGTCTCCCCCCAGCATCAACACTTGAGCGCCGAAATTTCCGTTGTTTAAATCAGGGTTGCAGTGTTTCATCATTGCCTGGGCCACAGCCTGATGCAGCGCCGTGTCAACAGCATTGGATAACCTGGCATATTCCTCTGCAGAGTTCGCTTTTGCCAATGCATGCCCCATGCCATTGCCATCACAGTAGAGATAAGCCAGATACTTTGCCCCAGTACCAGGCGCGGCCAACTCCTTGAATTCTCTGTCGGGCATTTGCGCACGAAGCGTGTCAATGTCGTGTGTATAGCCCTCTTTTTTCAAATGAGGATAAAGCCGGTGCCAAATCGTTTCTTTTTTTGCGTCTTTGGCAGCTTTGTTATTTTTCAGTCGTTGCTGGCACGCTTCACACAGCGGCTTTGGATGGCGTTCGCCCATATTAAAAAGCGCTGTCGCCGGTCCAACGCCGCAAAGCGAACAGGTTGCCACAAACGGAGGCAATGGCGGAGGCGCTGATGAAACAGTAAGCGCACGTTGCTGCAAATTAGCAAGATACGTCGTTCGAACTGTCTCCCAACTCTGGTTGTCACCTTCGGCAATCCCCCACAAAAGAGAGACCTGCCCCGCTGTGTCATTTTTAAGTTGTCGACTTAATTCTCTAGCGACTTTTTCAGCAGCATCCCTGGACAGACTGTTGGCAAGGCAATGCCCACCACCAACAAACACGACGTGTCCGCCTTGCGCCTTTACCGTTTCAGGCATTTGAACCCGATTAAACAAATCGAGCATGGCACTGCCCCCCCGAATCGCTTTCAGTTTTGGCGCAGCAAAAACAAACCGCTGTATCCCTTCTATTTCCATGTAGAGATAGCACGTCATGACATCACCCCATCAGATGGCTTCTGGTTTGCGCCACCAATAAACATGGGCGTCACAATCCGATAAACGGCTTCGATAGTAACCATTATCTTCCCCCCACTTTTGAGCAAACTGATGAGTAAATGGGTACCACGGGAATGAGGGTGCGCAAGAGGCGAGGTGTGCGAAATCGGAAAGCGGTTTACGGAGACTGATCGGAAAAATGCGCGAGAGTTTCCAATACCCGATCTCAAACACCCCGCTGTAACAAAAAGGAGTTTAAAATGGCACATTATACACAAAACGGATGGTTTCAATACCCGATCTCAAACACCCCGCTGTAACTTGCGCAGGGGCGTTATGGGATTACTGTATTACGGGTTTCAATACCCGATCTCAAATACCCCGCTGTAACGCTCTGAAAAGGTGTTCGACTGGGTGTCCCACGCGTTCGAGTTTCAATACCCGATCTCAAATACCCCGCTGTAACGATTTGTCGCCGAAACCATAAGCGTTTGCCTGTCTAGAGTTTCAATACCCGATCTCAAACACCCCGCTGTAACCGTCTGAAGCATACTGAGAATTACGATTACTATCTGTTTCAATACCCGATCTCAAACACCCCGCTGTAACTCATCAATGGCCTGACCAAGTTGAGAACTCGCCGTCGGGTTTCAATACCCGATCTCAAACACCCCGTTGTCACTTTGTGCTTTTGTACGGGCGCTACCATCCGAAAATGTTTCAATACCCGATCTCAAACACCCCGTTGTCACAACACCGGCTAAAAAAAGGAGGTCCGTTGAACCTAGTTTCAATACCCGATCTCAAACACCCCGTTGTCACCGATATTAGTAGAGAAGAGTATCAGCAGCGCAGTTTCAATACCCGATCTCAAACACCCCGTTGTCACTCGAAACATGGGAAGTCAAAGGTGACTGCACTCGTGTTTCAATACCCGATCTCAAACACCCCGTTGTCACAACACCGGCTAAAAAAAGGAGGTCCGTTGAACCTAGTTTCAATACCCGATCTCAAACACCCCGTTGTCACAGTACGACCCTGCCGGCAGGACAAGATTAGACAAGAACAGGTTTCAATACCCGATCTCAAACACCCCGTTGTCACCGCCGGGGTGTAAGTATCGGAATTCATTAAGCTTGTCAGAGCGGTTTGACCGAGGTCGGGAAAATGGGTGTTGGATCGGCAAATTTTCTGTCTCGAAAGGGGGTGCACTTCGCGGGTCACTCTTCTAATCCATTGTTTTCAAAGAACAATTTGGAATTGACGAACGATGCGGGGGGTTGAGATCGGAAGTTTCGGTGCAACTGTTCAATATCATTACGGTACCTCATTTTTTGAGCGGTACCAGGCCATGAAACCAATTCCTTAGTCAAAATAAATCGGCTTATTGATGCATTCCGTCGATGCCCGCGGCCAGCGTCACACTCCCGCGCGTCAAGATCCGCCCATTCACTCCTAAATCCACCACTCCCCCACGCCTCAAACCACAAGATCTTCACTCTGAAATCGCAAGATTGCGGAGCGCGCGATGACCCCTCAAGAAAACCGGGCGTGAAGGTTCGATGCAGCAATCAAGTAGCATTATGGATCGCCCCTACAGGGCTACGCTTCCGTGGTTCCCCCAAATCCCTGGCGCGTTGCACCAGGCTAATATGCCGTCGCCCCGCTGGGGCTGCAATCGCCCTAGTTTCTCGATCCCCCGAAGGGTCCTGGTTGGGGCGGTCGAGTTCTGCCAATCTGGGATCGCGGAGCTCCTGCTCCGCAACGGCGCATCCTGATTCTATGCGGAGCGGGAGCTCCGCGATCCCAGGGAAAAAACAGAACTCGACCGCCCCGGGGTCCTGGTTTGGGTTCTGAACAAAATGATTTACGACAGCAGAGAGCAGGCAGAGTTTCAATCCCCCGAAGGGTCCTGGTTGGGGTTCTGCGAAAAACATGAAAAGTGATATTTTGAGTCAGGAAGTTTCAATCCCCCGAAGAGTCCTGGTTTGGGTTCTGCTAAACTTCACATACAATCACGCATGCACAGAAGGGTTTCAATCCCCCGAAGGGTCCTGGTTTGGGTGCTGCATCTGGACTGAAGCACAATATGTCGGCGATATTTAGTTTCAATCCCCCGAAGGGTCCTGGTTTGGGTGCTGCGGCAACATGTCCGATACCGTCACGGCTGATACAAAGTTTCAATCCCCCGAAGGGTCCTGGTTTGGGTGCTGCTATCTTTTTCGGTGGTGTATAAACGAAGAATTTAACGTTTCAATCCCCCGAAGGGTCCTGGTTTGGGTGCTGCTGGCGACAATGACTGAAAAACGCGACTACAGAGAGTTTCAATCCCCCGAAGGGTCCTGGTTTGGGTGCTGCCCGGTTCTAAGTGCGTTTTTAACCAGCGACTTCGAGTTTCAATCCCCCGAAGGGTCCTGGTTTGGGTGCTGCGGCCCCCATTCCAACTTCTTGATTCTACGTCTGTTTTATCCCCCATTTCGCTAACTGCATGATTTGCCGGGTAACCGGCCGGTTGAAAACGGCCTGTTATTTGTGACGATTGTTGAATATCCCCGCAACTAAAACAGGTTGCACCTTCTTTTTTTCTTCCGCTAACCTCCCGGGGGCTGGCCGGGTAAGCGCGGTTAGCGAATCTGAGCGGAAATTGCGTTTTTTTTAATTGTCAAAGAAACCGGCTGCATGACAGCGTGGCAGCCGTCGCCAATCAGGCCGGTTCGGTCGATAAGTATACCGCCCCTTACAAAAAAATCCCCTTGGCATACCCAAAGACAGTGTCAGACTGTTTTACAATATGAATAACACCAATAGCCAACACGCAGCCCATCTGCCGTATCTTCGCCTTGAATTTATTATTGAACCAGCTGGCAATCTCCCACATGCCGCTGCAGCTGCAGAAGAAGGCTCCTCCATTTATTGGGGCCCCCAACTGCGACGACTGCTGGGCAAAGAGCTTGCCGCCATATCATGCCCATTGCCACCGCCGGTATGTCGTCGCGCCCAGGGAAGCGGCGTATCGCCGCCTTTGGAATGCGCCATGAAGGAACGCTGCGCCTTTGGCGTGCTGTTTGCCAAAAGTCTGGCGACGCAGGTGGCTGGTGGCGTGAATGCGCTTTCTCCATTTTCGATATATGCGCCCGCCACATCTTCAACCGGTACACTTGAATGCGTGGAAATCACATTGTACGCATCGGCATGGCCGTTTTACATGGCAATGGCGCAGGCACTGGGGCGCGTGTTGTCTGCGGGGATTGGACGGGAGCGACGGTCATATGCACTTTACAGAGTGAATCGGGTAAGCGCTGACAATACAAGGGAGGTGCTGTGCGGCGAGCGATTGTCCGATATACCCAGAAGCATTCAGCCCGACGATTTGACTGCGGTGTTGCGCACTACAGCCGATAACATCGCCCCGGTCTCGCTGGAACTCGCCGGTCCCACCCGCCTGCTGCAAAACAAAAAGTTGCTCAAAGGAGATGCCCCCATCCCCTTTTCCTCAATCATCGACAGCATCCTCGCCCGCCTGCGCGACCATTACGGCACACTATCTCAGTCCTATTTACCAGGCGACGTTACCGCCAACCTGAAACAGCAGCTTGACCAGATAACAGTGCAAAACAGCACCCTCCAATGGATAGAAATCCCCGACCACGGCCTAGCCCACCGCACCACCAGACGCCTCGGCGGCAAAATCGGCCACCTCACCTTCACTCCTTCAGCCAGCCACTTCCTTCCCCTCCTGAAAGCCGGAGAAATCCTCCACATCGGCAAAAACCCCGCCTCCGGGTGTGGACGAATAAGAGTTGTTACACCGAAAATGTAGTCCCTCATCCCGTCACAATCGCAAGAGTGAAAGTCTCTAAACCCAAACACCCTGCAGTAACTGTCACGAATGTCTGCAAAGGCTGTTGCCCCCCGTTTCAAAACCCGATTTCAAACACCCCGCTGTCACAAATATTTGGCGGTCTCAGCAACGAAAAGGATTTGGTGTTTCAATACCCGATCTCAAACACCCCGCTGTCACGATACTGTAAAAAGTATCGTCACTAAGGTTAAAACAGTTTCAATACCCGATCTCAAACACCCCGCTGTAACCGCCGGGGTGTAAGTGTCGGAATTCATTAAGCTTGTCAGCGCGGTTTGACCGAGGTCGGGAAAATGGGGGGCCGGGGGTGCACCTCGTGGGTGGCTCTTTTAAATCTTCGTTTTCAAAGAACAATTCGGAATTGGCGAACGATGCGGGGGGTTGAGTTCGGAAGTTTCGGTGCAACTGTTCAATATCATTACAGTACCTCATTTTTTGAGCCGCACCAGGTCGAGAAGCCGTTAAAAAATAGCGCGGCCAGCATCACACTCCCGCGCGTCAAGATCCGCGCACGCACTGCTAAATCCAACACTCTCCCACGCCCCAATCCACCAGAACCCCACTCCGCGCTCGCACTTGTCTTTCGATGCAGGGGGATGCCCCAAAGATTTCCCCCACCGGTGGACGCGCAGCGTCCACCACCCCGCCGCGCAGCGACGCACCCGCAATCACACCGCTCCCCTCTCTCCTAAATATTTCTTTTTCAAAAATCTTTGGGGTGTCCCCCAAAATCGAAAGACTGCGGAGCGCGCGATGCACTTTCAAGTTAACCGGTTGCAAGGGCCCTATGTGCCGCATTTAAATGGAATGATGGAGCGCCTACTGGGACAGGGCGCATCCCGGTATTCATCGGCACCATGGTGATGGGCGAGGCATGCCTCGCCCCTACAGGGCGACGCTTCCGTGATTCCCCCAAATCCCTGGCGCGCTGCACCAGGCTGATATGCGGGCGCCCCGCTGGGGCTGCAAAACTCGCGCTCGCACCGGTCGCAGTGGCGCAGGGGGAGGCCCCCGTGGAATTCACTCAGGGCGATTTGGTTATGTGGACATATAGGAAGGGAGTCCGTTTTTCTCTCGGTGCCGGATTTTCCTATTGAGAATGGCGTTATTCGGATTTCTACCCGGCGGATTGGCTGCGGTTATTGCTCTGCCGGGAAGCGCAGTTTTTCCACTTTCAGTTCCTCAATCTGTTTTTTCAGTGTGAGGTGCATGGCCGGGGACATGGGAATCTTACCGAAACGATCGCTGTGGTACGCCTGTGAAAAGGTTTGCAGAAACGATGACAGGGAGGGATGGGTGGCGGCCACCATTTCGAGGAACGCTGCGGGGGTCTGTCCTTTGGCCCGGGGACCTGTTGCAGGGTGCAGTTTTTTCTCCAGACGCAGCAGGAGAGCAGTGGATGGCGCGTGGGGCGAAGATGCAGTGCGTCTGAAAAGTTGCCTCCACCCGGCAAATTGTTTTCTTTTGAAAAGCAGAAAGATGACCAGTGCCAGAAGTGCGGTCAATACCAGATGTCCGGGAGAAATGGAAACCTTCGGCACGGTGCGGGTTGATGCGCCCGGCAACACTTTTGAAAAAAGGGCAGCCTGTGTGGTTTCGTTGTAGTCAATCACATACTGGTGCCAGCGCATGGACAGCATATCGATGAATTCCCGTATGTACAGGGTGCCTGGGCTGGATGAAGAAGAGGCGCCTTCGGTACTTTGCGGGGTGGCGTCCACGGTGCGCCAGCTGCCGTTCACCAGAACTTCAGTCCAGGCGTGGGCACTGGACGCGTCAACGGTGTAGTATTCACCAACGGAGTTCCACTTTGCCCCCTGAAATCCGGTGACGAACCTGGATGGGATGCCAAGGGTACGGAACATGAGGGTGGCGGCGGTGGCAAAATGTTCGCAGGTGCCCCGCTGATAGTCGAACAGAAAACGATACACGATTTCTTCTTCGGACGCGGACAGCTGTTCTGCCGGTGACACGGTCCGGGTGTATCCGAATGTGTACTGAAAACGGGTCAGAATTCGCTGAATCTGTTCCTCGGGGGTTTGCGCCCCTCTGGTCCATTGCGTAGCCAGGTCCCCGATTCGGCCAGCGTTTTCGGGCAATTGCAGAAACGCCGATGGTGAATCCGTCCCCGGGCCGGAAAACATTCCGGTGCGTCCCAGTTGGGCGGTGTACTGAATGCCCACCTTGCGCCGATCGGGATACTTGATAACACCGTTTTCGTTCATCTGCAGCCTGGAGTACAGTTGCCTTCCACGGCGCGCGTTCCGTTCCATGTTGAGTGTGACGGCATTCTCCGGAACGAACAGATATGGCGGCTCCGTGGACTCCTGCATGATTCTGAATGAGGCGGTTACCGGCGGTGTCGGAAAAAATAGCGCGTATTGTCCGTCTCTGGCACTGGGATATCGAAATTGGGCGCCAGTATGGGAGAGCCAGCGCCCATTATCGTAGGTGTCGAATACCGCTCCCCTGAATTTGAGATTCATCTGCGGTAACTGTTCCTGCTCCGGTTTGAGGGGCCAGAGTCGCAGGTAGACGACCTGGCTGTTCATGGTGGAGGTCAGATCCCCAATTTTAACTTCCTTTGAAAACCCGGGCAGCTGTTTTCCAATCAGTCCCCCGGTGCCGAGGCCGAATCCCCACCTGGGGATGCTCAGAAATACCAGGATTGTGAGAATCAGCAGTACAAAGATTCCCAGCAGTGGACCCCATGCATTTTTACCAGTAATGATCCGCGATGAGTTGGCCAGCCTGAGTTGAACAACCGAATCTGCTTTAGTGAATCGAACCTCCATTTCCTTTCGAATCTGGGTCATGAACATGGAGAGCGGCGCAAGAAAAACAAAGGCAAGAAAAAAAACACCATAGGAAATATTGTAACTGGTAACCGTTGCCGCGATTTGCGCCACAAATGCCATGAGAACAATTTGCTGAAAATCTCCGAATTCACTTCGCATGCACAGCTTGACCGCCAGAAGAAGAAGAGAAAATTCAATGGTTGCCACTGCCAGATGTTCGCCGGTTAAAACCCGTACACTCTGGATGAGAAAAACGGCAACAACAATGACTGTAGCCACAGCGCGATACTGCGGTTTTTTCATCAGGGGTTCGGGAAGAAACCAGCCACAGAGTGCGAGAATGGCAAATGCCGGGCCACAGAAATCCCCGACTTCACCGCTGATGACCACGGGCGTTACAGAGACGATTGAGAGGGCAAAGAGCAACACTTTATGAAGCAGCGCAAACCTCATGGGGAGACACTCTTTCCTTCCCGCATGGATAATGCCCTATCAGGTGTGCGTTCGGTCGATTGCAATTTTCTGTCATCAGAATCGGCATGTCGAATGAAAACAGATGCGCTGTCGCTGTTGATGACAATGGCATCGGAAGGCACTGCAGCATTTCGCCGTACCGGAAAAACATACGGATCGATCAATGCCAGATGGTCGAGCAGTTGGGTGCAGGTACTGGGCAGACATTGCATAACAACGGTTTCGGTGGTGATGAGAATGACCTGAATATGCCGTCGAAAGAGCTGATTCGACAGGGATGCGGCGATCCGGATGAGTTGCTCATTCACGTTGGCTTTCATGGTCGGGTCAAATTCAAGCACCAGGTGCATGCGTTGATCACTCTGCGCCGCGTTATCCTGCATGATAAGCCGATCCTGTCTGGCGCTGGCTTTCCACGATATTTTTCTTGCATCATCGCCAGTTTGGTAATCGCGCAATTGCCAGAAGTCATCGCTGACGCCTCTGCGCGGCGAGACGAATGCGCCGTTGGACAATCGGGAATATTGACGCGGCAGATGCACTGGAATTTTTTCCGGCCAGACAATCACATCATGGTGAACGGGAATGAGTCGTCGGCGCTCTGTCAGGCCAAACGGGAAAGCCGTGGAAAGCAGGATTCCGTCAAAATGACTCTGTCCCCGCCTGGGCAACTCGCAGCGATATTCGATGTGGCGTGTTTCACCGGCGCTGGCCCGGAGAAAATGACCGCTGCGCTTGAACGGTCTGCCATCAATCAAGTCCCGTATCTGTATACTGAAAACGGGAAGCCGTGAGTTCCTGTTGGTAATATGAAGTGTCACCCAGAATGGTTCGTTGGCCACGGCCCTGTCCGGGGCTGTTCGGCGAAGCATCAGGTGTCTGAGATTGAATTCCTCGAAAATAATCTGAAATAGAAATAGACACCCCATGAACGCCAGTATCAGGTACAACAGATTGTTGCCGCTGTTGAATGCTGCGACACCGACGCCAAACCACAGCAACAGGAACCATTTTCCTTCGCGAGTAATGCGAAACGGCTTCATGGGCGCCGGGGGGTGGGGCCCGCGAAATGGGGAACGTCCCGTTTGGTTCCAATGGGGAGAAGGTTGCTGCTCCGGTAAAACCGCCGACCCAAAGACCCGGTTTGTTGAGTTCGGTGTGTTTGTTTTGAACTGTGTTGTCATGTCACCTCTGGTGCCAGAGAGCTACACCGGAACGTCGATGGATTGTACCAGTTGCCGCAGCAGGGTTTCCGCGCTGGTCACCTGACCTCCCGCGTAGACGCTGTCACTTTTTCCGACCAGACGATGGGCGATGACGGGAATGGCAAGTTTCTGAATGTCGTCCACCTGTACATAGTCCCGCCCCCGGATGCGGGCGTATGCCTTCGCGCACTTGACCAGTGCGATACTGCCCCTCGGGCTGGCACCAAAATTGAGGCGGTTGGCGTCCCGGGTCTTTTTTACAATGGCCATGACGTATTCCAGGATGGACTCGTCCACATGGGTGTTCTCCACATCGTGAATCACCGCTGTGAGTTCGTTTCCGGAAATGGCCTGTCCCATCGAAGACGGCTGAAACTCTCCGCCGGCGCGAATGACTTTTTTTTCTATATCCCCA
The DNA here is from genome assembly GCA_050287845.1 of Polyangia bacterium. Classification (GTDB taxonomy): domain Bacteria; phylum Myxococcota_A; class Polyangia; order JAAYKL01; family JAAYKL01; genus JAFGXQ01. The sequence goes on from JBNKCR010000105.1 coordinate 121,616, forward strand.
CTTGCATACCCCAGTTGCAGTCGCATGGTGAATCGGTCCAGTTGGCTTTCCGGCAGTGGATAGGTGCCAAAACTTTCATTGGCATTCTGGGTTGCAATCACCATGAAGGGCGCATGAAGTGCATAGGTGGTGCCATCCTGAGAAACCTGTCTCTCGCTCATGGCCTCCAGTAAAGCCGATTGGGTCTTCGGAGACGCCCGATTGATCTCATCGGCCAGAATGATATTGGCAAAAATGGGGCCTTTCTGGAATTCAAATGCGCTGGTGTTTCTGTTCCAGACGGATATACCGAGAATATCCGATGGCAAAAGATCCGATGTGAATTGAATGCGCGAAAACTGTCCACCAAATGCAGCAGCCATGGCTTTGGCCATTGTGGTTTTTCCAACCCCGGGCATATCCTCGATGAGCAGATGTCCACCGGAAAGAAAGGTACATACAGCAAGTTCCACTGCATCGCGATTGCCAAGGAATGCCTTTTCAACAGTATCAATTATTGTATGTATCGCTGAAGTCGTAGTCATAGAAACTCTCTTTGTGTATTCATCGTGTTCATCAACATTATTGTTCCTGTTACTCTTAGTGTGTATCAGAAAAAATCAATTGCTGCATCCTGCGCTTTGCATTGAATCTTCAACTTATTTCCATAATTTATGAATGACCCCGGCCAGCGGGGTGTATGTAATTGTCCGGTGAATGATCGTTCGGTGCTTGCACTCTTTCCAGTCCTGTGTTTCTCTCCTCTGGGGAGAGAGGAGCGCAATGGTGCGGATGCAGACCGGTCGGATGCGATCACGTGTGATAAGGATTCAGCATACCTTGAGGAAGATGAACAAAGGCCTGCAATTCGGTTGGCCCGCGTGGATTTGTATCTGTATTCTGGGTCAGTTGATTTCGGTTGCGGGATATGGCGATGACCCGGGAGAAACAGTGCCGTCCGGATGGTACGATACCATTTCGGACTGTTACGGCATGCATGCGGGTATTCGGGGCGCGTTCACTCACGAATCGATTTCTGTCCATGGAAAAACCGGGGTAACCATGACCGGCACGATAGAAATTGCCGGAAGTGGAAAATTTCGGATGTCCTATTCGGCTCCGGAGCAAAGAGAAATCGTTTTTGATGGCCGGAAAGTACGGGCATTCGGACCATCTCCTTCGGAGATGTATGAATATGCCGTTGGTGAAGATGAATTGTTTCGTCTTCTTATGGATTTGCACGGAAAATCGTTTGACGCGATTCAGGAAAAATTTCAGATACGGATTCTCCGGCAATCCGGCAGTGAGAAACATGGGGTGGTTGAACTGAAACCTCGAATACGGGATCTGTTTACACAAAAAGTCATCATCACCACGGGGAGTTGCCCGACTGCCATTCTCCGCATTATCATTGTTGATCGGGCGGGAAACCTGGTGCGGCTGACATTCCGGGACGTCACCCCCGTCGATGATTTTCCCAAAGGTGCGTTTCGACTGAGGGGACCTTCAAATGTTCCGGTTATTCGGCCATAAACGATGGTAAAATCGGTACTTGATGTATAAAAAATTTGCACGTCATGGTGGATTGATTATACATTTGTTCAGCATGAACATGCATTGTCTCCCGGTCAGTCTCTGTAGTCTTTTATTCTATCAGACGCTGCGGAGTCCGGGAGGCGATGATGACAGAAAATGATGGAGTGAGAATGTCGCGGGAAAGTCTGGTCGCCATTAACGTGGATTTGCAGGAAACACGGGTGGCATTGATAGAAAATGGGATGATAGCGGAATTGCAGGTGGAAAGGACGCATCAGAAAGCGTCCGTGGGGAATATCTATCGGGGACGTGTTACCCGGGTTCTTCCTGGCATGCAAGCTGCGTTTGTGGATATTGGCATGGAAAAACATGCATTTCTCCATGCTTCCGATGTGATTGTTGAAACGGACAAAGATAAGAATCGCAAAAAAATGCCGATTCGCGAATCCCTGAAAGAGGGGCAGTACATTCCGGTTCAGGTATCCAAAGATATGATTGGCACCAAAGGGTGTCGGATTACTTCTGATATTTCCCTGGCCGGGCGGCATCTTGTCTACATGCCCATGTCGCACAAGGGGGGCATCAGCAGAAAAATCGGTGACGATGGGGAGCGTGCCCGGTTGCAGAAAGTGATGGCTCGGCTGACTACGGAGGAAGGGGCGATGATTGCGCGAACCGCCGCCATGGGGGCGAGTCCCGATGCGCTGGAGGCGGATGTCAGCTATCTGGTTGAAACCTGGCAGGAGATTCAGAACCGATTTCATCAGAAGCGAAAACCCGGACTACTGTATGAGGATCTCTCTCTTCCCTTAAAGGTGGCACGGGACAAATTCAACGATACCATCTCGCAAATCATTGTGGATAACCGTGAGGTATATGAAGAACTGAGGGCGTTCATCGATCGCCTGATACCGAGACGATTGGATGCGGTTCAGTTGTACAGCGGAGATGAACCGATTTTTGATGCGTTCGGAATTGAATCCGAGATAAAGCGTGCCCTTGAGCGGGTTGTGGAGTTGCCCTCCGGTGGATCTCTCGTGATTGATCAGGGGGAGGCGCTGACTGCAGTGGATGTCAACACCGGCAAGTTCATCGGAAAAGGCTCACGGGATCAGGAAGACACGATTCTTCAGACGAATCTGGAAGCCGTGGAGGAGATCGCATATCAGGTGCGATTCCGCAACATTGGTGGATTGATTGTGCTGGATTTGATAGATATGGATAAGCCGTCCAGTCGGCAGAAGGTTACGGCACGATTGAAAGAAGCGCTGAAAGGGGATCGTGCAAAGACGTCTGTCAATGATATCAGTCGATTCGGGTTGATAGAGATGACCCGGGAGCGGACGACGGAGAGTCTCGGTCGCATGCTGCACGAGAGTTGTCCGTATTGTGATGGCACAGGAAACGTAATCTCCAGGGTGACCATTGCCAATGAAGTGCTCCGGGAGATACAGCGAAGCGGGGATGATTTGCCGGTGGGCTCTCTGGAAGTGGTTGTGCATCCCAATGTGGCGGAAGTGCTGAAAGGAACGTCTCAGCCCGCCCTGAAGGAGCTCTCGAAGCGTATTTGCAAGAAAATTAAAATAACAGTTGATAAGAATTGTCACATGGAAAGTTATCATGTGTATTCCCGTAAACCGTGAATCAGACGGATTCGCAATGAGTCCTCTGGCGTACATCCGAGCCGTGGAGGGACAAAATGGTGTATCCATTGTCTAAAAGAGCCGAAGAAAGAGTCACGATAAACAAAGAATTCGAGAGTTATGATGCGTTCATTAACGAGTATGTAACGAATATCTCCCGAAGCGGGGTTTTTATCCGGTCTCGGGTTCCATTGCCGGTTGGAACGCGCGTGGATTTAAAATTCACGGTTATCACTGACAATATCGAGACAGTCGAGGGGATCGGCGAGGTTGTGCGGGTGGAATCGAATCCGAAGGGAATGGGCGTCGTATTTATCGAACTGCCTACCTACAGTCAAAAACTGATTGAAAAGTTGCTGGTCAGAAAAGATCGTTGAATTCCGATTCGTTATTGATTCGCATTCAGGAAAGCTCAGGCGTTCCCTTTGGATGGGGAATAGGCGAGAAGATCCAGCTGTCTGGTGTCGAGGGACGCCCCGCTCTGTTTTTTTTTCGGTTTTGGACGCGATGTGCTGGTAGTCCTGATCCTTTTCACCTCTTCATCCGGGTGCGTCAGCATGAAGGGTTTATCGTTGGCTTCTGAATAGAGTCTGTCCAAATCTCCGGCGCGAACACGTCTGGGGGTCTGCACAGAAGCAGTGCCATCCTGAACCCGTGCCATGACAACGCGTTTAAGGGTGGATGTCAGTTCATGGAACTGTTTGCGTGCACCCGCCACTTTCAGGATGAGTTCTTCAAGGGATTCATCCACCCCATTGAAGCGAACTATCTGCAGGTGGGGGCAACCATCTGACGGTCCTGCGGGATTGACTACACCACAGGATGGGCAGATGTGTATGGTTACCTTGCCAAGGGTATATTTTTTTGCATCTCGCGTATCCACGATGTGTATTGTAACCGTTTTTTAATGAATTCCAAAATATAAGTCACGAATGTGCGATGATATTGGATTCCCGCAATGATGAATGAAGGTTCAGGATTTCTGAAGAAGCCCTTTTACCTGTTTCATGTCCGCCCATACATCTCTTTTGGTTGCCGGATTTTTCAGCATGGTATCCAGCGACCATGTGGCCATCACTGGTATGTTTCGCCATGATTGAAACTGACCGCGCAACCTGGCCAGATCAGTGTCGGTATTCAGAAGTACCGATGCAGGAGCCTGGCCCAGAGCAACAATTATTTTTGGGGAGACCTTTTCAAGTTGCTCGAAAAGATATTTGCTGCAGGCACGAATTTCGTCTGAGGTCGGGACGGCATCCGACTTCGGCGCACATTTGACGGCGTTGCACAGATAGCTGTTTTCCCGCCGTTCTCCAATGGCAATGATGATTTTATTGAGCAGATGACCGCGCTCTCCAATGAAAGGCAACGAAATAGTATCTTCCTCCCGGGACGGTGCGTCCCCAACAAACGCAATGGATGCGTTCATCGTGCCGTCGCTGAAGACGATTCGCGAGCGGCTCTCGGAAAGTGCGCATTCCGTACAGGTTTCAAGCCTGAATTTCAGTTCTGCCAGCGCATGGGCACGGGATCGACTGTCAGAATTCGTCGTTTCGTTTTGTGACGGTACTGCACTGGCAGGTGGTGGCACAGCGGTAGGGGAAACATTTTTGAGCTGACCATGAGCAGGAACCATTCCAGACGCAGATGGTGCTGCTGCGATGCCGACACTGGCTGTCACATCCGAATTGGCCGAGTGGGAACCTTTTTTTTCAGGTTCAGGCCCTGCCACAGAAGAGGTCTGCGGCAAAACCGGCTGCTGACTGTACCCGGAATTATTGAGTTCCAGCTCCCATTCCACGCGCTGGCAAACGTCACGAATCAGTGAGTGGAGCAATGGTGCGAAAGACATCAGGAGTACGTAAAATGAAAGGGGTGTCCACAGATGGAAAATGCGTCGCCTTCGTCAATCCGTTTGGAATCCACCAATTGATTTCCGTATTCTACACCGTTGGTACTCCCGAGGTCCTTTATATAATAGGCGCCATTGTGAAATATTATTGCGGCATGTTTTCTGGAAACATTCGGATCCTTGATAGGCAGATCCGCACTTTTAGACCCTCGTCCGATAATGAACTGGTCTTTTTGAATCGGAATTTTGCGCCCCTGATAAATCATCGTGAGCACAGGGTGCCCTGGTTGAATCGGGGAAACAGAGCTGGTCTGCATTGCCACCGGTGCCGGGGGAATATTGCTGGCCATGATCGGTGCGGACGGTGACGAAGATGGTGCCCGGACAGCCCGGGGTGGCCCGGGTGGTGTGGGTATCACCGGGCGCGGTGGTGCCGGGGGCATTGACACGTTTGGTCTCACGGGGGGGGGTGGTGCAGGAGTTGGCAGATTTGACGGCACATAAGGAACAGGCGGCGCCGATGTCTGACGAGGCGGTGGCGGTGGTTGCACAGTGCCGGGCTCAGGACGCGCCGGTTGTATTCCTCCCGACGGATTGGCCAGTGTTGGTGCGGTTTTCGAAGGCGCTGGCGGCATTCCGAAATCGCGCTCTTCCAAATCCAGGCCTTTGAGATCATCGTCCTGGTCGTCATCATCCGCCAGAACAGCCAGATCATCTTCATCATCCATATCCAGGGATGACAAATTCGAACGATTTCTTGTTCGCTCAGCGGGTTTTTCCTGGTTGGCATCCATTTCATCGTTCTCCCCGGGGGAGGGAGGTGGTGCCGGTTGTGATGTCCGTGTCCCCTGTCCAGATGGCAAAAACGCGTGTGATTCGGCATAGGCACGCATCGCTTCATTAATCAGGTAGTCAATGGAGCACTCCATTTCCTTGGCCTGCTCCGTAAATATCTCCCAGAGAGTGTCTCTGGCGTGGAAGCTTTGAAGTACTTTCTGACTGGCGGTACGTGTGCTCATGTATTATTAACCTTTCCGCAATACACCTTTTTACCGAAGCCACACCACCGATGTGTATACATCGTGAGGTGTAATTTTATGATGTATTGCGAGTGTGCTTTCATTCAAGCCACCTGTTCCAGGAACTGTCCTCAGGCTACATGTAAATGGAGTCTGCTGTCAAAATAAATGCTTAGACGATATTTTATCGTCTAAACTTCATGGTTGAAGATAGCAAATTTGGATCAAAATATTAAACAAAAGTTGGTCGTCCGGGATAAAAAATGACTTAAGGAGCAGATTTGAAATGGGAAGGTACATCGGACACCGGAGATGAGTCTCCTGTTACTGAAAAAAAACGATGGTCACCAGGAGAAATGGGAACAGGAGCTGAATCAGTTTTCTTCAAATTCCGCGTCGATTACATCGCCATCATCCTTCGCAGCATCCGCTGCTCCCCCAGCTGGAGCCGCGCCACCGGCGGCTGCACCGGCTGCACCGGCTGCCGCCGCTGCACCACCGGCCTGCTGGTATGCCAACTCTGCAATCTTGTGGGATGCCTTGGTAAGGTTCTCCATCTCGGATTCAATTGTTGCGTTATCCCCGGATTTAATGGCTTCTTTCAGTTTGTCGATGGCCGTCTGAACTTTAGATACTTCGTCGGCTGGAAGTTTGTCTTTGTGTTCTTCAACTGTTTTCTCAATGCTATAAACCAGCTGTTCCGCTTTGTTTCTGGTTTCAATGGCTTTTCGCTTTGTTTCGTCATCTGACTTGTTTTTTTCGGCATCTTTTACCATCTTGTCGATTTCGTCGTCACTTAACCCCGAGGAAGCAGTGATGGTGATTTTCTGTTCTTTGCCGGTTGCCAGATCCTTGGCTGAAACGTGAACAATACCATTGGCATCAATATCAAATGTCACCTCAACTTTGGGTACACCGCGGGGCGCCGGCATGATTCCTTCCAGATGGAAACGACCCAGAGTTCGATTGTCCGCAGCCATTTCGCGCTCTCCCTGAAGTACGTGAATTTCCACCGAAGTCTGATTGTCGGCCGCAGTGGAATACACTTCGGATTTTTTGGCGGGGATGGTGGTATTTCTTTCGATCATTTTCGTGGTGACCCCACCAAGTGTTTCCACGCCGAGGGACAGAGGCGTTACATCCAGCAGGAGCAGATCCTTCACTTCGCCAGCGAGAACACCCGCCTGAACAGCTGCCCCCAGTGCAACCACCTCGTCTGGATTCACGCCTTTGTGAGGTTTTTTTCCGAAAAACTGAGTAACTGATTCCTGAACTGCCGGAATTCGAGTGGAACCTCCGACCAGAATGACTTCGTCAATCTCAGATGGTTTTTTACCCGCGTCATCCAGAGCTTTCTGACAGGGGATGAGCGTGCGCTGTACCAGAGCTGAAATCATCGATTCAAATTTTGCCCGTGAAATTGTCAGATTCATATGTTTTGGCCCAGTGGCATCCGCAGTAAGGAATGGCAGGTTGATTTGCGTTTCCATCACGCTGGAGAGCTCGATTTTTGCTTTTTCAGCCGCTTCCTTGAGACGCTGAAGGACCATTTTATCGCTGGAGACATCGATCCCCTGATCCTTTTTGAACTCACTGATCAGATAGTCAATAATTACCTTATCCACATTGTCGCCGCCAAGATGTGTGTCGCCATTGGTGGAAATCACCTGGACCACATTGTCTCCGACTTCCAGAATAGAAATGTCGAAAGTACCGCCGCCGAAGTCGTAAACCGCAATGATTTCTTCGGTTTTTTTGTCGAGGCCATATGCCAGCGCAGCAGCGGTGGGCTCATTTACAATTCGTTTCACATCAAGCCCGGCAATTTTACCCGCGTCTTTGGTGGCCTGTCTCTGAGAATCGTTGAAGTATGCGGGAACCGTAATGACAGCGTCTGTAACGGCAGTGCCGAGAAAGTCTTCAGCCGCCTTTTTCAGTTTCATCAGAACTTTCGCTGAAATCTCGGGGGGGGCGAAATCCTTGCCGCGTGACTTGACAATGACATCACCATTGGCGCTTTTGGTGATGTTGTACGGCACCATTTTGGCCTCTTCCTCGACCTCGTCGAACTTCCGCCCCATGAATCGTTTGATGGAAAAAATGGTATTTTCAGGATTGGTAATCGCCTGGCGTTTGGCTACCTGACCAACCAGCGTCTCCCCTTTCTCATCCCATGCAACCACTGAGGGTGTTGTCCGCCCACCTTCTTCATTCGTGATAACGACAGGCTCATTTCCTTCGATGACAGCAACACAGCTGTTGGTGGTTCCCAAGTCAATACCAATAGTTTTTCCCATGACAAATTCCTCCTCGGCACGATTATTTCGTACTACAAAATCCGTTTCTGTATTTAAAGTATATACGTATACAGAATTGTCGTTTAAAAAGTGGCCCAAATGTAAGCACGCATGAAATTGTGTCAAGCAACCTCTCAACGCTTTTTTTATTCGGGCGTTTATTGGAACATGAGGGATTAATTCTGGAATTCACGTAACAGATGCAGTACATGGATATTACGGCTATTGTTATACAAATACTGAATTTTCATTTTATTTTGGTTTTCCTGGTTGTTAGGTTAGGCCGCATTTTGTATAGTGATTCCTTATCAGCGAACTCGGGAACGTTTTTGCAAAGGAGTGCACCTTGGCGCACATTCTGGTAGTAGATGATCAAAAAAATATGCGGGCGACACTGTCTATCATGCTCCGCAGTGCCGGGCATGATGTTGCGGAGGCAAAAGATGGCCAGGATGCCTGCGATGCGGTCGACGATGAAAGCTACGATTTGGTGATCACCGATCTGCGTATGGGCAAAGTTGATGGGATTGATGTGCTTCGCCATGTGCGCGAAGTTTCTCCGCTTACCGAGATTATCGTGATGACCGCTTATGGTACGATTGAAACCGCTGTCGAGGCAATGCGCCTCGGTGCTTGGGATTATATACAGAAGCCTTTTTCGGAAGACGAACTTTTTATCAAAGTGGACAAGGCGCTGGAAAGACGTTGGTTGTCGGGTGAGTTTTCGCTTCTGACCCAGGAATTCAAGGAACGATATGGATTCGAAAATATTGTGGGGCGTTCGCGGCCGGTTCGGGATATTCTCACCAGAATCATAAAGATCGCCCCCACTGAAACCACCGTGCTCATTACCGGAGACAGCGGTACCGGGAAAGAGTTGATTGCGAAGGCGGTCCATGTGAACTCCAGGCGAGCGAACAGACCCTTTGTTCCGGTGAACTGCGCTGCCATCAGTGAAACATTGCTCGAGAGTGAGTTGTTCGGCCACATGAAGGGCGCTTTTACCGGCGCTGTTACAACCCGTAAAGGGCTGTTTGAAGAAGCCAGTGGCGGTACGTTCTTTTTCGACGAAATCGCAGAAACGACTCCGGCCCTGCAGGCCAAGCTGCTCAGAGCGGTGCAGGAAAGGGAAATTCGGCGCATTGGCGACAATAAACCGATTCCCGTGGATGTGAGAATCATCGCGGCGACCAATCAGGACCTGCTGGAAGCTATCAGGGACAAACGCTTTCGGGAGGACCTGTACTATCGACTGAATGTGGTTCGATTCATGCTGCCGAGACTTCGGGAGCGTCCTGAAGATATTCCGCTTCTCGTGGAACATTTTCTCAAAAAGTTTTCGATAAAGATGTCCCGAACAGTGAGACTGGCCAAAGGCGTGATGGAGCGGCTGACAACGTATGAATTTCCGGGAAACGTCCGCGAACTTGAAAATATGATCGAACAGGGCGTGGCATTGACCATGGAAGGCGACGAAATTCAGATTGAGGATCTGCTTCCGGATTTATCGAGAGACGACAATCCGCAAACATTGGATGCCATTGTTGCCGTGGCGGAAAAACAGGCCATCCGGGCAGCGCTGGTGAACTACGAAAGCACAGATCGCGCTGCGGAAGCGTTGGGTCTTTCACCAACGACGTTGTGGCGTAAAATGAAGAAGCTCAAGATTGATAACCCCCATCGCAGGCACTGATATACATACCCACTTTTTCAAACTTCCATGACTCCAGGTTACAGAATCGGCACATTTGAATTCAGCAGCGGCGCAGCGCTCGCTCCCATGGCTGGAATTACCAATCCACCATTCAGACAGCTGTGCACCGAGTTGGGGGCATCGTATTGTGTAACGGAGCTTATCAGTTGTCACGCAGTGGTTTATTTTGATTCCAAAGCAAAGAATCGACAGAAAAAGCGGGGGCAGAAAACCCTGTCGCTGATGGAACGATATGACGGGGAGTCCCCCCATGTGGTGCAGCTGTATGGTCGGGAGCCGGATATTATGGCCAATGCGGCTCGTATCGTGGCCCGGGAAGGCGCGGACGTGATTGACCTGAACTTCGGTTGCCCGGCGCGTAAAGTTGTCAAGAACGGGATAGGGTGCGGGGTTGCGCTGATGCGCGATCCGGAACTGCTGGGGGAGATAACTGCGCGGGTGGTGGATGCTGTGGACGTGCCGGTAACCGCCAAGACGCGCCTTGGATATGGGCGAGATGAAAAAAATGGGGTGAAAATCGCGCGCATCCTTGCACGCAACGGTGTGTCGCTGATTACCATTCATGCGCGGACCAGGGAACAGGGGCACAGTGGTCCGGTGGACTACGGCTACCTAAGGGAAATTGTGGATGCGGTGGAGGTTCCCGTCATTGGAAATGGGGGAATTCTGTCTGTGGCGGATGCGGCGCGGATGATGGCCGAGACAGGGTGCGCCGGTGTTGCGGTGGGGCAGGGAGCAAAGGGAAATCCCTGGATATTCAGTGAGATCGCCGGCATTGGCCAGCGGCCGAATCTGGCGGAGCGGGTGGCGACTTGTCGACGTCATCTGGATCTCTATATGGCGTGGGGCGGTGAGCAGCGGGCGGTGACCGAGATGAGAAAACATGCCTGCTGGTATCTGAAGGGGTTTGATGGGGCCGCCGCCTTCCGTAAGCGCCTGGGCGAAGCGAACAGTCAGGATGCGTTCAATCGACTTCTTGATGAAGTTCCGGTATAAGTTATTTGCATGACAACATGACGGGAGAAAATTGATGGGTATCAGAGATTGGCTCAAACCCGCCTGGAAAGACGGTAATCGCGATAAGCGTCTGGACGCAGTGAAAACATTGACAACCCAGAAACATCTGATTTCAGTGGCTCTCCATGACGCCGATGCTGAAATTCGGGAGTTGGCGCTGGAGCGAATCGATGTCTCCACCCTGTGGGACGCGGAGTTGCTGAAACGAATTGCCAGGTCCACACGTCCGTTTGAAATGCGGATGGCGGCAGTGGAGCGCATCGAAGACGATGCTGTGCTCTGCGGGATTGCCTGCGAGGACGACAATGCAGTTGTGCGGTGGTCTGCCATAAGGCGAATGGAAGGACAGACCGAACTCGAAAAGGTGGCGAGGATGGCAATTGAGGAAGATATTCGAATTACCGCGATTGAGCAGCTGGAAGACGAAGACGTGTTGAAGGAATTATGCAGCGGCGCGTCGAGTGAATGGATTCAGTTGGCAGCGGTGAAGGGAATCCAGGACAGCGACTTTCTGCAGCAGGTGGTTTCGTCTGAAAAAAGCAGATGGGTTCGGCTTGCCGCAGTGGAAAATATCGACAGTGTCGATGTGCTTAAAGAAATTGTGAGCACCGAAGCAGACATGTTTGTTAAACGTGCCGCCCTTGGAAAAATCGATGACGTATCTTTTGTTGCCGGGTATGAGAATGATCTGAATGAGCTGGTGAGTGAGGCAGCGAAGAAGACCTATGCGATGCTGACCGGTGACGCTCCCACCTGATTTTCCGAAGCGGGTTCAGTCGGGAAGTTCGGTTCGGACGGTGAGATTCACAACTCTTCTGTTCTCAAGGAATAGCAGGTCTTTATCTGCCATCCGTTGAATGGTTTCTTCTGAACATTGCAGTTCTTCCACCAGCTTTTTCACAGGAATAATTTCGTGGGTGGCGCCAATGATTTCCTGTTCTTCCTGTGTCATTGAAATGACGGTCTCGTTGCCATCGGCCACGCGATACACGCCCTCGATACGCCCCAGAAACAGCCCTTCTCCCGCATCGTGTCGGGCATGCCAGCGGTTGAAGGCGACTTCCAGTTTGTCATAATATCCTTCTTCCCGATTGTTTCCCTCGCCTTCGAAATGGTAGGCCAAATCAAACAGCGTCGCTTCATCCACATGAGGGTGCGCCGCCCGGTATTCCGGTGCGGGATGAATTCGGTCCCATCCGTATTTCTGATACTCATCAAAATAAGGACTGTATCGATCGATATGTACGGGGCCCAGAATCCTTGGCGGTGTGAGGTGGGGAATCTTTTCCATGATGGCTATCTGCTCATCGAAATCTGCAATGGTTTCTCCCGGTACTTTAAACAGCAGATTCCACTTTACCGTCAACTTTCTCTCTCGACTCCATTTGAGTGCGGCGATAGCGCGAATGGCAGTGGCACCCTTCTGCATTTCTTTCATGAGCCGGGTGCTCAGCGATTCTATTCCCATCTGTACAATGACTCTGCCCCTGGCCAAAGCAGCGATATCCTTTTCGGTCACATTGACTTTCAGTTCATAAAAGAGCCATGGTTTCAGGTCGAACCGGGCAAGAACCGGTATGACATGGCGCAGATGATCCAGCGAAAGCACGGCGTCTGTGGTCATGATTGTCTGGCCGTATCGTTCGTAGAGGGTGCGAATATCTGAAATCACCATGTCGTTGGGTTTGGCTTCGTACGACAGATGCGCCCGGTGAACACCGCAGAAGGCACAATGCTTTTTTTCTCCCCACCAGCAACCTCTGGAACTCTGGTACTGAATGTTGATGCTCGTTGAGGGATCAAGTCCGTATTCTTCGGCTTCCCGTCGGAAATGACGATAATCGGGCAGTTCCAGGGAGTTGAGTTCGGGGGGAGTCCGGCTGTCAAGGAGTCTGGTCGCCGGTTGATCGCCCTGACACAGTTTCAGCAACGGGGATTCGCCATACCCACTGACCACATAGTCAATAAATGGATACGCTTTGAGAATCGCTGCTCCCATGGTGTCGCTGCAGGGAGTGCCGCCAAGAACCACGGTGGCATCTGTATGTTTTTTGATTAGGTCTCCCAGAAATAGCGATGAAATCAATTGGTTATATGAAGTGGAGAATCCCACGATTTTCGCCAGGGAAAGTTTGATTCGCTGGAGACACTGTTCGCCGAATCGGCGCGTGATGTCTGATCGCATTTTCCGGTCGCCGTAATATTCAGTCAGGTGATGGCGGTATTCGTCGGGAACACTGCCGTGCATGGCTTCCGCAAACAGCAGCTCTGCGATGTTTCCCTTTCGCCGTTCAATACTTTTGTTGTATTTTTCCGGGCCAACGATGCGCATCAACTCCAGATGAAAGTATGCTTCTTCGCATTCGATGCCATGACCGCGAAGCCAGGTGGCGAGACCCGCTACCGCAATGGATGACAGGGATGGATGTTGAAACGGGGGACAGACCAGCAGTATTTTTTTATTCATCTTTTCTCCATGCATCTATACTCTCGAGTAAAACAGAACTCACTGATTCGCTGATTCAGCTTGTCAATCCGGAAGCTGATCATAGCAGACTCCCTGCAACGGAACACCCGTACTTCATTTTTTTTTGCGCGTGGCGGGTGTTGAACGTTTTGCGGTTTTTCGTGATTTGTCCTTCGGATAACGAGCCCTGGAAGCATGTGGGTGTTGTCTTTGCGATGGGCGGTGACTCACACCTCTGCCGCCCGGGGGAGGCAGATCGATGAAGCTGTCGGGAGAGACAGTTTCACCCTTTGCGCCTTTAAGCTCGCCTCTGGGAATTGGCCTGTGCATGACCCGTTCAATCTGTTTGAGCTGTGTTTTTTCTTCCGGGCAGACCAGCGAGATGGCGTCCCCCCCGCTTCCGGCGCGCCCGGTGCGGCCGATGCGATGCACATAGTCCTCGGGAACCGGGGGTAATTCAAAATTAACTACATGGGAAACGTCGTCGATATGAATTCCGCGCGCAGCCACATCGGTGGCCACGAGTACCCGGGTATCGCCTCGCTTGAAGGCTGCCAGCGCCGTATCTCTCGCAGCCTGAGATTTGTTCCCATGGAGCGCTACGGCTGGAATATTCACCTCGTTGAGATATTCGCACAGTCGACTGGCGCCGAACCGGGTTCGGGTGAAAATCAGTACTCTGAACCATTGGCCCTGCACGATGAGATGACGCAACACGCCGCGTTTGGCAGCGCCATTCACGCGATACATGATTTGATTGACCGTGGCGACCGCGTCGTTGCCCGGTGTGATTTCAACATGTTCGGGGCGATACAGTATTTTCGCCGCAAGGTGCATCACCGGCTTTGTGTAGGTGGCAGAAAACAGCAGACTTTGACGCCGGGTCGGGAGCGCCGTGATGATGGTCTGAATGTCGTCGATGAAGCCCATGTCGAGCATTCGGTCAGCTTCGTCCAACACCAGTATTTCCACGTTGGCGAGACGGATCTGTTCCTGCTTGAAAAGGTCCAGCAGTCGTCCCGGGGTTGCGCACAGAATATCCACACCGCGTTTCAGCAGGTCGATTTGTGCACGGGTGCCCACTCCGCCGTAAACGGCCCCCACTTTCAACGGGATACCTCTGCCATATGTTTGAAACGCCTTTGCAACCTGCTGTGTCAGCTCCCGGGTGGGGGCAATGACCAGCGCCCGGGGGAATCGGCGATCGGGGGTGGGGCTGTTTTCGAGAAGCTGCAGAATGGGCAAAGCGAAGGCGGCCGTTTTTCCGGTACCGGTCTGGGCCCGTGCGAGAACGTCCTTTTTATCGAGAATGAGTGGAATGGCTTCCTTTTGAATCGGAGTGGCCTCTGCGTAGCCGAGCGAAGTCATATTTTTTTTCAAATCGGTTTCCAGTCCAAGATTTTCAAATGACATGTTTCGCTCCGCTGAAAAGGATAAAGGCCGAAAGGACTTCTGGGACCATAAGGACCAGAAGGCTGTATAACAGAGGAAACAACGGGGCTAAAGGATTTATAGCTCTTTTTCCCTTATGCGGCGACGGTATTTCCAGGGCGGAATGGGATGGGGTTGTGACCAGAGGCCGCGTCTGGCCATGCGGGCGCCTTTTTCATGGTGCAAAAGAGCTCTATTCCGCGAGAATCTGCGATACCACCACGCGAGTCCGGCATGGAGCAATTCAACGCTGAGGGATTTGCCATTCTCCAGATGTACGTTCGCCACAGTGCGATCATAACGGTCAGTGGTTTCCGGGATCACTGTGACCGTTTTACCCAGGGTCCGGTTCGCTGTGAACGCCGTGGCTTCCTTTCCGAATGGCTGCTGCCGTTCTGGACAATCAATACCGGCCAGCCGGATGACCGTCCGGTTGTCTTTTTTCCAGACTACGATGGTATCTCCGTCCGTCACGTCTGCGACCATTGCGCGGAACTGGCGCCCGACAGCGCGGGTTCGTCGGAATTGCAGACTGTCTGCGGCATTCGCTGTTGCGATTCTGTCTGTGGATGTCGCAAGGTGGCCAGCCGTTTGCACCGCCAGCAGTGCAAGCAGCAACAGCGGGATTGTGATGAACCATGGCCTGATGTGGCGCTGTGCTGTGCGGCGAATCATGAATGTAGCCAACCGTTTTTATCGGACTTCGTCAACGTACATTGGCGGCAAACCGGGATTTTGGATGATTTTTTTTTCTAAACGGTGTACCTGAATTTACCGTGCACACAATGAATCACCGACGGAGAAAACACGATGAATGACACAAATGCCGTGGAGGCTGAATCGAAAAAGAAGTGGAAGCATCCGCTTTCATGGGTTCTGACCAGCTATATTGCGGAAGGAATTCCATTTGCAATGGTAGCCTGGGTTTCCGGAACACTGTTCAAGGATTTGGGGCACAGTGATGGCGAAATCACTGTGGCCGTTGCCAGTATCGGTATTGTGTGGTCATTGAAACCGTTCTGGGCGGGTTTTCTGGAAATGTTCAGAACGAAAAAGTTTTTTGTATTGAGCACAGAATTCATCCTCGGTGCCCTGTTTGCCCTGATGGGGCTGGCGCTGTATCTGCCGGGGTACTTTGCTGTCATTATCGGACTGATGTGGCTGGTGGGGGTTGCATCCGCCACCCAGGATATATGTGTGGATGGCATCTATATTACTGCATTGCACAAAAGAGATCAGGCCAGGTATATCGGTTTTCAATCCACGGCATGGAATACCGGTAAAATCATTGCGCAGGCCGCTATTGTCTTTATGGCTGGTATTTTGCAGTCAAAGGCGGGATTATCGCCCAAAGTGGCCTGGATGGTGGCGCTGTTCAGCGCCGGCGGATTGATGGTGGCCTTTGGACTGTACCACTCCATCATGCTGCCGACCGGCAGTGTCCCCCTGGAAAAGCAGGGGCGTACTACAAAGGAAATTGTCGGGGATTTTCTGGAAAGCGCAGGGGATTTCTGCAACAAACGATCACTCTGGGGTATGTTGGCATTTGTATTTCTTTTCCGCAGCAGTGAAGGACTTCTGCTCATGGAAGCGCCTCTTTTTATGCAGGGATGCATTGAGGACGGTGCGCTGCAGCTGACGCTGGCGCAAAAGGGGGCCATTGATGGCCTCGTCTCTACCTCAATGAATTTAATCGGTGGCATTCTCGGTGGCCTTTTTATCGCCCGGTATTCTCTGAAACGCACCCTTTTTGTGTTGGCCCTGTGTGTCAATATTCCCAATATCACATATCTTTACCTCAGTTATGCCGTTTCTCCGGAAACCCCACTTTCGCTGACCCATATTTCGGTTCTGGTCAGCATTGAAAAATTCTTCTACGGGTTCGGTTTTGTGGGCAATATGCTCTACATGATGCAGCAGATCGCTCCGGGCAAATTTAAAATGACCCATTATGCGTTTGCCACCGCGATGATGAATCTGATTCTGGTACCCACGCAGATGGTCAGTGGACCCCTCGCGGATTCCATGGGATTCCGGGAATACTATTTCTGGGTCATGATCGCCTGCATTCCATCCCTGATTGCCGCCTGGCTCGCACCTTTTCCACAACTCAAGGCGCCAAATGAGGATGTCAGTGTAGATGATGACAGTCTTTTGAACGGGGATGACAAGAGAGTGCAGTCCGCATCAAAACGGGCGAACATATACAGTATCCTGGCTATTTTTGTATTCCTGATGTTTGATGTGCTGATACTCGGTTGGCTCGGGGGGGCACAATCCGGGGGCGCATTGGTGTTTTATCTGTCATTCCTTGCCATTTCAACCGTGGCCAAGGTGATTCTGGCCATCGGCGGCATTCGCAGTGGATTCCGGGCGCTCTCCCTGGCAAAACCACTTGAAGGCGGCAAAGCATTTCTGAGCAATGCCAAAGGGGCGATCATCGCCGGTTTCGTCATGGTAATCATCTCCGGGGTATTGAGCTGGTATTGTCTGGATATGGCGAAAAGCACCGATTGGAACTGTGCCTTCAGTGAAAATGCGGCAGAGTGCCTGCAGCCGCATGCGGGTGAAACCAAAGTTTGTCAGGTGAAGGAACTCGAACGCTGACCGGCACGTTGAATATTGCTCATGAATGCACTTTTTACCTACGGCTCGCTGATGTGCGAGGATATCATGTTTCGGGTGGCGGGGGACTGTGAGGTGGCCGGGGAGGCGGTGTTGGACGGTTTTCGGTGTCTTGCGGTCTGCAACGAAGAATATCCTGCAATTGCGCCCTGTGAAAATGCGGCTACCCGGGGCGTCCTGTACCGGGCCATTGCAGCAGATGGCTGGCGGAAGCTGGACGATTTCGAAGGGGAAATGTACGAACGCCGCTCCGTTACCGTGCGATTGATTTCCGGAGAAACTGTCAGCGCAGATACGTATGTATTCCGCGTTGAATTTCATCATCTGCTCACCGATTTGGACTGGCGCTTTGAAACATTTCTGAAGCAGGGAAAACAGCGCTTTATTGAAAAGTATATCGGTTTTGAAAGGATATAAGGTGTTGTTTCAAGTCCAGTCCAACCGCTGTTTCACTCCGCCAGTTCCTGAATCATTGTTTGTTTGATATCTTCGGCATATTGGTCGATGTCGTCCTGGTAGGGACCTTCCACCAGTACCCTCGCTTTGGCTTCCGTGCCGGAATATCGTACGAACACGCGGCCTTCCTCACCCAGTTTTTCTTCATGCGCAGCAATGACCCGGCTGGTTTTCGGACATTCCTCCAGGGGAACCCTTCTGGCCACCTTGAAGCTCAGCAGACATTGGGGAATACGGCGCATGATGCCGCTGGCCAGTTCGGAAAGCGGCTTCTGTTCCTTCACCATAATGGCAAGAATCTGCAGTGCTGCCAGAATACCGTCTCCGGTGGTGGCATGGTCTGTGAATATGAGATGGCCGGACTGTTCCCCCCCAAGGTTGAAGTTACCCCTGCGCATGGCCTCCACTACGTAGCGGTCACCCACCGCTGTGCGAAGCACCTGGCCACCGCGCCGTTTGATTGCCTTGTCGAGTCCAAGGTTACTCATGACGGTGGTCACTACAGTATTTTCATTGAGGGTTTTTTCCCGAATCATGTGGGTGGCGCACAGGGCCATCACCGCATCTCCATCTACCACCTGGCCTTTTTCGTCAATGAGAATCAATCGGTCTGCGTCGCCATCCAGCGTGATTCCCACATCGGCCCGCTGCTCCAGTACCCTGATGGCGGCTTTTTCGGGGTAGAGTGCTCCGCATTCATGGTTGATATTGCTGCCGTTGGGGGAAATGCCCAACGTGGTGAGCGTTGCCCCCAGTTCTTCGAACACGAGTGGGGCGGCTTTATAGGCCGCACCATTGGCACAATCCACCACCATTCTGATGCCATCCAGACTCAGTTCCTTGGGAAAAGTGTGTTTTAATTCCACCACATACCGACCGAGAGCATCGTCAATGCGAATGGCTTTACCGATGGCATCGCCAGTCGGTGCACATCCATTCCAGCCGGAGTTGGACAGAATCATTTTTTCCAGCGCCAGTTCCACATCATCCGGCAACTTGAATCCATCCGGTCCAAACAGCTTGATGCCGTTGTCGTGATATGGATTATGGGACGCGGAGATGACCACACCGGCATCAGCGCGCATGGACGAGGTAATGAACGAAATACCCGGCGTGGGCAGTGGGCCTACCAGCATCACCACACCGCCCATGGAGCAGATGCCCGAAGCGAGGGCTGTTTCCAGCATGTAGCCGGAGATGCGGGTGTCTTTACCGATGACAATTCTCGGCGACTTCCGGCGCCCCTGAATACGGGCCTCGTGGGTCAGCGCCCGACCCAGCGCCATGGCGATTTCACCGGTCATCGGATATTCGTTGGCAGGACCACGAATACCGTCTGTTCCAAACAGTTTGCGTTTTGAGCTCATGGAATATTTTCCTTTGGTATTTTGCCCGAAAGTGCTTTCCGGTTGTTCAGGATTGGGGCACAGGGACATTTTGAGTGAAGGACATTTTGAGTGAACGGTTGTCCAATGGAATTCAGATTTCGGCAATCCGGTCGTCAATGGCTTTGAGCAGTTCATTTTTGGTTTTCCCGTACTCAATCCATGCTTTTACAATGCCGTTGCTCAGTTCTGTTTCAAACGTGGTTCGGGAAAGGTCCAGACAATTCGTGATAGCAAAAACGGATTTGGTATCCTGGTTCAGGCCGCTCTCTTTTGAATATTTTTTTACGGTTTCATCATAAACGACATCCGGTTCAACCGCTGCACTCAGATTGTCGAGGCATTCAAACGCCACATTCTTGAACCACGCAGCCTGTTCGTCGGCTTTGGCGCATGTATCTTTCAGGCGAAGACTGAGATCAACGGGATCGAAGTCAATGGCTGACTGATCTTTTTGGGCAAGAATGCAATTGATGGTCTTCAGATATTTGGCCGCACCGGGTTTGTACTTGTCCTCTTTGGGTTGACTCTGTGCACCGGCCCATTGTTCGCTCATTTCTGTCAGCTTGGCGCGATTGGCCAGATAGTTTTCGTACAGGGCCGTTTCATTCGTGAATTTCTGCCATGTGGTCAGCAGATTCTCCAACGCTCTGAAATTGGCTTTCAGCTCCGGAAGCATGATATCGCCAGCTTCGAGGGCCTTGTATTTGGGAAGCGCGCTTTCCAGAATGGGAATGGCTTTTTCCTTCAGGTGCCGGTTGTATGCAATGGCACTCATTTTAAGGTATTCAGAGATTTTAGCCTCGAAATCCATATTGGTTTTCATCAAACTTAAATCCAACTTTGCCGCTTTCCAGAATTCCTCGTAACCGAGGTTGTGTTGCTGAGAAAAATCGGATTTCAGCTGCTCCAATTCTTTAATTTTGCTCTGCTTCTGAGAATAGAAGATAAACCCGGCAAATCCGGCAGCAATCAGTACAATCACCACCAGAACGGCCACCATGCGCTGACTCTTGTTTGAGATGTCGATATCGTCCATGGGGTCGGGCGACACGGGCATGTTCAGGGATGCGGCGGGGGCGTCTCCCTGGTCTTCCGGATTCCGGGTTGGTTCTTCGTCGAATTGGTCGTTCATATAAGCCTCCAGCAAATGATTTTATTGTTCTGGCAATGTTTTTCTCTGGTTAAAAAAATCATAGCGAACCCCGTCCAATTGTCAATTGATCGTTGAAGTCAAGAATATACCCTGCTTTTCATGCCGTTGTGTAGGAACTTTGTCCTTTTTCCCTAAACCCCCTTGAACCCGAAGCGCTGTCGTGATACATGGCTGCAGACTCGATTGACGGGTTTCATTATGACCCTGACAACGGTTACCCGAGAATCCGCCAGGCCTTGACGGGAGCAACGGTATTGGACTAACCGGGTGTCAGGGTCGCTTTTTTTTCCCAGCCGGTTGTACTGTCTTCACAATACCTTCAGGGTCGCTTTTTCGACCACCATTAAAGTTGAAATGGCACTGGACCATATGTTGGTCCCCAACTGGCCTCGACGCGGGAATCAACGTTTTACATTGAATATCGGAATACGGACACCGCGGATGAAAATGACACCCGGCTGGAGGCTCCAGGGGTGAAGGCGGTTCCCCCGGCAACAGGTGAAGCTCGGTGCGCAAATCTGGATCTTTTGACAGTTGAGAGAGCATCAGCGCTCGGGTGTAGGGATGACTGGGTTCCCGAAACAGTGTCTCCGTGGGTCCGGACTCCACGATGCGGCCGAGATACATGACCGCTGTGCGTGAGCATACCCGACGCACCGTCTCCATATCATGGGCAATAAACAGAAACGCAACATTCAGCTCCTTGCGGACTGTTTCCAGCAGGCTCAGGATCTGGCCCTGACTGGCGAGGTCCAACGCGGTTACCGGCTCATCGGCAATCAGAAACTTGGGCTCCACCGCCAATGCCCGGGCGATGGAAATGCGTTGTTTCTCTCCTCCGGAAAACTCATGAGGGTGTCGGCCAAGAGCCGACACCGGAAGTCCCACCATGTTCAGCAGCGCCGCAATATGGGCTTTAAGCGCTCTGCCCTTGAGCCGCCGCTTATGGGCCGTAATTGCCTCTTTCAAGGTGCTTTCCACTGTGAAACGAGGATTGAGGCTGGAAGCGGGGTCCTGAAAAATCATCTGCATCTGTCTGCGTTTGCGGCGCAGTCTACCGCCTTTTATTCGGGTGATGTCTTCGCCTGAAAATCGAATTGTGCCATCTGTGGGGGTTTCCAGTCTCAGCAATAGCCGCCCCAGTGTGCTTTTTCCGCAACCGGATTCACCCACCAGGCCCACCGCTTCTCCCGGTTTAATTTGTAACGACGCGCGATCCACCGCCTGAACCAGCCGTTTTTTGCTGCTCGCTGCCTGCAACCCGGGGCGCGATGAGTAGGACTTGCTGACTTCGATTGCCTCGCTGATGGGGGTTTCGTCACGGCTCATGGGGATTCCTGTGTACTTTTTTTCTGACGGTGAAGATAACACCGCACAATGCGGTTTCCATCAATAATGGTCTCGTCCGGCGTACTCTGGCGACAGTCGTTCTGAACCCACTTGCAGTCCTTCATAAAGGGGCAGGCGTTTTCGGAACTCTCCACTTTGGCAATGGATGTTGCCACCTGCATTCGTCCTCCCCGGATGTCACCGGATAGCATGGCGGCCGTATATGGATGCGCGGGATTCTTCAGTACATCCCGAACGTCCCCGTTTTCAACGACTATGCCGCCTTTCAGTATGGCGACGCGATCGGCCAGCGCAGCCACCACTCCCATATCGTGACTGATAAGAAACACGGACATTCGCAAGTCTCGGATGAGTCGAAACAGTAAATCGATAATCTGTGCCTGCACCGTACTGTCAAGGGCTGATGTGGGTTCGTCCGCCAGCAGCAGATCCGGCCGACATGCCAGTGCCATGGCGATAACCACTCTCTGGCGGACGCCACCGGACAACTGGTGCGGTAGATGACTATATCGGCGGACCGGGTCTGGAACCCCCACCAGTTCCATGAGAGAAATTACCTGATCCCGGGCCGCCCGGCGTCCCAGTCCCTTGTGCAGCCTGAGTGTCTCGCCGATTTGTCTTCCCACAGGCATCAATGGGTTCAGTGAAGTGCCGGGCTCCTGATATACCATCCCCAACCGGTTGCCGAGGATGTCTCTCATGGCTTTGGGGGGCAGCTTCAGGAGGTCGGCGTCCTGAAATATCACCTGTCCGGCGGTCACTCTGGCGACATGAGGCAGAAGGTTGAGCACGGAATAGGCGGCAAGGGTCTTTCCACTGCCGGATTCACCGAGCAGGGCCACCGTCTGTCCTCTGGGAATATCGAGATGCAGACCGTTGAGAACCCTTCTGGGTGCATCTCCGGTAATTTCCACTGCTAAATCTCTGATGGAAAGAATCGGTTTTATCGGTCCTGGCACAACTGCGTCATTCATCACCCGGAACTCTAGCAGAAAAAATCAGAAAAAGGCAGTTTGCGACCGGTCTTTCATGCAAGTGGAAAAATGATTTCAGTCGAAATCCGACTGGAAATCCACGATATGCGCGTCATCGACAAAATTGGAGATAAAAATTTCCCGGGCGTCCATGGTGTAGTCGTCTCCGTAATCGATGTCGAAATTCCACAGAACAACTGTATCTTCGTCGAGGCTGTATCCGTGTTTCGGCGTAAAGTCTTCATCGTAGCGGACCACACTGGAAACCCGCACATCATCAATATAGCCATTGTGATAGCCTGTTTTTCGCGGGTGAAGTATGGCACCAATGATAACGTCGTCCGATACGGGGCGTGCATCCAGCGTCGTTTCTTCGCTGGCAACTATCTTCCCATTCAGGTAATAGCGAATTTCATCTGTGTCGTGCACAAATGCCATGTGAATCCACTCTCTCTCGGGAAGCAGTCCGGGCCCCTGCAACTCCTGAAATTTTGAGGACTCGTAGCCAAATCCCGCCATGGGTTTGGAACCGCCCAGGTCGTCGTACTCCGTATACATGAAATATGACGATATGGATGTGCTTTCATCTGCACCCCGCAATATCGGGTGAAGGCCGGTGCCATCTTCCCGGTACCATATCCAGGCTTCCATGGTCCACTCTCCGGATACGGCCAATCCATCATTCTGGCGCGTGCGAACATAATCGCCTTCGCCGTCAAGGGCCAGACAGCGGTTGCGAGCAGGTTTGGCGCTGTCGTCTGAAAGGGTATCCGTGTCGTTCGGATCTTCGTGTGAATCCGTACCGCTATCGTCGCCGTTATCGCTGTGGATATCTTTCTCTGACTCTTCTGTACCCTCAATATTGTTGTTCGCGGTGGTGTAGTAGGTGTCCAGTTCTCCCACGTCGTAACACCCAGATGCTGTGCCAAACGAGTAAAGAATCGCAATATAGATGGCTGAATTCAGTTTTTCGGTCACAAAATTGGGTTTTTTCGTTGTCATGATCTTATTCTCATTATTCTTACCGGACACGCTGTAACATGAAAAGATATCCCGATATTCTCGCAAGTGAGAACCGGTATCCGGTGGCGACTGACGCTCATTTCCTCTTTTTAATGATATTAAACTGCAGACTCAAACGCCAGTGCGTCTGTCAGTTAAAAGCATATTTTCAATATTTTCAACGGCTATTGCAGCTCAAAAGTGATTTTATACGCGTGTCAGATGCAACGATTGTCCCGAAAGCCGACAATTTCATGGACGAAGACGGAAAATGCACAGGAGGGATTTTGCAACTGAATTATGTGCTTGACACAGAAAATCACTCGTGTAAATAAGCTGCTGTCCGGAGTCGCGAAAGTGGCGGAACTGGTAGACGCGCAGGCTTCAGGTGCCTGTGTCCGCAAGGATGTGGGGGTTCGAGTCCCCCCTTTCGCACAGCTTTTTGTTCCTCATTTACTCCCCAACAAACTCATGTTGTCGTTCACCGTGAAGCGTTTCTGTCAGTTTCGGGCCTACGGAGCAGGAAATAAAAAGTGACGCTACGGTCACATTCCTTGAACAATTGTATCTTATCATGTAGTATATTTGACTTCTCAGTAAAAAAGATACCTCGGCATGCGCGTCGTGTGCCCGGCAAACCGCTGCGGCGGAGCTTGCACCAACAGGCAAAGGAAACGTGTGATCCATGGAATGGCGCTTCTGGTTAATTCTTTGCGTTCTTATGATTATCTCGCACACTGCGTGCAATGGAGACGAAGATGGCGATTCAGAGACAGCCTCTGAGGAGGAGGACGATACGTCTTCGGATACGGGATCAACGGGTATCGAGTTGAATGGTGCCTGTCCAGCAGAAGCGTATCTGGGGGGCCTCGAAGTCAGTGTCGCGACGGATTATTCCACCATCGGTGGTGCCATTGCTGACGGGGTGACTCCTGCATCGATTCCCCTGCGGGAAGAAGAAGAAGGCGATTGCGCGTTGTGGGTCAAACAGAATCCAAACTGCGTCCCGTCGTGTGAGCCTGGCAGCACCTGCGATTTTAACGGCACCTGTATTCCATATCCGGTGCAACAGGACGCCGGTGAAATCACGTTCAGGGGACTATCTGAACCGATAACCCTTGAACCACTTTCTCCTACGAACAGTTATTCCAGGGTGGATATTGCTCATCCGGCATTTGAGCCCGGAGATCCCATTGAAATGTCTACAACTGATGGATATTTCGGCGAACTGAAGTTGCATGGTTTTGGAGTAGACCCACTGGTGGATCCCGAACTCAAGTGGGTAGTTGAATCCGGAGAGCCGTTACGAATCACCTGGGCCGCGCCGACGACGGAAAACCGATCCAGAATTTATCTGAGCCTGAACATTGATCAGCACGGAAACTCGCCATTGACCCTGAGCTGTGAGGCACCGGATACCGGTGAAGTAACCATCTCCAGTGCCCTGGTTGATGCGCTTATCCACAGCGGCGTTTCCGGAAAACCGAGCGGTCGTATCACCCGGCGAACAGTGGATTCGGTGGTGGTCGATGACGGCTGTATAGAATTTCGGGTTTCGTCATCGCTGAAAGCTGATGTCGAACTGTCTGATATGGAAAATTAATTCGGGATGACAGCCTGGCTCAAGAGGGACGAAATGAAAAAATTGCGCAGTTTGAGTGTAAGATATGTTTTCCTGGGGTGGGGGATACTGAACATGGCATTTTTCTTGATTGCATGTGAAGATACGGTGTCCGACGCCGGCAGAGATGCTGACACGGATAGTGATACAGACACTGATTCAGATAGCGATTCAGACGGTGATAGCGACAGTGATAGCGACAGTGATGGTGATAGTGATACAGACAGTGATTCAGACAGTGATTCAGATAACGATTCAGATAGCGATTCAGACAGTGATAGTGACAGTGATGGTGATGGTGATAGCGATACGGACAGTGATGGTGATAGCGATACGGACAGTGATAGCGATTCAGATACAGACAGTGAAAAAGATACGGACACCGGTGTTGAAACGGATGGCGATACAGGGGTGGATACAGTTGATTTCATCTGTGACAATCTTCCTGCCCTACCCAGACCGGCAACGCACATGAAAGGAATATACACGTCGGAAGATTTCGTATTTGACAAGGATGGAAACATTCTGCAGGTGGTTATCGACAACACCGCAGTGGTTCGAAAAACCAGCTATGATGGCAGCAGCCAGATTCTTGCCGCGATGGATGTCATGTGGCCACAGGGAACGCGTCTGCTTCCAGACGGTGAGTTGGTTGTGACCAACGCGGATAGAAATGAGCTGATACGCATTTTTCCCAATGGCAGCGTTGAGCCGTTTGCCAACGGTATCGCCGGCCCCAACGGTATTGCGGTCAACATGGAAGGAATTCTGTATGTGACAAGTCGAGAGGGACTTGTGTACAGAGTGGATCCGGTGGCCAATACCTATGATACAGTGATTGACATTCCGGCCGCTTCTTTTGACGGCATCGCTTTCAGCCCAGATTACAGAACGCTATATTTCGATGAAGAAATGGGCATCGTTCACAAAGCTGCAGTGAATGAAGACGGTACCCTTGGGGAGAGTGAGGAGCTGGTCAATATATTCGAAGCGATGCACCTTCTGGAGGACGAAGACTTCACAAAGTATATGCTTGACGGCATGACCGTGGACCGATGTGGAAATCTGTATGTTGTGGAGATGAGCGGACGGATTTATCGGGTCAGCCCCACCGGTGAGGTGGAAACCGCCGTGGATTTGTACGAAATGGAAGGCGTTAATGAAGGTGAATTGTTTATTCCGGCTGTGAATTTTGGTTCCGGATACGGGGGATGGAAAGCCGATCACCTGTATATCGCCAGTTTTGTTGAAGGAATTTATGAGGTGAATATGGGAGTTACCGGAAAAACCGAGCCCCATTTGCAGTAGACCGGGCGACTCGTTGCGAAATCCGCACGTCAGTGCTGTTGTCCGGGGAAGAAAGACGCTGATACCTGAAGGGATTCCGGGTAGGGGGTCAGGTAAGTCTGGGATGCCAGGTAACTGACCTGATGCGCGTTGATATGCGTTTGCAGTAAAGCCATCGGCACGTCGAGCATCGCCCGTCCGTTGCGGTATTCTTCTACCGTTTCAGTGAGTGCAGCGCGTGCGTCACTGTTCAGAATCTTTTTGAAATATCCGCACAGGTGCTGTAGCACGTTGGTGTGTTTTTTTCGGGAAGCGGCATTCCTCAACCCAGTCATGAAAACCGAACGGTAGTGTTGTTCAACTTCCTTTCCGGGAATTTCAGAGGCACGGGCAACCAATTTGCCCAGCGAGTGGTATGTGTCAATATCGTAGGCCATGAGCAGGTATTTCTCGCGACCATGAAAAGCAACCAGCTTTCCGGGTGTCCAGCTGTCCTGGAACAGTTGATTGAGTCTGTGGAGCGCGAAAACCTGCAGTAGAAAGTGATGTCTGCTTTCTGCATTTTCCAGTGTGTCATTTTCAATCGCGGGCAGGAGAGGAAATGCTCTGATGAGCGCGGCTGCAAACAGCCCCGTGCCAACCAGTTCCGGTGCATCCGTTCCTGGATGAAACACCTTTACCTGCGCCATGCCGCAGGAGGGTGACCTTG
Organism: Polyangia bacterium; assembly: GCA_050287845.1. GTDB lineage: Bacteria > Myxococcota_A > Polyangia > JAAYKL01 > JAAYKL01 > JAFGXQ01. Next base: position 149,136 of record JBNKCR010000105.1, read on the forward strand.
CCTGAAAAATGTAACCGCATAGATTCATGTCGCGCAGTTCCATCAATCGCCGGTGGCAGAACGCCGCCATCTGTTCGGTGCGATCAATGCCGCTGCCGGGCGCGATCAGGCGCACGGACGATGTCTCCCCATGACTTTCAAGTCGAATCGGTTCTCTTGGTACCGGAAGTCCCATTTCCACCTCGGGACAAACCGGTATCAATGCGGCATGCTGTCCCAGAATATCTGTGATGTAAGGGGTGCGTTTGTGATCACCGTCGTAACGAACTGGATTGCCCAGAAGACACGCGGATACGCCAATGGCCAATTGTGTTTTTGCGTGTGGGGGTGAAGCTTTGGTCGAGGGATTGTTTCTGCTGGTCATGGACGCACTCATGGATGCGCTGTAATGTAAGCGGAAACCCCGGAAAGTCAAAAACGATTTATTTATACAGATGGTTGGCCTTCGGCAATTCTCACAATTCTCGAATGGTCGACTTTTCTGCACGTCGATGTATATCATCTTGCGATTTTTGCGGTTTGTGATTATCATTCTGGTTAGCAGTGATGAACATTTCGAATCAAAATGTTGTCTGTTTGAGAATGTTGCCGGACAGATGGCAATGTTCAGAGAGCCGGTCAGATAATCGGTATCCGGGGATTGGCGGATGATTCGACGAATATTTCAGTTGGCTGTGATTACCATCGTGCTGAATACGAGTGCGCAGGCACCGACTCCCAGGTACAGCTCCATTGTCATTCCCAATGTGCCCCATATTGAGCAGAAGAAAGATTTCTGCGCCGAGGCCTGTGCCGCAATGGTATTGCAGAAATTGGGCGAGGACGTGGATCAGGATTACATTTTTGACCGGGCGGGAGTTCCCGCGGATGAGGCCAGGGGCCTGTATGCGTCGGAACTGGCGTACGCGCTTGAGCAAATTGGTTTTGATGTGGGGAATATCTGGACGCCGCATTTTAATGAGATGGATCAGGAAAAGGCGTTCGCCAGATTGCATGGTGATTTGCTTTCCATGATTCCCTCCATTGTGTTGATGCACACCAGTAAATCCAACCCCGATGAACACTTCAGACTGGTGCTGGGGTACGATGCAGTGGGCGATAACGTGATTTATCACGAGCCGGCTTTAAAAAAAGGTGCGTACCGAACCATGTCGCGCAGCACGTTCATGGAGCTGTGGGCGGTGCAGGATGAGTATCAATGGGGCACGGTCCGCATCCGGATGGCACCTCGGGCGCTGGAGTATGGCAATGTCGAAACTGAACTGACAGAAGCCGATTATGCACAACATATGATGGCGCTCAATGAGCGCGTGCCTGTCAATTTCATCGTGATGATTGAAAAGCCTTTTGTTATTGTCAGCGACTGTCCGCCGGCTGAAGTGGCGGATTATGCGGTAAGAATCGTGCATCAGGTGGTCTCGCTGCTGAAAAAGGATTTTTTTCTCAAAGACCCCAACGAAATAATCGATATCTGGCTGCTTCAGGATCAGGACAGTTATCGGCGGCATTCCCGCAGCCAGTTCGGTATTGATCCGGAAACCCCATATGGTTTCTACAGTCCTGCGCATCATTCGCTGATTCTGGATATTTCTACCGGCGGTGGTACGCTGGTTCACGAAATCGTGCATCCGTTTGTGGCTGCAAATTTCAAGGACTGTCCGGTCTGGTTCAATGAAGGCCTGGCATCGCTTTTCGAGCGGCCAACAGTGACCAATGGACGATTGTACGGCCTTCGCAACTGGCGGCTTCCTGGACTTCAGGACGCAATTCGGCGTGAGAAAATTCGGGCAATTGATGAGCTGCTTTCAATGGACGAAAAGCGGTTTTACAATGACGCGAGCGGCATTCCCTACGCGCAGTCCAAGTATATCGCGTACTATCTTCAGCAGCGGGGACTCCTGGTGGACTACTACCACGCGTTTTATGAAAACCGGAAAACGGATCCCCTTGGAATGGAAACTCTTCGCGCTATTTTACACATTGAGGATCTGTCCGAATTTCAGGCCGAGTGGCGAAATTGGATACTGAAGATGGATATGGAAACGGACGTGATGTGAATTATTTTCGGGCCTGAAGCGTTGGATTCTTTTTCAATTCGAACGTGCCGTCTGGCGCAAGTGGTTGCAGACGGTCAAAAAGACTGGGGTCCGAAGTACTCATCAGAAGTCGAAGCAGGCATCCACTGCAGAGATTGGCGCCTTCCAACGTGGCCTGTGCGAAATCCGCGCAATTATTGCACATAACACGACTGTCTCTTCTGTCTGATGCCGTCATGGGGACCTCCTGTATTTTAGATCGACAGCCGGACAGGCTACTTAAGTTAAATTCCAGAGATTGACGTTATTTTATTTGCCGCATAGTATCACGGGCTCGTTTTTGCACCAGGAGTGAGTATGCCGCTTTCAGATATGGGTTTGTTTTTTGAGGATTTCAGCATTGGCGCTGGATTGGTGACCGGGACAAGACAGATTGACGAGGCAGATGTGGCAGCGTTCTCCAGACTCACCGGGGATACCAATCCCATTCATCGGGACGCAGCAGCCATGAAGGCGCATCCTTTTGGAAAACCCGTGGTTCACGGCATGCTGGCGGTGTCCATTGGGGTGGGCATGATTTCGGCGCTGGGGATCAATCGCGGAACACTGGTGGCGATGCTGTCACAGAAGATAACTTACAGACATCCGCTTTTTATCGGCGATACTGTACACGTGCGGATGGAAGTGATAGATAAACGCGAAACCCGAAACCCGATGCGGGGCATTGTTTCATACAGGTTCGAGGTGTTGAATGCTTCCGATATTGTGGTGGTGGAGGGTTTCAATGAGAATATGGTGTTTCGGAAAAGCACCTGGAAGCGAAATGGAGACGACACATGAAGAGACTCGACGGGAAAATCGCAATTATTACCGGTGCAGCAGCCGGCATCGGAAAAGTGACAGCGGAGTTGTTTGCAGAAGAAGGCGCTAAAGTGGTCTGTTGCGATATGGCGGTTGATGTCCTGGAAGCCACCGTGGCCGGAATTGTGGAAAAGGGCGGGGAAGCGATTGCCGTTAAATGCAATGTGGCGGATGAGGACGAGGTGAAAGCGCTTATTGATACAGCCGTAAAAACATTTGGTGCACTCGACATTCTGATTAATAACGCCGGTATCACCCGCGATCAGCTCACTCCCCGAATGAAAGTGGAGGATTGGGACCTCGTGATGTCCGTGAACTTGAAAGGTACGTTTCTGTGTTCGAAACATGCCCTCCGCAAAATGAAAAAGGGCTCTAAAATAGTAAATACGGCGTCCATTTCCACCCTCGGCAATGTGGGACAAGCCAACTACAGTGCTTCCAAGATGGGCGTTATCGGTCTGACCAGAACGCAGGCGCTGGAGTATGCAAAAAAGAAAATCTGTATCAATGCCATCGCACCGGGGGCCATTGACACGCCCATGCTCGCAGAAGTTTCGGAAGAAGCCCGGGAGAACATGTTGCGTTCCATCCCCATGCGGGAATATCTGCCAGCCATCGAAATCGCCAAAGCCCACCTGTTTCTCGCATCTGACGACGCCAACTACATTACCGGTCAATGTCTCTTCGTTGACGGCGGTATGAGCGTTGGTATCTGATTCGGTGAGGATGGGTCAGCTCATGACCACATGATGCGCGATGCTCATTGCGCCATGCATTTGCACTTAAGAGATTTTGCCGTCCAGAAATTTGCAGCAGCGACCCCCGGGGTGGGTGTGCTGCAAAAAAGATAGAATCAGAACCGGTTCAGGAATGGGGTTGTTGCACGTCATCGGTGATGGTTCATGGATATGAACGACACCGATATTCTGAGGCCTCCTTTAAACAGCGAGGCCAGACTCCTCGCTGTTTGCAGCCTTTGGTTACATCAGACCTAAATCCGATGCGTTCCTCTGGGACAATAGTGGTTGCTTGCACGGAAAAGAGGGGGATATTACAAAAAGAACTTCTGAAAGGTGCATTTTTTATTCGAGGGTTCAAATATTCTGGAATTCAGATGGGATTATCCCGTACCGCGAAATGCACTATCTGCGATTCTGAACACGGGCAAATCAAAAGAAAGGGGGCTGATGAATTGCATCAGTCGTTCAGTTGAACAAACCAACCAGACCTTCAATTCGACGATAAATGAATTTCTCGCTGGGGGAAAAGTTGTCGGCCATTGCGGTCAACCTTTCCAGATATTCGTGGAGATCCGTTGTGGTGCGATATCCGGTACCCTTCGCTACTGAATACAGTTGATCAACTGCTTTTCGTGGAATCAACCGGCTGATATCCTTAAAAAATGTAAACAGATCAGAAATTCTTTCCGATGAGTGGGACTGCACGGCGATTTCAATGACCAACCCTGCCACCTTTTCGAGTTCAACTTCAGGTGTCTCCCGGTTGCTATTGAATGTCTGGATATTATCCATGAGCTTTCGGGTAAATTTCCATGCTTCTTCTGTTCTGTTTTTACTGAGTGCTTTTTGTGCGAGACCGGAAAGCAGATTTTCGGCGTTGATGGTGTCTTCCTGTTCGTCCTGCAACCGAATGATCGGCTGCTGCTGGCGCATTGCAATTTCGACTGTATCGGTTGCCCTGTCATTGTTCAGTTCACGAAGCGGATGACCGCACTGACTGCAGAAGTCAACGCCAATGGCACTCCATGTACCGCAATGCTGGCACGCGGATAATCCGGTGGTTGTACCGGCAGTATTGGGTCTGACATCGTGAATCTGGGATATCCGGATTTCCTGGTGGCCAATGCCGATGATATCACCATCCCGAAGCAGTGAGGTGCCGGATACTGCGACACCATTCAGGGTGCAACCGTTTCGGCTACCTCTATCCTCCAATAGGAGGCGATCGTTGTCCCGAACGATGGTGGCATGGATGCGGGAGACACTGGGGTCATCCAGAACCAGATTGCATTCCAGGCTGCGACCAATATCAAATCGTCCCTGTGGGGCCTCTATATTTGAATTTTGATATATGATTCGATATCGCGACATAATTTTGTTGTCAGTGTTCAGGGTTTCGAATTGATGTATTGCTCGCCAGACTCGGTTCCATTTCTAGATTTTTACTATATAAATACCATTTTGTCATATTTTGACACGACTTTGGGCCGAGCCTGGCATGGAATACCGGACCAATGCATTACATCTGATGACGCAAAGAGAGTAGCTGCGGTCAGGTGTATTGATAATCAGAACAGGAGATTGTCATCCTCGGCGTCGCTATTCGCGTTATTCTGAGAGGGGGCCGGGTTGTTGGTTTTGCCCGGACCACCGGTAATGGTGGGATCGTTACTCAGGTCTCCGGAATGAGATTTTCCGGTATACCCGTCGATAACGGATTCCTGGTTGTCATCATAGTCAACACTGTTCACCGCTTTGTCGATGGTGGAAGAGACAGACGCGTCAACGGAACCGGATGATTTGTCTCTGTTGGTGCGCAGCTTGCTCAGGTAAGTTTCAGTGACCGCAGAAGAAAGGCGGAGCCCGTAGACACCGAAGAATTTTGAACCGTCAAGTACTGATACGTAAGTGTCAGCGTCCCGCCAGACGATTTGAAGCAGTTTTCCCTCCTGATCAAGGAGCTCCGCCCCTTTGCATCCCAGAACCTGCTCCATGCTTGCCGTGAAGTCATCAAGGGTGATTCCGCCCAGCTTATCGATTCTGAACAGACGAACCCGCTTCCAGAATCGACCCTCTATGAAAAACAGGTACTCCACATATTTCCCGGCATCCCACACCATCATGGCTTCATGATTGTTGTGCGTGAATTCAACATCTACCATATGAGACTCATAGCCGGTTGTCTGACCATTGAACTCCACATAGCTGTTTTTGACTTCGTTCAATTCACGGTGCATTTTTGCGCGGATTCTGTCTTCGGCCAACAGGTCGCCCTGTGCAGCTCTCATCTGTTCATCGAATTTTTCGCGAATTTTCGATTCAAAAATGGAGAATACTTTTTTAACGGACATTCCCCACTGAAGACCTTCCATCAAATCCTGGACACCGTTGGTTTCAGGCCAATAAGCAGGACTGTTCCGGTTGGCATTATTACTGGCGTTTTTCCCCTTTTTCCCCTTTTTCCCTTTTTTTGCCTTGCCCGCGCCTTTCATTGCCGGCGCGTGACCGAAGTTTGCACCGGGAACGACGATTTGATTATCTTCATCGGTGAGCTGTACTTCCTGGTATCCTTCGATACCCTCGGTCTCTGCCATTTCGGGTTCCACGAATTCACCACTTGCCGAGTTGGGGGAAGTGGGTTCTCTCACTTTTACGGCACAACCGAAAAGAAAGATTATCGCACCCAAAACCATGATTAATACTTTCTGACTCATTCGTTCCTCCTCAAATAAATGGGCAAACTGCTTTCTGGTAGCGTACAAATTTGTGTGGCATCTTAACACGTCGCATTATTGAGCCAAGTGACTTTTTCCAGCGATATGCTTTTTTATGAATCGCGATCTGCGCGGCAATATAAAAATATGAACATATTAAATTTTTGTCGAACTGTCATATGTTTCCGTTCAGATAGCCTTTTGAAAAAAAAGCCGAAGTAAGATATACGCAAGAATCGCCAGACCGTCATTACGATGGATTGCGCGAAGGATTTTTTTGCAGGAACAGGTACAAATGAGAACTCAAATTCTGAAATATCCCTCCATGGCGGCGCTGCTGTGTTTATTGTGTATGGGGGCACTCGTGCCCGACGCACTGCGGGCCGCGGAGTTCAATGCGGAAGCACTGAAAAACACATTGACTGCGATTGCCGCCAGAAAGCCGGGTAATTCCGTTGTTGGTATTGAAGTGGTGGATGTTAATTCAGGCACTGTGGTGTTTTCGGTTAATGGTGACAAGCCTCTCAATCCCGCATCGAATACGAAGATTATCACTGCCGCGGCTGCCCTGAAAATTCTGGGTCCGGAGTTTCGGTTTCAGACAGAGCTGTATGGCAAAACCAGTTTTCGTAATGTGCAGGGCGCACTGTATCTGAAAGGATACGCGGATCCATCCCTGATGACATCAGACCTCTGGACGTTGGCCCGGGAGCTGAAAGCCGACGGAATTCGGCGCATTGGCGGGGGCATAATCGTGGATGACAGTTACTTTGACGGGGAAAACCTCCCGTTTGCCTATGACGAGCAACCGAATGAGGATAACAAATTCAGAACGGCGATTGGTGCGGTTTCGGTGAATCACAATGCGCTGGGTATTCAGATTCGACCCGGACCCACTGCGATGGCAAAGGCAATTGTGGATTTCGATCCCCCGGAATATGCCATGGCAGTAAATGATACACTCACCAGCGCCTCCGGGGCGTACACCCCGAGGATTTCCGCAACGCCCTACGAAGATCGCACTCGCGTCCGGGTGTGGGGCCAGATTCCTCTGGGCTCCAGTCCAACCTGGTATTACCGTCGAATTGACAATCCGTCGCTGTTTGCGGGTTACGCACTCAAGGGAATTCTGAAGGATCTGGGCATTTCGGTGGGGGGAGATGTGCGAACCGGTGCGATTCCCTCGGGAACCCCCCTGATTGCCCGACATGAATCAGAAGCCCTGTCCAGTGTCCTATGGGAAACCGGGAAGATGTCCAATAACTTTGTGACCGAAATGGTTCTGAAAACAATTGGAGCAGAGACTCAGAAGGGACCGGGAACCTGGGAGGCGGCCACTTCGGCGGTTTCGGAATTGCTTGCCAGCTGGGGAATTAAAAAGGGAACATATAAGTATCGGAATGGATCCGGGCTCTTTTCTGCCAACGAAGTTTCGGCATCTCAGTTCTGTACCGTGTTGCGCAGCGTGTATCTGGATGCCACCATTCGCCCGGAATTTCTGACCCAGTTGGCTACTGGCGGCGTGGATGGCACCATTCAGTCCCGGTATCGCCACCCGGCCGCTCAGCGATATGTCCGGGCGAAAACGGGGACCCTCGACGACGTTTCAGCGTTATCCGGTTATGTGTTGGATAAATCCGGACGTCACCCCATCGCTTTTTCTATCGTGGTGAATAAAGCTTCCGGGTATGTCGCCGCCGCCCGCAATTATGAGGAAGATGTTGTTACCGCCATCGCCAGGGCACTGAACAATGAGTGAAATTCGGAGTGCGCTGCCCCGACCGACGACGTTTGATGTGTGTTGGTGACCCTGCATAAAAAATCACGGTTAATGTGCTACAGATTTGTTTTTTTTTGCTACCATGGTATGGAGCTATTGTGCCCGTATGCACGGCACGTCTAACGGGAGAATAAAATGACCGAAGCCACTCTGGTACTCATCGGAACCGCAGCCACTGTCGCCCTGATGCATACGCTTGCCGGGCCGGACCATTATCTGCCCCTGGTGATTCTGGGTAGAACTGAAAATTGGTCATTAAAGAAGGTCATGGGGTGGACAGCTCTGTGTGGGGCAGGCCATGTGCTTTCATCTGTTCTGGTCGGCACGGTGGGGATTGCCATGGGATGGAATGTGAGCCGCCTTACATGGTTTGAAGGGATTCGCGGCAATATGGCTGTGTGGGCACTGGTTGTGTTCGGTTTTTCGTACATGTTGTGGGGTATTGTGCGGGGTGTTCGCGGCCACGGACACAGTCATGGACTGCTTCATGCCCATGGCGACAAAGCCCCAGCCCATTCCCATGGACCTGCGGGACATTCCCACTCCCGAACATGGTGGGCCCTGTTTCTGATTTTTGTCCTTGGTCCCTGTGAGCCGCTGATTCCGATGCTTCTCATCCCAGCGGCAGAGCACAGTATATTTGCGATTGTAGCGGTAGCTGCCACATTTTCTCTGATCACCATAGGAGCGATGATGGTCTGTGTCGGAGCGGCCTACATGGGATTTGAACTGGTCGAGTTCGGTTTGGTGCGCCGATATATGCACGCCTTTTCAGGATTCGCCATCGGAGCAAGCGGACTCCTGATAATGTTGATTCAACTGTAGCCGAATCATTGCGCCACTGCGGTTCCGTTGAAACTCCCGATGGCGTCTGATTGGCGCGGTCCGGCATTTCTTGCGTTTAGTCCATCGTCAATATAATTCATCTCTAAAGTATTTGGGTTGGAACCCGTAGTACCGAATGGAAACAACTGCGTTTTTTGAGGGAGCGATGACAAATCCTGACAGGCCACAGACCTCCTGGTTTCCTGATGATGCATTGGAGCAGGAGCTGGAAAAGATTCCGCTTCATTTGCTCGTAGCGGAGGACGATGCGTCAACCCGATATATCCTTTTGAAAACATTGGAAAAATTTGGATATAGGGTTTCTGCGGCAAAAAATGGAATTGAAGCGATGGCCAGTCTGGATGACCCGGAAGACCCTCCTGAACTGGCACTGATCGACTGGATGATGCCGGGAATGAATGGCCTCGAAATATGCCGCCGACTGAAATCTCGGAAACATCCGTTTGTTTTTGTCATTCTACTGACCGCACGGTGCAGCGATGAGGATGTGATCGAGGGGTTGGAGGCGGGGGCTCATGAGTTTTTGACTAAACCGTTCAATATTCATGTGCTCGCGGCCCGTGTCGCTGCCGGGGCGCGGATTGTCCGTCTTGAAAAGAAATTATTGCTGAAAACCGAGATACTCAAAGATTATCTGCAAAAGGTATCGGCCATGGGGCACGGCACCGGTGATGGCTCCGGATGCTGATTCACGATACCCAGGCTCCGGAACGGCATCCTGCTGGCATGGGATGATCGCTACTATGAAAGATTCGTGGCGAATGCATCCGTGTCATGGGGTAAAAAGGGAAATATCTTGCTCAATTTTCGTATGTTTTATATATGTCCTTAAACAAATAATATCAGGCGAATACGGTGACGTCTGATTTTCAGTATGGAGGATACATTGAACGAACTGGCGCAATACCTTATAGAGAATATCATTTTGGATTTTGAGGGGGATGTGACAACGGACACAGTACGTGCGTTTCTGCGGAAGGACGATAGTCCTCAGGCACGGTCGTTGTTGCAGCGAATAATTGAAGATAAGGGTATCGACGAGTTACTGCTGGCGCTGGCTGATTGCCTCACTGCTGAGTTGAGCAAAAAGTTTACCCCTTCCGAAGTGACCGACCATTTGATCAGCTATTCTGAAGCATAATCGCCTTTTGGGCCATGCGATTGTTATTATCCGCAACTGTATTTATTGCCAGCATCGGACTGTTTGTCTCCTGTGAGTCTTTTTTTGATCCGGAGGCGCAGGAGTTGGCGCCCCTTGAGGTGGTATCGGTTGACCCTGCAATGTACGATACCGATGTTCCAACCAACGTGACTCTGCGGATAAAATTAAATAAGCATCTTGATATGAACTATTTTACTTCCCGTGAGGTGACCCTCAGAAGCGGGCGATACGGAAAGTGGATGATGTCGTATTATGATCCCCTGGATATGTCGCTTGTGTTATGGACAAGCAGCCCGCTGTTTCCGGGGACGGTATGGGAGTTGAGTTTTGACGAGCGCTTCAGGGCACTTGACGGTGGCTGGAGTGCGCCGGGGCTGGTGACCCGATTTCGGACCGGCGACGTAGAGCGCGAACAGGGCGTATACACGGAAAGAACGTATACACGGGATGTGAAACCGATTTTCGATGCCCACTGCGTTGGCTGTCATGGCGAAGGGCAATTCACGGATTTGGATTTGCGGGATTCGGTCGGGCTGACCCGCACTGCGCTGAATGTTCGCAGCGTTCAGTGGCCTCTGATGGAGCGAATTGTTCCCGACAGGCCCGGGGCCAGTTATCTTGTGTACAAGTTGCTGGAGGGTGAAAATATGTCCGGTCAACGGATGCCCAGAACAATAGAGGGCAAAGAGAAGATCGCGCCGCTTTCCGCGGAGGAAAAGCGAATTGTTGTAGATTGGATTTTGAGTGGGACTCTTTTTTAAATTGAGTGCCCTACGACGAAAGTTGAGTATGGAAGTGAAACGAAAGTCAGTATCAGTATATGTTGTTCCATTTTTTGCCTTGCTGCTTTTTGGCGCAAGCGCATTGCTTTATGTGAATTGCGCGACCACGGGAAATTCGAATTATATCTCTGCACAGGACCTGGGTGCAATCGGACAGGTGGATATTTCTGAACTGACCCCTACAGAGCTGAAGCGGTTTGACGAGATTATCAATCGGGAGGTGTCCCCCTGCGGCAACGAATTCAGCCTGGCCCAGACAATTCATAATCAGAAATTATGTCCGCTGAGTGGTCACGCCACACAATACGTGCTCTCTCTGGTCAAGGAAGATTACAATTCCGAAGAAATATCTGCCCGGTACGTGCAGCGGTATGCGGCGGTGAAGGGGCAGGAAATCGAAGTGGGCACATCGCCGGTACTGGGACCGGATAATGCTCAGGTGACGGTGGTTGTGTTTTCAGATTTTCAATGTCCGTTTTGCGCCAGGGCAGCGCAGAAAATTGGCCGGATAGTGAAACGGTATCCCGCCAATGTCAGATTGGTGTTCAAGCATTTTCCCCTTGCTGATATTCATCCCGATGCCATGCTGGGCGCGCGTGCGGCGTATGCCGCGCAGCAGCAGGGAAAATTCTGGGAATTCCATGATACGTTGTTTTCCAGAGGGAGAGCCGGGTATGACCCCGATAAACTTCGGGTGATGGCCATGGGGCTGGGGTTGGACGTGGAGAAATTTGAGGAAGATCTCGTTTCTGAGGCAGCCGGGTCTGCTATTGATGCGGATTTGGCAATGGGTCGAAAGCTGGGTGTGGATGGCACGCCAAAGCTGTTTGTTAACGGCAGGGTGCTGGAAGGTGGGCCGGATACTTTGGAAGATCGAATCAAAGAAGAGTTCCTCAGAGAAAAATTTCAAAAAAAATAGGCTTATTCTGAAGCTGCCCTCGGTTTGTAACTTATTGAAATTAATTGTATAATACAGACCTGTGACAGTGTGTTGAAACCTGTGACATTTCAATGACAACTCTGATATTTACCTGATTTATTCCGCTGAATGTAATGGTCAAAAGTTTTTGACATCTCGGCCTGTTACGGGTTGAGACGCATGGAGGCTCAAATGCTGGAGAATGTATTGATTGGTCTGTACCTTGGAATCCTGGGGCTGCTTGCATTTTATGGATTTCATCGCACGCTGCTTACATTTCTGTTTTTCAAGACCCGCAGCAATGTTCCCAAACCCAAATCCAGATTTCCCGAAGAGGAATTGCCACTGATTCTGGTTCAGTTGCCGCTGTTCAATGAACGCTATGTATGCGAACGATTGATTGATGCGGTTACCCTTTTTAATTATCCGAAACACCGCATGCAGGTTCAGGTGCTCGATGATTCAACCGACGACACCACGGAGATTGCCCGGCGCAAGGTGGACGAGGTGGCCGGAAATGGCTTTAATATTTCCTTGATACATAGAGAGGATCGCACCGGGTATAAAGCGGGCGCTCTGGAAAATGGGCTGTCGCAAACCAACGCGGAATTCGTGGTGGTGTTTGATGCGGATTTTATACCACCGGTCAATATTTTGAGGGATACGGTGGACTTCTTCGTGGATGAAAAGGTGGGCATGGTTCAGGCTCGCTGGGGTCATATCAATCGCGGATATTCGCTGCTGACCCGCATTCAGTCCCTGATGCTGGATGGGCACTTTGTCATCGAGCATGGCGCACGACACCGGTCGGGACGCTTTTTCAATTTTAATGGGACTGCCGGAATCTGGCGAATTTCCACCATTCACGATGCTGGTGGCTGGCAACATGATACGCTTACTGAAGATATGGATCTTTCGTACCGGGCGCAGCTTCGTGGCTGGCAGTTTTTATATGTGGACGATATTATCGCACCGGCGGAAATTCCGGTGGAGATGGCCAGTTTCAAGTCTCAGCAACATCGCTGGGCCAAAGGCAGTATTCAGGTCTGCAAGAAAATGCTTCCTACCATTTTGAAAGCTGACGTGCCGTTCAAGGTTAAATTGGAAGCGTTCTTTCACCTGACAAATAACTTCGCGTATTTGCTGATGATCTTTCTGGCACTGCTGTTGCTGCCCAACCTCATGGTGAGAACGGAGCATGGATGGCGCGAGGTGATTCTGATTGATTTGCCCTTATTCCTTGGAACGACCGGATCAATCGGTATGTTCTATATTACCGCACATCGGGAATTGTACGGTCGCCCCTGGCGGGCTCTGGCCAAGGTGCCCCTTCTGATGTCACTGGGTATTGGATTATCCATAAATAATGCCAAGGCCGTGCTGGAAGGCGTTTTTGGTCATGAGACTCCATTTGTTCGCACCGCCAAACACGGTGTTGGTGAGAATACAAAAGAGAGCTGGCGTAAAAAAAGTTATCGTGCACGCCGCGGTCTTGTACCTGCCATTGAACTGCTTTTTGCGGCGTACTTTGTGGTAACGATTATTGTAGCATTCCGGGGCGGACATTTTATTTCCATTCCATTCCTGCTGCTTTTTCTTATCGGTTATCTCTACGTTGGTGTGTTTTCCATTTACCAGCGACGATAGCCGATCCTGCCCGCTTCTGCCGCAAAATGTCTGACCTGAGACACCCGGATGGCGGCATATCTTCTTCTTTTTTAACGTGTTGTTGTCCGACCCGCCTGTGGCGCCGCAGTTTCAGTATATTTGATTTTGTCCGTTGTCTCACCTTTACTTTTACTGGACCATCCGCGAAAATAATAAATATTTTGTGAAATGGTGATTTTATGAACAGAGCTGTTATTCTTGTTTTCACATTCCTCACGCTGGTGGCTTGCTCCAAAAATAAGGGGGCAGCACTACCGCCACCGCCAGTTCCCATGCGACTTTCGGGAAGTACCTGTCCGGCACCGGTTGCTTCGGTGAATACCCAGGTGTCCAATACTTCGGGGGATGCCGGCAACCCGGTAGTTTTTCCCCGGGAGCGGGGATTTTATGTGGCATGGTGGGATTGGTTTGGAACCAATCCGATGATTTCCGGCATTCAGGTGGATGACGCCGGTTTACCGACTTCTGAGGTGACGTACTTCCCGGGCGATGGAAAATGCGTGGATCCGAGCATTGCCGGAGACGGTGATGCCGCCTATCTTGTCTGGCTGGATGGCAGCACTGCCAGACAGGTGGCAGTGGGGCGAAATGATACAGCGCCCCTTTCGTTTGGCGCCGCTGTGTCTTCAGCGGTTGCCGGTGCCTACGGCGCGGTCATCTGGGAAGAGCGAAATGGGCTGTTTTTCAGGGGGGATGGTCGGCCGGGACTGGTTGACAGAGACGGAAAGAAAGTGGAGCCCGCGCCCATGGTGGTTGCCACCGGAGGTATTCAATATCCGGATGTGGTTTGGACCGGTGAGTTTTACGCGGTGGTCTGGAGCGCGGCCATTTCGGGCGGAAGGGATATTATTCTGCAGCGGCTGACCAATGATGGGCGGCGACTTGGCCCCCAGGTCAAGGTTTCGGGGGTTTCCGGGCACAATAACCGACCAGCGATTGTGTGGACGGGTACGGATTTGGTGGTTGCATGGACGAACGCCGCGCCAGCCGAGGAAAACCCCGAGGGAAATTATCGCATTTTTCTTTCAATTGTGGCGAAGGAAGGAGTCCGTCCCTCCATGACGCGACAGCTGGAATTCAACGGTTCGGCGGATGTGGTATCGATGACCACCACGGGCGGGGAGTTGGCAATCGCCTGGGTAGGCACCCGTGAGCCGGCAGGATCTGCGGTGTATTTCAGACGCCTTGATCTGCAGGGAAATCTCATTGGGGAACAAATCCGCGTATCAGACGACAAACCTGTGGCGGTGGGGCGTCCGGATGTGGCATTCAGAGATGGCGGATACGCAGTGGTGTGGCACGATGCGCGGGACTTTGCAGGGTCGGAAATATTTTTCTCCTTTCTTGCATGTTCTGCCAGAGAATTGTCTTCATCATCCGATGAGACCACGCCAGGGGCAGAAGACGGCGATAAATTGCAACTGAAAGAGGCATTCTGATTCGGCACATTGAGCTACATGCATGGGGCTGCGGCCAAGTATTCCTTCCTCATGATACTGCGAAAAGCGACATCTTAATGAAAAATTAATTCCATTTTTGTAAAACGGAAACGCCGTCATCTTATAAGTACGTTCTGTTCAGCTGAATTGTTATTGCTTCGTTTCTGGCGAAAACCGGACATTTTGTCATTTTTTATATAGCCTGAGGATTCGCAGGCAAGTCAATTCACCGCGTCGCGAATGGCTGGGTATCAATTATAACGATATCGAATTGAAATCGCACTGGAATATGGAGACGCCCATGACGCAATTGAGATCATTTTACCTGATTATTGGATTATTTCTTATGACATTGCAGCCAGCGGCGTGTTCTGACGACAATCGGGCCGCGGATTCCAACGAGAGCGATACGGACACCGATACGGACACCGATACGGACACCGATACGGATAGCGACACTGATGCGGATACGGATTCCGACACGGACACCGATACGGATTCCGATACAGATACAGACACAGATACAGACACTGATACCGACACAGATACGGATACCGACACAGAAACCGACACAGATACGGATACGGATTCTGACGGAGACAGCAGTTGTGCATACGAATGCCTTCCTCATTGTGTCTCCTGGGGCGGGACGCAAATGGACGGTGCATGCGATGACAATTTGCGCTGCTGTGATGGCGCATCGATTCCGGATACGGCATCGGATACGGACACGGACACGGACACGGACACCGATACGGACACGGACATGGACACGGATACGGATACGGACACGGACACGGATACAGACACGGACACGGATACAGACACGGATACTGACAGCGATGGGGATTGCACCGATGTGGGGGCCGCGGAGAATTTCAGTTTCTTTGCAACGAGCTGGTATCATCTCAGTATGCTGGCTCAGGAAGATGGTCGCGGTGACCAGGGATTCGGTGGAGATTTACGGTACAACGGGGCCGCTACCGGTCTTGAGGGAGCGGATGCCATCTGTCAGGAAATCGCGAGTCGTGTGTGTTTTGGTCACAAAACATGGCATGCATTTTTGAGCACCAGTTCGGTAAATGCCATCGATCGCATTGGAACTGGCCCATGGTATGACTTTGCCGGAAATCTGGCCGCAGAATCAAAAGATGCCATCGCCAACAACTCCGGGGAGCGATTGCCGGGGGGATGTTGCGATTTGGGTACCTATGATGAAACCGGAATGTTTCATGATCATTCACCGGACTCCAATTTCGATGGTCGAACCGGTGATGATGATCATGATGTCTTGACAGCGTCAACACAACAGGGGACATTGGATTCCAGTTCCAGTACCTGTGATGACTGGACAAGTACCACAGCCAGTGGCCAGCCGGGAATTGGACACATGTGGCCTCGAAACGGCATTACGGGCAATGGTGCGAATTGGGTTTCCGAACATTCGGCCGGCGGATGTGCAGCCGGCGTAAATTTCTCCGACGCCATGGGTGGCGGGGGTGGCGGTACAGTGGGTAGTGGCGGCGGATACGGCGCAATTTATTGTTTTGCAGAATAGATAATTTTCATCAGGAGTGAAGGCGATGAATCGAACGACAGAAAAAAGGAGAACATCTGTGGTGTACTTGAGATGGATGGCTTGTATCGGGTTATGCGGGATGCTGCTGGCATGTACCCGTTCTGAAGACAACGACAGCGGTGATGACGGTGACGATACGGAATCAGACAGTGAGCCGGTAACCGAATGGAAATGCCTGAATACTGCTGGCGGCTCACCGGAATATCTTACCGGGATAGGCTGCTACGATGATTTCACAGCAGTCGCAGCGGCGCCCATGGATTCCAGTCTTCCCGGCGCACTGTCGGTAAAGACTGTGATTGATCAGGTGGATGACAATGCCATCTACTTTCAGAACAGCAACGATTTTCAGATTCACTATGACTTCGCGTCGGTGTATCTGTCCGGCACGGACGGGTTGCCGGTGATTAAGGATATGAGCTCGTTTGAGGAGAATTACTATGACTCCCAGCGTCGATTTCTGCTTGGGGCGGTTACCTATTATGAGGGGCCGGACAAGTGGACATATGAAATATCACCCTATGATACAGCAGATGCCACGATGGTTCAGGCGGCGTACGAGAAGATTGCCGCATCCACATACTTTGGAGACAAGCTGTATTTTCATCCCACGGGAACCGCAGTTGAGGCCATTGCGGATGAGCTCCCCGAGTCGGTGCCGGTCATCACCACTGACCAATTGTATCCGGAAATCGATTACCAGCCACTCAATGTGGCCAAATCCTGCGGTAAGCTGGTATTCGTGACCGCTGATCAATTGAAAAACGGTACGTATGTTGGATTTGAAGAAATCGTTGTAATGGATTCTGCTCCCAATGATATTTCAGTGGTGCAGGGAATCATCACCGAGGAGTTTCAGACGCCTCTTTCTCATGTGAATGTATTGTCGCAGAATCGCGGCACCCCCAATATGGGGTTGCGTGGTGCATGGGAAAGCGAGGAATTGAACGCTCTGAAAGGCAAATGGGTGTCACTCGATGTCGGGCCCAATGATTATGAGATAAAAGAAGTAACAGCGGAGGAAGCTGCCGAGTGCGCGGTGAAACCGGATCCCATCGATATTACCATGATGGATTTGAGCGTGACCGAAATGACAGACGTTCAGGATATTGTTGATCCGGAAGCGGATACCCCGTTGGTGGACCAGATCAGCGCAGCGATTCCGGCATTCGGCGGAAAAGGCAGTCATTTTGCGGCGCTGTCCTACGTCGAAGAGGCCAACGCGCCTACTGCGTTTGTGATTCCGGTTTATTTTTACAATCAGTTCATGGAAGAAAACGGATTTAACGATTTAGTGGATGAGTATCTGGTGGACGAGAATTTCAAGACCGATGCGGCGACCAGAGACCAGAAACTTGAAGAACTGCGGGATGCCATGATGCTCGCGCCCATCAATGAAGACTTCATCACAGCGCTCAAAGATAAGCTGCATGCTGAGTTTCAGGGATTGCGGATGCGTTTCCGTTCCAGCACCAATGCCGAAGACCTGGGCGACTTTACGGGAGCCGGTCTCTACACATCCAAAACCGGAGATCCCGATGATCCATCGAGAACGGTGGAAGATGCACTTCGTGAAGTGTGGGGCAGCATCTGGTATTTCCGGGCGTTTGAAGAACGAACCTACCGCGGTATCGATCATAAAAAAGTGGGCATGGCGCTTCTGGTTCATCACTCATATCCCGATGAAGAAGCCAATGGCGTAGCGGTAACCAGCAATCCGTTCAACACTTCCGGACTGGAGCCGGCTTTCTATATCAATGTGCAGGTGGGAGACAATTCAGTTGTCCAGCCCGACCCCGGGGTTACGACTGATCAGTTTATTTATTATTACGACATGCAGAACCAACCCATCGAGTTCATCGATAACTCCAGTCTGGTTCCCGAAGGTGAGACGGTATTGACGGCGGAGCAAACCCATGAATTGGGCGTTGCTCTCAAGGCCATTCATACCTTTTTCTACGATTCTTATGGCCCCATCGCCACTGGCAAGGACTGGTACGCCATGGATGTGGAATTCAAACTGGACGAGGATGTGGAAGACGGCGGTACCGAGCCGGTAATCCAGATTAAACAGGCCAGACCCTACCCGGGCCGATAATTTTTCCGTTTTTTTCGACGTCCAGAATTTTACTTACATTTGTTGATGGCGAATTCGTGCTGAAGCTCGCCGGTGTCCCAGTAATCGTAGTCGTAGCAGCGGACATTCAGTTCGCAATCGCCAACCGTATAGTGGCAGAAATGTTGCCAGCCACTGTCGTGGTCCGCCAATATTTTTTCGCATTCGTATTTGTCGGTCCGGCCTTCGTAGGTGACGCTTCCTTTGGCGGTATTTTGAACCGTGCGAAGATATGAGGTTCCCCCGCCGCTGGCGGTCAGGTAAATGACGCCATGCTGGTTACCGGTGACGCATTTTCCGCCGTTCATGGGGCAGGTGCGCTCAAACGTGTGTGCGTGCCCATGAACCACAAGGTCTACTTTGTATTTTTCAAACAGAGCAACCCAGGGCAATCCGGAAGACAGTGGTGCCTTTGAATTGCACGGGTACACCGATTCGTGAAAAAATGCGATTTTCCATTGGGCGAATTGGGCCTGGGGGCCTTCCAGTACGTTCTTCAGCCATTCTGTCTGTTCTGGATTGGAAAAATTGCTGTCCAGTATGATAAAGAGCGTATTGGCGTATTCCAGTGTGAAATAAATGCCCAGGGATTCGCTGTTCGTGCCCAGCTGTTTCTGGCCGGGCAGGTAGCGGTTCCAGTACGTATACCAGTCGGAAGACCAGTGTTCGTGATTGCCAGAGGCGCCCACCAGTCGAATGTAGTTTCCCCAATCCACTGCCGTGGTTCGAAAGTAGTCTTCGGGGTAGCCGGCCGCAATGGCGCCGTTTTTCAGGGCTTCCATGTGGGCCTGCCACTCCGATTCCCATCCGTAGTGAGTGAAATCACCAACCTCAATGAGCGCAATGGCATCCGGGTCCAGAATCGCCATACTTCGGATATGATTTTCACCCACAGATGGTCTGTCCTGCATATCCGCCAGAGTGAAAAAGCTGAATGTGGCATCTGTCACGGGACCAGTTGGGCCGGTATCGGTTCCGACCGCTGTATCAATGAAAACCGGGTTGTCCACATCCTGTGTATCTGAATCAGTTTCAACTCTATGCAATGTGTCCTGAATCCCGATGACAGAATCTCCCCATGTATCATGTTGTGTATCTGTCGATGGTGTGCGGTGGCCGGTGGTGTCCGTTGCGCTATCAGTGCCTGCTTCGCTGATATGCCCTGTGTCCCCCTGTACGTTGTTCACGGAATCCGGGAAATCCGTTGCGGTGGCGGAGTCTGAAATCCCGTGGACTTCGGAGTTCGTGCGCGTTTTTTCCTCAATGAGCGATGAGTCTTCCACTCTGACAATGCTGCCCTCAAAGGTGCAGCCGGCGATGCACAGCAGGCAGAGATACAATCTGGTTGCGAAGAAGCGATTATGTGAAGTGTGTTGATTCTGTGACAATGACATGAATTCCATATTAACAATGAACAGGTGAAATGAAAGGCAAATCTCCTGGCCATTTTTGTTGGCTCATCCGGTATATGATCTGTTGTGATTGTATTTTTTTGCGAACGTCAGATTCGGCCGATGCGGTTGAGGACCATTAATTTGATTTCGGACATGTCTTCCATGGCAAAGCGAATGCCTTCCCGACCGAGTCCACTGTCTTTCACTCCGCCATAGGGCATGCTGTCCACGCGAAACGAAGGAATATCATTGATGACCACGCCGCCCACCTCCAGTTCGTTCCACGCGTAGAATGCATAGTCCATGTTTTTGGTGAAAATGCCAGTCTGCAATCCATACCGGCCTCCGTTCACCTGGTCGATAACGTTCTTGAAGTCGCTATATCGGTGTACCGTGGCGACGGGTCCGAATACTTCTTCGGCATTTACCCGGTGATGGGGGAGAGTCCCCTCGAGGAGTGTCGCTTCCACAAATGCCCCATTCCGGTTTCCGCCACACAATACTTTTGCACCATCGCCAACCGCTTCCTCTATCCATTCTTCAATGCGCATGGCTTCATTCACGCTGATGATGGGGCCGAGGGATGTGGATGGGTCCCGGGGATCGCCGGGGACCAGGGCATTGGCTGCGGCGATAAGTCTGGGCAACAGTTCATCGTAAATGCTGTCGTGAATGAAAATTCTCTGCACGGAAATACACGATTGGCCGGATTGGTAGAAGGCCCCCAGTGTGATACGCGCTGCAGCATATTCAAGGTCGGCATCCTCATCCACCACACATGCGGCGTTTCCCCCCAGTTCCAGGATGACTTTTTTCTTTCCGGCTCTTTTTTTCAGCATCCACCCCACGTCGGGTGAACCGGTGAATGACAGCAGTTTCAGGCGATCGTCGGTGGTGAACAGATCCGCTGCGTCCCGGGTAGCCGGCAGCACGCTGAATGCGCCTTTCGGCAGGTCCGTTTCTGCCAGAATTTCGGCAATGATCAGGGCGCCAATCGGCGTTTTCGACGCGGGCTTCAGAATGAACGGCGCACCCACCGCTATCGCGGGAGCCACCTTGTGGGCAACCAGATTCAATGGAAAATTGAAAGGACTGATGAAAGAGCAGGGACCGATGGGAACCCGCTTGGTGATGGATTCGTAGCCGGCGGCTCTGGCCGATATTTCCAGGGGCATGTATTCACCGCCAAATTGCAGCGCTTCCCGTTCGGCAATGGCAAATGTATCAATGAGCCGGGTGACTTCGCCCCGGGCATCAGCAACGGGCTTTCCCGCTTCAATACACAGCGCTTCGGCCAAATCGTCGAATCGCTCATGAAAACGGGTGGTGGCATGGCGCAGTACTTCCGCGCGCTGGTAAGGCGCCATCTGCCGGCAGGGTTTGGCTGCGGTCACAGCAGCGCCAATGGCCGCATCAATATGCGTGGCCTCGGCCAGTGCCGCTTCGCAGACGGGATCACCGGAATATTTATCGATGACCTCCAATCGCTTGCCAGTATCCACCGGTGTCCCACCGATATAGCAGGGATAAAACGGTTTCAGCATGGTCCGTCCTTTCGTGCAGATGCCCACTCAGTGGGCCAGCAGTTTGCCCAATCGTTGGGTCAGTTTTATATTTTCACTGTAGTCCACCTTCACAATCACCATTGATGGTCCATCGGACACCATCAGGGCTTTTTGCATTTTCACTTTAAAATCGTCAGCGTCGGTCACAGAAAACGTTTTTACTCCAAATGCTTCACCGAGCCTATGCAAATCCGGATTCTGGAAATGGACATGGGATACTTTATGAAATTGATTCAGCTGTTTCCATTCAATCAGACCAAATCCGCTGTCCTCCCACACCAGAAAGACCGCAGGAATACGGTACTGCACAGCGGTGGCCAGTTCCTGCACGTTCATCATGAAACCACCGTCACCACACAGCCCCACAACCTTTCGCTCCGGAGCTGCCATCTTTGCCGCGATGGCGCCGGGCACGGCGATGCCCATGGAACAGAAACCATTGGAAATAATACAGGTGTTGGGTTCGTAAGTGGGATAGTGGCGGGCCACCCACATTTTATGGGCGCCGACATCCGAGATGAGAATATCTTCGCGTCCAAGCAGGTCGCGTAAATCTCGAAGTATCCGTTGGGGTTTCATGGGAAAGCTGTTGTCGAAGGGCTTTTGCGCCGCTTCGGGGTCCGCGTCCGGATGCGGCGCATCGCTGAGATGTGCGTATCCCATTTCTGTGAGCATGTGCGCACGCAGGTGGGCGAATTCCCGGTTGGCAAAATGGACTGTGTCACCAACCTGTTCGTTCAGTTCCCAGAGCGCGGCCGCCACATCGGAGACAATCTCCACATCACAGAGATAACTGGTATCCACTTCGGCCGGCTCAAAATCGATATGAATGATTTTTTTCTTTTTGCCCCGGTTCCAGTTCTGGGGATGCCATTCTATCAGATCGTATCCGATGGCAATCACCACATCCGCCTGTTCAAAAGCGGCACTGACATGGTCCGTTGATCCGAGGCCGGCCACCAACAGCCCCGCCGGGTCCTCAAAATCCAATGCACCTTTGGCCATAAAGGTGTGGGCGCACATGATGCCGGTCTGTTTTACAAAACGACGAAGCTGTTTGGACGCCCGTTTGCGAATACATCCGTTACCCGCCAGAACTACCGGCGTCTCTGCGCTTCGGATGACTTCCAGTGCCTGCGCTATGGATTTATGATCCGGTGCGGGACGACGCAGCTTGTACTTCCCTCTGGGGATGGGCGAAGTGTGGACGTCGAGTTTCGCGATATTTTCGGGGAGCTCAATGTGGCAGGCTCCCGGTTTTTCTGTCACGGCCCGCTTGAACGCCTTGTGAACAATCTCCGGAATATTTTCTGGATTGCGCACGCTTTCTGCCCATTTGGTGATGGGGCGAAACATGGCCACCACATCCATGTTCTGGTGAGATTCCTTGTGCAGCCGGGCCGTGGACCCCTGACCGGTGATGGCCACCACCGGAGATCGGTCAAAATTTCCGTTGGCAACACCGGTTACCAGATTGGTGGCGCCGGGGCCGAGGGTCCCCAGACAAACCCCGGGCCTGCCAGTCAGGCGGCCGTACACATCGGCCATGAATGCCGCCCCTTGCTCATGACGGGTCATAATGAACTGAATGGGAGAATCCAGAAGCGAAATCATCACATCGGCGTTTTCTTCTCCGGGTACCCCGAAGATTTGGGTGACACCTTCTTCTTCCAGTGCTTTTAAAAAGAGGTCGGAGGCTTTCATGGGCGGACAATCCTTTCGTTTCTTTCTGGAAACAATATAACCCTTAACTATTGCACCGCCATGGGGGCGTGTGGCGTCCGGTCATTGCGAAAAGTCATCTCTGAAGCAGGCAATCCAGAAAGTCGGTGCAAAGATGCCAGATACAGCCCAGTGAGACGGCCCGCCATTTCCACGAGGGGATACCTATGAGGCCAATGTAAATCAGGGCCGCCCAACCGGTGTGCAGGGGATGGAAGCCAATGCTGCAACGCTCCGGGTCAAAGATGGGACGAGCGAACAAATGGTCCGCATCAATGATCATGGTGGCCAGCATCATGAGTCCGGCTGTCTTCCAGTGGCGCTTCCAGAACAGTTTCGCAAAGGCGAATGGCACCAGCAGGTGGCAGGCGTAATGAATGAAAAATGGCATCATCGACGAAGAGTCATACCCGAAAAACAGCATTATCAGAAGCCCTATAAACGACTGTGCCCAGCCACACTGTCACCATCGTCCGAATTCTGCATTGAGAGAGCAGGAGAGTCAGCGCCGGGAGCAGGAGCGTCAATCCATTGAACTCCGACAGATGCAGACGCTGGCGATACAGCAGGAAAAGATGTCGTCTCGCGGATGACCCATGGCCGGGGGCGCCGCCGCGGGGGGCATTTCGCTTTCTCTCAATGAAATCCCCCCTCAGATGGGATTTCCCAGACAGATTTCCCAGAACGAAGGATAGAATTTTCGAACTCTTTTTCACCACGAGTCCGCCGGGGGAAGGTACCGGTCCGGGTCTTGCGGTGGTTCATGGATAATGCCCCGGAGGGGCGTGGGCGTGGATTCAGTCGGAAAACAGCGCCCGATGCACCAGCGGCGTCCATTGTCCGGTGTGAACATTGATTCCCCTGTTGTGACCGCCGTCGTCCCAGTAGCACCAGCCGATGCCCCGACGCTCCGATTCCTTCCGCACCATTTTAACGTAGATTTCACGGCTTCTTTCATCTGCAAAATCCATGGCGGAAAATTCACCCATATAGACCCGCAACCCGGTTTTTTCGATGAACGCCGTGGCCCGGTCGAATTCTTCCCAGATCGTTTTGGGTCCGCTGGGATTTTCAAGGGTCGACAGGTTGTTGTAGGCGTGGAGCCAGCCGAACACCCAGTCAGTGGTTTCGGCCGCCCCGGTGATTTCCACCGGCTTGCCCGGTCCGGGAAATACGATGCCGGTGGTGAGGAATTCCGGTGGCATCCACGGAGCGCCCTGGTGGGTGAACAGGATGGGCTGGTACTCGTGAAAGGTGATCACCGTATTTTCATCGGCGTAGGAGACGTCGGTTTTATCCAGCCATTCGGTGTTGGCCCAGAAATACGGGTTAATGATGATGATGCGGGTGGGATTGGTCTGCCGCACCAGTTCAAAGGTTTCTTTCATGAGCGGGTGCAGTATTTCAGGCTTCAGATTTTCACATGGTTCGTTCAGCAGTTCAAACGCAACGGTTTCGGGTTTGTCCTGATACCGGGTGGCAATCTGCTGCCACATGCCTTTAAAGCGGTCGAGGTGGGCGGCGGGCGTTTTCATGATTTCTTCGTAGTGATGCAGGTCCACAATGATATTGAGGTTGTACTTTTCGGCCATGTCGATGGCCCAATCCACTTTCTGAAAGAAGGTTTCATCAATGGTATATGGCGCCGTCGACTGGGCATAGGCGCTGAAACGGACCGGTAACCGCACATGATCGAGACCCGCTTCGCTGGCGTATTTAAAATGATTTTCTTCGAGAATAACCCCCCATTCCCCAATGCTGGGGGCATCGAATCCATTGCCCAGATTGATGCCTCGCATGAATCCCGGGATTGGTTTGTTCAGTGTCGAAATTTTGGGAGGTGTCAGTGTGATGTTCATATTTTCGTCCACAATATCTGCCGGGGAAATATTGTCCCCATCAGACGTTCCGGAATTCATCGTGGTTGAAGTGGGAGTGCCTCCGCAGGAGAACAGCAGAAACCCGGCAAACAGCAGCAGCAGTCGTTGACTCATGGTATATAATCCTTTCGTTTAAAAGCAATGGCTCTGTAGAGCCAAATTTAATAGTGCGCCTGGATAGAGTGATGCACAGGGATGGAAATGGCGCAACTTTTTTTGGTGACCCGTATTGTGAACCATAGTCAATCTGGATATACAGGGAGTATGATGATACAGCACACACTTAAATGGATATGGATATTAATTCTGACGGGTGCCGTTGGATGCGCGGCTGACGGGAATACCTCTGGCCAAAGCGAAGATTCTGACGCGGACGCCGACAGTGACAGTGATACGGATACCGACAGTGACAGTGATACGGATACCGATGGTGGCAGTGATACGGATACCGATGGTGACAGTGATACGGACGCCGACAGTGACAGTGATACGGATACGGACAGTGACTCGGATACGGATACACATACAGATACGGATTCTGTGACGGGTATGGACTCCGGGAGCGATACGGGGACGGGTATCGATACGGACACGGAGCCGGTGCCGGTGATTGGCACCAATCCGGTAGTTTCGGTGGCATTGGAGGACAACGCCGATCCCGAAATCATGTACTACGACGGCATGTACTACATGTATCCCACCACCTGTCCCACCCGGGACTGGTTATCCACCTATTTCAAGGTGTATGCCTCTGCCGATATGGTCCATTGGGAGGACCGGGGAGTGATTCTCCACGTGAATGATGTGTCCTGGGGCACCACCAAAAGCTGGGCGCCGACCATTCAGGAAAAGGATGGTATCTTTTATTTTTATTTCTGCATGGATCACAATATCGGCGTGGCCACGTCCACATCTCCCACCGGACCGTTCACCGATGCTCTGGGACATCCCTTGATTGAGGGCCATATCGATCCGGATGTGTTCGTCGATGATGACGGACAGGCGTATCTGTACTATGGCCAGACCATTCCCCGGGTACGCAAGCTGGCGCCGGATATGATATCGTTTGCCGGAGAGGAGGTTGAGTTGCCCACGGATAATTTCCGGGAAGGGGTGTATGTGTTCAAGCGCAATGGCATTTATTACATGTTGGGCTCGGAGAATGACGCCCGGGATGCCGCATACCAGGTGAGTTACAGCATGGGTAGCACTCCCCTCGGGCCGTTCAGCAAAAAGAGTCTGATACTGCAGCAGAGCGGGATATTTGTGGGCACCGGACACAACTCCGTGATCCAGATTTCCGAAACCGACAACTGGTACATGGTGTATCATCGACATTATATTCCGGACGGTGGTGGTCAATATAGAGAGGTGTGCATTCAGAATATGAGCTTCAATGAAGACGGCACCATCGCGCCAATCACCCCCGCCGAAACCTTTGAAGCACCCTGAACATCCTATAATGAAGGAGTATCAGTTTGTGTTGGACGGCACTGAGGTTGAAGGCCCCATGCTGCTTAAATTCAACGATGAAGCCAAATGGAAGTTGATGTCGGATGGGTACAGTGCCAGTGGCGGGTACATGCCCCCGGGGACCACGGACATATCGAGTCCCACCAAAGGCACCGGGGGTGATTCTCTGCGCTTTTTCAAAGCTCTCCCCACCAGATGTATCCCGTATCCAGTGCCACCATCGAACTTTGGCGCCCCGCTGTTTTCCGCAACCGAGGCACATCCAAATAGCAGGAGTGTACCCGGTAAAAACCTGTTCAACCCGGAGGTTCGATATATTTTACTGCGATGCTTCATCAGGGGTCGCCTTATAAGATGTTATAGGGATGAACTGTTGGGCACCTTGTCGTTTTTTTGGTAAACTATATTACGTAAGAAAATGTTTGTGTTGGTGAAACAGAAATAGCGACATTTGGTGTATGTGTTCAGTGTGGTTGGAAGAGAATTGTCTACGATAGCAGTTTGGGAATCGCGTTCATCCGTCTACGGTTCAGGAGGCCTTAACGGCTTTTTTTCCTTTTTTTTTTTCCGCAGTTCTGGTTTTCCCTTTTTTGGATTTTCGCTGAGCGACCGGCGGGGTGATGTCTTTGAGGAAAGGCTCCAGAATGATTTCGATGCGACGATTTTTCTGTCGGCCGGCATCACTGGCGTTGCTGGCGATGGGGGCATACTGGGAATATCCGGCAGCCACCAGGTTTTTTGGGGGCAGCCCTGCTTTAATGAGGGCTTTGGTAACAACGATGGCCCGTGCGGACGCCAGCTCCCAGTTTGAATCGAAATCTGCCTTAACAATTTTCTGGTTGTCTGTGTGTCCGCCAATCATGAAGCGCCGATTCCGGACGGTTCTGAGTACTTTGGCCACATCTTTCAGAGCCGTTTCACC
The DNA here is from genome assembly GCA_050287845.1 of Polyangia bacterium. Lineage (GTDB taxonomy): Bacteria > Myxococcota_A > Polyangia > JAAYKL01 > JAAYKL01 > JAFGXQ01. Next base: position 176,734 of record JBNKCR010000105.1, read on the forward strand.
TTCTTCTGTGAGCGCGGCGCTGCCGGAATCAAACAATACCTGTGCGGGAAGATTGACCACCATGCGACCCCGCCTGAAATCCACTTCCAGCTTTCCGGAATTGATCATGCGCTGAAACTGTTTGGAAAACCGCTTGAACTGTGCCAGCTCGATCATCGCCTGCTTCTTCTTGTCTTTCAGGTTGCCCACTCTGGATTTCACATTCTGCAGTGTGGCTTCCAGATCGTCGATTTGGCTCTGCATCGCTTTTTCTGTCTCTTCGGAACTCTGCTCGCTTTTACTCCACTTTGCCTTTTCCAGGCTGTAGGCGCTTTTTGCCTCCTCGAGATTTCTTTTCGCGTCGGCGAGTTCTGCGGTAATTTGCTGCTTTTCATCATCGGTGGCCGTCAGTCTGGATTTGATACTCGAATTGTAAAACACAATACCGATGATGATGGCAATCAGCACCGCAATGATTCCCAGACCAATCTGGTAACTGCGGTTGGTGGCGATCTTTTGCGTAAAGGACGAAAAATTCCGTGGATGATATCGGGAAGAACGCTTTTCCCAGCTGTTATTTTCTTCGGGGTGCACTTCCCGGGCGGCGTCCACCTCTTCCCGGGTGTCAGCCGCTGCTTCTTTCCGGGCGATGTTGTTGATGTGATCCGTTTGATTTTCGCTGACATTCTGAGCGTCAGTTTCGGATGCATCCGGTGAGGTTGATTCTTTGGTTTTTTTTTCTTTTTTGCTCATTGTGATACCTGCGCTTCCAGAGGCACTACGGTTACCATGATTTTGGGCGCTGAACGATTGTCAGCCGAATCGGGAGTACGTAGTGCCGATGTTTATTTGCCAACGCAGTATTCGACCTGCGTATTCATTGCGGCACATTTGTTGATGGTGCGCTGCTCTCCTGATTTCACTATGCCTAAAATGTGGCTTAAAAACAAGGAGATGAACCGTATTCGCCGTTGATTATAGTCGGTGTGTATTAGTGAAATAAGACGCTAATTTTTTGTCGGCAAACAGATATGGAAATGATTTTTTTCAGACGCGCTCCAGGTTATAAATTTCTTTTTTGTCTCAGGGAGCTGTGTTAGATTTTTCGCCAAATGATGAGCCGATATTTCGAAATGATTTCGCGCGATTTGCGTGGAACATCAATAGCCAGGGGTTGAAAATGTTGTACGACAGAGTATTTGAAAATCCGGAAAATTACAATTTTGATGTGGATTCGCTTGGCGTTGCATCTGTAAGAAGTCCCATTGAGGGCAGAAAGTTCGTGCACGAAAATGAGATGGCACTTTTTGGCGACAGCCAGCAGATGTTCGTTACGCTGATGCAGGCCGGTCGTAAACTGCCCGCGTTTGAGAAAGCCGGTCCAAGAGAAAAAATATTTCACGATCCTGCGTGGACCCGTGCCGCCATCGTGACCTGCGGTGGGCTGTGTCCCGGATTGAATGACGTGATCAAAAGCATTGTTGAAAATCTCTACTTCAGTTATGGCGTGCGTCATATATTTGGCATTCGGTATGGATACGAAGGTCTGATTCCGGAGTATCGGCACGAACCGATGATGCTCGACCCGGATGTGGTCGATAAAATTCACGAAGACGGCGGCACTGTGCTTGGCTCCAGTCGCGGCCCCCAGGATGTGGGGCGCATGTGCGATACCCTGGAGCGGCTGAACGTCAATATGCTTTTTTGCATCGGTGGAGATGGCACCCTCAGAGGTGCGGGAGCCATTGCGGAGGAAGTGCGTCGCCGGGATCAGAATATCAGTGTGATTGGTGTGCCCAAAACTATTGATAATGATCTCAGTTTTATTGGCAGAAGTTTTGGGTTTGAAACATCGGTGTACAGTACATCTGATGTATTGACCTCCGCGCATATGGAGGCCAAAGGGGCATTGAATGGGATTGGTCTGGTAAAGCTGATGGGGAGGGATTCCGGATTTATCGCGGCGTATGCGTCTCTTGCCAATTCCGTGGTGAATTTTTGCCTGATACCGGAACAGCCGTTTTCCCTTGACGGAGAGCATGGATTGCTCCGCGCTCTGGAACGTCGGTTTGAAATTGGCAAAGACCATGCGGTGGTGGTGGTGGCCGAAGGCGCTGGTCAGGAGTTGTTTAAAGATGTGCCCGAACAACGGGATGCGTCGGGCAATGTGCTGAAAAATGACATCGGTACCTTTTTAAAATCCAGAATCAACGCGCATTTTAAAGAAAAAGGCACGCCGACATCGGTGAAATACTTTGATCCCAGCTATTCCATTCGCAGTGTTCCTGCCTTCGGAACGGATGCCATTCTGTGTTATGGCCTTGCGGAAAATGCGGTTCACGCGGCAATGGCCGGTAAAAACAACATGGTTGTCGGACACAATGGTCTGCATTTTATCCATGTCCCCATCGAGATGGCCACCATGGCGCGGCAGAAAGTGGATGTGGAGGGCGCGCTCTGGAACTCGGTGATCAGCATGACCCGACAGAACGACTATTTTTACGGCCGGTGCAAATGAAAATGAAAACGGCAATGGTTACAGGCGCTGCAAGGCGTATCGGGCGTGCTGTGGCATTGCACCTGGCGAAGAATGGGTATCGCGTTGCCGTACATTGCCATGGGTCTGTGGAGGCGGGGGCGGCGCTGGTGAATGTTATCGAGACCGCCGGGGGGGCGGCGTTTCTGGTTCAGGGAAATCTGCAGGACGAACAGCGGTGCGCGGCAATGGTTCAGGAGGTGCGTTATCAGATGTCCCATGTGAATGTCCTGGTGAACAGCGCATCGACATTCACCGAGGACAATGTGCTGTCTTTTTCGTTTGATTCATTCAGAGACCATATGATGGTCAATGCGTTTGCGCCGCTTCTTTTATCGCGCGCCTTTGCATGCGACAGTGCGGTGGACTGCATTGTGAATTTTCTGGACAGTCGGGTAGTGGACTACGATGACACCCATGCGTCCTATCATTTGAGCAAACGGACCTTCGATGATATTACCCGGATGCTTGCGGTGGAGCTGGCCCCCGATGTGCGCGTGAACGCAGTGGCGCCGGGATTGATATTGCCACCGGAAGGCAAGGGTGACGACTACGTGGAAATGCGACGGAGAGAAAATTTGCTGCAGCGTCAGGGAACACTCGACGAGATATGCATGGCAGTAGATTTTCTGGTGAACAATGAATTCGTGACAGGACAGACGGTGTTTGTGGATGGCGGCAGACATTTGAAAGGAGCATTTTACAGATGACCGGGAAAATTCGAATCAACAAGTTGCGAATGCGATGCGTTGTGGGGATAGCAGAGTGGGAGCAAAAGATTCGGCAGGATGTTTCGGTGTCCATGGTGCTTCATCTGGATCTGACGGCCGCGGGCAGAAGCGACGATGTCGGTGACACTATGGATTATAAGCAGCTGAAAAAGCGTGTGATGGATCACCTGGAACAGAACAGTTTTGCATTGATTGAACGGATGGCCTATGAAGTCGCGGGCATCTGTCTGGAAGACGCCAGAATTCAACAGGCGGATGTGATCGTGGATAAACTCGGTGCATTGCGGTACGCCGACAGTGTCAGTGTGGAAATCAGCCGCAGTCGTGAAAACTGAATTCTTTCAGTCTGATTCTCCGTCGAGATAATTGCGACCTTTATGCAGTTCCAGTCCAGTGGCCTCGGTGATTGCACCGATGAACGGCATCAGTGACGGATTATTCTGCGACAGCATCAGTGGAAAAATATGTTGCGAAACCGAAAGCGTGAACCGAACAATCCGGGTGGACGTGTTGTCTTTATCGATGGCGATACCGGTGAGCTTGTCTATGGGGATATACAGCTTGTTGATGGAGTATACGGCCTGTTTGCGATATCGGTAAAACGGTGTCCTGTAAAAAACGACCAGTTCGCTGCCGTTGAAGAGAATCATGGATTCCAGCAATTTTTTACCGGTGACGGCATCCTTTAGAAGACGAAGCATATTCCCGTCGCTCAGTCCCACATCCGTTTCGTTCTGCACCACCAGCACCCGGGTATTACTGTCTGCGGCAATTTCTCTTGAAAGCAATACCGTGAAGGTGTGGCTCATGGTGTCCTCCGAATGATAGGACAATTCATCAAGTGCTTTGCTTTCAGATAGTCTGGTGTAATTCTGGCGAACGAGGTTGGTCAATTTCAGAATGTAATCGGTGGAAACCGTGTTGAATCGGACATTCACCGTCTTGCCCGGGGTGTAGAGTCTGAGTCTGCCGGTGAGCAAATCTTCCTGCACTTCAATACATCGAATATCTTCAGGCCGTACGTCCATGGCATTCACCGTGTCGCCCTGTCGTTCCAGAACCTGGAGTCGGTCGTTGAACACGCTGAGGACGTAGTCGTACAGATGCATGCCCGGGTGCGCCTTGCGGCGTTCGATATCCCTTGGAATTTTGATGCACAGCGTCGGGGGCTCACCGGAATTCACATAGGATTCGAAAAGCGGCGGTATGCCGTGCTTTTTATTGACCTCCAGTATCCAGGGGCCAAATCGGTCGTATTCAAATTTTGCATCCATGCTTACCCTCCATTTCTACGGTGACCGTGTTGCGCGTCATAAAATGAGAAAATCGTTTGTATATCAGCATTTCAAGCGGGTTGCAGCATTGCTTTCCAACAATCGGAGTAGCGGGGATGCGGGGAGTATTGAATTCAGTCAACCATCGGACGCCACAGTCACATATCGCGCAGACCCTACATTAAGTATAAAGCAACATACACCGGATATCCAGGGGGGTTTGTCAGTTGTTCGCGGGATCCCATGGCAATGCTTCATCAATGAGAAAATTGGGAATTTCGTCTTCTGTCTTGTACAGGAGACCACACGCACGACATCCGAAGCCTTCGGGGGAATCGGTTTGTTCCAGCTTGCCCTTGCATTTGGGACAGGCAAGTATTTCCAGCAAAGATGCGGGTACAGGCATAGAATCTCCGGTCGGATTGACAGACGCTCCGACGGGCGCGTTAAGGGGTTCGTTGATCGTGTTTTTAGCAGAAAAATCGATTTGCTGAAACAAAACAGATAAAATGCGCGTGTGAGTGAACGCTGTCCAAAATGTGGTGCACCACGCGCCGATAGATTCTGTCCCAAATGTGGTCTCGAATATGAGCGTTTCGATCCCGGAAAGGTTCTGGCAACCATTCCGGATTCGGTTTTCGCATTGTGGGAAAATCTGGAGAAGAACTGGGACGACCCTGCCGCTCATGCGCTGTTCGTGGAGGAGGGGTTGCGACGGGATGCCGCAGGTTTTGTGGCGTCTGCCTATCGGGAGAAGGGCGATGATCCCATTGCAACAGCGCAGCTTGAGAAGTTGACGGTGCGGTTGATCAAGTCTCTCGAAGTCCAGTCGACGGCCCCCCCGTCCTCCTCCCGATCAATGAAACGTGTGGTATATGTACTGCTGTTCTGTATCATCGCGCTTCTGGTATTCGTGATTATTGCGCAGTATCTCAGATAACAGTCAATCGGTCCCCGGGCCCCGGAGTGGATTTAGGCATCAGATATCGGATGAACATATGCAGATAGATTTCGAGAAGCGGGAAATACAGTTGAAGCTGGTGTACTACGGACCTGGACTGAGTGGAAAAACCACCAATCTGGTGTATATTCACCGACGCATGTCGCCATCCAGTCGAGGTCGTCTGATGACCCTGGAGACCCGGGATGATCGCACGCTGTTTTTCGATTTGCTTCCCATGACGTTCGAAACCAAATCCGGCATCACCATCGCGTTGAAGGTGTTCACCGTGCCAGGGCAGGTCATTCATAACGCAACCAGACGCCTGGTGCTTCAGGGCGCCGACAGCGTGGCGTTTATTGCCGATTCCCAGGTGAGCGAAACAACGGCCAACCGGGAATCGTTCATGAATCTGAAAAACAATCTGGAAGAAAACGGGTTGGATATCAAGGGAATGCCGATGGTGATTCAATTTAATAAGAGGGATTTGCCCAATATCCGGTCGGATAATGAACTGGATACGTTGGCGGCTAAAGGACGTGAACCGGTGTACAAGGCGGTGGCCACGCGGGGGGATGGTGTGCTGGACACGTTTTTCGGACTTTTGGATTTAACGTGGAAGCGATTGAATTCGTGGCACGATCTGGAAGGGAAATTTTCTGTGGATGGTGCGCAGGTGATTGCGTCGCTCAAACGACAGATGTCTGTGGACAGCGATTTTTCCGGGTGAATACTGATGGATCCCATTGAACCGGTTTTTGACTCCGAATTGAAAGACCTGGTGGATGATGCCACGGTGGGCAAGCTGTTCGACCGGTTTGTCGCCCTGTTCCATGTGCCGTTGCGACTCTTCGCAGAAAATGGCAATCTCATTCTGGAAAGCGCGGTGGAAAACCCGGCTTGTGATTATCTGAACCGTTACAGTGAAACTCGAAACCAATGCATGGTTGTCCGTCAACGGGTAAAAGGGGCTATTCCTGAGCGGGAAGGGCGGCGAATCATTGATGTCACGTGTGTCTGTGGTCTGAAATACCTGATAGCAGCGGTTGAATTTCAGGCCAGAGTGGTGGGCAAATTGGTTATCGGACCGTATTTCCCGGCGGAATTGCGCCACATTCCCGCAGCGCTGGTGAAACTGCTGCCTGCGCTTCAACCGGAGGAGTTCCGTCATATTCTGGGCCAGCTGCCCCGATACTCAGTCGAGGGACTGCAGCAAATCCGCGATGTGGTTTTATCTTCCATGGAATGCATATTTTATGCGATGCACCGCACCAACGTGACAGAGCAGATGCATACGGCGATGGTAAGAGAGGCGTATCGCGAAATCACGGAGAAAAACCGGAAGCTGGAAGAGATTGTCGAGGAACGCAAGGCGTTCGAACGTCGAAAGTCTGACTTTCTGGCCATGGTTTCCCACGAACTGCGCACGCCATTGACGTCCATTATCGGCTACAGTGACATGCTGGCAGAGGGAATAGCCGGGGAGATGGCGCAGGAACAGCGTCAGTTCGTGCAGACCATTAAGAGCAAGGGGGATGAGCTGCTCAAAATTATCTCGTCAATTCTGGATTTCTCCCGGATTGACTCCGGCAGATTGAGTGTGAAGACCATTCCCTGCGATGTGACCGACCTTATTGAAACCGCAATGAAAGGGCATCGGGAACAGATTCGGCGCAGGGGATTGAAACTCTCGGTGAAGGTGGCCAACGATTTGCCCAGAGTGGATCTGGACCCCGAGAAAATTGTCACCGCCATTTCTCATCTGGTGGATAACGCCATAAAATTTTCCAGTCCCAATGGTGTGATTCAGATTGGTGCCCACACCGTGGCGTCCAGTGAAGCGGACGTGGCCGAGGATGGGATTGGCTTTGTGTTGCTTGCTACGCCGGATATGCTGGAAATTTCTGTTTCGGATTTCGGTGTGGGAATTGATGCGGCGGATTTTAAGGAACTGTTTGCACCATTCACCCAGGTGGACGGTTCATCGACCCGGGAACATGGCGGGGCGGGAATTGGTCTCGCCATTGTAAAGCAATATGTGGAAGCCCACGGTGGCCGGGTGCATGTGCATTCGGTAAAAGGGGAGGGCAGCAACTTTTCCATCCGGATTCCGCTGGTGCAGTCCGGTGTCTGAGCCACAGTATGTCTGATTCATGGCGCGGATAAACCGGGATTGGATCGCACGCTGAACGGACTGCAGCAGAGCGCGATTCTTTTTTGTATCTTTGGGTGTCAGCACTTGGCTACTTGAATGTGAAGGTCTATATTTGCCACAGATGAAGACAACCTGAACAACGCCAACGGAGCAGACCATGACGACATCCCAGCAAAGCAAACGCGAGCGAGTGGCACTTGTTACCAATCACGGATACGCGGGCCCCCATCCCCCCATCGGAAACGCGCCGGATACAGGCGGGCAGAATGTGTATGTCAATGACCTGGCGGAGGCGCTGGTGGAAGTGGGGTACGATGTGACCATTTTTACTCGTGGTGGTTTTCCGGAATTCGAATCCACGTTGCTGAGAGAAGGTACGGTTCAGATGGGGGAGCACTTGCAGTACGTATATATCCCCGGCGGCGGGGACCATTTTCTGCCCAAGGAAGAAATTGGCATCGCTTTGGGGGAGCAGACGGAAAATCTGTATAACTGCATTCAGGAAATGGCGAATGAGCAGGGTTGCAAGGCCTGGGAAGTGTTCGAGTTTATCAATACCCATTACTGGGATGCCGGCGTGCTGGGATACGAGCTCATCGAACGTTGGCAGGCGGATTTTATTTTCGAGAAAATTAAGGAGTCCTTCGGAGACAACCTCGATGCCGGGGTATTCGAAAATCACTATCGGGAGCGTCACATCCGGGCGGTACGGCACAACTGGCAGTACCTTATTGGACGGCTGGTACTGCGCAGTCACAATGTGGAAATTGACGTCAACGACACGCCGGCCAAAATGCATACTATGTGCATGCAGGCGCTTCAGAAAATCGACCCCGGATTGCGGCGATATTCGATGACGCTGCTTTCCAGGCTGCAACGCACCCATTGGCCCGCGTTCACCATCAATAAAACCACAGTCGCTTCAGTGGCGGTGGGGCACCTTCTGGCGGATTTTCTGTCCGGAGCAGGTGTGCTGTGCCCCTCAGATATTTATCGGCTGAACCGACATTTCTGGACGCCCCATTCCCTGGCTCCCATTAAGGAGCGAAATTTCCTGGACTATGACTGGGACAGAAAGCGCGCTCTGCAGTTTGTGGAACGCAAGCATCACGAACGGGTTGTCTGCGAGCGTACACCGCTCATCGTGTCGACCTCGGAAGCCATTTCCAAAACACTGATTTCTCATTTCAATGTGCACCCCGATCGTATCATCTATTTCCCGCCATGTGTGAACAATGATTATCGCCCGCGCACCAGAGACGAATGCGCCAGGGGATATGCGAACCTGTCCATTTTCAGCAATGTGCCGGAAGAAAAGCTGCGAAACTCCAGAATTATCATCGAGGCCAGCCGCGCTGATCGCACCAAGCGCAAAGACCTGGTCATTCAGGGATTTGCCGGTCTGAAAGACGAGTTCAAAGATACATATCTCTTCGTATTCGGTGGCCCCAAAAACGAGGTGTTCCGCGAATTGCATGGGATAATCGACGATGACCCCTTGCTGGCAAAGCGAGCGTTCGTCATCCCCGAGACCATCCAGTTTGATACGCTGGTACAGATTTTCTCACTGGCGGATTTATATGTATCCGCGTCTGAAATGGAAGGTTTCGGCATGTCCGTGCTCCAGGCTGCCAGCGCCGGCGTTCCCATTGTGAGTTCCACATTGATTCCGTATACAACCATGTATTTACGGGATATTGCCGAAGTGGCTGAAGCTCAGACGCCAGAGTCGTACACCCGAGCCATGCGCACCCTTCTGTTAAAACCGGCGGACGGCGGTGTCATGCGACAGAAGCTGATTGCCGCTGCAGCGGATTTCAGCTGGCGGGTTCGGGTGAAAGACCTGCACGATGCCGAGCACGAGCCGGTGATTCTGCTGGCGGAAAACGAGCATGAAGATGCCACCGTACGCCTTGGGGAAAACAAAGAAACCGATATGCTCGGTGCGGCACGCCTGTACCGGAGTACGTTCATTAATGACGAACTGGATGCCGAAGAAAAGCAGATTGAACATCCCAGCTGGTCCGGCCCGAAGTAAGCGTGAAATTTCCCCCGTTTGCAAAAGTTCCAGCTGTTCATGACGACAAGGTTCTTGTTCCGTGACAACTGGAAGTCCGGATATCCACGGAACATCCAATTCTGATGCGGACGCTTCAGATTTGGGAGAATGTTTTATGCTCCGACAATTCTGTTGAAACTTTCAGGAACGATAAACGTATTACAGAAATGATGATCGCAACGCCATTCCACCGTTCTGAAAGACCCGTTTTCGTGCCGCTGTTATTGTGTGTGACACTTTCCGTGTTCCTGTTGGCGGTGCCCGCCGCGGCGCGGGATTCTTCCCCGACCACCACCCCACTGATGCAGCGTATCGTTGATGACATCGCTGCGGGCAAGCCCCTGGTGACCACTGTTTATGTGGCTCTCTGTGACAATGATTCCCAGGGGATTGTTCCGGTCCGCAACCGGTCCATCTGTAATGGGGATGATCCGGCCCGGAATATATACTGGAAGGGAAACGGCATCTCGGGGTATCTGAGCGCCCACGGGTGGAAGAATAGTCTGGAGACCCACGCGGATGGCCCGGTTCTGATACAGCAAGTGTGGAAAAAGCAGTTGATTGCCGGCCATGAGTTGCGAAAAGCGGGAGTACCGCACCGATTCACGGCATATGTGGTGGCGCGGGCCTATCGCGGCAGTCGCATTCACGACGCCATGAAGGATTATCTGGAGGCTGTACATCACGACACCGTTGAAACCGTTACCTTGAAAGATGGTACGCGTATCGAAGCCGGCGGTAAGAGTCATCTGGTGGGCTATGTGGGGCATGATTATTTTATGGATGTGGCCGAGGGAACCGCCCGGTGGTATGATCTGACTGCTTCCGGCAAAAACCGGACATCCAGCCTTTATAAAGGCACGTTCGCATTGGCCTGTGTCAGCAATGAATTTGTGCGTCCTTCCGTGTCATTTTCGAATATCTACATTTTGGTGATGAACAATTTTCTCACATATCCCAGCGCCTGGACCATCGGCGGCATTATTGACGGCATTTCTGCCGGTGGTGACGGTAAAACCATTTACCGGCAGGCCGCCAGACAATTCGCCCGGGGCCAGAAATGTGGCATGAAGTGGGCATTGAAAGCGTTCTCGTGGGGACCACAAGAGTAGCGATTGAATTACCGCATACGGGCCATCGCGATAAGGGGAAGATATTCGCTGCCGGGGGGCGCGCCGGTGTAGTTGCCGAAATATTCGACGTCGGTGAATCCGGCGGTAGTCAATTGCCGGGTCAGGTCGGATTGCCTCATCGGATACAGGGTTTCATTGACAAAATGAATGTCCCCGGTGTGATGTACCGTTAATGTGGCTTCAAATGTGAACGGCGAATTTCCATCGAAGTTCAGATATTTTCGTTCAAAGCGGATGGCGTCATTTTCGATGGAGGGCAGGGCCGACAACCCCTTGTTTACCAGCCGGTCATAGTTGACGATTTGGATGAAAAAGAGCCCCTGCGGTTTCAGTACATTTTTTACGGCACTCAGCAGCGACGGAACCCGTTGGGGCGGAAGGTGGCTCAGGGTATTTCCGAAGCAGCCGACGGCGTCAAATTCATTGGCGGGAAAAACGGATGAAATGTGCATTATATCCATCTGTTCCAGCCGGATACTGTCCGGGCAATCATTGATTTTTTTTCGCGCGATAGTCAACAGATCGGCCGACAGATCCACGCCGATACACTGATGGCCCAGTTCGGCCAGCGAGATGGCCAGGGAGCCCGTGGCACATCCCAAATCCAGATATGTGGCGCCTGGATGCAGCCGTTCATTGACGAATGCCGCCTGGGACGGGCTGGGCGCAAAGATGTCGTCGTAATATTCGGCAATGATTTGATAAAAGTCCATCTGGTCTGTGTAAGGCCCATCTGAAGAAGATGCAATGTCAATCCGGTTTTCCGGCGATGGCGCGGGAGATGATGACCCCTGTCATTGCCGGTTTTCTTTGCACATTCGATACTTGACTGCCCAGGGGCAACCTGCGTAAATTGCCGAATGCATTTTGCGATGCCTGTACCATATTATCGAACAACCTCTTATCGTAGACAGGAAAATCATAATGCCCCGATATGACATCGCCATTATTGGCGCCGGATGCATCTTTCCCGGTGCCCACAGTTCCGAACAGTACTGGAACAATATTCAGAGCGGCGAAACATTCTTTCAGGAAATGCCCAGACGTCTGTGGCATTTTGAAAACTATTATAGTCCCAGTGAACAGGATCCGTACAAAACATACTGCAAGGTGGGGGCATTTGTTGAAGACTTCAAATTTCCGTTTTTCGAATACAAGCTGCCTCCCAAAGCCATGGAGGGTATCGGTACGCCTCAACTGGTAGCCATGGAGGCGACTAAACAGGCATTGAGGGATGCGGGAATTGCACCCCATTCCAGCACGCTGGAGCGCGGCGTTACCGTGGTGGGATGCAGTGGCGTTGATGTGTTCGCGCACTCCACCGCGTGGTTTGGCCGGCTGAAATTCTGGCAGCGGCTATGGAAAAAACTGGAAAAGGACGGCGTGTCCCGCAAGGACGCCGAAACCCTGCTGACCCAGATGGGAGATCAACTCAGGGAGATGACCCATTACTGGTATCCGGGAACCATTGCCATCGGGTCTTCCGGGTCGTCCATTTCAAATCGGCTGGCCCAGGTGTTCGGAATTCACGGGTTCAACACCACCGTGGACGCGGCATGCAGTTCTTCATTGGTGGCCCTCGATGTGGCCTGTCAGGCGCTGATGGCGAACGATGCTGATGTGGCCATTGCGGGGGGCGCAGATATGGGTGTGAATCCGGCGATTTATGTGGGATTCAGTCGGGTCGGTGGTCTCAGTCGCTGCGGAATATCCAACCCCTTTGATGCCACGGCGGACGGATTGGTTATCGGAGAAGGCACCGCCATGTTTGTGCTGAAACGTCTGGAAGACGCCCTGGCCAATGATGATAATATCAAGGCGGTCATTCGGGGTATCGGTTCCACCAGTGATGGGGCCGGACAGGCCATTTACAATCCGTCGCTGGAGGGGCGCGTGTCTGCCTTTCGCCGGGCGCTGTCAACCGCGGAGGTGGCGGCAGATGATGTGCAGTTCATCGAGGCCCATGCCACCTCCACGGTGGTGGGGGATGCCAATGAGTACGATTCAATTTCCACGGTGTACGGTAACCGAAAGGCCACCGATCCATTGTACCTGGGCAGCGTGAAGCATCAGATTGGGCACGTGAAATCCGCCGCGGGTGGTGCCGGGTTGCTGAAAACCATTCTCGCGATGGAACATGGAATCGTTCCCCATTTGCCGGCGTTTTCGAAGTTGACCCCTCATGCGAAAAAACCGGTGGATGCACTTCATATTCCCACAAAGGTGTTGCCATGGCCCGTCAGGCAGGGTCGGCGGGTCGGTGCAGTGACGACCAGTGGATTTGGTGGCATCAACTATCACTGCGTTGTGGAACGTGCCGAATCGTACGGTTCCCCCCGGCGGTCCCCGCTGCCGTCGCGAAAACTGGCCATTGTCGGCGCAAAGGCTCGGGTGGCCGGCGCCGATAGTGTGGACGAATTCTGGCAGAATATGGTCAACGATATAGACGTGTTTCTTCCCGTAGACCGGCAGAAGCAGGGCTGGAATACAGATATTTCTGTGCAGCCGGAAAACGAGCAGGTGCGGACGTACCGAATCGGCAAAATCAAACCGTTCAAGTTCGACGCGCTGAAGCACCGGATCTTTCCCAAATCGGTTTCTCAGATCTCGCCAAGTCAATTGCTGGCGCTGGAGCTGGCCGACGAGTTGCTGGAAGAATGCGGCATGGACCGCGCGGCGACGAAGAATATCGGGGTCAGCATCGGTGGCATGCACGACGATTTCTACCCCACCATCTCTGATCCCCTGTGTGCGGATGAATATGCGGCGGCGATACTGAAAACACCGATTGCGGAACGCATCGGGTTACCGGCGCTGAAAAAGCGCGTGGTGGAAGTGGTGGATGAAGTGCTGCAAAACGGTCCGCCTTCCACGGAGCACTCTCTGCCCGGATGGATGACCAACATCACACCTGGACGGATTGCCAACAAGCTGAATCTGGTGGGGCCCAACTATATCGTGGATTCCGCGTGCTCGTCGGGGCTGGCCTCGATGATTCCCGCAACGTATCAGTTGATGTTCACCGATGTGGATGCGGTGATCACCGGGGGCGTCAATATTCAGTCCAGTGAGGTTTTTTCAAGCGCGGTGACTCAGATTGGCGCCGTCGCGGAACACACGGCCAGACCATATGATGAATCCGGCAAGGGGTTTTTAATTGGCGAGGGGGGCGTTCTGTTTCTGGTGAAGCGTCTCGATGATGCGGTGCGCGACAAAGACAATATCATTGCTATCGTACATGGCGTCAGCGGTTCATCGGAAGCGAAGAGCAAATCCATGCTGGCCCCCACCGAGGAAGCGATTCGTTTGGCCATGCAACGGGGAGTCGATGTGTCGGGAATCTCTCCCGGGGATATTGGTGTGGTGGACACGCATGGGTCTGCGAATTTGCTGTCTGATGTGGCGGAGGTGAGTGCCATCGCAGCGCAATTGCGTCAGAATAGCGAGAAAAATCCCGTGCAGGTGCTGGCGACCAAGTCCCACATCGGTCATTTGTATGGTGGGTCAGGGGCCAGTTCCATTCTATCTGTGATTCTGTCACTGAAAAATGGGATGGTGCCGGGAATTCGAAACCTGGAAAACATTCGACCGGAACTCAAACATCTTCTTCATCTGGCCGCACCTCAGATGGGAACCGCTCCGTTGAATAAAGGTACCCGTGCGGGTGCGGTGAATTCTCTTGGATTGGGCGGTTCCAATTATTTCGGTGTCTTCACTAGTGCCGAATGGTTGCACTTCGCCGACAACGACAGCAACTCCGCCAGTGCAGGTGTCATGAAATATGTCATTCCAGATGTTCCCCTTCTGGCGCTTTCAGGAGAATTTGCCCAATATCTGAAAGATGAGGAACCGGCGCTGGCGGCGGTTTTTTACGAAGCATTTAGAAGGTTTGAAAAGAAAACCGGGAAATAGATACAGGTTGGACGAAGCATTGATTCGGTCTATTTTCCGATTATTTTCCGAAGAGCTTACCGAAAAACCCTTTTTTTCTTTCATCGTCGTCCAGGTCAATATCCGCATTCTGTCCTTCTGGCCATGCGCTTTGCTGCCCTGGCATTCCCTGATTGGGATTATTGCTCCACGATGGCTGCTCCTGGTTTTCAACAGGGGGAACTTGCTGGGGCTCCGCTGGCAGGGGCGCCCATGAGTCGCTTCCCCACGGATTCTGTTGTCCCGGCATTCCCTGATTGGGGTACACCGCTGGCACAAATGCTTCCGCTGGCGTCGCCTGTGGCGGGACAGATTGTGGCGGTTGAGGCGCCGACGGCGCATTAAAAGTGGAAATTCTCGCCTGTTGTGGCGCACCGGG
Source organism: Polyangia bacterium (assembly GCA_050287845.1). Classification (GTDB taxonomy): domain Bacteria; phylum Myxococcota_A; class Polyangia; order JAAYKL01; family JAAYKL01; genus JAFGXQ01. The sequence continues at coordinate 191,850 of JBNKCR010000105.1, forward strand.
CAATTGGGATTTACGTTCGATGAAATTGGCCAGATGTTGCGGCAGCGCATCGTCCGGCAGGGTATCCGGTGCATGGGAAATTCGGGAACTGGACGCAGGGCTGGTCTGCGGGCTGGGGGTTCCGGAGAATATGGTGTTCAGCGCATTGTCCACCGCCTGGTTGTGAAGCAGTGGTGGCGGAGGCGCGGATGGTTGTCTTGTTTCCCGGGTATACTGATTGACGAGACTGTCAAATGTGTCCAGGGGGGCTGAAGGCGTCGAAGGATTCTGCGGGCGACTCAACCCGTTGAAATTGATGCCCATTTCATCCACACCACTGACCGACTCAACCTCCTCCAAATCATCGATTTCCTCGATGAAGTCCAAATCGTCGATTTCTTCAATATCGTATTCTTCTGCCTCATACGGTTGTCTGGAAGGTCTTGCATCCGCAGAAAACAGCGGGGGTTCCTCAGAAACGTGGTATGCGTCCCGGGGCAGCGCCGCGGAACGTACATGTCCATTATCGACGGCGTACGGTTCTTCAGGAAGCATATCGGCTATGCTGAGTTCTTCCACATCGTCATCGAATTCATCTTCTTCTGCCTGCGCCTCAAACGGGTCTGCTTTCGCTGCGACTGTTGCGAGAGGTTCCCCCAAATCGAGCGGCTCGGCGTCCGGGGAGAACAAATCACCTGTTGCGGAGAGCGCATCCGGATGGTCATCGCTGTCCAGTTCGGGGGACAGCAGACCAAATGCCGGTTTATCATTCGAATCATCTGATGATGCCGAATCAGAAAATGGTTCCTCCGAAGATCCGTCGCCAAACTGATTTTCATCATCGAATTCGCTGGCTTGGCTTTCGTCATCCTCCGTTGATTCCAGCAAATCGGCAATGCAGGATCGATCCTGTGATGCCTCTGAATGCTGTGCCTCCGCAAACAATGCGTCATCCAGTCTGGATTCCGCCATATTCGTGTCCAACGCCTCTGAGATGTCCGACGTATCTGACTCGTCCTCTTCAGGTATCTTTACCGGAGCTGTCCGGGGAGCGGCTTCATCTGAGTTCGAGGGTATCTGAATAGTATCGAATGCCGCAACAAGCTCGTCAATTTCGTTCTCGTCCGCTTCAATTTTGGCTCCGCTTCGCTGTTCCGCCCGCAGCCTTTCCTGAATCCGCTGCTTGCGGAGGGCCTCTTCTTCCGCGCGTCGCTTTGCTTCTTCTTCCGCGCGCCTGGCTTCCTCTTCGGCACGTCGCTTCGCCTCTTCCTCCGCGCGCCTGGCTTCCTCTTCCGCGCGTTTTGCCTCTTCTTCCGCGCGTCGCTTTGCTTCTTCTTCCGCGCGCCTGGCTTCCTCTTCCGCGCGTTTTGCTTCTTCTTCCGCGCGTTTTGCTTCTTCTTCCGCGCGTTTTGCTTCTTCTTCCGCGCGTTTTATTTCCTTATCGTGAGAAGATGCAACGGATGTCTGTGTTGATTCGGCGGATGGTGCGACTGAAAATCGAGATGGCCCCGGAAGACTGTGTTCCTTTTTGTAGGTCAGAATCTGCTTCACAATATCGCGACTGTTTGCATCCAGTTTCTGAAAGCGAATCCCCATCCCGGGAGGCGCACCGGCCGTTTCCGTCGCGCGAATCCACGATACCTCACCCACGCCTCGCAGAACTTTCGTCCCGTCCGCCAGCTTCAGCTCGAACTTGATGGTTGTGCCAACCGGCTTTGGCTTGGCCGTTTTGAAAAAGACGCCATGTTTGGAAACATTCTGTGCATATCGCTGGACGAATGTTTCAATATTCGGGTATTTCAAAATTGCCCGAATTGCTGCTGCATTTTCCCTGGGTGTATCGCTCACGGTATCTTCCTCATGTTACAGTGAAACCTGCTTTTCAATCAGATGGTAAATGGCTTTTGAAGCTTCGTCCACTTTTTCTATTTCAGGTCCGCCTGCCTGAGCCAAATCGGGGCGACCGCCGCCTTTGCCCCCGACGATCGCAGCAACCTCCATTATCAGTTTCCCAGCGTGGAAACGATCTGTCAAATCTTTGGTGACGCCAATAACAATTGCAGCCTTGCCGTTGTTGTTTCCTGTCAGACACACAACCCCCGAACCGAGCTTCTGGCGTAACGCGTCTGCCGTGTCCCGCATCGCAGCCGGATCGCCTACGTCCAGCGTTGTTCCGAGCACTTTGATACCGCCGATTTCCTTCACACCCGCCATTAAATCGACGCCCCCTTTGGCCAGATGCCGTTTCAGTTTATCGATTTCCCGGGTCAGCTCTTTTTCTCTGGCGATGCTTTTTTCTACTTTTGAAACAAGATCCTGGGGATTTGTTTTCAGCAGTGCAGCCACCTGTTGCAATGTTTTTTTCTGATTGGCGGTATAGGCAAATGCTGCCTCACCGCAGACGGCTTCGATTCGGCGAACCCCGGCGGCAACGCCACTTTCAGACAGAATGTGGAACGCACCCAGATCACCACTTCTGGATGCGTGGATGCCGCCGCATAGCTCCCGACTTTTCTCTCCAACAGAAACCAGTCTCACTTCATCGCCGTAGTTTTCTTCAAAAAGCGCCATCGCACCGGTTTTTTTCGCATCATCATAAGATGTTACATCGGTGTGCACGGCACTGTTTTCGATAATCATTGTCGAAACGATTCTTTCCACCTGCTCCAGTTCTGCCGCAGTCATTGCTTCAAAATGGGTGAAGTCAAACCGCAGGCTTTCTTCCGACACTCTGGAGCCCTTCTGGGTGGCATGCGCCCCCAGGGTGGTGCGGATGGCATAATGCAGCAGATGGGTGGCCGTATGATGTCTGGAAATCGCGGCCCGACGCGAACGATTTACCGTTGCGGTCAGTTTCTGGCCGGTTTTGAGAGTGCCGCTGACCACTTTGCCGGTGTGAACCCACAGCCCATCGAGGGGTTTGGTGGTATCCTGAACCGCCACTTCGCCACCCTCGAATGACAGGCTACCGGTATCTCCCACCTGGCCGCCGGATTCTCCATAAAACGGGGTGCGGTTGAGAATGACGTCCACCCGGGTATCGACAGCGGCTATATTCACCACATCACCGTCCACCACCAGACCGACTACCTCCGCATCGCATTCCGTGAAGTTATATCCCACAAATTCGGTTTTGCCTGTGGCTTCAAGAATCTGCCGATGCGCGCGACTCGCGGCTTCCTCGCCAATCTTGCCGGATCCGGAGGCGGCCTTATGCGCCTCTTCCGCCTTCAGGTAGCCAGCCTCATCCACGCTGAATCCTTCCTCCTCGCCAATCACTTCCACCAAATCCAACGGGAAGCCGTAGGTGGCCGACAAATCGAACGCAATATTTCCGGGAAGAATTTTCTGGCCATCTTTTCCCTTCATCCAGTTCTGATTATTTCCAAGGAGCTCCAGACCGCGGCTCAATGTCTGTCGAAATTGCTTTTCTTCCTGTTTGCAGACTTTTTCTATCAGTTCCCGCCGTTCTGTCAGCTCCGGATAGGCACCTTTCATTTCGTCCACCACCTTCAGGGCAACCTCGTGAAAGAAGAGATCGCTGATACCCAATCGGTGTCCGTGGCGGATGGCGCGTCGCATGACCCGACGGAGTACATACTCACGCCCGGTTTTTTCAGGGAAAATGCCTTCTGAAATCAGATGTGCGGCCATTCGGGCATGATCGGCAATCACCCGCATGGACACGTCGTCTTCGGCGTCATCCCCATATTTTTTTTGCGCCGCCTGCGCCGCTGCCGCGATGAGAGGCTGGAAAAGGTCGATGTCGTAGTTGGAATCAACCCCCTGCAGAATCGATACAATTCGTTCCAGACCTGCACCGGTATCAATGCAGGGCGCCGGCAATTTTTGCATCGGCGCGCCGGGGGATTCCACCATGTACTGCATGAAGACCAGATTCCAGACCTCAAAGAACCGCTCTCCGTTTTCCAGACTCGCTTCGCCAAACGCGTCACCCCGGTCGTACATGATTTCAGAGCAGGGACCGCAGGGGCCGGTGTCGCCCATGGACCAGAAATTGTCTTTCGCATCGCCTTCGAGGATGCGGTCGGGGGATACGCCGATTTCTTTTGTCCAGATGTCGAATGCCTCCGCGTCCCGGGGAGCCTTTTCATCGCCTTTAAAAATGGAAATCCACAATTTTTCTTTGGGGAACTCGAGCACTTCGGTCAGAAATTGCCATCCGAATTTGCAGGCATCCCGTTTGAAGTAGTCGCCAAAGGAAAAATTGCCGAGCATTTCAAAAAATGTATGATGCCGGCTGGTACGGCCCACATTTTCGAGATCATTGTGTTTACCGCTGATGCGGATGCACTTCTGCACGGTGGTGACCCGGGGGGCCGGTTTTTTCTGTTCGCCGATGAATACATTCTTGAATTGTACCATACCGGCATTGGCAAACATCAGGGTAGGGTCCTGTGCGGGCACAAGACCGCCGGAGGACATGACGAGGTGTGAATTGGACTCGAAAAAATCGAGAAATGCTTTTCTGATCTCACTGGTACTCTTTATCATTCTTCTGCCACTGGAATTGGTTGATGCGTCGATTCGTTCGCGACGCGTATTTTATTTTTTTATTTTAAAAGTTCTTCTGTTAAAAAGTTAATCGTAAGTATCAGAACTTATGTTGGCTGGCAACTTCGGACCGGCAAAATCGCAACGGAATCAATGGTAAGGGAGGCCAGGTCATCCGGCAAGGAGCGGCGGGTGGAAGAACACGGTCGGCCAGCACTCACCGCCGAAGGGTGGTTTGGGTTCGGCGATTGGGGCGGCAGCGATTTTTTTTCGATGACAGCTGCCCCGAACGGCGTGTCTCTGTTTCGGTTTGAGACTCGGTTCTGTGGCTTCTGGACGGCAACTGCTCAGAAGCGGTTCTGGTCCCGGCGCTGATTTGAGTGAATGTGTTCCGCAGGGTGCTGGAAATGCCTCTAGTCAGCGAGCCCACAAGGTTTCTCGCTTTCTGCTGCGCATGATACACCGGACGTGGGCGCCATTCATCCGGATTGTATGCATCGTCAGCGATGTCGACGGGAGGTTTTTTCTGCCACAGCTTGCGGTCTTTGATGTCAAGGGTGATTCTCATCTGGCCATCCGCGTCGATGATGTCGGCCGTATTTATTTTCGCCCACGTGCGTTTTCCCTGATAGGTTACCTCAAAACTTTCGCCCTTCGATAGTTCGATGGCGCTGAGCACCGGAACGATGCGGGAGCGGACCGAGGTTGCAATGGATGCAATGGTATTTCCGGTCTCGATGGCGCCACTGTCACTGTTGCTCCAATTGCCTTCCATGGGCGGGTAATGATGCACTCTGGTCGGGTTGCCGGTGACGTCGCTCACGGAGGATGGACGATATCGGTGGTACCGGGTTGGCGCGCGTTTTTTTTCGGGTTTTACTCCGTACACATCGGAATCCGCTCCGAGCATCAGTCCCACTTCAATACCGTCTCCGGCAGGGACCGGCGATGTCCATGCCACCCGGCCGAATGTTTCAACCGGTTTTTTCTGCTCATTCCAGAACAATTTTACCAGGACGCTTGAACCGGGTTGGGGCGATCGGTTGAGACAGGCTCGGATGCCACTGTCAGAGACATCCGCGGTTTCACCGATAAAATGTCTCCCGGTATCAAGGCAGGAAAGTTCCATGCGTTTTGTAATCCGGGTGCGTTTGTTTTCCAGACGACGTTCTGTACCCATGTGTCACCTCATGTTTGACGCGGCCTGCTGGGGCGCATTTGAATACACTATACTACATATTCACACATTGCAAGAAAACGCTTTTTTCTCATTGTGCCGGGCCATCCACCGTGGGTACTCCGCCGATGGTTGCGCGGGTGATGGCTTTTTTTCTTTCAAACCGTTCATCCCGCGTGCTAAGGGTGTCTGATGCTGATACTTGTATTTGATACATCTACACGCAATGGTACGGTTGGTTGGGTAAAAATGGATGACTCCGCAGATATGCCGGAGGTTCTGGACTTTGCCGACACCTACATGCCGGCCATTCCCGGACACGCGGAGCGACTTCTGGAGCGCATTGGTTCGGTCCTGGGCAGTGGTGGTTATTCTCCTGACGATGTGGACCTGATTGTCCTTGGAAAGGGCCCCGGTACGTTCACTGGTCTCAGAATCGGGTTCAGTACGGCCAAAAGTCTTTCGCTGGTGCACCGAATTCCCCTTGTGACCATATCGACCCTGCAGATGCTCGCGTGCAACGCACGAACCTCCGGACCTGTTCTGTCCCTCATCGATGCACGTCGCAAGGAAGTCTATGCCGGGCTGTTCGATGTGAAAGACAGCAATGGGATACCGAGCGCGTCACCTCTGGGCAGCGAGATGGTGGCGAAACCGGAGGAGGTTGTGGGTTTTGTACGGAGCCGGGAATTGAATCAACCGGTTCAACTCGTGGGGGATGGTGCGATTGCGTATAAATCAGTATTTGCAGAGTTGGGCGTCCCTGCGCTTTTCGGGTCGGTGGCGCTTGACGCCTGCCTTATGGGAATACAGGGGTATCGCCGATTTCAAATAGAAGGACCGGTCAATACGGCGATGATTGAACCCAGTTATCTGCGTGAGCCGGATGCCCGCAAGCCCAGAGCGCCGTTTGGAATGAATTGAGCTGACGGTAGACGTCACTGTGAGATGTGTTGCCATGGATGTAAAAGATTTTAAAAAACAACTGAAAGAACTGGAACACGAGTTTCAGACAAATCCCATAAACAATAAGGGGCATGGGCTGACAGATTGCACCCGATGCGCCAATTGCGTCTTCTGCAAAGAGTGCGATCGCTGCTACAAATGCTCCTATTGCAACCATTGCGAGAACTCCACGAACCTGACCCACTGTACACAGTGTGTCAGCTGCCACAGCGTTTCCAATAGCGTGGAATGTACCAACTGTACCAACAGTGCCTTTCTTGTGATGTGCCAGGATATGACCGAATGCAATTACTGTTTCGGTTGTGTCGGACTCTCCCGCAAGGATTTTTATATCCTCAACGAAAAGTACAGTCGGTCGGATTATTTCAAAATCACCGATAAACTGAAAAAAGCGCTGCATATTCAGAAGCCATGAGGGCGGTAGTTCAACGGGTTGAATCGGCCCGTGTTGGGGTGGATGGCCGCATCATTGGAGACATTTCCGGTGGGTTGTTGGTCTATCTGGGAATCGGCAGGGATGACGATGACACAGACTTTCAATATATTCTGCAGAAAATACTCGGTCTTCGGGTTTTCGCCGACGACAGGGGATATATGAATCTTTCGGTGAAAGATATTGACGGCAGTATTTTAGTGGTCAGCCAGTTTACCCTGTACGGTGATGTCAGGAAGGGAAAACGGCCTTCGTTTACCGATGCCATGGCACCGGATAAGGCAGAAGTTCAATATGAGTCATTTATCGAAGCGGTTCGCGCTCAGGGAGTGACATGTGGACATGGGGAGTTCGGTGCCATGATGAAAGTTTCCTCCGTGAACGATGGTCCGGTGACCATTTTGCTTGATTCAAAAAAACAGTTCTGACGTTCAACGTTCTCATCTTCTGATTTTCACTATTTGCCTGATGTTTTTTTTAATATCTTGTCTGCGTACGAATTTTGTACAAATTGTATTATAAATGTAATATTATAGTCATATGGGAACCTTTGGGGGTGAAGGAGTTCATATGGGCACTTTGAAAATTGCACTGACAGGGTTGGTACTGTGTACAGCGGTTGGGTGTGTTGAAGCGGAGCTTACGTCGCGGCCACCTGTTGTCTGGGAAACCGACCGCAGTACGGATACGGATACGGATACGGATATCGATACGGATACGGATATCGATACGGACACGGACACGGACACGGACACGGACACGGACACGGATACGGATACAGACACCTATACGGACACGGACACGGATACGGACACCGATACCGATACGGATACGGACACGGATACGGACACCGATACCGATGCGGATATTGATACTGCCATAACGGACATTGATGCGGATACCGGCTCAGATACGGGATCCGATACTGCTTTGCCTGTATCCGATTCCGGCGATACGGGTATGGATGCGAATGCCGATGCGGACACGGACACAAACACCGGTCCGGATGCGAATAAAGACACGGACACGGATATGGACACAGACACGGGCACGGGCACGGACACGGGCACGGATACGGATACGGATACCGACGGTACGCCTTGTACGCCATCGGAGACCATGGGGCTTGGAGATGCAAACCGAAGCACGGTCCTGAATAAGGGCTGCTATCGGATTATTCCTGAAAACACCTGGACGAAGTCGTACGAAATTGCCCTGGCTCAGGGTGATGTCTCTGAACAGAATCCCGTGCCGTTTCAATGGTTCTGGACGGACAGAACCAATACGAATAGTGGAAATGGATCGTTTGTTAATCTATGGGATCCGAAAGTGGTGATTGAAGGTGTCCCATATCCCGGGGAAGTGATCCTTGAACTGAAAGGGGATGGGGCCGGCGACCTGGAGTTTCAGATCTTCGAAGGTTCCTGACGGTCTGTCGGAGCGAAAATATTCAGATATTGCAGTTGCTGGTGGGAGGGTTTCCGGGACTCCATTCATCCGGTGTGAGCAGGGCCACACCGGGACAGGGCTCGCCACGCAGCACAGAGATGGTTTGCTTCAGGTTGCCTTCTGTCTGTTCGCCCACGAGTCGGGCGGTTTCCAGTCCACTGTCATCCAGAAACACAAATGTCGGTACGCCAACCAGATTGTATTTCCGGACCATGTCCCGGTTCTCCGGCTTTCCGATATCCACCGTTTTCACATGAACCCCGCGTTCATCACACTGGTTGGTGATGGTTTCGATGGTTGGCTTCATGCGCTGGCATATGGCGCAATCTTCTTTGTAAAATTCCACCATCACCGGCAGCCCGCTTTTGTGCGCCATCATTATCGACTCCGCAGTGTCCGCCCGTTCGCTGTTCTCTGGATAACTGGTGGCCTGAAATACATCGAGCGCGAGCATGCCGGCAATGAACAGCAGGACAATACCGATGCCTTTTTCGATTCTGGGCAGATAGGGAGAAATTCGGCCAATCACGCGCATGCCCAGTTCTGCGAATGCGGCAGTGACCAGCAATGGCAATGCAAAGCCAAATCCGTACACAGAAAGATATATTGCGCCCTCTCCCGGGCTTGCCGCAGCGGACGCAGTGTATGTCAGAATGGACCCCAGCACCGGCCCCACACAGGGAGACCACCCGGCAGCAAACACAATTCCCATCAGGAAGGCGCTGATTGCGCCGAATCGCTGACTGAGCCTCGAATCATCTGCCCGGACAACCCGATCCAGAAACGGAATTTGAATCAGTCCGATAAACTTCAGGGCGAAAACGAGAACGATGAGCGCGCCCACTGCCTGCATTGCTGTTTTGTGCCCACTGAGAAACGCCCCAATGCTCGATGCACCGAATCCCATTGCAGTAAACACACTGATGAACCCGACCGAAAAGAGAAAAGCACGGATGAGCAGACGGCCTTTCTCCCGGCCGGACATGCCAACGACGCTTCCCCCGGTGAGTGCCGCCAGGTATATGGGTATCAGTGGCAGCACACACGGGGTGAAAAAGGTGAGAACACCGGCACCGAAAACTGTGAGTAAATCCAGGGACACAATTAACTCTCTCTATTTACAAGATCAATTTGACCTTCGTACTTGCTGTCGGGGGCCTGCGTCTTTTTCGGGGATTTGGGGGGCACCCGACAGGCACCCGACATACAGGTTGGGATTCCCAGTTTGGGAAACACCCACAACTGCAGAATAAACCATACTCCCAGAATGATACCGTATAATGCCAAATCGTTCATGATTACTTCCTTTATGCAACTCTCAATAGGATGCTGTGAGGCCAATCACGGCGCCCCATCCCGTTGAAATCCATGGATTGGAGGTGATTGGACAACCGCCACTGGCACAGCCGACAAATGTGTAGTAAGCGAATCCGGCAGCGGCCCCAACGAGCACTCCCAGTGTTCGCTTAATTGTTTTTCTTTTTTCGGGCGTCAGCGTTTTCCATTTTTCCTTCAGCTGGTTCATGCACTTTTCTCCCCTGCATTTGCTTCGCTATGGTCAATCAGATCTGTCTCGATGATTTCCTCAAAATAATGCTGGCCGCGGACGCCAACCACACGTTCCACAATGTTTCCATTTTTAAAAAAAAGTACGGTCGGCGTCCCGCGGACACCGAGTTTTCCAACGGTTTTCTGTCCTTTGCCCACATTCAGTTGGGCCACCTTGACTTTTCCTTCGTACTTGCAAGCCAATCGTTTGATAGTGGGTACCAGCTGCATGCACGGCGCGCATCCGTTGGACCAGATGTCAACCAGTACGGGGATATTGGAACGACGTACTTCTTCAATAAAGTTCGAATCGCTCAATTCCACCGGATCTTTTTCACAGTCGCCAGTAATTCCCAACCAGTTCAGAATTCCCATTATGACCTCCGGGTATCGATATTCAGGTTCCCGCCATTTATGAGAACCATTCAGTTTCGGATTCATTCCTTGCTGCATAGAGCCGGACACATCTGTTAACGTGTCATTGATGTTCAATTTAATCCTTTCATGGAAGAATTGGTTGCGGACTTGAAAAGTGGATATTGTATTGAACCGGATCGCGTATTTCTTACCGGATTCAGTAACGGCACAGTGTTCGCCAACAAATTGGCCTGCCGGCGAGAGCTGCCGTTTCGTGCGTATGCGCCGGTGGAAGGGGTGGGTAATTATTCGAATGCGGTATTTTTTCGGTACTGCCGGTAATCAATATCGTATTTCTTAATTTTGTACTGAATAATCCGTTTCGTGGTTTCCAGAAATTCCGCAGCTTTTGTCTGATTGCCTTCGGCATCCTTGAGCGCGTCCTTGATGAGTCCCATTTCGTATACAGCGACCAGTTGCTCCAGGCGTCCCCGTTTTTCGGTGCGGCTTTCCACTGCTTTCATCTGAAGGGAGGGAGGCAGACACTTGGTGGTGATCACCCCCGCCTCTGCGAGCAGCACGGCTCGCTCCACCGCATTTTCCAGTTCCCGGACATTGCCGGGCCAATGATAGGACATGAATAAATCAATAGCAGGTGTATCAATCCGTTCCACTGTTTTGCCCATTTCTTCAGCATATCGACTGATGAAATGGTCGGTAAGCAGCATGATGTCCGCGCCTCTGTTCCGCAATGGCGGTATCAGAATCGGAAACACATTGAGGCGATAATAGAGGTCGGCCCGAAAGGTGCCGGATTCAACTTCTTTTTCCAGATCTTTATTGGTGGCAGTGATAATTCGTGCATTGGTATGAGTGGTTTTACTGGACCCCACCCGCTCAAACTCCCTATCCTGAATCACCTTGAGTAACTTCACCTGCGCCTGGGCCGGGAGCGAATTGATTTCGTCCAGGAATATTGTACCGTTTCTGGCGGCTTCAAATCGACCTTCCCGAGCTGCCACTGCGCCGGTGAATGCGCCTTTTTCGTGCCCGAAAAGTTCGCTCTCGATGAGGTGTTCCGGAATGGCACCGCAGTTGAGGTGCACGAATGGCTGGTCTTTCCTCGGACTGATTCGATGAATCGCCCGGGCAATCAACCCTTTCCCCGTACCGGTTTCACCAGTGAGCAACACCGATGTCCGTGAATCCGCCACCTGCGAAATCAATTGTCGGACGTGTTTGATCGCATCAGACGATCCGATGATACTATGGTGGCTGTCAAGGGCATCCGGATCCTTGAGACGCTTATTCTCCTCCATGATCCGCCGTCGTTCCACCCGGGATGCGATGAGATTGGCAATGGATTCCAACAGTTTTAAGTCCAGTTCCAGTGCAGCAGCGGTACGCGCGTTAAAATCCGCCGAAAGGGTCCCCACCACATCCTGGCCGAAACAGATTGGTACGCAGATGAATGACAATTGCGAAACATCAATATCGTTTCGTGTGCCGGATCGGTTAAGAAAAAGTGGTTCCTGATCGACGCGGGGAACGACAATGGGCTTTCCAGATCGAAAAACCCGACCAACAATGCCTTCTCCCGGCCGATATCTGGCCCGCTCGGTCGCTTCTTCATCCATCTGGTTGCCGGCGATGGTATGAATCTGGTCGATATCCCTTCTGAAAATGGTGACCATCCCCCGTTCCACTCCGAGATACTCCTGCATCTGGTTCAGGGTTTGCTGCAATGCCGGATCGAACGGACCGGGCTTGGCAAGGTCGGACGCGATAACGTGAAGGGCGTGATATTGTTCCTGAGTAAAATTGGTATCAGTCATAGCGCTTGGGTAGCTAGCACACTTTTGTCTGTGATAAAAGTATATAATACAAAAATGTTCACAATGTGATTTTTGAAACAATAATGTACTTTTGCTCTCACTAAAAGTACATTATTGTATTATTCTAGCGCAACGCTGGATGCTTTCAAGGATAGAAAAATTTGTGTTCCGGCATAGACACCTTCCATATGATGCTTTATTTTGTCGCCATGTCGATGTCTGAAAATAAAAAGAAACTTGAATATGAATTGAAAAAGAGCGGCACCACCCGTTGTCCTGATTTTGCAGAGATTATTCGTACCAGTACTCCGGACGATTCTCTCTTCATTCAGATAGCCAACTGTTTTTCAAAACGATTGTCTGATTTTGCTGTATTTTACTGTCGCGACAGCACCCTGGGCAAAGATGCATTTCAGGACGCGATGCTTACGGCGTTTTCCAAATTGGAAACCTTTCGAGGGGATGCCCCCATTGAACCCTGGCTTCGGCGGATTGTTGTGACCTCCTGTTCCCGATTGCGACGTGGAAAGAAGAATGATCCCAGTATTAATTCATCTTTTGACGCAGGTGGTGGAGACGGTGCTTTTCAGAACGATGACCCCAGCCAGGAGTGGTCGTTGATGATGTCCCAGAGTTTTCAACAGGTATTGGATGAAGTGGCGACGCTGGGGGAACCCAACCGGAGTCTGCTTCTGGATCACGATATGAACGAAGAGCCGATTACAATACTGGCGGAGCGGTACAATATGTCCGAAGATGCTGTGAAATCCCGCCTGAAACGAAGTCGCGCGCAACTTCGGGAGTCTCTTCTGGCCAAAACAGGTTGATAGCAGGACGTCTTTTGAATTTGTGGCGGGAAGCGTTTCGTTCAGTTGCCAAAAGGTTTGGCCTGGACTTCGATTTCAATTTTCCGCAGTTTCCTGTCTCGCATAATATCGAGAGTCACTTTGTTCCCAATTCCCGCAGTGGCAGTCATCCAGGCCAGCATTGCCGAGTCTGTGACCTCGACGTCGTTGAATTTTACGATGACGTCGCCTTCCTGTAACCCGGATTGATAAGCGGGTCCATTTTTGTACAGTTCAGTGACAAGGACGCCGTTGCCGGCGCTGGTGAGCTGGGAAACACGTTCGTCGAGGTCGCGAATGCCAACCCCGAGCCATGCAGGCAGCACACGTCCGGAGCGTTTCAGCTGTGGCAGGATGGTTTTAAGCATATTCACCGGAACGGCAAAGCCGATGCCCTGTCCTTCCGCAGTGATGGCAGTATTCATTCCCACCACTTCTCCGGATACGTTGACCAATGGACCTCCGGAATTTCCCGGATTGATGGATGCATCGGTCTGGATGAAGTTCTGATATCCGCCGTCACTGGCCGACTGGGCGCCAATATCCTGCCAGTTGCGGCCCTTTGCACTGACAATGCCCGCTGTCACCGTGTGAGACAGGCCAAAAGGATTGCCGATGGCCATGACCCACTCACCCACTTCCAGTCTGTCTGAATCTCCCATTGTGATGGGGTGGAGCCGGTCCGCATCGATATGGAGCAATGCCACATCGATACCCGGCTCGATTCCCACCGGCGTGGCAGGTACCTGACGCTTGTCAGCCAGTTGGACAACAATCTGCTGTGCCCCACGAATTACGTGGTAATTGGTGAGCACATATCCCTGTGCATCAATGATGAAGCCAGACCCGAGAGACCGCTGGATGCGCTCCCTGTGTGGCCCGCCAAAGAGATTCTCGAAGAGAGAAAATCCGCTGCGCGGCTGGTCGCGAACCACTGCCGCGGTGAAAATATTCACGACCGATGGCTTCACTTTTCGGGTCGTTGCCACAAAAGAGCCGGGGACATTGGGATATATCACTTTTACACCCTCACCGGAGGGCGATTCGGATACTGCGGGGGGAACTGGCACCTGTTCAGGTCGATCGTTCTGAACAGGGCGACAGGCCGCTGTGCACAGGCACAACAGAAGAATACCGGGCGACCGTTTCACAGACAGCCGCATTGCTTCTTGATATTCTCGTACTTTATCTGAAGATTGTCGATGATGTCTTCGAGGAGTCGCTCTTCTTCGCCAGTCAGATTGTTTTTGGTTTTTTCCTGAAGCAAATGAAGAATATCGATGGTTTGTCGGGCCATTGGCAGATTGGTACAGCAGTTGTTCCGATCTGGTCGCGGGGTCAAGCCCAGATGAAACGCTGCGGAAGAGCTCAGTGACAGTATGAACGTATTGAAGTCTATTGGAAATTCGGGATCAGAATTGGCGCTGTCTACATCCTGAACATGGTCATTTTCACATTTACAGCTCATCTGAATTCCCCTCTTTTAAAAATCATACACATTTTTAGGGCCATCTTCTTCTGGAGCGTCAAAGCTATACGAGGTGTCTTCCGACTCCTTTTCTTCCTTTTCTTCGGCTTCTTCCTTTTCTTCGGTGTCCAGCAGTAAAAGTTCGCTCTCATTTTCCATATCGGGAAGGCTCTGCAGATATTCGTTTATATCGTTCTGGTTAATCAGTCCCTTGTCCACATTTCTTTCCACTACTCTTTTGTCAAAAAGCCGGACTTTCTTTGTCATGATATTCTCGCTTTCAGTTTGCTTTAAAAGCTAGGTGCAGTTTGCTTTTCATAATGGTGAATGGGCAATCCGTCAACATTTCAATGACAGTACCTGTCCAATTCTCCATTCATTCTACCCTGTGCATCGGTTCAACCGCCGGATACGGCTGCCACAACCGATACGTATTCAGTGCCTTCGGGGTACCGGTTCACGTGGACTGTTTAACATATCAATAAAAGTGTGAATCAGCAAATTCCATCTCAGATGCTGTATCTGCCGTTTGGCAGCGGTGGTCAGACGGAGGGTGTGTTCTCGATTTCCTTGGATAAATTCGAGTGCTTCCCGGATAGCACCTGCGTTTCCTCCGGGGACCAGCAGGCCATTTTGCATGTGCTGGATTCTTTCGGGAATGCCGCCGGTACGGGTTGCAATCACCGGAATACCAGCCTGCATCGCTTCTGCAATGATGGCGGGTGCCCCCTCGTGCCGCCCGTCGGAAAGTTGGATGGATGGCAGCACCAGCACATCTGCGGCCCGAAAAAGCAGGTCGCGCTGTTCCGCTGGAACGGTGCCGACAAATCGTGCGCAGATATTCTTGCGGCGACACTGATCCTCCAGCTGTGATCTGGATTCGCCGCCGCCCGCCACGACAAGTGTGCCGTTGAAATCCTGGAGGGCATCAATAAGATATGTGACTCCTTTTATAGGACTGAGACGTCCCACAAAAAGAACGGTGAAATCAGTAAAACCCAGCTGTCTGCGGGCTGTGTCTCTGGAAAGCGTACAGGAAATGGGGGGAATGCCCATCGGTGTGACATGCATTGCACAGGTCGGTGTTACATGCGCCGGCAGACAGTCCATGAACTCTGCTTTCAGCTGCCGCGAGACAAAATTGATGACATCGCAACGTCTTGCAATCGCCGCACTCAAAACGGATTTTCCGAAAAGACGGCTCAGGAGGTGGACATCCCCGGAGTGGGCAATTGCGATGTGGGGAATTCTGAAGTCGGGAACCCGAGGCGCGATGAGTGCGCTGGGCAGCAGCCAATGGCTGACGACGGCGTCCCAGCAAAAAGAGAGCTGTTCAATGCGTTGCCACATGCGGGTGATGAGTGGGATGGCGAGTCCTGCCAGAAGGGGGGATTGTTTGAGATTTTCGGGGGTCCCGTCAGCGAAGCACAGTTTCTGCAGGGTCGGCAAAAACATGTAGCGGACCCGGTGAACCTGAAGCCATTCGTCGCTGCGCTGTCCCCCATCCGCGATGGAGACTGGGGGCAATTGGGTGTTCGGTATTGGCGGTGCTTCAGGGACGATCACATCAATATCATATCCGGCATCCGCGAAGGCTTCGGCCATGTGGTACACGAAATTTCCCGCAAAATCGCCGGCATATCGCGGAAATGATGTGGTAACGAATCCAAGGCGGCGGCGGCGGGAGGTCATGCGCGTTCGACAGAGGTGGACGCCACTTTATCCAGTCGGGAAGGCCGGTGTCGAAGCCGATAAACAAATGCCCGAAGCAGCACCCGTGGAACGCGGAAAAAAGCGGTGTACAACGAAATTCCGGATTTTTCGGCCCCGTACACCGGGCGGACGGTAACCTGGGCAAGCCGCGCCTGCACGGTGTAGAGATGGGCCAGCAGGTCGTTGGGGAAACCATATCGGGTATATATCCTGGATAAGTTCAGTTTTCGGAGGATTTGCCCCGAAATCGCTGTGTAGCCGCATTGAGAATCGCGGATGTCCTGGTAGCCGCAGGCGAGGCGAGTAATGAGACTGAGGGCATGATTTCCCAGAAAGCGGAGCAACGGCATGACCCGGTGAACTCCCTTCCATGACAATCGGTCCCCTTTGCAGTAGTCGGCGATGTCGCGGACCACGGGCAAAATCACATTTTCGAGATCTGTCGGGTCCATCTGCGCGTCGCCAGCCATCACCGCAACCACATCGGCACCCCACCGGATACTTTCTCGATATCCGGTGATGATTGCGGCGCCCACCCCCTGATTCATGGCGTGCGAGATGAGTAGCAAGCGGGAATCGGCATATCCGGATACTTTTTTCACTGTGGCGTCCACGCTGGCATCGTCCACCACACAGATGTGATCCACATAGTCGGGAATCGACGCCAGGGTCTGTTCTATCAGATTTGCTTCATTATATGCTGGTACAACGACCGAAATGTTTTTTCCTTCGAACATCGCTGTTCTATAGCACAGGCGAAGTGAAATGAAATTGGAAATTTGTTCCCTGAAGTGGTCGGATTACGTATTGGAGTTCTGATTGCAGGTTCGGTTTTTCGGGAGTTGTGATATGGCATCTGTATGACGATTTATTCTGTTAAACGGGTTGTGAAGCTTCAGGACATCGACGCGGCAGGAATTGTCTATTTTCCCCGGTTTCTGGAGTATTGCCATGATGCATATTTTGAACTGCTGATGGCCGCGGGAGTTGATTTGCCAAAGTCGATTCAGGGGGGGGAGTATATTCTGCCGCTGGTGCATGCAGAAGCGGATTTCAAGGTCCCTCTGCGTTTTGGTGACGAAATTACGGTTTGCGTTGAAGGCGCCATAAAAAAGAAATCCAGTTATACGGTATTGTATTCGGTGCATCTGGCCGATGATTCCCACACGCTCTGCTGTACTGCCAAAACGGTTCATGCCGCCATCAACCGTATCACATTCAAACCGCTCAAGCAGGTTCCGGACGAAATATTGAAAGCGCTTCAAATGGATTGAAACGGTTACAATGGGCTATGCCGAAACCTTCGGGCCGATATTGATTTCAGGGGGATTCCGATGTATTCAGTACCGGTTCTCTATGGCGGTTGGGTACAATAATCGAATCTGTTCGGATACGGACCAACATGTGAGGGTACATGGGAAAATTGAGGGTTGCGACCGGTTTCAGAATACTTGGGGTGATTGCTGTCTGTCTATTGCAGTCCATATCGGCCAGTGCGATGTCGTCAAAAGTTCCTGTGGTGCTTTCGGTATGTACAGAAGGTTCAGCAGGGGAGTTGGCGCAGTTTGTGGACGACGTGAACGTTGAGCTGTCGGTGGCGCATCTGTCTGCGGTGATTTCGTGCAGTGACCAGTCCATTCTTTTGGGCGGGAGCGGAGTGATCGCATTGTATCTGGCCGTGGATGACGGGCAATTGTATCTCCGGGTGCAACCTGCCGCGCAGTCCACGGAAGGAGACAATTCTGAGACACGGCAGCGGGAGATTCAGTGGACGATCAGCCCGGAAGGGTTCGTTGAAGTGACCCGGGCAAAGCACAAACTGAAAACATTTGCACTGCTGGTAGACAACATGGTGCTGGACTATGTCGGGATTCGGATTTCGCCGGCAGCTTCGGTCAATCCGTCAGATGATGCCCGGGATGGGTTGCCTTTTCCTGAGGACGAAGATGTCGATGATTTGCCCGCGATGATGCCGGGGATGAACGGCGCTGCAGATGGCAATGATGTGGTGCGCACTGAAAAAGTCGATCTCCACGCGGAACGTTCAGTGACGAAAGACGACGACGAAATCTGTGAGCAACGACTGGAACATCTGAAAATGACCATGGACCTGGGGGAATTGAATCCGGAAAACTGTACGAAGCGATTTGGTATCGGTGGCGCCCAATGCCATGATCTGACGATATTTTCGGGTGTTGCCATCGGGGCAGACTGGTTTACCCGGGGAAATATCGCCCCACAGCTGACGATGACCTTTTCTCTGCGGCGGCGCATGATTGGGTTTGTGATTCGGGGTACAATGGAGGGGGATTCCAATTTCAGAATTGGCCCAAGGCCCTTTGATACCCGGTCGGCGAGTATGGGGTTGGGGGCGGGCGCTTTTTTCCAGTGGAAGCGTCTGGTGCTGGCCGTACAGTCCCTGGTGGTATTCCGGTATTGGGAAGTGGTGCGGTCGGATGTTCGGGACGCCACGACGGCGCTGTTTGTGGACATGGGGACCGGATTGTTTCCGCTTGCATCGATGAATTTGACTCCATTTCTGGGAATTTATGTCAGCGGCGGGGCAGCAGTATTTCCGCGTGCACGGCGTGTTGTGGTTGAAGATGGTCCCCAGCGACGGATTGGATTGTTTCATTTTTCAGCAAATGCGGGATTGTTTTTTTATTTTTGATCAGAAACGACATTCTTTCACATTACAGAGATGAGAGAGAACCCGGAACGTCCATAGGACCGAATCATAGTTGAAGGCGCGGTGAGATCATCGAAGTCCTCTCGTTCGGTCGGACAATGGTTCAGAGTCGATGAAGTGAGAACTGCATACATCAGATTTGTGACCGACTGAATTGATGAAGAGAACTCAGCGATACGCAGAACATACGGATTTTAATGCATTTTTTGGCGAGTACGCGGAACGTGTATATCGCTGGTCTCTGTTTTTGGGGCTCGACGCTGCCAATGCGGAGGAAATTACACAGGATGTGTTTGTCACGGTACTGAAGAAAAAGGACCCTCCGTGCAGAGAACCGATGCTGTCGGCGTATCTGTTTCAGATTACCAGGCGCCATGTGGCGAATTTCCGGCGCAGCAGTTGGGTCAGACGGGTGCTATGCGTCCGGGAAGCATATGCGGATATTTTTGAAGATGATGATTGCGATTCGGAGTTGCGCTACGACGCCGTTCAGGGCAGCGAGTTTGAAATGCGTGGGGTTCTGGCTGCCCTGCCGCTGAAATGGGTGGAGGTTCTGTTACTGCACGATCTGGAAGGGCACTCCAGAAGCGAAATCGCACAGATACTGAAAATTGCTGAAGGGACTGTCGCCAGCAGGCTTCGATATGCGCGGGCGGCGTTTATTGAGAAATGGACGATGAAACACCATGGGTGAACTCACTGTGAAAGAGAAAAAACAGATCGTTCAGCAGCTTGCGGATTCGTATCGCCATACAACGCTGTCCCCGGAGTGCGCCCGGCGGATTGCCAGAGGAGTGGAGACCCGATTATCAGCGACTCAAAAGCCTATTATGCGGGCATCATTCAGATGGGGGATGGGGGTGGCCGCAACACTGGGCGTTCTGACGCTTCTGTTTGTGTTCTGGCCCGCTGAATCGGAAGAAGAAGTTAACCGGGTGACGGTGGTTAATCTGGAGGGGGAGGTGTCTCTCGACGAAGAAACGTCCGTGACGTTGGATTCCGTTTTCCGGGAGGGGCAAGTGCTCCAGACACGGAGTGATAGTCATCTTTCCATCCGTGTTGGCACACACCGGATAGGGATGGCGTCCCGGAGTCGGCTCAAGCTGGAACGGTTGCAGTCGCGGCAGCTTCGGTTTTTTCTCAGTTATGGCAAGTCTACTTTTTCGGTATCGAAGCTGAAGCGTGATGAAACATTGGAGGTGGTGTCCGGCGAAGTCACTGTTCATGTGGTGGGAACCCGGTTTTCTGTTGAAAAGCAGGAGAATACCGAATGTGTTCGGGTTACGGTGGACGAAGGCAGGGTCAGAACTACATTCCGGGACAGTGCGCGGTTTATCGACGCCGGTAACAGTCACACTTTCTGTACTCCCCAAAGCAATGGCGCCGGCGCGTCATCTGTACCGCTCGAAAAAGAAGGGAAAAGTGGTCGGGCAGCGAAACTGCCTGAGGCACAAGCAGGGAACGTCGTTTCGGATGAAGTTGTCTCTGATATGGATCTGATGGCATCTGAACCGATATCGACCGAAGAAGATTCGGGAACGGGCGAGCCTGTACTGGAGCGCCGCGGCATTGGGGAAAAGATACTCGGAAGGAATGTGGACATTGGCAGCGACGAGGTGTTGCTCTTTGACAACGCGCACCGGGCGCTGACCAATGGGATGCTGTCGGCCGCGTCGAAAATGTTTGAAGAGTATCTGTCGGTATACCCGAAGGGGCAGTTTGCCGAGGACGCGTTGTTTCGAAAAGTGCGCATTGCTTTTCGCCAGAAGGACAACGTTGGAGTATTGTATTGGAGTGATCGATTTCTCCAATCCTTTCAGAAAGCCCAACGCCACCGGATAGTGGAGGTTCGCATTCTGCGGGCCCGAACATTGATTCGCCAGAGCCGGTACGATAGCGCATTGGATGTGCTGGCGCCCCTTCGCCGTTCACTTCCATCGGAATCCTCCCGTCACCGGCACCAGATTACGGCATTGCAATTTACTGCCGCGTGTCTCAACGACCAGCAAATCGAGTGCCAGACATGGGTTTCCAGATATCTCAATACCTGGCCCAACGGCGCATTCGCCCCACAGGCCCGGGAATTTGCGAAAAAGTGAGACTGTGTTGATCAGTTCTGTTTGGCGACGACACTTGTCTGATGAGCCGGACATGTGAAGTGGACTGTATAGAACATCTGGCTGATGACGAATTAACAATCTTGAAAGGGGTGTGTCGAGATGACTTCAATGAAAACGATCGTAAAACTTATTTTACTGGGGCTGGTTGTTCTGGGGTGTGACAATGTGACGGTGGATGCGGACGGACTGCATGGCAGGGACAGCGAAACAGCCACCGGTTCAGACACGACGGTTGGTACGGGCAATACGAATCCTGTGGATACGGTTACAACGAATCCAATAGATACGGTTACGACGAATCCAATAGATACGGTTACAACGAATCCAATAGATACTGCGACCTCTGTCGCCACCGAGTTGGAAGCCGGTAATACGGGATGGGAAGATGTGACAGCCATGACGGGATGTGGCTGCGACGAAGACGGCGAAGTTTGCGGGGTGAATGGTACTTGCGTCCCGCGGTGTGATGAAATTGGCCGTTGTGTTGAAGCTGTAGTGGAACGTGAAGTGAAGAACATGACGCTCGTCGACGACGACCTGTATATGGTACAGAGCCCTCAACAGGATGCACTGGAAAATCCCCTGTCCGGACAACGGTTGGTTCAGGTTAACCTTGCGACGAATACTTCAACCGAAGTTTTTGCGTCGGAAGTGGGAACTGAAATAAAGTTCGTGGGAATGACGGACACTGGCTCCAGTGGGGCACTTGCTGTTGTCGCGCTGAAAGGCGATTCGGTGAAAGTGATAACGATTTCATCCACGCTCCAGGCGTCCACGCCCGTCGTATTGCCTTCCGGAGTCGATTGGGACAGTTTAAGCCTGGTTGGGGACTATCTGTATTATTTTACCAATGAGTCTGATGATGCGTGGCGCATTTTATTGGACGCCAGTGCAACTCCTGAGGTGGCGATTGCGGCTTCCGCGATGACGGTTACGTTGCCCGGGGGTGTATGTTATGGAGACACTAGCGGTTTTGGAAGTCAGTTGGTGGCGAGTACCGATGTGGTCTGGTACACCGCAAACTGCACATTGTGCGCATTGGATGTCAGCGCAAATGATACGCTCCATTGCGGCTATTATGAGGCATCATATAACTGGTTGTTCCCAGCTGAAGAATATATCTGGTCCATCAGTTACATGCCCGCTGCATTCGGCCAGCGGTTCGACAAAAGTCTGGCGAGTCTGAACGTATATGCATTTCCATCGGAAGAGGTATATTATCATGCAATCAATCACACGATACTCTACCGAAACTGGGGATACCTGGTGGAACCGGATACACAGTGGATCGTTGGATTCCCACTCGCGGTGGCCCGGGAGCCTCAACGGCTATTACCGTCGAGTGTTTTTACTGAACCGTATGATGCATATTCGGGAAAGCCAGCTGTTGTTGGGCAACCGGGACTGGTCTGGGTCCATGAGGTGAAGGACGCCACCGGGAAGACCATTCGAACACTCGTTTTCTCTGTTCCGCTCCCTCCCCGCATGTGCGATGCGGAATTGCCCTGCGATGCGGGGGAAACCTGCGGAACAGACGGGTTCTGTGCTACACCCTAATTGACAACCTGCCGATCATCTTACTGATTCGGCAAAGCCAGTACGATAGCGCATTGGAGGTGCTGGCGCCCCTCTGTGGTTCACTTTCGGCCTATTCGCCCCGCACCGGCACTAAATCACTGCACTGGCGTTTACTGCCGCGTGTCTTGATGGACGGAATGCCACCTGCCAGACATGGGTTTCCAGATATCTCAATACCTGGCCCAACGGCGCATTCGCCCAACAGGCCCGGGAATATGCGAAAAAGTGAGACTGTGTTGCAGTCGCATGTGCGATGCGCAACTGCCTTGTGATGAAGGTGAAACCTGCGGGACAGATTGGTTCTGTACGGGACTCTAACCGACAGACCCGGATGGGAAGACAGTTCATCATTCAGATTCCGGCTCTCTTGAAAAAACTGCGCTTCTTGATTCCACCTTGATTGATGTACTGGGACACTATTCGAGGTGTTCTGAATCGTTGTGTTTAAGCGGTTTCTAAAAGCTGTGCAAAAAGAATTACCCCGGTATTTGTGCAGTAAAGCGACAATTTGAGGGAAAAGTGGCGAAGATACAGGAAAAATACCCCAGCTCAGTCAG
>JBNKCR010000106.1:0-16524 GCA_050287845.1 Polyangia bacterium
TGAGCTGGGGTATTTTTCCTGTATCTTCACCACTTTTCCCTCAAATTGTCGCTTTACTGCACAAATACCGGGGTAATTCTTTTTGCACAGCTTTTAGAAACCGCTTAAACACAACGATTCAGAACACCTCGAATAGCTCAAGGAAAGGGTCATATTCCGCCACGGTCACGGCGAAAGGATTCAGACTCTCCGGCATTGGGGTTGCTCCGGTGCCTCATGGTGTCATGGTTGGCGCGATTGTGGCCATCCCGGGCGATGTGAAACCGATGGATTCAACAGATAGGGGCAAAACCAGGCAATCCAAAGGCTCAACACCCTTTTGAGACAAAGCCTGGCTTAAATGACGCCACCATGTTGAAGAAGAATCAGATATTTTTTAGCGTTCTTTCATGCTTTCAGGTCAAACCTGTCGAGGTTCATCACTTTGGTCCAGGCGGCTACAAAGTCTTTGACGAATTTATTTTTTGCGTCCTCACACGCATATACCTCAGCAAGAGCGCGCAGTTGCGAATTGGATCCGAATATCAAATCCACACGCGTACCGGTCCACTTGACTTTGCCGCTTTTGCGGTCGAATACCTCAAAAATATCTTTATTGGCCTGGGATGGCTTCCAACCGTTGTTCATATCGAGCAGATTCACGAAAAAGTCGTTGGAGAGCGTTTCCTTTTTATCGGTGAACACACCATTGGCAGATTGATCGGTGTTGGCGCCCAGCATGCGCATACCGCCAACCAGTACTGTCATCTCCGGTGCGGTCAAGGTGAGGAGCTGCGCCTTGTCAATCAGCATATCTTCTGCAGATACTGTGAATTTCATTTTAAGGAAATTGCGGAATCCATCGGATTCAGGTTCCAGGACGGCAAACGATTCCACGTCGGTCTGTTCCTGTGACGCGTCCATTCGACCGGGCGTAAACGGCACCTCGATGGCGAGTCCCGCATTCTTCGCGGCCTGCTCCACCGCTGCGCATCCACCCAACACAATAAGGTCAGCAAGAGAAATATTTTTCCCTTCGGACTGTGCATTGTTAAATTCTTTTTGAATGGCCTCAAGCTTTTCGAGCACCGTTTTCAGGGTCGCTGGATTATTTACCGCCCAATCCTTTTGGGGAGCCAGTCGAATACGTGCGCCATTTGCGCCGCCCCGTTTATCGGAACCTCTGAATGAGGCAGCGGACGCCCACGCCGTGGAAACAAGCTGTGAGATGGTCAGGCCTGATTCAAGGAGTTTGCCTTTCAGAGCTGCAATGTCTTTGTGATCGATCAATTTGTGATCCACTGCGGGAATCGGATCCTGCCAAATCAAATCTTCTTTTGGTACTTCCGCTCCCAGGTAACGACATTTGGGTCCCATGTCTCTGTGGGTCAGTTTGAACCATGCCCTGGCAAATGCATCTTCAAATTCAGCGGGATTTTGCTGGAACCTGCGGGCAATGGGTTCGAATTTCGCATCGTAGCGCAGCGACATGTCCGCGGTGGTCATCATGGGACGGTGCTTTTTTGTCGGGTCATGGGCATCCACTACCATATCGGCATCTTCAACATCTTTGGCCTGCCACTGATTGGCTCCCGCCGGGCTTTTTACCAATTCCCATTCATATTTAAACAGAACATTCAGATACCCCATGTCCCATTTGGTGGGGTTCGCCTTCCACGCGCCTTCAATACCGCTGGTGATGGTGTCACCGCCTTTGCCGCTTTTATAACTGCTTTTCCATCCCAGGCCCTGTTCTTCAATGGGCGCCGCTTCCGGTTCCGGCCCCACATGCGCAGCGTCCCCTGCGCCATGACACTTGCCAAAGGTATGTCCGCCTGCCACCAGCGCCACGGTTTCCTCATCGTTCATGGCCATGCGCGCAAAGGTTTCACGCACATCAACGCCGGAGGCTACGGGGTCGGGATTGCCGTTTGGCCCTTCGGGATTCACATAAATCAAGCCCATCTGAACAGCGGCCAGAGGATTGTCGAGATCGCGTTCACCTGCGTATCGTTCATCCCCTAGCCATTCCTTTTCGTTACCCCAGTTAATATCTTCCTCTGGCGCCCACACATCAGCCCGGCCGCCGCCAAATCCAAAGGTTTTAAACCCCATTGATTCCAGGGCGCAGTTGCCTGCGAGAATCATCAAGTCCGCCCACGAAATTTTTTTTCCGTACTTCTGTTTAATGGGCCACAGCAACCGGCGCGCTTTGTCAAGATTGGCGTTGTCAGGCCAGCTGTTGAGCGGCGCAAATCGCTGGGTGCCGTTTCCAGCGCCCCCACGGCCATCACCGGTACGATAGGTGCCTGCGCTGTGCCACGCCATGCGGATGAAGAGCGGCCCATAATGTCCCCAGTCCGCAGGCCACCAGTCCTGAGAATCTGTCATCAACGCATACAAGTCTTTCTTTATGGCTTTCAGATCCAGCGATTTAAACGCTTCAGCATAATCGAATCCCTTGTCCATGGGATCGCCGCCGGGATGATTCTGATGCAGTATTTTTAAATTCAGCTGATTGGGCCACCAGTCCTTATTGGACGTACCGCGACCGGCAATAGAAGATGCGGTCATTCCAGTTACCGGACATTTTTTTTCATCGGACATGTTTAAAATCCTTTCAAACAAAAATTCAGATGTCGCCACCCGAACAGGGGTTGTGATTTAAAGAGATGGAAACGTGAACACACCAAATCCCCGGGTGTATAATCAGAATGGTAGTAACTGAATATGCTCAAAACCAGACCAATATGAAACAAAGACTCAAATTGACAAAAACAAAGACTCAAATTGAGTACGGGGACGGAGCAACACTTGGCGGCAAGGCGTGGAATTCCGGGTGGCGCATGTGTTTTTCTGGCTGACACCAGCTGACGCTGGCGAGATAGATCGCAAGGTTGTGTCCACTGAAGAATTTGTGAAATTGCCCGGCCAGCTGAAGTTACCTTGACTTTCGCATACACGTCCTTTCGGCCAGTAGTGAACGCAATTTAGATGCTCTGTAAAGTTTCAATTACTTTTCAAAGTTTTAGGAATAATTTTATTGAGGTCAACCGAATACAAGCAACAGCTACCATTTGAACATATACTAATTACAGGAAATAACAGAACAAGCAAAAAGAATGCTTATCTGTCACTTTGTATCGAAAGGAACTGACAATGCAAAAGGAACATGCTGCTCTTTTAATCACTTCATTTATCCTGGCCGCTTGTAGTTCGCCGAATCAAAATACAACAGTTACAGACACCGACACCCTGACAGATCCCAGCACTGGCACACTCACAATCCCAGAAGGCGCAAAACGTGTTTCTGCTGCAACCTATATTTTTGAAGATGACTTTGAAGAATCAGAAGACACAAGCTTTTGGGGCGGATCGGGGAAAGGCAGTGCCTATGCAAATTTTGGTGCAGAAGATATTACAGACACATCAAACAGAGTGTTGGCTTTTAACTATACATTGCAAAGTGATGGCTCACATGCATGGAGCCAAAAAGACTTTCATTTACCACAAGTCACTGAGGTGTCTTTTTTGTATCGGCTTTATACCCCGACCGATTACACAGATACTGAGAGTGGAAATCAAAAACTTATTTCCACATGGTCTGGCGAATATGGCATTCTCAATGAGGGACTGCACATTGCCAGCGAAATGTGGAACACAAATGATGGCAGTGGCAAAAAGCCATCTATGTACATAGGTGTAAATCCCCTTGGTACAGATGGTGATAACCGGGGACATACATACCGCTCAGAAGGGAATGAAAAGCCTGCGGTGGAATGGCAAGATGGTCAATGGCACGACATGTATATCTACATGAAAGCAGCACCTGCACCTGGCGAATACGGAAGTTTTGAAATCTGGCGTGATGGTATCAAGTTAATCAGTACAGATGATGATCTGAGTACTGTCACTGGAAGCTGGTGGGTAGAGAATCATCAGTCTCCGAGCGAGCTGATTAGCTATTCTGAAGGTAACAACTTTGTTGAATACGGCTATCTAATGGGCTGGTGGAATAAATCAGGCATCAGTGACACTGTTACATTCCAAATTGACGATATAACCGTTAACGCTAAATAGAAGCTTGTGTTGCAATAGCTTACGCTTTGCAGTTATTTTTTTTAAAGTTTTAAATTAAAATTTAAAACGGTTGGTTCAGCGGGCACACAGGGGACGTAATTACTTCTGTGATTCGTGAGAAGCAAGTCCAACACCACTATATGGTGTGCCACATAACAGTCTTTCACACACAAGGAATCTTCAAAGCAAACAACTTGTGAAACTAAAGGACGACGGATGTCCTGAGGTGTTTCTCAGGTTCAATTGACTCGGCCAATCCTATAATTAATCGAGTTTCCGAGATCCGTCCCTATATTTACATTAAATCAAGTAAAGCGGGATTTCTTTGGCTGATCCACTAGGAAAGAAAACTTTACTTTTGACGCGACATGGTAAAGAATTGTTTACCAGAGACTTTTGTTAGCAAAGAACTCTTTTGTTGGAGGACTGGCATGAGAAAAACCGGAAAATACAATAAAACGGCTGTTGCAGGAGAGGAAGTGGCGGCATTTGTTCCATTTTCGCTTCCCCCACAAAAACCATCGCTGCAAATGGACGACGAAACTCTGGGCCTCTTGCAACAGGCAGCACACGGATTGTCTCAGCTGTCCCTGGCCAGCGAGATGGTGCCATCCATCGACTGGTTCATTTATGGATTCGTACGAAAAGAGGCGGTCGTCTCTTCTCAAATTGAGGGAACACAAGCCACTTTAGTTGATCTGCTGCAGTTTGAAGCCGATGCCGGACAACAGGCGTATAACCCGGATGTAGCAGAAGTGTGCAACTACCTTGATGCCATAAATTTTGCCCGTGCCGAATTGAAACGCGAAGACGGATTGCCCATATCCATGCGACTCCTGAATGAAATTCATGGCAGGCTTATGCGAGGAGTATGGGGCCAGGACAAGTTGCCTGGAGAGATCCGAAAAAGTCAAAACTGGATCGGTGGTACAAGGCCGGGAAATGCGGTCTTTGTTCCTCCTCCTCATACAGAGTTGGCGGATTTACTCTCTCAGTTTGAAAAGTACATCCACTCCGACAACGACCTTCATCCGATCGTGCGGGCGGGATTGCTCCATGTGCAGTTTGAAACCATTCATCCATACCTCGACGGTAATGGCCGCATCGGTAGGTTGCTGGTTACGTTGCTTCTCGAACACTGGCGGCTTCTTCCGGTTCCACTACTGTATTTGAGTCTATTTTTCAAACGTCATCGCACTGAATACTATCGACGGCTGGCTGCTGTTCGCACTGAAGGGGACTGGGAAGGATGGACGCGATATTTTTTAGAAGCGGTGTCCACTATTGCGACCGAAGCGACAACACTTGCCAAGAATCTATTTTCTCTGATTGGTCGGGATCGTAATCGAGTACTTGCCAGTGACCAGTCTACCATCATGACCGCAAAATTGTTCGAAATGCTGCCGGAGCATCCCGTCATCACAATTGCAAAAGTCGTCGAGTTGCTATCGACGACAAAACCCACTGCCAACAAGGCGGTGCAAGGTCTGTTGCAAGCGGGAATTCTTCAGGAAACGACGGGAAAAAAAAGAGACCGAGCATACGGCTACACCGAATACCTTGAACTGCTCAAAGTGGGAACTGAGCTTTAGCTGATGTTCCCCATGAGATCACGCCGACATCGCCATCGCTGTTAACCTCAGACGCGGAGCTGTTAACCGAGACCACTGGTCTCTGAGAGTGGTCTGAGGTGTTCTCAGAGTCTGATTGCCCAGAATCGTCTGCGAGAGGATGCGATTGGTGGTCTGAGAAAATTCTGAGAAGGACATGGTATTAATCTATTGGGCTGCACAAACGGTATGAGACATAGTGCTGCCAGATATTTTCAGGGGATAACATTTTGGAACAGCTACTCCAGCCAGCAGATGGATCTAAAACAACATAGCGGACGGTCCCGGTGAAAATGAAATCTGTTTTACGGCTGCACGCTTTAACTCTACGGATTTTGCGACAAAAAATAACGCTTATAGCGACACTTACTGTCGTTTAAAAGTGGACTTTTCAGGAATTCGGGATACCATTTTAAGGATGGAAGGTAAAAAAGAACTAACAGATGCCCTTGAAATGCTGGGGGAACTCCTCGCACAACGCGGGTTGCACTACGATTTGGCGATTGTAGGTGGCGCGGCATTGTTGCTGCAGGACATCATGTTTCGCCCCACATTGGATATGGATGTGGTGGCCTTGATTTCCGAGGAGAACCGATGGCATAAAGCGAGACCGTTTCCGGAAGACCAGGTGGCGGCCATTCGCGACGTTGCAGAGACGCTGGATTTGCCTCGCTATCCCAGAGACGACAAGCAGTTATTAATCGGCTGGGATTTGATGTGACGGATTTTGACGAGGAATTGAACATTGAATCTGATGGCAAATAAAGCAGTTGATCTGCTCTGGAGTCTGTGGACGGAGCTGGGGGTCCCAGGATCGGTGCGACGCCACCAGCATGTGTTGATGGACCCCGAACCGCTCATTGTGTTCACGCCACATCTTGCGGCGACAGACCCAAGATTGATGGGGCTGGTGTTTGATTGGTGTCGCACCAACGCGGCATATATTTCAAAACAGCGAATTGCGGCAATAGCAAAGACCGCACCCAAAGGGGTGACAGGATCATTGAAGAGATTCAATGGGTCGCTGGCGTTGCACGGGGTAAGGTGGCTGCCGACAGGCAGTCCTGAATCATTCACGGTGGAGCGTCATAAACTGTCACCCTCCTTCGAACGGACAGCGCTGTTAAAACTGCGCATGCGTTGTCTAGCCGGGGTGTCCATACGGGCGGAAGTGCTGACGATGTTGCTTTGCAGCGAAGGAAAGTCGGTATCCGTTGATGAATTGACCGTTTCGGGCGTATCACGCCGTAGCGTGGAGCGGGTGGTGGTGGAGTTCATCGAGGGGCAATTTATAAGGGTGCTGGGTAAAAAACGAGGACGCCGATTTCAGCTTGCAGGCAGGCAGGCATTCGCCACGTTCATTCAGGAAAACGGATTATTCGAACTTCCCAAACCGGTAAACTGGCATTTGGTGTTCGACAGTATCTGCCTTCTGAATGCTATGGAGCAATCCGACCTGTCGGAGTCATTGCAACGAATAGAAGCGGTAAAACTGCGCGGTGAAATAGCCGGACGAATGATCGCGTTGAATCAACCCGGTCCGCCAGTGTTGAGTGGCAAACAGGATGCCGCCGACCAGATCATCGCCTGGGGGCATGAACGGATCACGGATTGGTGTGAGGGACGGTTTTCGTAAAGAGCAGGTGGGAGGGTCTGTCTCCCGGATGCCACATCAACTGATTTACTTTTTCACACATCGAAATCCAAGATCCGGTGTGTATTTGTCTAAAGGATTCCTTTGGCTCGAACGAAAAACAGTCTGCAGGCCGTATATAGTGCCTTTGTATGAACCTCCTCGAACCACCCATTCCAAGTCTTCTCCGTCCACAACCCATGCTGACCCATCAGTAGGGGCGTACTCTCCAGCTTCACATCGATCATCGTCCACACAACAGCGAAGACCGTCATCACACAATTCCCACGAGGTATACTTCTCTCCAATCATTTCACCAGCATTTCCCGCCATATCGCATAGACCCTGTTGAGTGTTGCATAAGGGCCTGGAGCAGACAGGAAATAGTTGATATGTACCGCAACCATCACCTGATTCCTGCATCACAACGAATTCACAGGTTGCTTCGTCGTTTCCCCAAGGGTAAAGAAAATCCTGACCTTCGGAACGCTCCCGGAATTGCAACACCATAAAATGAATACTTTTTAACGTTTTAAGACCGTCTATGAAGAAGCCTGTCAAGAGAATAAAGGACATCATTCCATCGAAAGATTTGTTCTTTGACAGTGCGTCCAGTGTTGCGAGATCTTTAGCAATGGTTCGAGCACAACGATGCCTTTTTTCTCTCAGTTTCATTGATGTCATACCCATGTCCTACTGTTACCGGCGATTGTCCTGAATCGTGTTCATCCGTCTATCTCATTCTCTCGCCAAACGAGTTGATAGAAAAATTAGCAGCCTTGGTGCCCCCTCCGAGACAGAATCTGGTGAGATATCACGGCGTACTTGCACGTCATTCCAAAATGAGGTCAGCGGTTGTGCCAAAAAGCCAGACGCAAAGGAGTTAGAGAAAACGCGGGGAAAATTTAAAAACAGATTGCTATGGGCGGCTCTTCTCGCCCGCACTTTCAACTTACAAATGAAAATCTGCGCATTGCTGCGCCCTTTGTTAGAAACGAAGTGAAAGATTCCAGTAACAACAAACACTAATCACAATTTTTGATGCATTTTTCTGGCGATAAATGCTATTTTTCCGGATATGAACTCAAATGTGAACGAGAAATCAGCAATGATGCCTAACGGAAGGTAGGAGCGAAATGGCTTTTATTCGGGCTATATCTTTCATTCTCTACACCTTACCGGTCTCATCCCGACGCACGTACCGTCCCCAACACGTCTCCAACACGTCGCGGCTGACAGATTATTTGGCTGTATGGTGCCGATTTGACGATTAGATTCCAGTGGACAGGTTGCAATGGTGAAAACGGGCGAGCAGATATGCAGGGCTGGCTTCTTCTTTGTTTCCATGTTGATGTTTAGGATGGAGTGTGGACCAAAGAGCCGCATGTTGAAGAAAACATCCTGCATCCAATCAGACTGCCATAGCGAAAAAATGGAAAACAAGGATTAGATGAGAAAAATATTATTAACGAAAACACATTATCGAAGAAAATGCGGGCAATGTTACTTCGGAACACTATAGGAACAATTGTCTTTTTTGCAATGTTTACTCAAGTGACACTTCTTCAGGCTGTTACAGTGCGTTACGCGATTGTAATCGGAAATAATATCGGTGTCGACGCCAACGGTCATCAACCGTTTCCTCCATTGAAGCATGCTGAAGTTGAGGCACGCCGTCTTAAAGAGCAGTTGGTTGGAATGTCGAATTTTGATGCCACAAATTTGAGAACCATACTGCTTAGCGGCGCAACGAAAGATGATGTGCATCGCGCTTTTGAGGAAATCAGAGTCCAGAAAAAGTCCGACCACGCGATGTTCTCTCAGATGGAATCTATCTTCCTTTTCTATTTTACGGGACACGGGTTGGAAAATCGATTGCTTCTGAAGGATGGACCATTGACATCAGAGGAGCTTGTCCATCTATTCAAGTCAGTAGATGCGGATTTGTCTGTAGGGATATTCGATGCCTGTTATTCTGGAAGTCTGGATGGGTTGCTGGACGAAAAAGGTATTCGTCGCACGCCCGGTCTCAACATGATAGAGAATCTTCCTCAAGAGATTCTGTCTGCAAAGGGAAACGTCTGGTACGTGTCAAGCGGCGCGGGCGAACCCAGCTTTGAAGATAGCAAGATAGGGGGGATTTTTACCCACTATTTTATCGAAGCATTGAAAGAAGCAGAACAGGACGGCCCGGGCATTACACTTGACAGCATATGGCAATATGTAAGACGCAAAACTTCAGCATACGCGGCTTCCCGGAATCGGCATCAGGTGCCGGAACAACTCATTTCTCGATTTAGAGCAAGGGCTCCTGTCTATTTCAGCTTTCCGATGGAGCGTAGTGCAAAGCTGGCGCTTTCAGAGAAGCTTTCGGGACGATTCGCTCTCTCATATGCAGAGGGGAATCTATTAGAGATTATTGAGAAGAAGGCTGGTGAAAAAAAAGAGCTGGCGGTGTACCCGGGAGATGCGACATTGCGCGTTCTGGACACTTCATCTGTAAACAAAGTCAATTACAAAATTTCATTGAGAGAAGGAAATACAGTGACACTCCAATCGCCGACAGAGTCGTCCCCGCCCGTTGATGTTGGACATCATTCGAGCATTCTTGAGGTTAAGGGGCTTGGTGACCAGACAGCATTGAAAGTGACGACGGTTGCTTCGGGTGTGACACTTTTAGGCGGCGTGGGCTACGGCATTTCGTTTGCAGGGAAGGAGATGCTTCATCCCCGACACCGCATATCGGTTGCCTGGCGTTTAGATCGCTCGCCGCTGTTTGCTGCCGCAAGCATTGTTTATGGGATTGACAAAAGGGACCCCGAAGAGTGGAGTTGGGCATATTTTGCGCAACTTTTCGGTGGTGAGTTATTTGGCGGGTACAGTTGGCGGCTAAAAAAAGTGCAGGTATTCCTGGGGCCAAGTCTTTTTGTCGGCGGCATTTGGAGGACTTTTGATGATGAATCGAAAATTGAATCTTCATGGGAGTTGCATCTTCAGGGGAAAATTGGGATGCTTTTTCCAAAGACGGGAAGTGTTCTTTTTGCGCTTTCAGGAGAAGCCGGGCCAATCTATTCGCCGGGAGCAGCTGCAGGTAGGGGGAATATGTCGTCTACCGCCGGAGGCATTTCGGTTGCAGGGTATTTTCGTCTCTTTTAATTCACTATGAAAAATCAACCAGAATGGATGTTCAGTCGCCCAAGGTTACAAAAAACAACACTTTGCATCGATGTGCTGTTTTTCAGTGTCCTTGTGTATTCAGTCAGTGGATGCGCCAGCGGAATTCAATGCGAAGCGGATACCGATTGTGGTTCCTGTAAACGGTGTGACAAAGGCAATTGCGTTGTTGTTGAGAAGTGCACGAATGACGAAATATCAGAAGGAATGGAGAGCGGGGATACCAACTCTGATAAAGACATCGCAAAAGATACCGATACTGTGGTGCCGAGAGACACCGCCACAGACACAAAGACTGATTCGAGTGACGACCTGGATGGGTCTGATGGTGGCGCAGGATCGGATTCGAACGAGGACGATACTGAAATACCCGTTAAGCCGGGAACCGCAGATGACTGTTGCAGCATCGCCTGTGTTGACTGTAGTGCCAGAGGACATATTTGCGAGAAAGAAAAATGTGTCCCCAGGCGTTGTAACGGCGATGAGGATTGCGCAAAGATGTTCGTGTGCAATGATGCGTGGGGGTACTGTGTTGTCGCCTCTTGTGAAGGTCAACCGGACATGACTCGATGCGATGTGGTAACAGAACCATATATGGATAGGGCGTTCGATATTTGCATCAATGGCGCATGTGTATCCCCGGGGTGCGGTGATGAGACGTGCAACGTCCCCGGCCTCTATTTCCCGCTGCCGGATACGAATCAGCGCAATTGTTACGATGACATGGAGATTGCGCCCTGCGTTCGATATGGCGATTTCTCCGGGCAGGATGCACAGTTTGGTTGGGACAATTCATTTGAAGCTGTGAAACGCTTCAGTCGAATCGTCAGTAGCGCGCCAGTTGTCGTTGACAATGTCACCGGGCTCATGTGGCAGGGGTGCGAAGCCGGCCTGTCCGGTGAAGACTGCAACGTGGGCGGGCGAGCAAACTATAACTGGAAAGATGCGCTTCAACTCTGTGAAAATTTGAATTGGGGGAATTATACAGATTGGCGGCTTCCGGACAAGTTTGCATTGAATAGTCTTGCGGACGCGGGGCAAACAATGCCTTCGCTCGATACGGATGCTTTTCTCGGCGTAGAAGACGAAGCTTTTCTATCATCGTCCAGTGCGACAAGTGGTACGGTCTGGTTGTTTCAGTCATATTCAGGTTGTATGGAGGTTGTAGAAAAGAGCTATCCATATGCAGTTCGATGCGTCCGAAGTGACGAAGAAGCGACTCCGCAATTATTGAGAAAAAAACAGAATGACGATCCCATTGTCGAGGACAAAATTGCCGGTTTGCTGTGGCAGGGGTGCGTTGCCGGGTTGGAAGGCCCTGCGTGTGATATTGGTGAGGCTGAGATATATACCTGGAAAGATGCGCTGAATTATTGCAATCAACTCAGATGGGGGGACATGACCGGATGGAGATTGCCCAATAAAAATGAGCTGCATAGTGTGACGAATACAAAAGTGTATACTGAAATGGCAAATGCTGAAATGTTTCCGAATACACCGGAACATTGGTTGTGGTCATCGACGACATTTGTTGATGGACCGGAAATGGCATGGGCAGTCCACGCGACATTCGGCAGTGTAGTTCACTTCAATCTAAAAACAGAAGCCTCCTCCTATAACGAAATGGACGACTATACATTCCTCTATTATGTCCGTTGTGTTCGGGACAAATAATAACTTGAACAGGGGGGACGGTTTGGATTTGTTAACTGAATCATTGCCGTATGCACACGTAAGGACAGTGGTCGAAATTAAATTGCCAACATGGCATCTGCTGCGCCAGACTGGCAAGGCGCGAGAAGTGGAGCATACCGGGGTATGCGCCCGACGAGCAACGCCGTCGGGCAGGATGCAGCGGAGGCAAGATGGCAATTTAATAATGATCAGTGTCCTTAACAACGATGAAGATGTTAAAGCAATTGTCGAAACCACAGCGCATCGTGTAATTCGCATGCTCAAGCGGCGAGGTGTATTGGACCGGAATGAATATGACGACTTCGCCATGGAACAGCCGGTGGTTGCAGGTATGACCTCGGCGTCCATCATCGGATTGGTTTCTGTGGGGGAGCGAGCCGGTCAACGAGTACGTCGAGTGCTGCAGGGTCCGGCTGAAGGTGTGAAGACGGGGAATCTGTGTTTTGCCTCGCGCGGGTTCAGTTTGCATGCGGCAACGCGGATTGCCGGAGGGAACGAACAGGGTTTGGAGAACTTGTGCAATTACGTGGTAAGGCTGCCGTTAACGGCCGGAAGTCTGCAACGCATTTCTAATGCGGAATGGTTGTGTCCATATTTTTTTGGGGGCGCGGAATATCGAACCATGGAAGGAGCGTTTCTGTTGCGATGAACGTACCGACAAGACAAGTGGCCGTTTTGTGCATCTTCATTTTTGGAGTGATTGCAGGTCGCTTCGCACGATGTGATGTGATTGAGTGTCTTCCGGAGGAAATCCAGACAGAGGACATCGGCAATCTCGGCCAGATGACAGTGAAAAAAGAGAGTTGCTGCCGCTTCGCGATGGGAGACTACTACGAACTTCGACTCAATGTTCTGTGGAAAACCACCAATGGAAAAAGTGGCAGCGCAACAATTTATGAAGGGATGTCGACGGGGTGTCCGCAAGTACATATCGAAGGAAACGAACTGTATTTTGACATGGCGGGAAACCGCTATGACCCGGAGGGGTATCGAACCCGCTTTTTTTATCATTGGAATGCAGATACCCAAACCTTTGATGAAGACCGCACCGAAGTGAAAGACCCCTGGGCAGACAACATGGCCCTGCTGAAGGATGCATTGCGCAAGGGCGCGTTTCACTCGGCTCATGCCCTTACACTGCGAATGGGCAATTCACCCAACGGGGGACACACCTTTGCCAATGAAGAAATCGCAGAGCTGTTTTTCAATGCGGTTCATCGCCATGCAACGAAGCTGTATAAACAGGGAAGGAAGCAGCAGGCGGCAGATGACGCGATGGTCCTTCTGTACGATCCTCCCGGCGCACTGTATGGCGACTGCCACGACAACATGGAGGAATTCCTGAACTGGTCCCCCTGGCGACAATCCCTGTGTGTGATTGTATCGACCACCCCCGCTCATATCGCCATGTTCAATGATCTGGCGTTCTACATTCTGGAATATGCGAAGGCCCAGCAGAGCGAGGCAGGGTATCGCACCGCCAGGGAGGCATTGTCGTTCATTGTCGCGTATGCGCCGGATCGTCCGGCAACCCTGCTGAACCTGGCCGACGCTCAATGGCTGGCGCAGCACCCGGATGCACCCACAACCTACCGGAAATATCTGAATGTCATGCCTTACATCGACACCGCCAACCGAATTCCCCGCCGCGCCAGAGACCGGGCCGCTCCCCCCTGACCTCCTGAGTATTCGCTGATATCCTCAGAAACATCGACAATCCGATGGCTGCCATCGAATTTGTGAATTCAAACAGCACGGCGGTGACCACATATTGCTACAGCCACCAGCTGATTTGATTTTTCCGGTACATGCCGACGATCAGATTGCTGCGGAAAACTGATTCACGGACCAGCCGTTCGTACAGGCCAACCGTCGGAATCGAAGGGCATTTCTGCGATACGGAGGGTGGCATAGGGAGCACCGGAAAATGGGTACGCGTGATAGATGGCGTAGATGGAGTTGCCATCCACCAGTACTTCGCTGTGTCCCGCCGCCGCATAGTCTCCCCCCCCTTCCACGAATAGTGTACCGCCACCTTCCACCATGTCCCTGCCTTCCTTGTCGACATATGGACCCATGATGTGTTCTGAACGGCCAACCCGTACGTTGTAGGTGCTGTTGGCACCATCACAACACTTGCCGAAGGAAACAAACAGATAGTAGTAATCGCAGCGTCGAAACAGTGCCGGGGCTTCGATTTGATTGTTCCAGGCCAGGTGATGCAGCGTGTCGTCATCGGTGGCACGGTTTCCATCGATGTCCAATTTGAAGGCAAAGATACCGTCCCAGAAACTGCCGAACGCCATCCAGGGCGTGCCATCTGCATCCAGCTCCACATCGGCATCAATGGCGTTGTATTTTTGGCTGCCATCGGTACATATCACTGGTCCGTTATCTGTCCCGGCCCGGTCATGGCATTCGCGGTGAGATGGGTGATACACGAGACGTTGTTGCCGAATATGGCTGAAAAGGTAGCGTACACGTGAAATTGGCCGCCGAAATAAATCGCATCCGGCGCCCATGGTTGGTCAAAGGTACTTCCGGACACACCAGCGACCCACTCGTTGAACCATTGGGGATACTGGTTTCCGTAAATGGTGCCACTGTTTCGCCAGTCTGTGAGATTGGTGGAGGAGGCAATGGGAACATACCGGCCGGTGGCCAGTTGATAGAAGGTGTCACCATCCTTGATGAGGGTGGGGTCGTGGGTGCCGAAGTTCGCGGTGCCAATCACCCGCGGTGTGGTGATGCCATCCCAGACGCCCGCATTACACAGATACCCCGATTTGGTCTCTGTGTCTGTGTCTGTGTTCGTGTCTGTGTCCGCATCTGTATCAGTATCTGTATCTGTATCTGTATCCGTATCTGTATCTGTATCTGTATCCGTATCCGTATCCGAATCTGTATCCGTATCTGTGTCGGAGTCGGTATCATTGTCCGTGTATAGTGATCAGGTTCGGTGACGAACATTCGAACGGAAAAGTCCAGAATGTGATTGGATATCCGCCGCAGCACGGATATTGTTGAAGACGAAGCCTGGCCGGAAACCGGTATTGAATCATCTTTGAAAGATTGGTTATTTATTTTGGGAGCTGATTTATTACAGGCGAGAAAATCCAGTAGATTTTCGTGGAGATTATTTATGTCTACTTCTGACTATCCGGGATTTAAATATAAAAATTTGTATAGCTTTTTGATATTGCTTTTTCTGTTCCCCATCTCATGCGACAAAAGCGAAGGAATGACAGTTCCAAGTTGCGATGTCGAGCCGGAGAAGTCGCTGGCTTCCATTGACGTTGTTGACAGACCTCAGGTGCTGATGGACAAACTTGATATTCTTGAAGCCAACTTTAATGGTTGTCATCGCATCACCGTCTCTTGTTCACCGGAGGCTGTCCTGGATGAAGATGTCGCACAAAATTTGACCATTACTGGCAAGCCGTTGGAAGAAACCGACGTATTGGTGTTGGATACTGCAGACCCGGCATATGACGAATATAGTTGCGACGAGTGGGCCGATGTAAAACTGTCAGTGGAACTGGGCGGAGGTTTTTCCGCGATTGCGGATTCTTCTTCCGCCGAGCTCCGTGCAAGCATATCATTGGCAGGCACATCAAGTACAGATGATCCGGATTACGAGGCTTATGTGGCGACCACAACTGTTAAACAGCTGGACGACCCGGATAAACAGATCCGCATGGTTTTCAGCGCGTCAAATGATACCAGTATCGGGAGTCTGTATTTTGAATCCTCAACGGGGAAAGAATCAACAACTGAACAAAATGGCAATGAAGTGAATACGACAACAGGCAGCAACAGCTGGTGTGACATTACCAGCTGGAACAGTTGCGAGTAACCGCCTTACCTGCTTTGATTCCCAGACGGGGAGTCTCACCCTTTCCGCGAAACCGTGATACCATGTGGGCTGATTGGGCTGCATGAATTAGAAAACAGATTCAGTCTGTTACTACAATCGTATCCGTTCAGCCTGTCACCTTTGATTTGAGCCAGAAATTCTCATAAGTTCGAACCCGATTTTAAGGAGGTGCGAACATGAGAAAACAAAGAACACGGGCGCAAGGGCTGTCGCTTGCCCGGGCGTACAGAAGCAGTGGATTAACGCGTCGTAAATTTTCAAGACAGCAGGGTGTGACCGAATGCTCGGTTCAGTACTGGTGCAAACAGCTAAACAGAAATGGCATAGTCACATCTGATGTGCAGGAAGCAAAGTTTGTCGAGGTCAATGCATACCCGCCATCGAAAAACCCACAGGCAGCCAAAGTGACAGTTGGTGCCGCCGAAGTTTCTTTTCTTACTTTGCCGGAAGCATCATGGATGTCGGAATTCGTTGTG
>JBNKCR010000107.1:0-21426 GCA_050287845.1 Polyangia bacterium
GTCCTTCACCGGATTCAGCAGCGCGTAAAACATCTGGGCTTCGCTGCTTTCATCGTCCAGACACTCGGTGGTTCTGGCCGGAGACGAAAATATGGCGCCGCTGCGGTCATGCAGCCGATTGATTTCTTCGGCGAGGAGCCGGTGATAGGTGCGTTTGAAATGGACCAGGTTTTCCAGGTGCTCTTTGCTGGGGGAAATGGCGCCGATACCCAGATGCTCGTGATTGGAATTGACTTCCAGCCAGTACAGCTTCACCGGGTGTTTCTGCAGGGCCCTGGCAGCACAGGCGCCAATGGCGTTGCGAACGCCTGGGATGGGGGCAAACAGAAACTGTCTGTCCACGGTTCTCTGTGTCTGTTCGTAAACAGTATCCGGTTTGAACCAGCGCGGTCTTTGTCCCATGGGAAACTCCTTCGCAGGGAAAAACGATTTCTCCCTGCTCGGATGCTTTTCAAATCTGTTGCAGAATTTCTGCGCTCAGAGCGAAAAAATCACTCCGAAAGCCTGTTGCAGTAAGACATATAAATATTTGGAAATAAAAAAGAAAAGCGGCTTTTTCTTATGATATCTTTAGTAGCGTCCAAAACTCAAAGAAAGAAAGAAAAAGCCGTGGCCAGATCAAATGACAACACTCAGAAAAAAGCAATCAGATTGTCGATAGTTCGCACAATCAGGCAAAAAGGCACGTTGTTCCAGCGAAGTAAGCGGGAGGAGAAGCAGAGGATTCTGCAGCAGGTGGCAGCCGGACACCTTGATGGTCTGTCAGACGAAAGTCAGTTCGAGCATGCGTTTACGGGAAAGTCCCTGACAGGCGTGGAGGAGCTGTCGCCGGATGTAATGACGCTGCAGGAGATGGAAAAGTTTATTGAAAATCATCAGAAGCTGGTGCTTCGCTTTGAAACGCCTGCCCGTCGTCGCGCCATAGGGGACCCATTTCTGCAGAAGCTCGACCGACTGCTGGATGACGAAATAATCGACGCGTTGCTGGCTCCATCGACGTTCTGCCGCGGTAAGCGCAAGTGGCTTCCATCACAGCTGTTGAGACTGGAGCTGCTGCGTTCGTATCGATTCAGCGAATGGTCTGTCCGCGAATTCAGCAGGTACATCGCGAGCGTCCACCGCAGGGAAGAGAGAGCCTTCTGCAGACTGCCGTTAAACAGTTCGACCATGTGTGACCACAGCGTGATGAGTCGATTCCGCTCATCGCTGACCATGGAAATGCGTATCAATCTCTCCGTCTATTTTCTGCATTTTTTTCTGAAATCCGGTCACCTCGGCAACAGAAGGATGTTCATGGTGGATTCGACAGATGTAGCGATTCCCATAAATGACACGCCGATATTCAAAATCAAAGCGGCGGATGGCAGTGATATCCGCTTTTATTCAGACCTTGATGCCGATGCGGGAGCTCGCCGCAGGAAGCGTGATAAATCCAGAAAGTTTGTCGGGTATCGGGTTCATACCATTACTGTTGGCGACATGGACAGGGGAATCGCTTATCCGGTGGTCTCTCTGACGGCAGCCGCCAGTCATAACGATTCGCTGCTTCTGGAACCGTTGATTGAAATTGTACAGGCGATGGGGCTGACAATGAATGTGCTGTCGGCGGACAAGGCGTACGTCAATTCCAGTCGGACGGTTCGGCTGAAAAAGGAATGCGATATGCTGACTGTCACGCCTCCGGTCGGCAATGCAGTGATTCCAGAAAATGTAAATCACCAGACCGGCGCCGTGTTTATGAACAGTGATTGCAATACGCCCATGCGCTGGTGTGGTTTTGATGAAGAAGACGACATGCATGTCTTCAAATGTGATGGGGATCACGACTGTCTCAATTCCCCCGCGTGCAGCAGGGAGGTCTGCTGAAGATGGATACCGGTCTGTTCGGGGCCGTCCCCAGATGCAGCAAATACCATGGCGCGCCGCTGTTTCATCGCAGAATCGCCGAACGACCATTCAATCTGATGAAACATAAGGATGGCCTTGAGCCATGCAGAATGAAAACGCACAGAACCGTAGCCGCGCAGGTTGTGTTCTGCCAGATAGTTGGTCTCACCCATGTGATGGCCGGGCTTCGGGCGAACGGTATCCGACCGGAGTCAAATAAACAGGAGGTGCTGCCACTCGCAAACGCCAACTGACACAACCGCATCCGGATGAACCGGGCTCTCTGGATTTGCACGACACTCATTTACGTGGATTTTCTACGTGGATTTTTATCGAACGACCGTTTCTACCTGCCCCATCTCGGATTCGCGTGATCTTCCCGGGCCTCCATCAAACGCCTGTCCCCCCTCAACTGTCACTGAAACAGGCCTTTCTGCAACAGGCTTTCTGAGCAGTTGAAGCAGGGCAGGGCAGTTGAAGCAGGGCAGGGCAGGACCGAAAAAATGACTCTGAGCAGTTGAAGCAGGGTTTGAACCAGCGCGGTCTTTGTCCCATGGGAAACTCCTTCGCAGGGAAAAACGATTTCTCCCTGCTCGGATGCTTTTCAAATCTGTTGCAGAATTTCTGCGCTCAGAGGGAAAAAAGGAAAAAATGACCGCGAAAAAATGACTCTGAGCAGTTGAAGCAGGGCAGTTGAAGCAGGCAGTTGAAGCAGGGCAGTTGAAGCAGGGCAGGGGCAGTTGAAGCAGGCAGTTGAAGCAGGGTTGAGACAGGGAACCGACATCAAACAGATTCGCCGGTTTCCCCGATGAGTGCGTGCCCCTCTGCCTGAGTGCGTGCCCCTCTGCCCGGGGACGAATTCTGAAGTTCCCGACTATTCAAACGATGACGCATCGGGCCACGTACCACAGGGACTCTGTGCGGATGGCGTTTTGCTGACTCTTTGATTGCCATAGTACATGATTTATCGTTATGGTTCAGAAAATTCCAGGTTTGTGTTGTACGCGGGGAAATCGGGTTTTGCTCCGTCATTTTCCCACCGGAAGGGAAAGACCATGAATTCAGCATTCCAGGCGAAGGCCCATGTTGTTTCGACGCGCGACTGTTCACACTTTCCAGCATACCGCTGTCTCACAAAACATTTCATGAGCAAAGGAGATGATTCAATGAACAATGAAAGTCACATGAATCGGCGGGGGGTGACCCTTGTCGGGACCGTTGCGTTTTTTCTGATTGCTGTATCCGCTTCTGCAGCCCGTGGACCCCATGTCCCGTCCATTGACTGGCAGCCGTGCAGCGCGGCGTATCCCACCGCGGAGTGCGCGACAGTCCAGGT
Organism: Polyangia bacterium; assembly: GCA_050287845.1. Taxonomy (GTDB): domain Bacteria; phylum Myxococcota_A; class Polyangia; order JAAYKL01; family JAAYKL01; genus JAFGXQ01. Next base: position 3,224 of record JBNKCR010000107.1, read on the forward strand.
GCCTCTGGACTATGACAGACGGCATGGCCGGCAAATCGACCTGGCCCTGGCGCGCATACCTGCCAGCAACCCGGGTGATAAAATCGGTACACTCTTTCTCAATCCCGGAGGCCCCGGCGCATCCGGCGTAAAAATGGTGCTGGACGGCGGGGGAGACTTCATATCTCAAGCCACTGGCGGGCGGTTTGATGTGGTGGGGTTTGATCCGCGTGGGGTTGGCGCATCCACCCCCATTCGCTGTTTCGAAAGCCAGGATGAATTCAACGAATTCTTCGAGGGATATCCCCTGTTTCCCTACCGGGAGGAGCAGAAATGGCCAGTTTTTGTGCATGTAAATGAATACACAGAAAAATGTCTCGAGAATAATTGGGACATTGCCCGTCACATGAGCACGGCCGACGTGGCGCGGGATCTCGACTTTCTGCGTCGGGCGGTCGGTGACCGGCAATTGAATTATCTCGGTTTTTCGTACGGCTCATATCTCGGAAATACCTACGCCAATCTGTTTCCCGGGAATATCCGCACCATGGTCATCGACGGTGTCATTGATCCGGTGTTGTGGACCGTGGGATTGCATGTTGCCCTGGTCCGAACCGGCGCAGCGGAGGTGTGGGACGAGTTTGCCCGGCTGTGTGACGAGGCCGGACCAGAAATCTGTCCGGCAACCGGACCGGCAGGCACGCAGGTATTGTGGAACGCGCTGACAGAGGCGCTGGGGGAAGAACCGTTTGAATTTCCCGATGGTTCCGTGTACGCCTACGACAACCTTATCGCAGACATTTTCCGCACGCTGTATGTGCCGGAGGCCTGGTGGTTGGCTGCCATTTTTCTGGACACCCTGAGGGATGGAGTGCTCAACGAAGACATCGCGAGTGCCGAAATTGCGCGGCAAGTGCGTCTGGAGTTGGTCGCCATTGTGAATGGGCAGGCCCAGAGTGCCGATGAATACGACAACTTCTTCGATGCAATGTCCGGCAATAACTGCGGTGACGCCCAGTTTCCCTATTTTTTCCCCGCCTTCCGCGCTGTGGGGGAGTTTGCAGCACAGGGATCGATCTTTGGCCCGAACTGGTGGTGGCATTCCGCGCCCTGTGCGAGCTGGCCCACCGCCGCAGACCGATACATCGGCCCCTGGAAAACACGGACCGCAAATCCGGTGCTGGTGGTGGGCAACTATTATGATCCGGTAACCCCGTACGATGGCGCCATTAAAAGCAGTGAACTGCTGACCAACAGCCGCTTGCTGAGTTATGCGGGGTGGGGCCACTGCGCTTTTGGTCGCAATGAGTGCGCCACAAACTACATTCGTCAGTATTTGCTCGATGGAAGCCTGCCCGAGGAAGGCACGGTGTGTCCGGCCAATCCCAACCCGTTTCGGCCGGTTGCGGCCAGAAGTCTGGGTGGAAACCCATCCCCGGAAATCCTGCCAATGTTCGGTCGTCCGCCCAGGATGCACACGTTGTACAACGGCGATCGGAGAGACGGGTACTGATGAACTCTGGCAGTGCGAAATGAGCGAATTGAGATTGAATCTTAAAAAAAACGCATATTGTAATAACTTACACAGGTGTTAAAAATGCGAATTTATTGAAAAAAAACAAATCAGATTTGATTACAACAGTCCAATTCAGAACGATTCTGGATATATTTTTTTTATCGCAGTGAGGGTCTTGGGTATTGGCAGAAGCTGTGGTACATGCTCGCTGAATGTGGAGCACGGCATGTGCCCGGTACTGCTTGCGATTGAGGTGAAATATGAAAAAAATTATTGGCATCTGCGGGAGTCCGAACAAAGAGAAAAGCACCACGCTGTTTGCCCTGAAAAAGGCGCTGGAAGTCTGTGCCAACGACGGATTTCAGACAGAGCTGATTGAATTGTCCCAATTCCGTTTTGGCGGATGCATCGATTGTGGCGCCTGTAAGAAGAAGCTGACCTGCAGTCAGAAGGATGATTTCAAAGAGCAGTTGATTCCCATGTTGAGTGACCCCGATATTTCCGGATTTATTTTTGCCTCGCCGGTTTACTTTGGCGGAGTGACCGGGCAGATGAAAACGTTCATTGACCGGGCGGTGATCTTTCGGCGAAACGGTTTTCTGTTTGCCAATAAAGTTGCCGGCGCTCTCACGGTGGGCCGCTCCCGCAATGGTGGTCAGGAACTGGCATCGTTTGATATTGTCCGGGCAGCACTGATCCACGGGATGGTGGTGGTACCGGATGCCGCGCCCACGAGTCATTTTGGCGCCAACCTGTGGAGTGGCCACGCGGAAGGGATTGAGGGCGATACCACCGGTCTGGATACCGCTGTGAACCTGGGAGTGAATATGGCCCGTTACGCGGCGAAATAACTGTGGCCCTTTCGGGGGAGGCCCTTTCGGGGGATGACCACTTTACACAGAACAGGCAGAATCATGGCAGAGAATCAGAATGAGCTTGAGGCATTGTGGAAAGAACGGGAACGGGCGCTCGGTGAATTCATTCTGGAAAGGGCGTTGATTCACGTTATCCAGTCTGACAGCAAGTCTATTTCAAATGATTTGTGGTGCGTTGGCATTCTTACGGAGACTCGGTTCGTGTTGCAGGGGGGAGAGACGCAGAACTGGCTGTCTGCGGTATTTCAGGCCGGTCGGCTCGAAAAGAGAACGCCCCCGGAATTGAGTATCTCACGGGACGCGCTTTTGCCCTTGACGCCCATTTCTTCCACGGGATTTCTGGGAAAGCTTTTTCAGCGAAATGATGTGTATCGGGTGCAGTGGAAAACGCCGGAAGGAGTGTTGGGGATTACCATGGAAGTGGAAAACGGTGACGGTCTTATCCGAGCGCTTCTGAAGTAGCCTCGCTTCGACAGGCGGTACAGTCCGTGTCCTTTTCAATCCATCGGTACTTCCAGTGAATGGTTGCGCCGCATTTTTTACAGTGCTTCGCATAGGGAAAGACGCGTCGCCGGTAATATGTCGAAATGAATACGATGATTGCCATCGCCACCCAGATGAGGTGTGGTGTCAGCCGGTATTCATCAATGGCCACCGCCAGGACCGACAACCCGAAAAAGAAAAGGGCGTAAAATACCAGTGCCACGGCTTTTTTACGGTCCACATTGGCTCGGCGACCGGCAATGAAATACAGCACCACACACACCAGAAAAACCAGATATGCATCTTCTTTGAAAAATGTGATGAGCGCTTCCATTGGCTCCTTATAGTGGAAAAGGAGCCGGATGTACACGTCGCTTTTATGTTCCGTCCCGCATTGGGGAAATCAATCTGAGACCACCTCCGGGGGCGAAGGCCGCATGTCTTCAATATTGTTGAGAAAATGAGTTGAATGCCTTTGTTCAGTTAAGGATCGACGATATTAACCGATATAATAATAGGAGTAAATCAGTTTGGGGATTCCGGCTGCAAACCAAGTACAAGGACGATAAATGGAACACGGACAACGAGAAGAAGCATCATGGGCGCAAAGAGCAGATTCAGACATTTCCGGTGGAGATGGTCTCAATCAGTTTCACCCGATGTACCGGGTTTACAACGCGATCAGTGATGATGCCGTCGGCAGGCTGTATCGGGGAAAGTCGGTGATGGACAACCGGGATGTGGCTTTGAAAGTGTTTACCGAACAGGTATATCCGGCGCGGGAGCAGTTGGGGCCCGAAGAATTATCGATGGTGAATATTATTGGGGTGCGAGAGGTGTTGTCCGCCGCCAATGGTGCTCAGTTCGCTGTGATGGATATGCCGGGGGGAATCTGTCTGGAGCGATTGCTTGCACGGCAACGGACGCTTCCGGTAGCCGCCGCGATTCACATTGCATTGAATGTGTCGCTGATTGTCCGGGCGCTTCATGTGCATAATCGGGTTCATGGTCATGTGAACGCGAACAATGTGTTTCTGAAGCGACAGCGCAATCACCATATTGACGTGCAGTTGCTGTATCACGAATTGCGGGGGCAGCCAGCTATGTATAATCTTGCGGGTTATCTGTCTCCCGAGCAGGTGACGTCCACGGACGTGCTTCATCCGGACGATGATTACTGGGCAGTGACCGCGCTGTTGTATTACATGCTTTTTGGCAAGCTGCCGTTTGTGAGCAAAACGCGGTACGAAACAATTCGTCGCGCAATGACAGAGGTGTTGCAGTTTTCAGCCGAATTCGAGCGGATGCATCCCGATTTGACCGGGTTTCTGAAAATTGGTCTGGCCCAATCTCCCCAGGATCGGTTTCAGAGTGGCCGGGATATTAATCTGGCGCTGAAGTCGGTGCTGTCCGCATACAAAGATTCAGCGGATTCCCTGGCGCCTGCGGACGCGGTTTCAGGTGCGCCCGTGTCTCGAATACCGGAGGATAATCACTTGATGTCGGTTCCTGCCGAGTCATTCCTTGACAGCGACATGGAAAACGAGCTGCGGGATACAAAACCGCAGCCGGTTGTTGCAGGCGCATACACTCCAGATCGCACCACGCAGGACTGCTGTCCACCGGTGGATGAACATTCCGCATCCGAACCGGACGATTATTTCGAGATGGTTGAACGGGAGTTGCGGGAAACCCGTCCGGCTCCCGCCCGGTCATCCCTGTCTTTGGAGAATGAGGCGTTGGTCAGACAGCCGGCGCAGCCAGAGGGCATCCGCCTTCATCAGGATTCTATATCGGCACCTTTTAACACGCACAACAGTCCCGAAGCGCCGATGGATGTGGTATTTGAGCAGCAGGTGGAATGGTTTGATGACAACGTGACCGTCATCGAACTGCAACCGGAGATGCTGCAGTACAAATCCAGTTTTTCAGCCGCGTCGCCATTTCCGTCCATCAATGGGCCCCACTGGGACGCCGGGGGGGCAAAAAGGTCCGGAAGAAAAAAAGCGATCGCAGCGATCATGTCTGTACTGATTCTGGCGGCAGGTCTGTTTATCTGGTTCAGGTTGAATCCCCTGAAGGAAGGGTTGCTCCAGTCCTCGGTGTTGGACAGCACACCGATCGGTTCAGAGGAACGGGTTGCGGAGTCGCCGATAGCGGCGGGAATAAGCGGTGCGCCTGCGCCGGATGGGACAATGCAGACTGAACCGGCACCGCCGGAAGATGTACGTATTGATATTGAGAACCTGCCTTCCGGTGCGCACATTACGGTAAATGGTACGCAGGCGAATCTGCCGTTGACTCTGAAGAAATCAGATCACGCTGTTGTGTTGAATGTGATTAAAGGTGATCGTATACTGATGAACACAACCGTGATACCGGATGGAGATAAGACCGTGGCGATAATGATTGCAGCTTCAAAAGTGAAAAAGGCAAAGCAAAGAAAAGGTGGACCGGCAGTCGAATCAGCAATGGAGCAAAAAAACGATTCGCCCGGTTCCGGCAAATTGTCCTCCAATCCGTATCAGCTTAGAAAGAACCCATTTTCGTCAGTTTCATCAGGAGAATGAGTATGTTACATTTCCGTTCAGTGTTACTTTCTGTTGCGCTGATCCTGATTCCCCTCCAGACGTTGGCGTGGAATCCGAAAGATGAATGTCCGGAAATACCGGAAGACCCGGTCAAGGCGCAGATTGTCGCCGGAAATCTTTTCTCGGAGGCAGAAGCGGATTATCAGGCCAGCCAGCCATTGAAAGCGCTCAAGGGGTTTCTCTGTTCCCATCGCATCATGCCCCATGAGAATACGCTGTTCAATATTGTGCAGATTTCGAAACTGGCGGACCACCAATCCATATCCATTGAAATCCTGAAAGATTTTGTCAGGAATGTGGAGGCAAAGCACAAAACGGCCCCCATCGAAGAGATCATTGCGGAACTGGAAGGTCGAACTGTTGCGGGAGAAACGACCGACACGGACGAATCGCAGAAAGAGGATGGCCACGTGCAATCGACGCAATCGGAGTCAACCCCTGAGGGTTCATCTGAAACCACCGGGCAGACAGAGCCGACGGAACAGACTCATTCCAGAGAATGGATGAAGGTAACCGGTCTGTCACTGGTCGGTGTGGGGGCGTTGACGCTGGTTGCCGGAAGCGTGTTTCAGTTGATGGCCGGCAAGTCGCAGCAGGACGCTGAGGATACGATGAATTACAGCACGTTCGAGGACAAGAAGCAGCGTATGGAGCGATTTCAGACGTTGGCGGTGGTCGGATTTGTTTCCAGTGGAGTATTGGTTGGCTCGGGGATGGTGCTGTGGATGCTTGGCCGGAAATCTGAAAGATTGCAGTCGTCACGGTTATTGCTGGTGCCCTCGATTCAGGGGGTTGTGTTGACGGGGAGGTTCTGATGTTGATTCGAAAAGCAGGAATTCCTCTGATTGTGGCATGGTTCGGTCTGTTGGCATTGACATCGGGAAGTTGCTCGGTGAGCGAGGAAGAAGGGCAGTTTGCATGTGCAGGAAACGCGGATTGTCCTGCGGGATGGCGGTGTGACGTAAGCGGTGACAGACGTTGCTATTCTCCGGAAGGAAAGGAATCATTGTGGGATTCGGAGACATCCGATTCAGCGGGGACTGATTCAGGTACCGGAACGGAAACTTCCGGTAGCGACAGCATGACAGACTCGGTGTCGGATACCATCGAGGACACCGGGACGGCCACCGAAGATTCCGAACCCGGGACCGCCACCGGAACCGACGATACGGGAATGGATACCGGCACGGCCACCGAGGATACCGCAACGGAGTCGGCAACCGATACCGACGATACCGGCAGTGAAACGGAAACAGCGGATACTGCGACCGAAACGGTGGATACAGAGAGCGAAACGGTGGATACAGAGAGCGATACCGTGGATACAGAGAGCGATACCGTAGACACGGAGAGTGACACTGCAGATACGGCGACGGACACGGAGACTGTTGACACGGGGACGGATACAGAGACTGTTACCGATTCGAGCAGTTGCGCAAGTCCGGTGGCCATTACCATGTACAATGACGTATGGCACGGCAAGTGGACAGAGCAGGGCGCTGCCTTCTTTCCCGCAGAGCCCAATGGGTGTGGGGAAGGGGGTGGACGGGATGTGTGGTTCCTGTTGACCATTCCAGCGGGAGAAACCATCACCATCCTGGAAACCACCAATTCGGAAGTGATACTGCGGACGGTGGCCGATTGCAGCGCCACGGATTGCATGGATTCGGCCAGCCAGCCGGAGCGACTCCGGCTAACCAACAGTTTCGGCGCCCCCATGGATTTTTATCTTATCGTATCGGAGGATCCCACCAACACCTTCGATGATTTCACGGTCACTTTCTCCATGTGATTCTTCAGCATTCCCTCCCGGGGCAGATATGGAAATCTGCCCGTACAGGAAGGGAAATTCATTTATTTCAGGGCGCATAGAACTTTCCGGGGGCACAAACGTCCGGGAAAAGTGTAGGACATTCAACCCACGGAAGGAGCGCAATATCTGTGTTTTCTGCAAGTTATCCCAGACCATTTTTTATACTGTCCATACTCCTGCTGGCTGCCTCTGTCGCCCACACCCAGGATCAGAGTGCCCCCTATGCGCTGGATGATGTCCCGCGGGATGTGTCTCCAACCGGGGCGCTGGTCTGTCCGGAAGTGCCCCTGATATCCTATTTGGGCGCCCGGCTCAGATACACGCGGCCTGCACGGGTGCACCCGGCGTTTGCCAGACGGCTTGAACGGTTTGAGCAGGTGGTGGCAGAGACCGGAAAACGCGTCTTTGGACGGGAGCCCCGCCGCATAGTACAGAAAGGATCGTATTATTGCCGGCGCGTGCGGTCCATTCCCTCCCTGATCAGCGAACACAGTCTGGGCAACGCCCTTGATGTATACGGTTTTCAGTTTGGTCCCCTCGAAAGCGGCCAGACATTGCCGGCAGGCCTTCCCGGACAGTTCCGTCGCCCGTTCAACGTCAGTCTGTTAAAAGACTGGAACGCCACCTCCACTGCGGGCGCCTACCGTTCGACGTTTTTAAAGGAACTGGCGAAGAGCCTCATCGCCAGGGACGACATTTTCAGCGTCCTCCTCGGCCCCGCCTACCCCGGGCATAAAAATCACTTCCACTTCGACTGCGCCAACTACGCGCTTGTATCGATTTGATCGGAAATTTTCAAAAACACCCCTCTCCATTTTTCCCGCCGGGTTTGCCTGTCCGCAATCATTTCATAATATCAGTGAATGGCAAGCCAGCCGAGGGCGGAGGTGGTGAGAAGGAGGGAGATGATGAAGTTGAAGGCAATGAAGATGCGGGGATTGTCCCGTTTGATGACCATGGTGAAAAATGAGCTCCAGGCGCCGATGACGCCGGCCAGACAGGCAACACCGATGCCCAGCATGGAAACGCCGTCACTGGTGTTGAGGTAGCTGAGGTACCAGTGTCCGCGCAACACTTCTTTAGCCGGTGAGGTGTTCATCCACAGTTGATCTGCCCGCTGACCCCGGCACAGTCCATTGAACAGGCTTTCGCTGTTAAAAAACTGGTTTCCCGTGAAATACAGAAACATACCGATGATGGCGATCAGAGAACCGGCAATGGCCAGCCAGAAGCTGACGTCGCCGTACATGACGCCGGAAGGGGACGGTCCGGGATGCGGGGTGTCATTGTGGTTCATGAATTCATCCACTCCTATCCGAAGGCTTTGAACAGCAGGCGAAGTCCCGACACCAGCATAATGAACACAATGAGCGGGCGAATGAAACTGGCTTTTACCCGCAGCATGATTCGAGTGCCAATGAGGGTGCCCACCACCATACCAATCATGCACGGTACTGCAAACAGGGGGAACATTCCCCCTCCCTGAATATACGGCCAGACCGCAGCGGTATCACCGATTGAAATCATTACCTTACTGCAGGTAGCGGCCACTTTGAGAGGGGCGAGCATAACCATGTTGAATACGGGGACCATTGCCCAGCCGGCGCCCAGACCGAACAGCCCGGAAACGAGGCCGACGCCGCAAAAAAGAAGAAGTGCGATATGCGCTCTTTTCAGTTTGTAATCCAGGGGCTTGCCCAGTGAGTCTTCGTAATAGGGCATGGGCAGATGCAACGATTGCGTGAATGCGTCCACATTGGTGACCACAGGATACTCGGCATTTTTTTTGAGAATAAAGAGAATGCCGATGCCGATGACCAGCAGGCCCAGTGCGCCCTGGATGTAGGCTTCGCTGGCCGGGCCGAGGGCAACCTTCATGTATCCCGCAAGCAGCGATCCGATGACGGCGAAAATAGCGTAGGGAACCGCGGCCATATAGAGAATACGGATATTGGCAACGCCTTTTCGCAGAAATGGTCTGGCCGCAATGAGCGCGCCGACTGTGGCCACAAACAGACCGGTGGAACGGATAATATACGAGTCAATATTGGTGAATCCCATGAACAGGGGAACAAATATTACACCGCCCCCCACTCCGGCCAGTACCGCGAAAATACCGATGGCCGCGCATACCAGCACCAGCCCGGCAAAAAAAAGCGTGGGGTTCAGGGCGGTAATCCGATCGGTGCCAATGGCGGCAATGATGGCGCCGAATCCCGCGAACGCCGTGATGATGACACACAGCATCACTTTCACCACCGAATATCGGGATGCATAGTCGACGGGAGGAGACGACGATGAGACGATAGTGGGCTGGGCTGATTTATTATTCAGTGTGTCCATTGCTGATTGTTTCAGGGCTTATTTTTCCAGATGTGTTCCTGCGCCTTTGTAACACATATCATTTTGCCAGCCGAATTTTGTCAACCAGTTTCCTGTCCGCGGTGCTGGACTGACTGCCGGTGATTCGGCTGGCACCGGAATCGCCCACAAAGTGCAACGTTTCATCAAGCGATGGCAAAGAGTTGCAACCGCCCACCCGGGTGACGCAGATGGCGGCCGCTGCGCATGCCAATGTTATCGATTCTGAAACCGTTAAATCGCAGAGTCTGCCAAAAAGGTAGGCGCCGTGAAAGCAGTCTCCGGCAGCGAGGGTATCGATGGCGGTGACCGGGAATACCGGGATTCTGGTTTCTCTGCCCGCCTCCTGCATGGTGACAGGGTTTTCGCCATCGGTGACCACCATGAAATCGGGGAATACCGGGGTATTCTCTTCGTGTTCTGATATTTCTTCGCAGAGAGACCGATAAAACGGCGACGACACAACCGGGTCGCTCACTTCGTACAGCAGCGCCTTTGTCTCGTGCCGGTACGACCCGGCGTCCAATACCGAAATACCGCGATGCTGTCTCAGAAGTGCCACACTCCAGTGGTACTGATGACCATCCACCAGCAGGGCATCTGCATTCAATGCAGGGAGAAGCGGGTCAACGGGGATTGATTGGCTGAAATTTCGGGAGAGAACCGTCCGGGAACCGTTGGCGTCGTTTGAAATCACGATGGCGCAATTGGCAGGACCATCGTACTGTTGGATATAATCGGTGTGAACCCCGGCATTGTGGAGATCGTCCAGAATTTTTTTACTGAAATGGTCATTGCCCAACTGGGAAAGAAGCCATGTGTCCACCCCCCAGCGCGCCAGAAGACATGCGGCGTTCGACGCGGGGCCACCGGCACTGATGTGCAGGGAATCAACGAACTGTTTGTGGTTTTCTTCGGGATACGCAGGCGTGTTGACCATCACATCACAACAGAGATATCCGCAACAGAGGACTGTTTTCATGTTTGCAGTGTATGCAGAGATGGATGTCAAAACAATACCCAAAACGCATGTCGCAGTGGAAGCGAACTTCAGAGGGAAGTCAAAAAACTATCGTCTTCACCGGTCATAGCGGGTTATCTGCGCAGCATTCTGCGTGCCGTTTCCCGGACGGCGGCCGTGTAGCTCATCTGCCTGGGCACCAGGCGAAGCTCACCGGAAGGCATGGATTTGAGAACTCGCGGCACCTGATCTCTGCTCAGTCTGGGATTGGCGAGCAACGCCCGTCGTACGGGCGGGCTGGCGACCCACGATGGATTGTTCACAATCAGCTCCACCAGGGGAATGGGCAGGGCGCCCATTCGCGCGATGCGTGCCACTTCGGGAATGGTCAGTCGCGGGTTGTGCAACAGTGGCTCCCATACATTTTTTCCGTAAATACGTTCCAGGGCAATCCGCTCGCTGGGATTGTTGCCTCGCGCCACTCTGTGTTGCTCGCTGGTATTCAGATTGCGAAGCTTCTGATGAACGGACGCGTTGTCGCTGTCGCCGTCCGAAAAGGATTCGAGAATCGGCGCGTTGTCCGGTGAAGTCGCTGCCGGTTCTGAGTCCTGTGCACGGGTGAAAAGCGGTTGACCGGGGGGCTCGATAAAATTCTGAATTTCTGCCCGTTTTTCCGGGGAGAACCCGATGAATGCAACGCCAACACCGGAGTGGTCCGGTGAAATCCATACGGCTTTGGCATGAATCACCAGGGGCACATCTGAATCGGGATGATGAAGAACAACGTCACATTCATCGTGCTCGGCGAGCGGTGTCCGCTGGGCGACAAAGGTACCCCCATTTTTCAGGTTCGCATCGAATTCTGTTTTCAACGCCGCAAGGGTGTTGAAATGAACATGGATTTGCTGCCTTGTCATGGTACACAATGTAACATCGCCGCGCAGAAAGTAAAAACGAACCGGGTGCGCTTTATGAAAATGGCACATTCAGAAAATCAGAAACTTCAGCGACATCAATACAACGGAAGCCGCCAGACCGATGCGGATGACTTTCTCACCCTTTTTCAGGGTCCATTTCACCGTGACCCAGGAGCCGATGGCGCTGCCGATACACAGTGCCGCCGCATAGGACCAGTTGATTTTCCCGCTCCAGATAAAGACCGCCATGGACGGAATGGAAAATACAAATACAATGAATACCCGGTGCACGTTGATGCGCATCAGCTTCATGTGGGCCAGGTGTCTCAACACCCCCAGAATAATAATCCCCACACCCACCTGAATCGCGCCACCGTAAAATCCCACCAGCAACATCGCCGGAAAGACCCATTTGCCGGGGGCGCGAACTGCTTCGCTCTCTGAATCGGTACGCTTTTTCAGAAACATACTGGCAACGATGATAATCATCACCACCGCAAGCATGTTTTCATACATTTCTCCACTGATGCTCACCGAAAAAAACGCGCCGGCAATGGCGCCGGGAATCGACCAGAGACCCAGTTGAATGCTCTCCCGCAACTCGGCGGCTTTTTCACTCCGGAACGCCGCGGCGCCGGTTGCCGTGCTGATGCACACCCCCACGCGATTGGTCGCATTGGCAACGACCGGGTCGACTCCTGCCAACATCATCAGACCGAGGACCAGCATTGATCCGCCACCGCTCAGCATGTTCACAAAACTGGCCATGGCCCCAACCACCGACAGACCCCCGAGAAAAATGATTTCCGAAACGGATTGGGGGAGTGAATGCCATACGGCTTCAACTACCGCTGCTGCTGCATCAGAAATGGCAAAAATTGCATTCATCTGTGCCTCCTTCGTTTAAAGAGTGTTTGGTTTCTATACGTATAGAACCTATACGCTTTGAGTAAAATTTTTTTATCCGTTGCGATTATCCAGAAAAAATTCGTACCGATTTAAAAAATCTCTGATGACGAGCACTTCGGCTCCCTCAAGGCTGTCCAGATATTCGGTAAATCCGCCATCCACCTTCCGGTGCCACTTCTGATGTGCCTTCAATACCCGTTTCCCCTCCGCGCTCAGATACAGCAGCGTTCTGGATGCATTGGCGGGATCCGCAAACTTCTGGACCAGGCCTTTTTGTTCCAGTTTTTTTAACGTCTGCGACACGGCCCCCTTGGTGATTTGCATGATTCCGGCAACGCGGGTAACGCTCATCCCTTCGTTTTGCCCCAGAATTTCAACCAGATACATTTCGGCGTGCTGCAGGAGCATCCCCGTACCGTATTGATGGGGTTCTTTTTCGAGCTCGCCTTTTTTTCTGGCAATGCGTCGAAGCTGTTCAATTATCTGGATGCTGTGATCGCTGTTCATAAAGAATACTGTATATGTACTAAACGCTTCTGTCAAGCCGGACACGATCATTTTTTCATTGAAAGGGCAGCTTCCCGGGATGGGTTCCCGGAATTCGCGGAAAGAACCCATGCAACCCCCATTTCTCAGCGTGCATATCAGCGATTTTGCTGTAATGAAAAAATCAGAAATGATAAGATAAACAAGTTTCTGCAACAGTGTTTCAGGCTCGACATTGAATAGGAACTCTGGGACAATACAATATGAATCAGTTCACAAAATGATACTATCGCGCATCATTTTATGAACGATGCGTTTTAAATCGATTGATCGCAGATGACGGCCGTGTGGGGTTAGGTACTGAAATGAAAATTCTGATTGTCGACGATTCGGCATTTTCGAGAAAAACAATCATTAACGGTTTTCCCGAAGACATACTGAATACCGCGCAGATAATCCAGGGAAACGATGGGCAGCAGGCTGTGGATTTATACCAGGAAAACGTACCGGATGTGGTGTTTCTGGATTTAACCATGCCAAGAAAATCCGGCTACGATGCATTAGCCGAAATAATGGCATGGGACGCCAATGCGTATATTATTGTGGTGACAGCGGATATTCAACGCCATGCGCAGGAAAAGGTAAAGGCTCTGGGGGCCATGGGGATTGAACGGAAGCCTCTGGATACGGAGCGGTTGGAGGCTATTTTTGAGCACGTCAGGTATCGGATGTCCACGGCGCAGGCCCATGCGCACGGCACCCGGTCGTTTCTGAGCGATCAGGAGCTCGATGCATTGTCGGAGCTGGTGAATATTTCGTTCGGTTCGGCAACGGCGATGATTGCAGATATTTTTGACAGTTTCGCCACACTGAAGGTGCCGGATATTAAAGTGATCCCCGTGTCAGATATTGAGTCGGTGATTTTCAAAACCAACTCCAGCACAGATCTGTATGTGACCACGCAGCAGTTTCGGGGCAATTTCAGCGGCGAAGTGGTATTCGTAATGGATCGCCAGAGCGCGCAAAATGTTCATCGGTTTGTTTACGAATCGGGTCCGGAGGAGAGTAGTTCCGGTGTGCTGGACCTTGTATCCGCGCAGGACATTCTGGAAGTTTCAAACATTCTCGGTTCATCCTGTATCAGCAAATTTGTGTCGCTCCTCAAAGAAAATGTAATGTTTTCACCGCCGAACATTGAGTTGCTGGATCAATTGCTCATTGGTCTGAAGAGCTCTTCTCTCAGTAAGGTGATTGTGATTGGCACCATTCTGGAGTTCAGAGAGGTAAAAATTTACGGAAAGCTGTTTATTCTTTTCAGCGACGAGATGTTTTCGTCTATCGGCGAAGCAGTGAGAGCGTTTCTGAAAGAGATGTGACGTGATGCATAATCAGATTCTGGATCATATTGAAATCGGCGTGCTGGTGGTCAACCGGAAACTGGATATTGCGTACTGGAATCGCTGGCTGGCCGTGCATACCGGCATTCCCCGGGCGAGCGCCACTTACAACAATCTGGAAAGATTGTTTCCTGATTTTTCATTCGGGTTATTGCAGCAGAAAATCAACATTGCACTGAAGCTGGGTTCCCCAACGTTCATTACCGGAAAGATATCCGGGTACGTCATTCCGGTGGAACAGCATAAGGTGACCAAGTCCATTTTCCGTCATATGCAACAGGATGCCACAATCACACCCATCAATGAAGATCAGGTGAGTATTGTCATCACCGATGTTTCACCGCTGCTGGAAGCGCATTTCACCATCGACAAACAGCTGAAGATGCTGGAACAACAGGCCCGAACCGATTCATTGACGGGATGTTTCAACAAGCGCATGTTCAACAGCATGCTGGCAAAGGAGATCAAGCGCTGCGAGCGACACCGCCGTGTGTTTTCGCTGATTGTGTTAGATATAGATGATTTCAAAAAAGTGAACGATTCCTTCGGGCATCTGACAGGCGACTCCGTGCTCATGGAACTCTCATCCCTGGTGAGCGACAGCATTCGACAGAGCGATGCACTGATCAGGTGGGGGGGCGAAGAATTTTTTGTGCTGCTCCCGGAAACCATGCTGGATGGGGCGGCACTTCTGGCGGAAAAGCAGCGTATTGGTATCTGCGGTCATGATTTTGAAAAAGTGGGAAAACTGACCTGCAGTTTTGGCGTCGCCCAGTGGTTTTCGGGAATGGACGAGGACACCATTATCGGCAATGCCGACAGTGCGCTGTACTGTGCCAAAAATACCGACAAAAATGCGGTCTGCATCTATGAGGACGGAAAGACCTCCGTTTATACTTCGGAGTGAGAATTCGCCTTCCACGCTATTGCGGGCATCCCAGGGCAACGGAACACTTTTTTGCTGCCGCCAGTACCATGGGGCCGAGTTCCCGAATCATTCCAGTCTTTGAGTAATACAGGGTCAGGACAGACAGACCGATGGTTCCGGCAATCTGGTTTCTATGGTTGAAGATGGGGGCGGCAAAGCAGATGAGTCCTTCGGCATATTCTTCAATGTCCAGACCATATCCCCTTGTTCGTATTGACTGAAGGTCCGCTTTCAGCGCGTCGGTCGAAGTGAGTGTTTTTCTGGTATGGGCCGGCAATCCGTTTTCCCGAACTACCGCATCCACAAATGCGTCGTCGCTGAACGCCAGCAGCACTTTTCCCGGCGCGGCACAGTGCATCTGGAAGCGACCCCCTGGACGGGCAGTGATTCGCACATCGCCAATGGCATCCAGATGTTCCAGAAAAAGCGTCCTGGTTCCATCAATGATACCCAGGTAACAACTCTCGCCGGATTTTTCCCACAATTGCCGGAGGGGTTCCCGGGATGCCTGCATGATGTCCATGCGGCATATCGGCTTTGCCAGATGGTGAAATGGCGAAAGCCCCATGATGTATTTGGTTCGGTCAACCTGCAATATCCACCCTTCCTTCTGCAGGGTATGGATAATGCGGTACGTCATGTTCTTGTTCAGCCCCAGATGGTTTGCGATATCACTGATGCCCGCCGGTTCCCGTCTGTCGCAGAGGTACTCAATGATTCGGACCGCACTGGTCACCGCCGGCGCACCATATGATGCTCTGGGGGAGGTTGGGGTGGATGATTTGGGTGACGTTCCGGGCATGGTTGATTCTTATGGGCGCTGCACCCGAAAAAGTTCAGATGGCCAGTCGGAGAATGGCTTCAACATCTTTGCTGTTGAGTTTGGATTTGGCGCCTCTGGTACCCTCCGGGATGCACAGCTTTGCCATCTGAGGAATCTTGTCCGCATCGAAAAAGTCATATTCCGAAAGGGCCGTTTTCAGCCCCATGGATTTGTACCATGCCTTCAGCTGTTGAATCATTTCAGTGATTTTTTCCTCGTCGGTGCCATCCGTGATGCCGAATACTTTGGTGGCGAATCGGGAAAACCGTGGCATATCGTTTTTGTACACATAAGTCATCCATGCGGGAAATACGATGGCGAGTCCTTCACCGTGGGTAACATCCCACATGGCTGAAAGTTCGTGTTCAATATCGTGGGAGAGCCAGTCTTCATCCCGGCCGAGACCGAGGATGCCGTTGTGGGCGAGCACACCGGCCAGCATAATCTCTGCCCGGTGGTCGTAGTTCTGCGGCGCTGCCAAAACCTTTGTCGAGTTTTTGCGGATGGATTTCATGGCGCCCTCTGCGAGATGGTCAATGAAATCCACATGTTCGGTACTGGTGAAGTAGCGTTCCATAATATGCGCAAACATATCAGACATTCCGGCCGCAGTCTGGAAAGTGGGCAATGTGGTGGTGAGTTCGGGATTCAGAATTGAAAATACCGGACGGATGATATCCCCATGGGCCGCCAGCTTTCGCTGATGTATCTCATCTGAAACCACAGTGTCCGGACTCCCCTCGCTGCCGGCCGCCGGCAGGGTGAGAATGGTGCCCACGGGAATGGCCTCGGTTACCGGTATATTCTTCAGAAAATAGTCCCACACATCAACGTCTGACACGGCGCCGAACGCGATGGCCTTGGCGCTGTCAATGACCGAACCGCCCCCCACCGCCAGAATGAAATCAACTTTCTCTTTCCGACACAGTTCAATTCCTTTACGCACCAGTGACAGGCGGGGATTGGGCTGCGCCCCGGGCAACTCGGTCACGGACACACCGGCGTCCTTCAGCGACGCCATCACCCGGTCGTACAGACCACTTTTTTTAATGCTGCCACCACCGTAATGCAACAGCGCCTTTCGGCCGAAGCGGGCAACTTCCTCACCAACCGCGGTTTCCGTATTTTTTCCAAAAATGATTTTCGTATGTGTCTGAAATGTGAAGTTTTCCATGAGACCTCCTTTGGGGGAATTTTATAAATGCATAACGCCGTTATATATTTATACCGAACTGCATTCTGTCAACCCTGGAAATGCCATCCCCCCAAAATAGTACAAGCAGGGTTCGAGTCCCTCCTCCAGCCGCGACTTTGTCGCGGCACCGGAGTAGCAACTTTGCAAAGCAAAGATGCGAGCCGGTCGTAGTCGCATGGTCGCGGCACCGGAGTAGCAACTTTGCAAAGCAAAGATGCGAGCCGGTCGTAGTCGCATGGTCGCGGCACCGGTGTAGCAACTTTACAAAGCAAAGATGCGGGCCGGTCGTAGTCGCATGGTCGCGGCACAGGATTACGGTTTTCCGCAGTCCATTCAGGCCATTTTGTCCATACACGAAATCCCCGCAACCGAGTTGCGCATTATCCCCCGGCATCCCGTGCGGCCTGTCTATTCGATAGCAAAATGTTTTTGAAAAAACTCTTTCGCTTTCTCTTTGCCTTCCCGCGTCAATACTACTGATTTTGCTTTGTCCACAGGATCCAGAATCCACTTTTTTTGATGCAGGTTATTCATCACATCCCAGTCCAATCCTTTCCAAACCCGACAGTCGTCATGAAGTGTCAGACTAAGAAGCGCAAGTGCGACCTCATCCACTTTCTCCCAGTTTACTTTCCTGTCATCAGTCATCTTATTTCTCCTTTAAGATTCGTCTGGTTTGCTCACACATTTTTCGAATTCATAGGTTATCCTGACTGGTAGCGAAAAAGCAATCTGTCCGTTATTCTCTTTCCAATGAGCAAAGACCAACAAATACAGCAGCTTCAAAGAGACATCTAGAAACAAAGTAGAGACAAAGAGTAAAGACAAAGGGACGTAACTAACTATTAGAACTTACAGCAAATTTTCATCATTTAGGTTTAGTTCCGCAATAACAGCTTTGCCTGCGCCAACGGATTTCAATACTGCAACACCACTGATATTCAGTTGTCTGGCGACTGAAGCTGATGT
>JBNKCR010000108.1:0-69878 GCA_050287845.1 Polyangia bacterium
CACGTGTTACTCACCCGTGCGCCACTCTACTCATATCCGAAGATACTTTCTCGTTCGACTTGCATGTGTTAAGCACGCCGCTAACGTTCGTTCTGAGCCAGGATCAAACTCTCCAGTTTAATCTTGTTCAAACGTTAATCGGTTCTTCTCTTTTGTCCCGCGAAATCCACGATTATCACTTCGCAGGCACGTTGACCCGTTTTGGTTATTGCTCAGTTTTCAAAGACTCAATCTCGCGCCAACAGGTTTAGGCCGTTGGCTTTTTGTTTCCCGCCTCATTGCGGCGTGGGGAAGGTTTATACGCATCTCGCCCCGGTCCGTCAAGAAATATATCTCAATATTTTAACTTTTTTGTTTGTTTTTCTCTGACAAGCGTAACCATTTGAAAATAAAGGATATTTTATCTGCTCAAATGCTCAGTTGACATGGATAAGATGGCATCTTTCGTGTTTTCGCGCGAAAAAATCTAAGCAGGATTACAAAAAAAAGTCCGGCAGGATTTTGCAAAGCCGAAAGCTTTGTCTACATGGAAGTGTTTCTTACAACGGAAACCGCCGTCAGAGAGATACCGTGTGTTAAACTATGCAGATATTATCGGCATGATCGCTTTTTGCATCATTCATTACGGCATTGCGGAACGGAAATGGAAACGTCACCGCGTTTTAGTGGATTAAACTTTGAACATATGACATCTAAACACGTTCATAATTAGTTGAATAACGTGATTTTAAACTCAAGAGGAGTTACACAGGATGAAAAAGATACATTTCTCAATGATAGTGACTGTCATCATCATGATGATTGCGCATGCCTCCATATCTGCGGAGGGGCAAACTGACATCACTGCCAATCAGATTGTAGACAGGGTACAGGCCTACTATGAAGCCATTTCGGATTATAAAGCCCGTTTCGTGCAGACAACGGCGCACAAAATGTTTCCGGGAAAATATCAGCGCGCCTACGGCAATGTCATGTTCAAAAAGGGGGGGTTGATGAGATGGGAATACCAGAGACCAGAAAAGAAATTGTTCATCTACGACGGATTGACCCTCTGGGTCTATGAGCCCATGGTGCCACAGATTTTCAAGGGCCAGGACGGTACTGAGCGACTGAAAAAAGCGCTGGCTTTCTTAACAGGAGAAGGGAAAATCCGCCATTCGTACAGAGCTTCTCTGGCAGACAAATCGAAATTTGATTTCAGCGGCGGTTACGTGTTGATACTGGTCCCCAAAGAAAAGAACTCGCCGTTCAAACATGTAGAAATGTACGTTGCCGGTGACACCTTTCGTGTCGCACGCTCAGTGGTGGTTGATCATGATGGCAACAGAAATCGCCTGGATTTCTATAGTCCAGAAATCAATACGGGACTGGATTCAAGGCTGTTTGAATTCGTGCCACCGGAAGGTGTGCCGGTAATGACTCCCCAACAGTAAACTCAGTGCTGTAAACGCGCCGGAAACAGAACCGCCCCGTCTGGCACCTGTCCGTCCACTCAATCAGAATATCTGCTACGCGCCCTTATCGAAGAGGGAAAGCTGTCTGGACATGGACGACTTCTTCCCTCTGATTTTTTGTTCCACTGCGTCCGACGATGCACCAATAACCGTCATGCCTCCGTAACGTCTGCTCTGTTTCCATTCCATATCAATGATGGTATCCAGAGATGGACCACTCGCTTCTGCTTCCAGTTGCCTCATCTGCGCATCCAGTCTTTTAAAAGCGTTCAGCTTCTCGGTGTGCCCTACCCTGGATTGCCGCAGTGCCTGCTTCAGATTCTGAATGGTCGAATCGTACACATGAAGTGGGACCGGATGTGGATGGCCATCTTTTCCGCCATGGGCAAAAGCAAAACGCGCCGGATCCTGAAACCGGGCAGGCGCACCGTAGACAACGTCAGCAACAATTGCCATTGCCTGCATGGTCCGGGGACCGAGCCCCTGCGTCAGCAACAAATCGGCAAAATCCAGGGTCTGTGCCTCATGGGCCAGCGTCAACACGGCATGGAGTCTTTTAAGAAAGACATCTGTTGGGCGGACTTCATGGTGCTCCGGCATCTGGAGATGTCTGTGTGACAGTATCTTTCTGATTTCGGTGGTGACAGATTCCGGTGATTCTTTAACAATTTCAATAGAAGCAATGCGCGCGGCTTGCGAACGTTTATCTGTGAGATTGATAATATTACCTCTGTTGGGTCCAATAATGGCGTCGTGGGGCTCTTCCACAAAAGACCTGATTCCCGTTGACCTCCAGTGATATCGGCGTGCCTGCTTTTCGCTGTCGTTCATCCCCTGCTGCACGACCACCCAGTCGCCATCGCGCGTCACCACAAAGCTGTGCAAGTACAATGAATATCCATCCTGAAGAGCGACATTGTCCACCTTGGCAGTCAATCTGGACGCACGTATCAGATTGTCGCCATCCAGAGAGAGGCGAGTGGAAAGTCGCTGGAGCTCTTCCGGCGTTTTTCTGGAGTGTCTGCCTCGTCCGCCGCAAACATATATGCCCAGCTCATCCTGTTTCCGCGCAAGTCCCCGTTTCAGCGCCCCCATTACAGCGGTGGTGATGCCGGAGGAATGCCAATCCATACCCAGCGCTGCCCCGAGAGACTGAAACCAGAAAGGATCAGAGAGTCGCGACAGAAACCCGGTGCGGCCTTCGTTTAAAATAATGGCCTCGCAAATCGCTTCCCCGAGCAACGCCATACGCTGATGCAGCCACGCCGGGACTTTCCCGTAATGTAATGGAAGATTCGCTGTGCCACTCCTGTTTGCCATACAAATGTATGGTACACGAATCTGAATCATCTGTCCAGACGGCCACGAAGAATTGTCGAGGTAAAAATGTTTCAGGAGAATCTCAGGAAAAGGTCCTGGACCTACCCGGGACTTATAAAAATGAATGAATCAGGATGCCTTGGGACAGGCCCCGGATGCACATCCGCCGGACCCACAGGCCGGCGCACCGTCGGATGAACTGGTATGGGCTTTTTTCCCGGCATAGTCGGTCGCATACCATCCGGTTCCCTTGAGCATGAAAGATGTTTGCGAAATAATTCGTTTGGCTTCTTTACCGCAGTTTTCACATTTCTGGATATTGCTGTCACTCATCTTCTGAATCTTGTCGAATTGGTGTCCACAGCTGTCACAAACATATTCGTAAATTGGCATCTTTTCACCTCATTTTATCAGGCCGGACGGCTCTATTCCGCGCTCATTAGTAATCCCCTGACCTCAAATGTCAAGGGATGAATCGATGTCTGCGCAGGGTTTCCAGAATTTTATCCGCGTTGATGGCGCCAGCAAGAAAGTCAACAATCCGGCCGTTCTCATCAATAATAAAGGTCGTTGGAATCGCGGGAAGAACCCCCAAATCGCTCTGCCCGGACGCAACGTTCCATGGTGCCATACCAATTCTGAAAGAATAATCATGAAACTCAACGAACATGTCCAGCATGGGTGCTTCGTTGGGCGCAATACTCAGAACCAATACATTGAGATGCCGAATTGCTCTCGCATACATCCGTTGAATTTGATCCAGATGCATTTCGTTGGTCACCTCGGATGTGCGCACCAGCACAAGCAGCAGCGGCTTATGGCGCAGCCGGCTGAGAGAACCCGTCTGTCCCTGCATCTGATAATCAAAATCGACCGGTGCCTCGCTGTATGGCTTCTGTGGTGCAGCACAGCCGGTTGAAGACAAAACAAGCCATAACAATATAAAGGAATTAAGTGTGGTCAGACAGGCTATTTTTGACATGAAATAAATGTAGGGGCGGTTCGCGAACCGCCCCTACGAAAATTGTAAAAAAGTTATTGCGCCTCTTTAACCGAACCGACGCAAATTATTTTTCGTAACCGTATTTGGCCGCATCACCCAGTTCTTCCTCAATGCGGAGCAACTGGTTGTATTTGGCGATCCGGTCGGAACGGCTGAGAGAACCGGTTTTAATCTGGCCGGAATTGGTGGCCACAGCGATATCAGCAATGGTGTAGTCCGACGTTTCACCGGAACGGTGAGACGTTACGGAGGTATAACCGGCGCGATGAGCCATTTCGATGGCGTTCAGCGTTTCGGTCAACGTACCGATTTGATTCACTTTGATAAGAATGGAGTTGGCGCAGCCCAGCTCGATGCCTTTTTTGAGGTAATCCACGTTGGTCACAAACAGATCGTCTCCAACCAGCTGGCATTTGTCCCCAAGTTTGTCAGTGAGGATTTTCCAGCCATCCCAGTCGCCTTCGTCCATACCGTCTTCGATAGAATCGATGGGGTATTTGGCAACCAGCTCCGCCAGATAATCCGCCTGCTCCGCGCTCGTGCGCACAGCGCCTTTTTCACCCTCGAATTTGGCATAGTTATACTTGCCATCTTCATAAAACTCGGATGCTGCGCAGTCAAACGCCAGAGACACGTCACCGCCGTCTTCTTTGCGTCCTGCCTTGTAACCGGCTTTTTCGATGGCTTTGAGAATGGTCTCAACCGCGTCCTCTGTCCCCTCAAAAGTCGGGGCATATCCGCCTTCGTCTCCCACTGCAGTGGAAAGACCACGTGCTTTAAGAAGCGCTTTAAGAGCATGGAATACCTCGGCACCCATGCGCAACCCTTCGCGGAAGGACTTGGCGCCAACGGGGCGAATCATGAATTCCTGGAAAGCAATGGGAGCGTCGGAGTGAGAACCGCCATTCACAATATTCATCATGGGCACCGGCAGACACACCGTGTTGGTGCCACCAATGTAACGATACAGAGGAATGCCCAGGCAATCTGCTGCTGCTTTGGCAACGGCCAGGGAAACCCCAAGAATGGCATTGGCACCCAGCTTGCTTTTGGTTTTTGTACCATCCAACTCCAACATCGTATTGTCGATAATCACCTGCTCCAATGCGTTCATGCCGATGAGCCTGGGCTGAATGATTTCATTCACATTTTCAACTGCCTTGAGAACACCTTTGCCCAGATAGCGCGATTTATCTCCGTCACGAAGCTCAAGCGCTTCGTTCTCACCGGTAGATGCACCGGAGGGAACAGCCGCCCGGCCAACAGCGCCGCAATCGAGTTCCACTTCTACTTCCACAGTTGGGTTGCCGCGAGAATCCAGGATTTCGCGAGCGATAATGCTGCTGATTGTACTCATAATGTCTCCTTATTTATTTGAAGGGTAAAATTTCCTGCTTCTAACACCGTTAAATTTCGGGCTGACTATATGCAAAACAGGATGTCGTTGCAAGGGCATAATCCGTCGCTTTCAGCGAAGAAAAACACCTCGTCGGGCGGGCAGTCTTTCAGTGGAATAAGTCAATCCAGATGGAAATCTCTCGCACCGGCACGACCACATAATCGTTTCCGATACCCCGGTCTGCCCCCCTTGAAATTCTCGGATAAAATATGCCCCCGTAGCGACACCACATTCCCATAAGGCGTGTCTACTCAGTAGCTGGTTTACAGAAGATCCGGTGCCGCAGGCAGGTTGGCCAACAGAATCATCCATTAAGGGATCTGCGCAGTCACTTGTGAATTCAGTTGGGGAATAAATTTCACTACGCATTGTTAAACTACTGAAACCATTAAGCTAAAAAAAATATTGAACAACTTGACCGCGCGCTTGCGGTGATTATTTTGATAGCGGAACGAGGTGATGGATATGACCCAGGCAACAACAGCACTCGCAAAAGTAACCGAACTCGACCGATATATGGCGCAGATTCGGCAGTATCCTATTTTAAGCCGCGAAGAAGAAGAAACCCTCGCCAGACGATGGATAGACAAGGGAGATACGGAAGCCGCCCACACCCTGGTAACCTCCAATCTTCGGTTTGTCGTAAAAATAGCAAATGAATACCGGGGGTATGGCGCCAGAATGCTGGATTTGGTCCAGGAAGGCAGCATCGGCCTGATGCAGGCTGTGAAAAGATTCAATCCAGATAAAGGATATCGTCTGATTTCCTATGCAGTGTTCTGGATACGTTCATACATTCACAATTTTCTGATGGCAACGACACGCATTTTCAAAATTGGTACCTCCCGGGCACAGCGGAAGCTATTTTTCAAGCTTCGATCTTTCAAAGCCATGCTGGGAGCCAGGGGAACAATTGCAGCAGATGACGTATTAGCGGAAGCCAGCAGAGAATTTGGGATCAGCGAGGCTGAAATCGCCGAAGTGGACAGCCAGATGAATGCATCGGATGCCTCCCTGGATGCACCGGTCAGGGAGACCGGCAACGCTCTGGTTGAGGTACTCCCCGCTGAATCCGATAATGCGGAGGAAATGATGGCTTCCCTTGAAGTGGAAGCGGAGCTCGGCGCAACGATGAATATGGCTCTGGAAGAACTGGACGAAAGAGAAAAAGCCATTGTTGAAGCCCGCTATCTTTCGGAAAATCCTGTCCAACTCAAGGAACTGGGAAAGCAGCTCGGGGTATCCAAGCAACGGGTGGCCCAGATTGAAAAGCGAGCGCTTCTTAAGATGAAAAATTTTTTCGAAGCGGCGCAGCAGGAAGTGGCCTGAGTCGATCCCGGATACATCGCACACTCTCGGAACTGTGCTCAGGTCTTTTATCCGTGTGAAACAACACTTTCCAGCGCGTCCCTGTCACTTCTGGATAAACTGTTCAGGCGAACATTTACCGCAAATTCGCTGCTTCCTTTTTTTTTTATGGCCACAACCTTCCCATGAATGGTGGCGCCTTGCACCATAAACGAAAGTCGGGCCCCGGGCGGCAACGGATTTCCAGTGATCACCGTCGCCACATCTTCGACCAGAGCCGCCACTCGGTCCACGGCCATGGGTCTTTCATATTGATTTGTCATCTCTCCTCACTGACGCCGTTCCGCGTGAGCACGCATTTCTCGGCGTTCCTGTTTGGCAAGTATTTCCTGACGATTGTCGTACTGTTTTTTTCCCTTCGCCAGCGCAAGGGAAACTTTTACGAAACCGTTCCTGTAATGTAAATCCAAAGGAATCAGCGTATAGCCGCGCTCTTTGATTTTTATGGTGAGTTTGGCAATCTCGAGCCGGTGCAGCAGCAATTTTCGCCGGCGTTTGGGTTCGTGATTGAAATGAGCGGCATTCAGGTACGGCGCAATGTCCAGATTGTACACATATGCCTCGCCCTCCTTTATATTTGCATAGGCATCTGCCAGATTCGCGCGACCCGACCGTATGGACTTGACTTCCGTGCCGGCAAGAACCAGCCCCGCTTCAAATACGCTCTCGATGTCATATTCCCTGGAGGCCCGCTTGTTTACGCAAATCGTGTCTGCAGATATTTTCTTCTTCTTGCGCTTTGCCATCATCTGACTCTTTTACACAAATTGATTTTCATAGGCAACGCCATTCACCTGAAGAAGCCCGCGAGTCGCTGACGGCGTATTGCAGGTCGCCATTTCGAGATTAAGTTGAAGAGACAACCGTTATATCGAAAGGAATTATCTGGATGGAACCTCTTCAAATCAACTACTGGGCAATCCTGTTGGGTTCGGTATTATCGATGGTAGTGGGGTCAATCTGGTACGGACCACTATTTGGAAAAATGTGGATCAATATTATCGGCCTCAATCCCGAAGACCAGGAAAAAAGAAAGGAAATGCAAAAGGGCGCGGGCAAACTGTATCTGATTCAGTTTATTCTGACCCTGTTTCAGGTACTGGTGCTGGCCCATCTGATAGCCGATACCACGAGAGCGGTAGGAATCGAGCGCGCGCTATGGATATGGGCCGCGTTTATCGTACCGACCCTGGCGGCGGGGGCCATGTGGAACATGGACAGTGCAAAGATTAAATGGAGCCGATTTCTGATTCAATCAGGGTACCAAATGGTAATGTTTGCGATTTATGGCGCGTTGTTGCAATTCTGGAAATAACCCGGGAGCGCCCATGGGCCAAATAGGTCGTATCTGACTCAGATATTTGCAGAGCGGTTGCATTGAAGCGCAGCGTCCTCACGGCACTTGTGTTTGCCGCTCCCGAAACAACCGAATCCGAGTCCCGGTATCGCTTAGGCCCACACGGAAGCCGCGGTGGCCATGGTGATTAGAAACAACCAGGAAAAAAATAATATGGAGAATAAACGTTGCATCATCCATCGAATCGGCGACGCAGGGAAAAACTTTAGCAGAAAATTAAAAAATTGCGACGGCCAGCGGGAGAAATGGACATTATCCGGAGGTACTATTCCACGTAAATCGTGGAGGTGAAGCAGTCAATATCGGTTTCAATTCGAAAATTGGAGGCGCTGGTATGACGCTCCGCATGAAAAATATCCATGTTATACGTTTCATTCCGCGTCAATCCGAGCTGATCAAAGTCGATGGTGCCCTGGAATGGCCAATGCATTCCGCCCAAATCCAACGCCAGCCTGCCGTCTACAAAAATCCAGAGATCGTCGTCGCCTCTGAACGTGAAAACCTCGCCTCCCCGGTATTTGAACTCCAGATGGACTTCCGTGGTAAACAGGTGATTGTGACCATTGGAAGCCCGATCGTCGTATCCCAGGCCGTCCAACGGAAAAAACTGTGCATCGTCAAACACATACGATCCATCCTCGTCTTCAAGAACCAGGGCCATGACCACCCGTTTGCTTCGATCCGTGTCATGATACCAGTCATAAAAAGATTCCGCGCCATCGAACATGGGGACATACGGGTCCCACAGATTCGCCAGGGTGTTGTTCGACGGATTCGGATTACTGGCCAGCCAGTTTTCCCATTTTGCCTGATAATCCTGGGTCCCCCAGCGCCCGATGTTCACCCGGTCAATGTCGCCACCAACAGGGCATTGATCATCGCATTCAGGGTCATATATCTTGAATTCCCCCCAGATGTCGCGGAATACCGGTTTACGGTCATCGCCCAGATTTTCTGCCACCACGCCCTGACAGGGGCCCCAGCCTTCATTGGGGCGTTCAAAATCCGGATGGTCAGCGCGAAAATCACGAAAGACCACCTTCAGCACATTATCGCAGCTATCGTTGTCCGGATTCTCCTCATCAACAGTGGTGACTTCTCCCGCTGCGTCATTTCCTTCGGCGCCCGGCTCCTGGAGGTCATGTCCGCGGCTGCACGAAAATGTGATGAGCATCAGCGCCCCGGCAATACTTGCAGAACCCAAAAGTTTAATCGAAATCGGAAATGAAAGACTATTTACATTCAACATTAAAATAACCCTTAGCCCTTTTTTAAGTAAATCTTTCTTAATCGCTCAGGTCTTTCTAAAAACATATTTCTGCAATAATGGCACGGGAAATCTGTGCTTGTCTGCGCAAAATTCCATTTGAAGACGAGTCGAATCCGTCCGCTGTGGCGACCAGATGAAACGAGGGAGTGAAACTTACGAAATCTGCTGGAGGAAGGCTTCTGCTTCTTCGTGAGCCCGGTCTTCCTGTAGGGCTTTTTTCAGGTAAAGGATGGCGCGCTTCTCGTCTCCCAGTCGATAAGAGATTCGTCCCTGCCGGAAAAACGACTCCGCTTTGGACATGGGGCATTCGGATTTAAGCAGAGAAATATTTCTCAACGCCTTCAATGCGGTATCCCATTGTTCCAGCTCTTCGGCAAGCTCCGCCAGCTCTGCAACGATGTCTCCATCCGTGCGCGACGCAGCGGTAGCCTGTTCGAGCCATTCCAGCTGCTCCATTCGATCACCCCGCTTTTTACAGATGGTGGCACGTCGCCAGAGCAACGCAGCGTGTTGCGGGGAACGCCGGGCGCCGGACGCTTCAATGGCCGCCTCGGCATGATTTTCTGCCTCATCAAAGTTTTCCTGTTCGATATTTATATCGATTACCAACAACGCTGAATCCAGATTATCCGGTTCAATTGCCAGCGATTCGTTCAACGCCAGCAATGCCGTTTCCGTGTCACCGGCTCTCAGATACGCATTACCGGCATTTCGAAACAGTTCTGCGCGGACCGCATCGTCCTCTGCTGCTTTGGCATCATGGGCGAGAAATGTCGCCAATTCATGGTGTGCACCAATTCGCCCGTAAATGTCTTTGAGAAGCTCCCGTACCTGAACCCCATCAATATTTTCTTTGTAAATATACTCAAGTCCGCGCCTGGCAATTTCCAACTGACCCGTTTCCATACACGCGTCGGTGAGAATGCCACCGATTTCCAGTTGTTCCTCACCGCTGGTGAGCACGGTCAGTTTCTTACATGCGTCAATGATGCCTTCGTTGTTGAATCCCTGTCGCTCCAGTTCCAGGAGCTGCCGCCATGAATCCACATCATCACTGTGATTGGTCAGCCAACTCTGCAGCAACGCCAGCAGTTCAGACGTGCGATTCTGATGCCGATACAGTCCGGAAAGTCGATTGACGGCATCCTTCTCCGCAAGTTCATCCTGCTCGGTCTCCGCTTCGCCGCGCTTTTCAAGAAGCATTGACTCAAACAGCGCCGCAGCATCGGCATTAATGGAAACCGCCAGTTCCAGATCATCGAGTGCGCCATCGATGTCCCCCCTGGATTTCAGCATGCGAGATCGCAGAATCAACAGTTCATACCGATGTACCGGCTCTGTCACCGATTCCAGAATTTCCCGGGTTCTGGTAAGCGCTTCATCATATTTGCCGGCCCGTCGATAGGCGTCGATAAGCTGAAGATTAAAATTCAGGTCGTCATCCCGGTACTCCCGCATCTGTAACAGCGCATCCAGTTCCCCCATCACATCGTTAATTTCGGTCCGATACAACTCTGCAATCGATGCCAGAACCGCAACCTTCTCATCAGGCTCCGTCAGCTCTGCGGCAGATGTCTTCAGCATCGCCACCAGGCCGTCAAAATCGCCCCGTTCCCGGTAATCCTGTTCCAACGCGGTTTTCACCTCCGCATTGGAAGGGGACCGCTCAAACCCCGTTTTCAGGGTTCTTGTCGCGCTCTCGTGGTCACCCATTTCCCGGTACGCCGCCACCACCTGCATGGTCAATACCGCCGCACTGTCACCGGTCTCACTCGTCAGCGTACGCTCCAGCAATTTAATTCGTTCCTCCGCATCGGCCTGAGGATCCAATGTCTTGATGAGGGCCAGCAAAATATCTTTGTCGTCCACGACAACTTCCAGAGCTCGTCGGTATAGCTCCTGCGACGCTGGTGCACCATGCATCTGCCGTCCCAGCTCAATGGCAAGTCCCTTGACTTCCTCAACCGCATGCCGTTCCACAGCCGAATTGAATCGATCCCGCAGCAGGTCCATCAACTCTTCCTCGCGCCCTGAAATCTGGTAGTACTCCGAGAGAAGCGCCAGTGCCTCGGTATGCCCCGGTTCATCCAGCAGTATATTTTTCAGGACATCCACAGCATCCCCTTCCCGACCTTCTTCGTGCAGCAGCAGTCGCGCCCACTTGAGCCGGAGAGTATTTCGATTCCCGGTATCCTCCATGGAGTACATGGTCTCTTCCACCAGACATTCGAATCCTTCGATATTGCCCAGTTTCAGATAAATGTCGCTCAGCGGTTCCCATACACTTCGATTTCCCGGTTGAATTTCAAGGAGCTTCTCATAGACCCGGGAAGCGAGAATGAGGTCGTCACTCTGTTCGAAAATGCGTTGCGCTATCTGCAGTCCAAACCCGAAAGTATCTTCATCGTCAGAAATTTCTGTAGCATCCTGGAACCATTTCACTGCCCCGGCCAGATCGTTCTGCTCAAATCTTTTCTCGCCGAGTCCTTTCATCGCCCATGTGATGGCTTCACCGAATTCCGGAAACTCCTGGGTGCACTCGACAATCCGGGCCATCAGCTTTTCGGCACGGGCAGTTTCATCGAGCTCCAGGGCGAGTTTCGCACCTTCCTGAATCTGCGCAGGAGTCGTGGACGCATCGTTGGCGAGCAGCTCGTAATACTCGAGCATGAGGTATTTGTCTTCAGACTTCCGAGCCACCTTATCGAACAGCTCAAGCAGGACCCGATTTTCGAGATCCGTTTTCACCATTCGTCGCAAAATACGTCCAGCGCGTTCGCAATTCCCCGATTCATTGAATGCGGCGTTGAGTTGTCCCACGCCCTCTTCAAAAGTTTCTTCAGAACCCAGATGAATCTCCGCCAATCTGAACAGTGCATCCACATGGGTTTCCTGTACGTCCTGGCTTTCGCCCATCTGCGCCAGTTCACGAAGCAACTGCACCTGCAACTCCCTGTCGCCACTGGCATCCGCAAGGCGACTCGCTGCCCGGATGACATCGACCTCCCGCACTCCCAGTGATTTTGCTTCGGTGATGAGCTCGGTGGCCTCGGCCAATTTTTTGTCCGCAATTCGCGCATCTGCGAGCCGCAGAAGCAATTCACAGCGCGTCAGCGCATCCACGTCCCGGCGGGCAACGGAAAGCTGCTTTTCGAGCAAGCTGACATAGCTTCCATACCGATCGATTTCTTTGGACAGACGATAGGCATTCTCGTGATTTTTCGGAGCGCTCGGATCACTGGAAACCGCGCTCAACCTGACTTCAAACGCTTTTTCTTTCTGATCCAGATGATACTCCAGAATATCCGCCAGTTTGCCAAACACCCGTGCCCGTATCACGTTCTTTTTCAGGTACGACAATCGGCTTTCCAGAACATGAACCAGAAATTGGTATTCCCCGGCTTCCAATAGCCGCTTTTCAACATCTGCGGCCGAAGAATCATCCATGCGCAACGCTTCAAGAGCGGATTCCTGAAGCTCCACCTGCTTATCCGGCTGCCCCTTGTGTTTTGAGATAAAACTGAGCTCCAGCAGTATTTCCGCTGGCTTGACAATCAATTCCGAACTCGCCGTCTGGCCCCTTCGTACCGTCATCAGGAGAGAACGATACGTACGCTCTGCCAACTCCCAGTCCTCTTTCTGCAGTGCCATTTCGGCCAACTCTTTGGCAATCTGAGTATTCTGGCTGTCCATTCGCGCCGCCTGCTCCAGGTGAACAATGGCATCGTCGGTTGCGCCCTGAGCGTGAATGACACTGGCCAGCTTCGCATGAATTGCCGCGCGGGCAGGCGAACGACGACGCCCGAATCCCTCCAATATTTCTTCAAGCAGTACTTTGGCCTCATCGTAGCGCTCCGCATCAAGCAATGCCTCGGCCAGCATGGTCTGTTCGTCCTTCAATTCCGGCGCCAGTTTCATAATAGTCTGCAATACGCCAACGGCATCCTTCGGAGAGTTCAAATGCCTGAACATCACATTGGCCGCCTCCCTGGCGTATGACAGCACTGTCTTGTTGTCCTTGATATAAGAAATCGAACGCTCCAGCGCTTCAGCCAATCTGGCATAACTTTTCTGTTCCCGATATCGTTCCATCAACAGCTTTCGAACTTCGGCATTCTGGGGTGCAGTTTCAAACGCATCCTCCAGGACAGCGACGGCCTCATCTATCATGCCTATCCGAATCTGCGTTCGCGCCAGACGAATCATGGTCGAAACCCGCTCTTCGGGCTCCGCACAAGCCAATCGCCGCTTCAGCCAATCCACCGCTTCGGCCAATTCGCCTTTCTGGGTATACAACTTGGCCAGGGAATCCAGAGACTGCGGATTATTCTTGAGCTCAACAACCTGCTTATGCGCGCGAATGGCAAGCTCCACATCTCCGAGTTGATTCTGAGCAACCCGGGCAATGGTCTCCAGCAGCTGTGCAGCCATCTCCGCCTTATTGGCCTTCAAAAGAAACGCCGCCTGCGCATCAAACAGTTTCACCAGCTCGCGAAACTGTCCATGTTTTTCAAGCAGGCTTTTAATGGCGGCAATGGTTCGCTCTTCCCCGGGGGACTGCTTCAGATTTTCTTTCAGCAATGCCAGTCTGGAGTCACTGCCTTCCAGTAAGCCTCCCAAAGAAGAGATTTCCAACCGCAAGGTCAATTGGGTTTCGGCGTCACCGGTCAGTTCGAGTCGTTTCTGACGAATGGCAAGCAATTCCAGAATTCGCTCCTCTTTTTCGAGAAGTACGTCCAGTTCCAGCAACGTTTCCAGGTCGTCATGGTTTCTGGCAAGCACCTGGTTATACACTTCAATGGCCATGGGATTCATATTGATTTCGGCGAAAATCGCTGCCGCTTTTTTCCGGAGAAACCTGGAACGGATTTCATCAAAGGGCATCTTCGCACCTTCAAGCAGAAACAGCGCCGCCCGCTCCTTCAAGCCGTTTTCCAAATCCAGCTGGGCAATCTGTGTCACCGCATGGAGCACACATTCTTCAGCACTGTGTTTACCCTTTACAATCGTGCCCATCTGCCAGAGCCGTGCGGCCTGCTCATACAGAAAGACAACATGCACCCGGGCCTCCTCGTACTCTTCGAGAATCTCCACCGCCACTGTGGCCGCTTCCATGAGCGGATCCAAATCATCTCTGGCCAACTGAAAAATGGCTTTCAAATTATCAAGGAATGATTTTGATGGTGCCTTACGCTGAAATTCCGCAAGCTTTCTTCTGGCTGGCAAAAAATCGGGAGTGGCATCCACGGCACGCTTTAAACAGTCCTTGCCCTTGTCCGTGTCCTCCAATTCCTCCACATACCATTCCGAAAGTATCAGATTCAATTCGCGCTGTATCAACGGCGAAAACTGGTTGTTGGCCACAATGATGCCGTTCATCACCCGGGTGAGCTTTTCCCATGCCTCATCATCTTCCGCCGCTTCTTCAATGGCCAGTATTTTTTCGCGCTGCACCTTGCCCGTAAGCTGAATCATTCGCTCAAACGCCTGCAGGCCAACATCGAACGTGGCGGTAATGGCGGCAAGTTTGATGATTCTATTGAGATTTGCCAAATCTCCATTGGACGCTTTGGAAATATCAACACAAGTCGAAAGCGCACTTGCCGGATTATCGAGTTCCTCCTCCTGAATTCTGGCGATATGAGTAAGGAGACTCAAATACTGCACAGATCCCACCGGTGACGATTCCGCCCCGGCCGTGAGCGCTACCAGCGCGTCGTTCCATCGCTCCGTCACCGCTGCCAGACGAACCAGATTTTCAAGGGCATAGGTGCTGGAGGGATTTTCAGGCAACAGACGACACAGCATCTGAAATGCCTTAAGCGAATCCTTGAGGCCCTGCTCATAAATCTGCGCAGTCTCCACCATGATTGCAAAATATTCCGGGCTGTTCCCCGCCAGCGCCAGTCTCATCTCCGTCAGGCCGATGAGTTTCTCGAAATTTCCGGTTCTCCGGTATGTCTGTTCCAGCAATGCCACCGCCGCGGCATGACAGTCTTCGTTCCCGATAAGCGCAATCACCGCTTCTATTGCCGCTTCATTCCGTTCATCGAGTGCCAGCACCGCCCGATAATAATCAAGGGCCACTTTTGCCTGGTCCAGTTCAATCAGATTTATCTCGCCCAACCGAATGAGCAGTCCCTGCATATTTTCAACATTCTGTCTGGATGCAATTTCCAGTATATCGGCCAGTTCCTGATGACGACCTTCCTGGCTCAACAACCCATCCAACTGGCTGATACAATCCTCCCTCGGTCCAAATTCAGTAAAAATTGACTTCCAGGTGTCGATGGCCGCAGCTGTGTCTTCGAGATGATTCAACTGAACCACTGCCACCTGCACCAGATCATTGCGGCGCTGTTCCTTCAACACCGGTCCGCTGGCACGCTTGGTCAGATATTCAACGACATCTTCCCATTGTTCGGTCTGATGCATCAACCGAATTGAAGCGCCGAGCGCGTCCAGATCATTTTCGTTTTCTTTAAGCACCGCATTCCAGAAATCCAGTGCCCGTTCCGTCAGAGTCAATTGTTCGGCCAGTTTCGCAGCCTCGGCATATACCGTTCTGCGCACCATGGATGTGGATTCCCAACCGGCAATTTTTTCGAGAACCGAAAGTCGTTCATTGTCTCGCTGTTCTGTAGCCAGAAGTTCATTCAGACTATGGGCAATTTTCAGGGCAACCGCCGGTTCCAGGCTTTCAATTTGAAGCAGCGACGCATAAATCTCAATGGCCCGCGGTGCGTTGTCCAGGTAACGCACATACAGTTCAGCTGCATCAGTGAAGTGAGAAACCTTCAACGCTTCATCATCGCAGGCGTTGGCCGCGCGAATCAATGCTTCGGCGCGAAGATCAAAACGCCTGGAGCGTACGGCCAGGAGGCGCAACTGCTTGATGGCATCGCCGTCCGCCGGTTCCAACACCAGCAGCTCACTGTAACTGGCCATGGCGTTTTCATCTCGGCCAAGGATGCTCAGCATACTTCCCGCTTTGCGATAAAGAAATACCCGCTGCTCTCCTTCTGCAAAGGTTAACGCGATTTCCAGTACACGAACTACCGATTCGGGCTGGTCCGCTGTCTGATAATTCATCAGCACCGTTTCCATGGCGCGCATTCGCAATGGCGATGCCACTTCTTCATTGATAAGAATGGCTTCGCCCAATCTACAGGCTTCCGAATGTCCCGGATGCTCCTTCAGAAAATCTTCAATAATCTGCAATGCTGCTTCAGATTGCTGCAAGCGTTCAATATGACATCGCGCAATATTCAGACGGGTCTCGGCGACTTCCTCTGCGCCCATCACGTCGAGTTGCTGTTGCCACAACTCTATCAGTTCTTCCCATCGGCCGCGTTTCTCCAGCATCCGCTCAATCAATTGCAGCCTTCCCCGGTTGGTTTTATCCAGCCGATGAAGCGAAAGCAGATAGTCGAGCGCACGATCCGGTTCATCCGCCATATCCCGCGCGATATTCGCCGCTTCCTCCAGCAATTCTCTCTTTCTATCCACATCGCCAACCTTGTCGAGGGCCTTATCGTACATGGCAAACAAATCGTCCCACGACGAAAGAGATGACAGCAATTCAGTCAAGCGATTGAATGCCCATGATGCATTCGGATTCAGTTCGATGATACGACTGAGCAATGCCTGAAGCTGTGTCGGTGAATCGCCGAACCACTCATCGTAAAAGTTCACCGCCCGTTGAGATACCATTTCAAAAATGGACGCAGATAAACCGGATTCCAACGCTTCCCTGTATACCGCAGCCACCCGGGCATCAAACCCCGGTGTCTCGGCGAATTCCTCAAGATGGTCCCACGCGTCCTCGCTATCCCAGGCCCCCGCAAGTGCTTTTTGAGCAGATTCAAATGACTTCTCCAGATTTTCGCGATTAATGTCCGTTGTCATAGCTACCTTCTCTTTGCGTTGGATGTTCCCCCATGAAATTCACGCATATTCAAACTTTCTACAGGGGAAGAATTGTGGCACATTAAAATTGTCGTCATATTTCGTTGTAAGTATAGTAAAAAAAAGAAAAAACGGCTCTACTGAACATTCACTTTTTCACTGAACAAAAATGCAGAAACGCATGTTTATTCAATACAATAAAAAATTGACCGGCGCTTCGTCAACTTCCTTGCCAAACAGAAACCCGACTCTATTTCATGAATTTCAGAAAAAGTGTTTTTTCCACGTTTGAACACCGACACACCGATGGATTCCGGCGCGTGTGAATAAGAACTGAATTTAACTATCTTCTGTATTTTCTGGAACGGAACATCGCCGCAACCAACAGCAGCAGAAATCCGCCGCAGCTCCACAGGGCGTAGTCAGAATATCGCGCCTCCCCCCGATAATCAAAATAGAGCGATGCAGCAAAGGAAACACTGGAAAGAAAAGCAAATGTCAACTGCTGTAATCCCAGATAAATCAACATCCCCGGTTGTCTCAGATTGTCGACGCGAACAGACAATCTTCCCAGCAGCAGTTGATTCACAAACTTGTCCAGTAATCTCGGCAGCGATAAAAAAGACAGTACCCGCTCTTTGGTCACATCAAAAAGCATCTGCGACCAATCGGTATCCTTGCCCAGCACAAATTCTTCCAGATAGGGGCGAATAATGGACGTCGGCGCCAGAGATGGATCCACCTGACTGCAGATGCCGGTCAACTGCAGAGCTGTTCTTTCCAGCAGGACCCACTCCCTGGGCATGTGAAATGCGCTGGTTATTTCCCGGATGCCGATATTCATCTCTCGCAAATCCGCAAGATGCTCGAGACCTTTTCCGGTATCCACATGCAAAGAGGAAAAGGAAAAATCCGTTACCTTGATTTCTTCCTGAAACTTACGATGAAAATGTTCAATTACTTTGGCAGCCGCTTCGGTCTGATGGGTGCCAATTCGAAGGAACCCCATTCTTTTCAGGGATCTGAGCAACTTCTCCTCATCCCCTTTTATAATGGATTCCATCAATGTACTCAGCCCCGACCGCATCTCGTCGCTTAAATGCCCGACAGCACCGAAGTCCAGCAGCACAATTTTACCATCTTTCTGCACGAGAATATTGCCGGGATGCGGATCGGCGTGATATACACCGTCGACAAAAATCATCTGGCAATAGACTGTGAGTAAATTCCGCGCCAGAGCGCTCAAATCAACGCCTGCTTCCGCCAGGCTGTCCACATCCGAAATTTTATAGCCATCCATGTAGCTGAGGGTCAGCACCCGCGTCCCGGAAAAAGAGTTGTATACACTGGGAAATGTGACGACATCACTCTCGCTGAAATTGGCGGCAATGGTCGCCAGATGACTGCTCTCCCTGCTGAAATCGAGCTCGTCCAATACCATGGCCTTTATTTCGTAATAGTAATTATCCAGCCCTCTTATCCGGACAAACTTTTTCACGAGCTGCAAAATTCTCCAAATGGTCCGCAAATCTGCCTGCGCCACATTTTCCACATTCAGATGTCGAACCTTTACTGCAACCCGGTCCCCTTCCATGGTCCGGGCTTCGTGCACCTGACCCAGAGATGCGGACGCAATGGGTAGCGGCTGAAAACTGGCAAACAACTGTTCCGGTGGTTTTCCCAGTTCAAGTTCGATTTGCCGACGAATCTGCTCATACGGGCGCGCGGGCACTGAATCCTGCAGATTCTCAAGTCCTTTTCTGAAAGTAGAGGGCAAAAAATTGGTCATGATGCTGAACAGCTGACCAACTTTGATAAACAATCCCTGCAATTCAAGAATTGTCTTCTCGATGCGAATCGCTGCACGCTGATGAACCAGGCCAATATGCTCATTTCGATAATCTGATCCGAAAAAGCGCACCTTCAGAAAAAACCAGCCATATGACATCAGAATCCACAGAGCCGTGAGATATGCTTTAAGAAATCGAATTGTGGCTCTGTTGGACGGCTGTTTCATTTTGAAAAATTTCTGCTCCAAAACGCGGGTTTTCATTTTCGAGCAGCGGACATGCCATAATCAGGGGACGCGCACCAGTACAACGGTGATATTATCATGACCACCATTGCGATTGGCTTCCTCTACCAGGGCATGGCAGGAACTCTGAACGTCTGCGCCGTGGGCCAGCAGAATCTCCTTCATTCGCTGATCGGTGACTTCATCACTTAAACCGTCGGAACACATGAGATAAATATCTCCGCTCCTCGGTTTTTCCATGATCACATCCACTTTAACGGATTCCTTCATGCCGAGCGCGCGAACAATCACATTTTTGTGCGGGAAATTCGCAATCTCTTCCGGGGTCAGCTTCTTCATTTTGATATAATCGTTCAGGAGAGAATGATCTTCACTGATCTGCTCATATTCGTCTTCTCTCAGACGATAGATGCGGCTATCTCCCACATGAGCCCGATACATTCCATCTTCTATGAAATACAGGGCAGTAATGGTGGTACCCATTCCGTGATACTTTGGCTCCTTTTTGGCGGCTTCAAATATCCGGACGTTTGCGAACTTGATGGCAGTGGTAAGCCGGTTCTCCTCGTACTGTCTGGAACGATCCATTTTATACGGCCACGTAACCTCCGGATCATCCCGGGTGTCCTTAAAAAAGGTCTTGATGGTTTCCACGGCCATCTGGCTGGCCACCTCTCCGGATGCATGACCGCCCATGCCGTCACAAACAACGAAAAGACACTCGCTTTCGTTAACTGAAAATGTGTCCTCATTGTGGTTGCGTTTCTGACCTACATCTGTTTCGCCTGCAACTTGAACTGGGATACTCAATGAAAACCTCGCTTAGCTGAATAAAAATTTCCACGCCACAAATACAATGGCGCCAATCATCACCAGAAAACCAACGACCAAACCGACAATAAGACCTTTTGAAGTCTCGCCACTCCTGCTTTTCGCTGGAGACGATGTGATCGAC
Organism: Polyangia bacterium; assembly: GCA_050287845.1. Lineage (GTDB taxonomy): Bacteria > Myxococcota_A > Polyangia > JAAYKL01 > JAAYKL01 > JAFGXQ01. The sequence continues at coordinate 20,070 of JBNKCR010000108.1, forward strand.
GTAGACTGTTCCGGTATTGAAATATCAACGTCCGCGCCCTGTCCGGATTGCGCATCAACGTCAACTGGCGCAGATGGTGCAATCGCGTTCTCAACCGCGGTTTCTGTCTCGAAGGACTGCGATTCAGGCGCTGATTCCGCAGGAGCGACAGCCGGCTGTATCATTGTACCTCCGGCGGCAAACCCTGATGACGCCTGCGGAATTTCTTCAGGCGGTACCACATCAGGCATCTCCGTAATAGCCGCAGCGTCGGCGTCCATGGCCGCCTGACGTTCCCTGGCAACCGCCGCCTGAGCCATTTCGTCGCTCACCGCCGACACACCAAGCATTGTTGCGCCATATACATCGCTTTTTTGTGTTTCCTCGATTTCACCCGAAGGGGACATGTTGGAAGGTTTCAATCGCGTACGGCCGACGTTCATATCGTCTTTCAACTCACCTTCCGCTGGAGATGAGCCATCAGAAGGTGTAGCAGGCAGATTCATCGCCGGCATACCGAACATGGTTTTACTTACTTCGGTCTTTTTTCGGGGCGTCACATGGGGTTGTGCTCCCGATGCGACGGCAGAGCGAGGTCTGGACATGGCCGGTGTTGCCATGGGCGCCTTTTGTTCCTTTGGTTTGATCTCCCGCTGTTTGGACTCCCGTTGCTGGCCTGACTGACTTTTATACCCGGCGCTACGCTCCCCTGTCCCCTGATTTCCAGCATTGGTTCCCCTGGGGGCAATTGCGCCGCCGGATTGGCTTTTATCTTTTACTCCAGGTATTCCAAACATGGTTTTACCCATTGCCCAAACTCCTTCTCTCAAGGCTCTCACTCTAGCCTTAGTTTACGGATTAGCCAATGCAAATCTACAACGGAATGGAATTATTGTCCATTTGGACTAATTTTAAAAAACGCAGGGGGAGAACGGGAAAAAGGAGGCGCGTTAGCGAGTGCTCTGATTCATGGAGTAAACGACTCTGCGGGCCACTTCCGCCGCTTCGCCGTCGCCGGCCTGAAGCGCCAGCAGATAGCCTCGTTCATTCAACCCACGGAGGATTTCCGCCGCGAGTTTGCGGTTCTCTGAATCGGTCTTGACGTCTGCGACCAGATGCTGACGTACCTGGAGTGCTGTAAGACCACCCGGAGATGTATCCCAGCCTTTTTCAAGCCGATCCATGAGGTATTTCCAGGGCCACAGAACCGGATCGCCGCTTCTGTTGGTTCTTTCAACAATGGCATCCGCCAATCGCAAGCGTTTGTAGATGCGCTTGGATTTGAAAATGGCTTCGGACAGGTATACAGGATGGGTCTGATACCATTCCCGAACAACCAGACGCGACTCTTCATCCTGCAGCAATTCCAGAATGCGATCCAGCCGGCTCAGATTGCCGCCGAGTAAAATGGCGAGAACCGCCCCGCGACGACGGTTTTCGTCTGCATGGTCCAGTAATTTATTCAACCTTTCTTCGTACTCGGCCAGGCCGGCTTCACCCACAACAATGGCTGCTGCCTTGATAAATTCATCATTGCCCTGACCTTCCAGTAAGGTCATCATCGCCTCAACAGCATTTTTTGATGGATTGTGCCAGAGACCTTTAATGAGAGAAGCGCGGGCAACTGCATCCAGAGAATTATCCTTCACTTTGTCCAGGATCATGTCCATGGCTTTATCATCTGCCACATACGCCAGCGAATTGGACGCTTCCGCTCTCAGCTCCGGATCATCCGCCGGATCCATCGCAATGTCCATCAGCGTTTCCGCCAGAGACGCATCTCCAAGGAAACGGCTTGCAATAATTGAATTCCGACGTTCCTGCAGACGACCTTCCATCTGCCAGTCACGACTTTCGAGAAGCGTGGAAAATTTCTCTTCCCGACGTTCTTCCGCCGTCATCACCATCATGCTCTTGAATTTCTTTGCAGTTCCTGGACATTTAAGTTTGCCAAGGGCCATGGACGCTGCCTGAGAGAAGAACCCTTCGTCCTTGGTAAGGAATGGTTCCACAATGTGACAGAATCGGGTATCTCCGATACGCCCCATGGCGTCCATCAGCGGCCCGATGTCAACTTTCACCCGTTTTGCACATTCCGGTGTATTGCTGAACGGCTCGTTATCATTGTAAATTTTTTCAATATAATCCGCCGCGCTTTCCGGTTTGGCTTCGCCAAACCAGGTCACAATGCCGTTGGCAATTTTTCTGGCCATGTCTTCCTGACGATAACGTACAGCTTCATCGGGCATCACTTCGGGATCAATCGATTCCCAGCGAGTCTTCTGATACATTTTTTCAGCAATCCGTGGATCGCCAAGACCTTCCAGAATCCAGAGAGCCTGGTTTCGAATCTCATCCGCTTCGAGCCTGGCTTTGTCGTCGGAACCGGGGAACTGCTCGTCCGTAATGGAAAGCAGCAGGTCTGCGGAACGCGGATCCTTCAATGTTTTCAACTTACCAATAATTTTGTACTTGATACTGGGATCATTGGTATTTTTATAAATTGATTCCAGACCGGGAGATCCTACCGACTGGGTTACCGCAGTTAAAATCGGACCCAGCATATCCGGTGCTTCCTGAATTTTTCCAAGCAGCGCCTTACCCGCCCGGGCGTCGGCGGTGCGTCCCAGAGAAACCGCGGCGGCTTCTGCAACTTTTTTGTTGCCGTCACCGAGCAATTTCAACAATGCGGGCACCGGATCCCTGTCACTGCGGAATCCCAGCTCCATTGCTGCGTACATCTTCAACATGGGATCGCTCGCAGATGCCAGTTCGATTAGCTTTTCCGTGGTTCCCATTCTGGCAATGACATCCGGATCATAATTGGGAATGGTCTTGGCACTCACAATCTGCTTGCTGACACCTTCGAGAAGAGGACCGAATCCTCTTTCGTCTTCAAGTACCACCAACGCCCACGCATATTTTGCCTTGCGCAGTTCTTCAGATTGAATCATCTGATCATAAATGGCATCCGCCGCATTTTTGGCATCCGGTGTATCAATTTTTGCAAGGGCTATCGCCGCTTCCTGTCCCAGCTCTTCCCCCTCTGTCACTGCTTTGGTCAGAACGGCCACAGCCTGAGGATCGCGGGCTTCGCCAAGCTCGAAGGCCACCTGGGAGAGAATATCGTGGCGCTTACAATTCTGCATAATATCACGCATTGCGGCGGAGAATTCCGCATCATCCTGAATCTCCAGCGCTGTCTGGAATTTCTCATCCCATTTCTGGAAATCGGTGTGGTCACGCCACCAGAGAAAAGCGATGATGCCACCGAGACCAACAGCGATCAGCAATGCGACAATCATTCCGACATTGCCGTGACCAATTTTGACATCGACATCCACATCGGAATAATCCTCAACCGGCATACCAGCACTGGGGGCCATCATCCGTGGCGGTGCTGCCTGTACCGACTGCGGGGGGACCTGCTGCGGCGGCGGCGCAGCATACATTTGCGGCGGTGCTGCCGGAGGCTGAGACGGCGGCGGTGCCTGTACCATTGGAGGCTCAGCTGAAAACTGAGGAGGTCCTCCTGCCTGCACCGGGGGTTGTGCCACTACCGGGGGTTGTGCCGATGCTTCATCCGACTGTTCCGGTATCCGGGGAATGCTGGGTACGTTTCCGCCCTGGTCGTCATTGTTCCAATCATTCATGCTGTTTCTCCTTAAATGAAGATTTCCTTCACACCAAATTTTTAATATGAATTTAGCCTATTTAATGACCTATAATCAAATGTTCTTTTAACCTGTTTCCACTTTATTGGCGCAATATGTCTTTAAAATTACACGAATTTCAAAGTTCACATGCAATTCACATTAACTTGCACATCCCGCAGATGCGCCTATATTCTGGATGAACTCAAAATTCGCCAGCCAACCTGTAGTTGACGGAAGCGTATTTGTCTGATATTTTTTGATTTGCCATATCAATGTGAGGAGCACCATGACAAAATCAGAGTTAATCGATGCCGTTGCGAGTAAAACCAACGTAACAAAGAGCAGAGCAGAGCTGGTGGTAAACTGCGTTTTTGATTCAATGACCGATGCTCTCAGAGAGGGCGAAGGAATTGAAATTCGAGGTTTTGGAAGCTTCACAGTCCGTCAGTACAAACCATATAGTGGCCGGAACCCCCGCACCGGCGTACCTGTACACGTTGCATCAAAACGACTTCCATTTTTCAAGGTGGGCAAAGAACTGAAGGAAATGGTTAACGCCGGGGACGACGATTAGACATTCCCCGTTATCCCCGTCAGGAATGACTCACTGACAGCTCAATTCTCACAAATGGGTTTCTGTCGACCCGATTCTTCTATTCATGAAAGACACCGATCTCAATTCACTGCTGGACAACCTTCCGGTATCACCGGGTGTATACCTGATGAAAAATCTGAAGGGGAAGGTCGTCTATGTGGGGAAGGCAAAAAACCTGCGGGCGCGAGTTCGTCAGTATTTTCAACCATCCACATCAGATACTCGATTTTTTGTCAGAAATCTTCAGCACAAACTCTCCACAATTGATACGGTTATCACTGGCACCGACAAAGAGGCGATACTTCTGGAATACAATCTCATCCAGAAACATATGCCCCGATACAATATCCGATTAACGGACGACAAAAGCTTTTTATGTCTTCGACTTGATTCGACAGCAGAATGGCCAAGACTCGAACTGGTGCGAAGACCTCAAAAAAAGGATGGCGCAAAATATTTTGGTCCATTTACGTCTGCGTCCAGCGCCAGACAGACCCTGAAACTGGCAAATCGTTTTTTCAAATTGCGCACGTGTACAGACAGAAGCTTTGCCAACCGGACACGGCCTTGTCTTCAGTACCAGATCAAACGGTGCCTGGCGCCGTGCACCCTGGACGTGAATAAAGCGATGTATGTCCAGCAGATTCAATTTGTGCGTCTGTTTCTCGAAGGCAAAAAAGAAGACCTGATTCGGCAGCTTCAGCAACAGATGAACGAAGCCGCCGGGAATATGGCCTATGAAACCGCTGCGATGCTGCGGGATCAGATTCGCGCCATTGAGGATACCATTTCCCCCCAGCAGATAACCGAAATTTCAAATGAGGACAGAGATATTATCGGATTCTACAGAGAGGGCGATCTGGTGAGTGTTGTGATGATGCAGATTGTGAAGGGAAAACTGGAAGGACGCAGGGATTTCTTTTTCAAGGAACAGGAATTTCCAAGTGAAGACATTCTGTCCCAGTTTGTGGTACAGCAGTACCAGTCGCACAGCAAAATCCCGGATGAAATTCTGTTGCCGGAAATCATCGACGACTCCGAAACCCTCTCTGAAATTTTATCGGAACGAAAAGAGAAAAAAGTGCGGGTGTACACCCCGAGACGGGGAAGGCGAGTGGAACAGGTGAAAATGGCCCAGAGCAATGCAAAGGAGGTGTTTCAGACGCACATGCGCCGGGAACACGACGTGGCCGCGCGACTCGAAACTGTTCAGAAATTATTATCGTTGCCGCGGCTGCCGGTGCGCATTGAATGTGTGGATATTGCCCATTTCAGCGGCACCAATACAGTTGCCGCCATCAGCGCGGTGGTGAATGGACAGATAGACCGCAGGACGGCAAAGGTGTACCGGGTTCGCAGCGCCACCAGAGGAGACGATTACCTCGCCATGTCTGAAGTGCTCACCCGCCGGTTCACCCGTGCCAAAGCAGGCGAATCCGGATGGGAATCCCCTGATTTACTGGTGATTGACGGTGGTAAGGGACAACTGAATATCGCACTGTCGGTGTTGAATGAATTGGATATTCCAGACCAGCCCATTGTGGCGCTGGCCAAGGAACGGAGCGGGGTGGATTCTGCGGAAAGCGACCGCGCCTTTTTGCCCGGACGCATGAACCCGGTGATGGTGAAGGCGCAGACCTCGGCCCTGTTTCTTTTATCCATGGCCCGGGACGAAGCCCATCGACTGGCCAACGGGTTTCAGGAAAAATCCAGGCGCAAGAGAACGCTGACCTCCAGATTGGACGAAATTCCCAAAGTGGGCCCCAAAACCCGCAAAGCACTGCTTAAACATTTCGGGAGCGTGAAACGCATTGCCGAGGCCACCCCGGAACAGATTGCCGACGTGAAAGGAATTGGACTGGAATTGGCCCGGATTATCTACCACGCATTGGCGAAAAAACAGATGCCTGAATGAAGAACCAATTCCGCCCTCAGGGGGGTGGCGCTTTACCGGAACTGGCCCAGAGGCGTTGAGGAGTGATCTTCAGGACCAGTCGCAGATACATCACATAGGCCCCGCCGCCCACCGCCAGCAGTGCTGCCAACGATAGCAGGACAGGAACCGTTTCTGGCAGCAGCATACTCAATGCCATCATGGGCACAAACATGAAGATGCCGCCAAAGGCAGCGTCTTTCAATCCGAGCAGGTAGCTGTACAGCCCAAGGGGGAGATGCAGATTCGCAAACCGCCAGAAGAGAATCAGAAGGAGGGGATAACTGACCACCCAGGCGCCACAGACCGCTGCACTGCCGTACTGTTCACCGTAATAATACAACGCGACCGTGAAAGTCACGGCCAGGGTTCCGAAGCTCAGGAGGGACTGATAAATGGCGAGCACCGGCCGACCAATGGAATGATACAGGGCTGGAAACAGCATGGCAAGACACCGCATCAATGCCGCCCAGCACAGAATCTTCACGCTGAGCGCGGCTTCCGACCACTTTCCGCTGTCAATCAGCGACAGAATATCGTCGGCGCAGAAAAAGAGACCCACAGTGATGGGGATAATCAGCAGCGACAGGTTTCGGGTGCTCCAGATAAAAATCTGGGTCAACCGCTCCGGTTGCTTTGATAGCCGGCTGAACACAGGAAAAACCGTTCGGTTGATCACGTTCAGAATTTCTTCCGCCGCTTTCATGGCCACGTCAAAGGCCACCTTGTAGATTCCCAGGGCCTCCTTGCCCAGAAATCGCCCGATGATCAGATAGTCCATATTTCGGTAGAAATGATAGATCACCCCCGAAACCGCCACCTTGGCGCCAAAACTGATGAACTGCCGAATTTCAGAGAAGGGAAACCGGAACGACGGTATAAATGGTTTCGCAATGTACACGCCGATAAGCTGAAACAGACCGAATGAACTGTGAGCAATCACAATGGCCCATGCCCCGTAGCCGGCAACAACAAGCACAATGGAAAGCGCCGCGGAAAGAAATGTGGCCGCCATCCGGATGATGCTGATTTCCCGGTAGCGGAGCTCGCGATTCAGCAGCTGCAACGGAATCAGCGCCCCGCCCACGCAGAACAGTTTGACTGCCGGGATGAGCATCAGCCATCGCAATGACACATCATTATAAAATTCCGCCAGCCACGGCGAGGATACCACCACCACCACCGCCATCAGTGTGGCGACGGCCATCACATACCAGAACAGCCCATCCAGCTGCCGTTTGGAAATTTCCGGTGCCTGCACAATGGCTGTGGCGGTACCGAATCCATTGAACGCTTCGAGCAGCACCGCAAAGGACCACGCCAGAGTGGCCAGTCCCAGCTCGTCCCTGGTAATAAAAATCAGCGTCACAAACAGGCTGGAAACATCTACGAGTTTCGAGACTGCGCTCGCCACTCCCATCCAGAACAGGCCCGATTTGATACTGTGTTGTTCATCCATAACGGTTTGTCATTCGCAGTTTCAGGGCAGAACCGCATCCCCCACAGGCAAGTGCTCAATCGCACTGCAAATCCGCTCCCGGGTATGTCCGTCCACCGGCGCCATGTGCCGCTCACAGAAAATCCGGGACTGTTCGGCACAGCATTCAGGGGTATCCAGTGCCCGATCGAAAGCGGCGAGCAGTTCGTCCTGGCTTTTCACCATTATCCCGCCATTCTCTTCGGGGGGCAGCTTCCAGACATAATCAGCGCTGGGAACGGACTTCACCCGAACTTTGCCCTTTTTCCATGTCCGCCACAAAAAGGCCTCTGCCGTGGATGTCACCGGGTACACGTGGATGGAGGGCTTCCCCGTGGCGTAGTAGTAATTGAGAATAGATGAATAATTGCTCACCATCACATCCGATACCAGGATGTCAAGCATGCTGTCCCGATCCCGGTCTTTGAATTTTATAATTGCATCGTCGCGATTGGCCACGATGGCTTCCAGCTGCCTGAGATAGTCCGGGGCAAACCGCTTCCGATCATGCATCCGGATAATGGCCGCACAATTCCGGTCCGACAGATAATCGAGGATGGTGGTGAATATCTCAAAATCATCCCCCCAATGGGAAAACGCCTTGCCGTAATGCCAGGTCAGCGCAATGAGGGCCACCTTTTTACCAGCGGGCAGCTCCGGATAGAATTGAAGGGCATCTTCTCTTCCGATTGGGGGCTGCAGCAATTCGTCGGTGAATGCCGCCCCCAGACTCGCAAGGTTCTCTCTGGCAAAACCAGACACCTGATGACGGTGTTCCAGGTCGGTGGGACCAAAACATTGCCAGAGAAAATGGGGATTGGGACTCATCGATGATTGACCGGTCAACTTTTTAATGGCCTTGTGAATTGTCGAAAACTCCGGGATGTCATTGGGGCCCTTCCAGCCAAAACCGTGCCACAGCACAAACAGATATGGCGACAGTTTTTTAGGCGGAAAATGATTGTCCACAATGGTCACCGCCGGTTTAAACGCTTTTATCTGCCGAAGGGTATCCCGATCATCCCTGTCCAGCATGGGACAGGTCACCGGTAACAGTTTCTGAATGGGTTCTTCGAGAAACGCTTTTTTATCCTCCACCACTACCATGGGCTCAAATCGATTGTCCTGACACATGAAGCGGGCCAGAGAAAGAATGTCTGCCTGAAAGGTTGTGGTCCAGAAAACCACTCTGATTGGAGGTGTCATATCCTGGTTCTGCATAGTGTTAAATGAATGAAAACTTTCTTTGTTATTTTTTTGAGATGAAACGACTGATGCATGGCACCGGCCACTACCCCATCCGGTCCGCCCGCCCCCACCGATATGACTGCAGATTGCGATACAGGTCAATGACAAAATCTTCATAAAACGATCATGGCGCTATCTGCAGGCATGCCCGATTTTCTGTGTACCCCTTCCTCCGATTCTCCATGTGCCCCCTCACAGAGCCAATGTGCAACTAAAGGAAAAAAATGCGCCAGAATGCCTCACTACCCACAACTGAATTTTTCAATCTGATAGCGGAATATTCCCCACGGCGAGGGGTAGAGAGGTCCACGAGGCGGTGGTGCCTTCCGGCAATCGAATGGCCTTGAAGGTGCCGTAGCTGTCACTGAACACCACATCCCACAGCACTGTGGCGCCAGTCAGGGTGCCATCCCGCTGAATCTCCATCAGTCTCCCATGGGGCACCACTCCGGGTAAAAACGGATTTCCCCCCACGGTGGCGTGGGTGATGAGCAGATGACCATCAGGCAATTGATCGATGCCTCCGGCGATGGGGGAATATACTGCATAGTCCCTGAAATCCGGTGACGTGGGAGAAGGCCATTTCCACACAATCTGCGCTGTGCGCGCGGTTTCATCCACTTCAATTTCGAGAATCCGGCTATATTCCTCAATTCCCAGTGGACAGGTTTCGTCGGCAGGGCACGCTGTGGCATCACCGAGCACCGGTGCTTCCCGATTATCGTACAGCAGAATGCGGGTGATACCGGGCTGGCTGTTTGCCGCAGCGTCCGCTACAATCTGTGCATCATGAGGGTGATGAAACAGATTTACGCCAAAATCGCCGTCGTCCCCCATAATCCAGTTAATGTCCCCGGAGGGGTACGCGATGCTGTACAGCCGATTCTGCACGCGGGCATTCAGATACACATTGCCGCGAAGGGGTGTTCCCGGTTGCCAGTCATCCGCCGGTTTGAAATCCACCGCATTGCAATTGCTCCAGAGGCCCGCCAGGGTTACATACTGCTTTGACGCCGGTGCGTCCGGCGCCTGCTCATACAGATTCCAATCCCACAGCGCGTTCCCTTCCGCATCAACCACGCCCACGTGTTCAAACTTGAGGGTCTCCGGAATGCTCTCCGTGTAGGGAATGGTTTCCGCCCATATGGCGAGATAATTGCCATCCGGCAACACCATCACATCGTGGCTGTATTCCCGGTCCGTAAACTGGCGCACCGTCATGGCCGTGACCGGATCAATTTCAACCATCGTTTTTCCGCCATCTGCGCCGCGAATAGCAAGGATGTGTCCATTGGACAACACATCCACAATATTGAATTCCGCGCCGTTGAAATCGGCGAACACCCAGTCCGGCGCAATGGTGGCATCATCCGCGGTTGATGGGATAGGGGGCAGCGTGGCCAGAAACCCGAACTCCTGCCAGGAGGGGTCGAGAAACACGTCCTCTCCGCCCACCACACTGAAAAGCGTATGTCCAGCAGTGATATTCTCCGTATCCGCTTTTAACACCGTGAATTCCGGTGCGAAAGCGCGGGTCTCGCACGCATCGCCAAACCCGTTCTGATTCGCATCGCCCTGGGCCGGGTTTTTCACTTCCGGACAATTATCGCGCTCATCGGCCACGCCATCGCTATCGGCATCGTTCACGGCAATCCCACTGTGGGAGGGGGAACTGTTGTCAGTGCAGCTGACACACATTCCACATGCCCCCAGTATAAAAATCACAACCCGAATCATAAAACGTTCCATATGTGTTGTCATCATCCTCCCCTGGTCGTCATCAGTCGGCATTCGTTGCTGAAAATACGCGGGATTATCGCGTATATCTTAAAACATCGAAACGGATTTGCATCCTTCTTTCCATACGCTTACCGGAAATTTGCACTTCCATCGCAAAGAAAACGGTCCATATTACCAATCAAGGTACTCGACGTCAGGCGCGTAAAAAGTGTTGCGTAGTGGTGGTGTGAAAAGACTATCAGTCCAGCCAGGGTGCTTTTTCAGTTTCAATTTTACCGGAGAGAAAATCTTTTCCCACAGCGGGATTCATCGCCAGCGTAAGGAGGTCCTCATCTGATTTCACCAGACCGGTAGGCTCAAATTCCTGCTTCAGTTTGTCCAGTTCCGGCGCCAGACTGTCTGCGGCTCTTCCCTCAATCACTTCCATGCCTTTGAGAATTTTCTGCTGAAATTCCGGTTCGATGGGCGCCGGCGTCTTGCCATAGCCTCCCCGAATCAGATTTTTGGTCTCATTGCCCACCACTTTATACCGTCCCATCAACACATTGAACACCGCCTGAACGCCGACGATCTGACTGGTTGGCGTCACCAGCGGCGGATATCCGCAATCTCTGCGGACATTGGGGACCTCTGCCAGCACTTCTTCCAGTTTATCCAGCTTTCCCTGGGCCTTGAGCTGACTCAGCAGGTTCGAGAGCATTCCGCCGGGCACCTGATAGGTCAGCACCCGGGTATCCACCCGTTCAGAAATTGGATTAATCAATGAATTGTAGCGTTCGCGAACATCCTTAAAAAATTCGGTTGCCTCTGACAGGGCATCAAAATCAACACCGGTATCCGCCTCGGTTCCCTGTAGTGCATAGGCCATACTTTCGGTTGCTGGCTGCGCAGTACCGCCGCTGATGGGCGAAATGGAACAATCAATCACATCCACACCAGCTTCCGCAGCAGCATAATACGCCATGGGCGCCGTCCCGGCTGTGCAATGAGAATGAAGCACCACTGGTAATCCCACTTCTTTTTTAATGGCCTTTACCAGGTCGTATGCAATTCTGGGCATAATCACCCCGGACATGTCCTTAATGCAGATGGAATCGCAATCCAGTTCCTTCAATTCCTTTGCCTGCTGAACAAACTTCTCGGTAGTATGAACAGGGCTGGTGGTATATGAAATGGTCCCCTGCGCATGTTTTCCAGCTTTTTTCACTGCCTGTAGCGGGCGCATCATATTTCGTGTATCATTCAATGCGTCAAACACCCTGAATATATCCACACCGTTTCGTGCAGCGACTTCAACAAAAAAATCAACCACATCATCGGCATAGTTCCGATATCCCACCAGGTTCTGCCCCCGAAGAAGCATCTGTATCGGCGTATTGGTTGAGGCCTTCTTAACGGCGCGCAATCTCTCCCAGGGGTCCTCCGCGAGAAATCGCAGACATGCATCAAAAGTGGCCCCTCCCCAGGCTTCGAGGGATGCATATCCGACCTTGTCCAGAATAGGCGTGGCATTTACAATATCTTCTGTACGCATTCGTGTCGCAAACAACGACTGATGCGCGTCCCGTAAAGCAGTTTCAGTAATTTTTGTCATTTTATATTTGTCTCCTCGTCAATTATTCTTTTGGGCGGCAGTGGTCTGCAAACCCTGTACCGGGACCTATCACCGGTAAAAACCGCCTATTCTTCAACGTTTACAGAAATTTAATGCCCCAATACTTGCGAAAAACATTTCGCACAAATCATCCACCATCTATGCAGTCAATCACGTGGCCCCAAAAAATACATAATATCAACCATATAGCTTCCACACTCGCTTGTTGCCAGAACGCGTATTGCCCTTCGCATCTTTTTTTTCACCAGAATCACTGAATACAGTGGCCATTATAAAATTCCACCTTGCATCCGCTGCATCCAGCCGAACCGAAGTTGCGGTTTTTTGAACTTTTTTTACGCGCGAGTGCTGTCCATATTCCCACTTCGTTTTATTGTAAACAGTGTGGAATCAGTTCCAGTTTGGAATAAGAGTGCGAACGGAATCAGTTTGTCCGTTCTGGAGGTTAATCGCCGACTGAGAAAGGTATCCAGAATAGCTTCAACTCTTTTGCGTGCCCCTGCCGTCTCCATCCCACCAGACCATGGAGCAATTCCCAGCGGGCGCCTTCCGGCGACGGCGGCTTTCCAAAAAGCAACAGAGGAAACAGGTTGAATGTCCAAAAATCGTTTCCTTTGCGTTTTCCTTTGTGAATAGACACGTTCAACACACCGCTACGTACGCTGTTCTTATCAGAAACCCGCCAGAACAAGGGGGGAAGCGTCACAATCGTGCGCGTACCGGGAGTACTTTTTTTGAAATCCCAATAGAATGGAAAAAACACCCGACTGTATTCTTTATACTTGAAGTCATCGAACTGCCACCACAACGGAAACGCAACCCGTGTCATCCGCTTCTGATAGGTGTTATCGAACTGCCACCACAAGGGGAATATCACCGTATTTTTGCTCTTTTCATTGCTGAAACGCCATAATACAGGTGCCAGCACCAGGTGCTTATCGCTCCTGTGTTTCCCCATATAGAAAAGCGGATGTATTCTCGCATGGTATCCATCTGGATTTTTTCCAAAATCGAACGTTGGAAAAACCCAGGTTCTGAATGCATCTTTATCCAGTGATTTGCGTATGGCAAAAAGGGGTGCAATGGCGAACGTTCTGGAAATATGATAATTGTGATAGTTCCAATATATCATACCAGCCATGGTGTTATTTTCGACTGGTGATGTTTTATTGTAAAAAAGAGGCGCCAGAAAAATATTTTTCTCCAGTTTGCGCTCATTTCCCCATCGCCATAAAAGAGGGGAATACATATTCAGATATTCGCCCCGATACCGGTACCAATGGTAAAATAATGCTACGCCACCCTGCTTTAATTCTTTTGAATTTCGCCAGTAGGTCAACAGAAGAGGCAGATAGTGGCTCTTGAGGTCATTCACACGACTTCCGTAATAGAATGGCATCACCATGTTTCTTGACCAATTTTTATCTCTGGCGAAATACAGAAACGGCAAAAGACCGGCACTCCAGCCATTCTCCCGGGTCGTCAGAAAAAATGGTGGCAGAACTGTTGTTGTCTTGTAATTGATCGGATCATTCACATGCCAGAAAACTGGCGGTAAAACAGTAGTCAGTGTCTTGTCATTTTTTTTTCGTGAAAAATATAATGGAAATAACAATCGGCTGAACTCATTGGCATTCCATTTGTTGAAATAAAGCAACGAGTACGTGAATCCACTGTTTCCCTTTTTAAAATTAAAAAACAACGGTGGCAATATTATCTGATAGGAAGTGTCGTTCTTTCGGTTCTTGCCGACAAAGAAAAACGGTGCCGACCCAAAATGAAATCCACTGTCATTTCTCGCAAAATACGTTTGAAGTACGACGTCCGTTTTGAACTTTGGACTTTTCAGATCCCAATAAAAGGGAAAATACACCCGTGATCTGTACTCTTTGCTGTCGTGCGACCAATAAAAGGGCAAAATGCCCAAGTCTCTGCGCGCACCCTTTCCATATCTTTCTGACTGAAAATAAAACGGAAAAATCGTTCGAAATGTCTGATTCTCTTTTTCCAGATAAACAAACGGCGGCAAAATGAAACGTCGCTTCGTTTTCGCTACATTTCCGCTTTCTTCTTCTTCGAGGTCTATGCCTTTCAACCCCACGGGGCTATTTTCCTCATCCTCTGAATTATTTTCCACCAGGTCGGTCGACGTTGCGCCATATCCAACATTTGCAACTTGAAGCACCATGAGGAAAATAAAGATAAACAACACGTTTCTGGTCACAATAGCTCCCTGATTTTTTCTGGCAGTATTTCCATGCCAACTTCTTTTTGCTCGCCGGATTGAAGATTACGCAACATCACCGCGTTTCTGGCATATTCTTCTTCTCCGGCTATTACTGCCACAGAAGCGCCACTCTTGTCTGCTCTTTTTAACTGTGCACGAAGACTTCCCTGTCGGTAAGGAACTTCGACATTCAATCCCGCTTTTCGAAGCATGTGGCCAATGACGATTGCTCTTTCCGCATCTCCTTCGCCAACCCCCGCAACAAATACGGTTTTCCTGGTTTCCTGTCTTGCGCTGTCCCCTAAAAGCAGTAACAATCTTTCAATACCAAACGCGAACCCGATTGTCGCGGTATCCCGACCTCCCAACTGCTTCACCAAACCGTTGTATCTTCCGCCTCCAACGATAGTGGACTGAGCCCCAAGTAAATCGCCGGCCCCCTGTATCTCAAAAATTGTCCGAGTATAATAATCCAGGCCTCTGACCATTTGCGGATTTACAGTAAAAGAAACACCATACAACTTCAGATATTTCTGTAGTTCCTCAAAATGATGTTGAGAGTCCTCAGATAGAAATTCAAGCACCGACGGTGAACCCGAAACAGCATCAATACACTGCGGCACCTTACAATCGAGAACCCTCAAGGGGTTCGTTTGTAATCGTCTTGAACAATCTGAACACAAAGCCTCTTTTTTTTGGGAAAGAAAATCCACCAGTGCTTCTCTGTACTTCGGACGATCTTCTTTATCCCCAAGACTGTTAATTTGTACATGAACGTTTTCAATGCCCAATTCTTCCACAAATTGAACAGCCATGCTGATTACCTCGGCATCCGCCGTGGCCTCTGAAACACCCATCAATTCAACGCCAGCCTGATAAAACTGACGGTATCTCCCCTTTGCTGGTCTCTCCCTGCGAAACATTGGACCCAGATAATAAAGTCTGGATATCGGAGAAAGATTTTCAAAATTGTGCTGCAGAAATGATCTCACAACTGATGCCGTTCCTTCAGGGCGAAGCGCCAGTTGAGCATTCCCTTTATCTTCAAAGGCATACATTTCTTTTTCTACAATATCTGTAGCGTCACCGATACCACGAACGAAAAGTTCCAATGGCTCAACAATTGGCGTCCTGATTTCTTCGAATCCATATCGATTTACAAGCGCTCGGAATTGATTCTCCAGGAAATGCCATTTTGGCATTTCCTGGGGCAAAACATCATGCATACCTTTTACGCAGCGTAAGCTTTTCATGGCAGCGACTCTATTCGGCAGGCTCAAGGGTGTCAACGTCTGAGTAGATTCACGAACACTTTTTTGATGATAGAATGAAAGGAAATAAAACTGCAGATTTCAGGGAAAAATAGAATCAGCCGCCGGAAGTAAGTTGGAACGGATAGGTTACGATAACCACACCGCCACCTTTAGGCTGAGGGAACGTCCATCGCCGTACTGCCTGAGCAATGCAATTTTCTACTTTCGCATTCCCAAGGGTTGAGCTTGCAACGACAGCCATCTGAACTGCACCGGTTCCGGAGATGATAAATTTAATGGCTACACGACCTTCAAGGTCGGGCCTTTTGGCCAACTCTTTTTCATAGCAGAACTTCACTTCGTTAATGTGACGATGGATAATACGTCTGATCACTTCTTTGGAAAGAGAACCCTGTACCATCGCAGCTCCGGAGCGAATCGCGGGTGCGCCTCCTCTACGACCGCCCAGTCCACCGGCGCCACGACCATACCCGGAACCTGATCCACCGCCGCCGCCATGCCCAATTGTATTCAGGTTACCGAGACCGATTGTGCCTTCTCCGGTTCCGCCACCGCCACGACCTGTACCGCTCAAACCGAGACCGCCATATCCAAAGTTTTCACCAACCTGGTTGCCCATCAAAGCCCCCAGAGCGTTCTCCGGATCCACACCCAAAGCCGTATCCTGGCCGAATGGAGAAGTGGGTGCATTCGCAGATGAGAGATAACTCAGAATACCAGCATTTTTGGCCATTTCCTTTACCTGAGACCTCGCCATATGAGGATTAGGGTTATCTTTCGGACCTTTGATGCCATAATGATTGTCTGTTTTTCTGGCATCCCTTTTACCCATCTGTCCTTCTTCGCCTTTGTGACGTTTACCCTTGCCGCCCTGCTGCTCATCTTTCTTTTCTTTTTTCAACCAGTCAGGAACTTCTTCCTGTTCAACTTCAGCAGCGGTGAGCATATATTTCACAAATCTGTTATTCTCTTCCAATTGATCCAGCGACAACCCTTCCGGACTTGGCGGGATAAAATAAATCAGAAAAAGAAAAAGACCGTGTAATACCGCAGAAGCGCCGGTATAAACCTGTTGGGTCCAATCAAAGGAAAGCGGCGCAACAAATGGTCTCGGGCTCGGCACTGCGTTTACCAGAAATGTCCATGCGCCGAAGTCGATTTTGATTCTGCCTTTGGGAGGCAATGCCATTGAGTACCCCCCCGGGACCTCCGAAGAACTGGCAATTTGTCCAGATGAGACCAAATCAGAAATCGCTACGCGCGAACCGTCTTCATAAGTAACATCCCCGGAAGCGCCACCAAATATATTGACAGTAGCGCCGCCGCCGAACTGATTTACAACCAGAGGAATCCTGGTTTGTCCGCCCAACGCTTCGGCAGGTATGGGAAAATTACAGGCAAAATCTTCACCAACAAAAAAGTGTTCAATCTTTTTCGGATTGTCATTCGTATAATGCTGAACCTGCAAAACGGAATTATTCCACATTACAACGACTTCCACTGCCTGCTTCGATATATCCTCATATTTATTCAAATCGACATACGCAGCTGGAGCAGACGACTGCACTGGTGCAGCCTGTGCCATGGTGCCGAGGCCCATCCCCGCCCCCCCCGACAGTCCACCGAAAGCTGCGGGAGCCATGGGGGCAGCCATCATCGGTGCTGCCATATTCGCCTGTGATGCAACCGCAGGTTGTTGTACCTGAATCGCAATCTGCAATTCTATATTGCCCAGCATTATGCTATCGCCGCTGTTCAAAGATGCCTTTTCGACACGTTGACCATTGACCACAATGCCATTGTCACTTCCCAAATCGATGATTTGAACAGAGCCAGGTCCGGCGACCTCAACGACTGCGTGCATCTTGGAAACGCTCTCATCATCGATTTGCAATTGACTGGATGCCATTCTGCCAATTTTAATGGCGCTTTCGGCAATTGCCTGTTCTTTCAAAAGGACGCCGCCTTTTAAAACCCTGAAAAAAATTGTCACTCCACTCATGATAATCCTCTGCTATCTGTGTAAAGTTAAATGTCCTCTACCGACTTGAGCATTTCAGGCACGAAGTGTTGTCGTACCTTAATTAAACTACGCTGTTTTCCCTGCTTACGAACCACCGTCATTTCTCCATCTGGTCTGACGAGGTCACCTTCAACCACATCATCATCAAATGAGTACTCTGTACTATCAGCATAATCCTGAGCTGATACCAAAGTTGCTCCGAGCGAAAAAAGCAAAACTGTCATTAAAATACTGAAGCGTTTCATCATCGCCTCCTCAATTTCGTTTGGTAAAAAGCCTCTTTGGGGCAATTTCTTTGTTTCGACAAATCGAAAATCTGAATGTTCCGAAAAAAATAACTATTTTTTTTCCTGCGAGCGATTAAAGCTTCACGGCCTCTTTTTCTTCGCCACCAGAAGAATCTTTGGTTTCTTTCTTTTTCACTTCTTCGGCTTTCTTGGCTTCTTCTTTTTCTGCCTTCGCTTCTTCCTTTTTCTTTGCTTCTTCTTCGGCCAGTTCCTTCTCTATAGCTGCTTCGTCAACGGATTCAGATTTTGCCTGCTGGCCTTCAGCTTCTTTCTTCGCGAGCTCCTCGGCCTGTCGGGCCAACTCAGCCATTTCTTTTTCTCTTTTCGCCTGTTCTTCAGCCAACCGCTTCATCTCCGCCATCTGTCGTTCAGCTTCCTTTATTTGCTTCACTGCGTTTTTGGCATTTGTAATCCGCTTCTCTGCCTTGGCAACCCATGATTCCTGAGGCCCCTTTCCATCCGGATCTTTTTTATGAAACGCTGTCGCCTGACTAATAAACTTCTCAAAGACCGCTGCCGCTTTTTCATATTCCGCTATGGAGCCCTGGTTTTCGTAATCCATCTCCAGAACACCGATATTAAAGATGTAGTCCGTTCGCGTTTTATCAATCTCAGATGCTTTTTGATATTCTGAGCGCGCAAGTTTATAGTCGCCAAGCCCCCTTGCCGCTACCCCCAATCCCATATGGGCATCGTAGCTGTCAGGCCGCAAAGCAACTGCCTTTTCAAACGCTCTTTTGGCATCCTCATACCCCCTGAAGTTCAAGTTGATAGCCGCAAAGGCCATGTACGCCTCATAAAAATTCGGATCTTTCTGGAACGCCCGTTCAAAAGCCTTCAGCGCCTCCACCAATTCATTTTTCTGTAGCAGAATCTGACCGAGAACGAGATAAATGGGCGCAAACTCCGGGTCGGTCTTTTTCGCCTGATCCACAACCAGTGTGGCCAGGGTCAAATAAGAGTCTTTCTTCAATGTTACCGCGATTGAATAATAAAGACGCGCCAGCTGATATAGCGCAGGCATATATTTGGCGTCGATAGCAAGAGCAGTTCTCAGATTCTTCTGTGCCTTCGCCCATGCTTCCTTATCGCCGGCCACCGCCCGGTTTCTTAAAATAGTCGCCGCAATAGTGTAGCAGGGCACTGCTTCCAGTGTATTGCGACCCAACCCCACACATTGCCGTAATTTCTCTTCTGAGGCAGCCTCCTTGCCATCAAGGATGTCAAAGTATGCCAAATAGGCAATTGATCGCTGCTTTGTGGGAATATGCTGGGAGCCATATTTATTAATCGCATCCTGGAATGCTGCCCTGGCTTTGTCTCTTTTTCCACATCTGTCATAAATAACGCCAACGTTGAATGCGGCATCTGGCATACCGTGCTTCGATGCAATTTCTTCAAAGTGATCCGCCATTTTATCGCATTTGGCCGCGTCCCAACCCGTTTGTTCGGCTGCTTTGTATTCATCTGCGACTTTTTTAAAATCCTCTTTTGCCTTCTCTGACAGGATTTGTTTCCCATCTTCATCAACTTTTGCAGTTTTCGTTGAACCGCCGCCAGGTTGAGCGCCACCGCAGGCAATCACCAACGCTGCAGCACCCGTGAGGAAAATATTAAAAAACTTTATTGTCATATTTTTATTTGTCATTTGCAGCCTCCTCTATTCTTCCGATTCAGATTGATCGTCAGAAACTGAATTCGCTGATTGTGTAAGTTTTCTTTCGCGAATTTCAGCTTCAGTCTCGAGTTCAAGAACTGCTGTCGGTGCTGCGTAATACTCAAACTCTGATTTGGGTGACACGCGAATTTCTTCGGACACTGGATATTTCAGTGGTTCCAACTGATTCAATTCTCTTTCACATCTGAGTGAATTCTCATTGAACCATCTCACTTTTGTGGAAATGTTCAAGCAATGCTCATATGCTTTGACGGCGCCAGCGCGATACGGCTCAGCCTTCTCATCCATTGCGCCCCGATAAATATCGATCAGTTCCTGATCTCCCTCCATTGAGGGGGGCAATGGGGAATCATAAATGTCCTTCATAAAGGAAAGTTGCATGTCCGCTGCTCTGGCAGCCGCAGCCATCTCCCATTCCGGAACGTGCAGTTTGGCCACCTCGCCAAAAGCGACAGCAGCCTCGTTCAACGCTTCGGTCTTTTCCTTGAACCACGGGCCGAGGTCAGTTTCCGCCCAATATTCAAATTGGATGTTCAATTCTTCGCGGCGTTCCTCCTTCTTCACCATTTTAACCTGCTCCCGAATGGATTTACCTTCCTCATAATACCCCCAACGAGCCAACCGCTTCCGCTGCTTCCGCCACTCATCCATCTCAGCGATCTCTGCTGCGGTGAATTTCTCTTTTTGCTTTTTATTCCACCACTTCTCAATTTTGGCAGGAACGCCTTTTTCGCCCTTAAATTCAGGGAATTTAATCTTCTCAAATTCCATGAATTTTCTCTCTGCGATGTAATACTCCGCCTTGGCCGCTGCGATTAGCAGTCTTGCCTTGCGCATGTTTTCAGTAACCTTTTCGTTATTCTTATCAAAAGTGGCAAATGCCTTAGTATACATGCTTACTGCTTTGCCATAATCAGGGCGTTTATCATACCAATACGAATCCCCGACCATTACCATAGCCTGAACCTGCTCATCGTAAAGACCGGCTTTGCTGTACTTTTTCAGATAATTTGTGTACCACTTTCTGGCTTCTTCCCACTTTTTGTCATTGTAAAAAACAAACCCCGCGCTGAATACAACGCTTGCTGTCGCCTTGATGTCTTTTCGTGCATATGACTTTTCGTATTTAGCAACGGTATTCAGGGCCTCATCGATGTTGTTCAGACCGATGTAGAACATGATAGCGTTCTGCATGGCATTGGGTGCTTCTTCTTCTCCCTCATACTTGGATGCAAATTTCACGTAGTATTCTGCTGCCTTTGAGAAGTTCTGCAAGGCGTGGTAGTTCTGTCCGATGAAGAAAGCAGCCTTTTTGGAGTGCTCGCAGTCCGGATATTTTTCCACCATGTGTTTACGAACGTCGATAGCTTTCTGGACCAATCGAGCGGACTCAAGGTTAATCGCAGTATTGAACAACACTTCGCACATACCGCGATCATCATAGACTTCACCGTAATTTTTATAAATATCCAGATAAATTTCTGCAGCTTCCATGAATCGCTTGCGTTTGGTCAGCGACTCAGCCTGTTTTCTCATCACGCCAACCTTCAGAGATTTAATCTGAGCAGCAAACTGTTCATCCTTCATTAAGTTTACGCCAGGTACTTTGCTACTGTCGATAAAGACGTCCACCACTGCTGCAAGGTCGTCATAGCAGGAATCAATGGGTTCTTTCACCAGAGAACCCAACGCGTTCAATGAATCGAGATAAAGATTCGCTGCGTAAACGCCGATTTCTTCATCAGAATGATTCATCGCGATATCCTTGAACAGCACCGCGGCCTCCTGGAACATATTGGCCTCGTAGTAAATTCGGGCCCGTCGATACTTAATATTCGCAAGGTCAGGTGCATTCTTCACTGTGCAAATGTAACGGCCGTAAGAACGGAGAATACCTTCCTCCAACTGCGTCAATGCAACGGCCTCCAGGATAGGACGATTTTCCTGCTTGCATTCTTCCATGCAAGTATCCTTATCGGCACCTTTTTTCTTCTTACATTTTTTACTGCATTTCTTTTCAGCAGATTTGTCATCGGTGTTTATTTCATGTTTCCGATCTTTGTCGGATTCAGCCCGTTTCTGAACGTACACCTTGTTGTAACAGAGCACAGCGGCATACGCTGCGTCACCCGTATACTGTCCGTCCGGGTTCATCTCAACGACCTGATCAAACGCGGGACCACATTTTTCCCAGTCCTCCATGAACCAATACAGCTCTGCTTTATAATATGCGACTCTGTAGCGTGTTGGTTTTGTTTTCTCGTCAAACCCTTCCACATTCAAGCTATCCAGATTGGGATAATTGGTAAGAATCGAGTTGTAGAGGTCGATACATAATTGCATGGTTTCAGGACTTTTCGTTCCCGGAGAAGACTCGTTACCAACGGACTCCAGATGCCACTGAGTGGCGATGTCCCAGGCAATGGAAATAGATTCCTGACTGCATTCTTTAATTTTATTTTTATCGTGTTTTTCACCTGCAAATTTTTTAGAGAGTGAAATCTGTCTGGCAATTTCCTGCGTCTGTTTGTCTTTCGGAAGTGCCGCTATCGTCGCCCGTGTTACCGAAGTCTGGTACTTACAAAGATCGTCGCCATTGTTCTTCTGATAATTTTCAATCTCCAGTTTCTGCAACTGGTGAAAAACGATAATTGAATCCTGCCACTGGCCTTCGTCGTAGTAAGTGTAGGCCAGTTTATCCAACATTTTCTGAGCGAGTTCACCACCTAATTTCTGAAACAGAGCCCATGCCTCTTTGGGGTTACCAATTTTGGAATAAGGGCTGACCAGCTCCATCCGTGCACGTTTAGCTACAGATTTTGCTTCCTTGCTGGCGGGGTGAGATTCTGAATATTGAATTACTTTATTGAATTGATTAATGGCTTGTTTATGTTCCTGCATATTGATCAGACACCACGCCTGATAATACATCGCTATCACATAGTTTGGATTGTTCTTCTCTCCCCACTCCACAACCTGCTCATAGGCTTTCATTGCCTGCTCAACGTTTTTTTCTTCATGGAAATAATATTCACCGTATGCCATCCATGCGTGCGGAATGAATTTCGAATTGGGATAATTGCGAATCAACTGCTGATAAAATTCACGCGCCCGCGCCCGATAGGCTGACTTCGTTGCTGTGTCGTCAACCTCAACAGCCATCTGGTCAATTTCGTAGGCAATGGCAAACAGAATTTGATCGTACGCATCATAATCCTGAAATTTGTCGCGAATCTGAACGTATGCCTTGATGGCCGCCTCGCGAACCGTCCGTCCTTTTTTGTCAAGAGCTATCTGTTGTGCCCTCAATTTTTTGGCCGCATCATCGTTGTTGGACTGTTTCGCCTTAAAGATCTTTTCGTCCAAACTCCGTGCCATGAAGTTAATGGACGTATACAGTTCCTTATAGGCATCTGCAAGCCGCTTCAGAATTTCTGGCTTATCCGGGTCGGAATCAGGCGTTCCCTGAGCCAGACGTGTAATCAATTGAATTTCCTGCTTTAAAATATCAATAGCTCGCGCTTTTCGCTTCTGTGTAAAGGACGATTCCAGAATGTCTCTTACCACGGAGCGATCCAGACTCGGACCGACTGGTGCTTTTTTCTTTACTCGTTCTTTTAAAGTACTTGTGCCAATATCTGCTCGCGCACCCTTTTTTCCCAGCTTGATGGTGCCTTCACAACTTAGAATTTTATTCTGCACAGCTTGTGGAATACATTGCTTTTCGCCTGCCAGCGTTTTAGTGGAAGCAGCGTGAGCATTTAATCCAGAAAAAAGAAACAACCCAACGGCAACACCAGCCGTTAAATTTGATACCGTTTTAAAATCAAACATATTCGATTACCTCCCACAGTGTCTTTCAACAGGTTGACGATAATATCCCAACTCATCACGCCAGTACTCACCCTCAAATGGCCAGATCACATGCTCTTCATCGCTCGAAATTTCAGCGTTCCTGGCATGAACCCGGTCAATGGCTTCACCGGCTGCGGCTTCCTGCTCCAACTCACCACGTAAAGCCTTGAGAATTTCAATCTCAACCCTTGTTGTTTGATTCAGGAAATCCTGAATTTCGCTCAGAAGCCTCTCGTATCGTGACCTGGCCAGATTACCCGTATTATCAATAGCAACCGACTTGGCTGTTTCAATATCCTGCATGATTCGCTGTCCGGCAGTGGAATTTACAAATTGTGCAGGCATTTTTTTCAATGTATCGGCTTCTTTTTCCAGCAGGCTGACGTACTCCAGATTTCTGAGCAACGTACGGTCATCCAACGCTCCTTTTAATACATAGACAACTTCCCGTGGCATGCCGAGGATGGTCTTTTTGGAGGCATCGTCCAACGCACCATCCTCGATCTCCTGACGAAGCTTACGAAGGAAATCAAAAAACTGTGGATTGTCCTGAAAGTTTGAAAGGTTTTTTTGAAGCTGCGTTTTTACTGGCTCAAAATCCATTCTGAATTGGTCGACCACCATTTTCGCATCGTCGTAAAGACATTGATCAAAAAAGATAACCGCTTTCAGAATGACAGCCTCGGGATAAAAAGATTCGCGGAAATATGGCGACTGAAGCGTATGAATATTCCCAAGGGCCCGACTGTAGTTGTCCACCTGAAAATATGCCCATGATTCCTCAAATTGCGCATCGAGATAATATTCAGAAGATTGGGGGATTTTATTCCAGGCGGTGATGGCGGAATCCCAATGCTTCGTTGAGTAATAAATCCGGGCAAGGGACAACCAGGCCAGATTCAGAAATCTCTCTTCGTCATCATCGAGAAAAAGTTGACCATCATATCGCTCGACAATTTTCAGGAAAGCTTTTGACGCCGGCATTGCCTTGCGTTGGCGAACAAATGTAATTCCGGAGAAAAACTCAGAATTCACCTTTAAATCAGAATCCGCGCTTACTCCCTTGAAAAAGCCGCGCGCCTTCCCGAACTCACCCATCTGATACCAGTATCGTCCCATCAAATACATCAGTTCGTTATATAAATCCTTTGTTTGAGGCCTTTTAAACTCCTGCAATGCATTGGCAGAGTCGCCGTATCGCCCCACGAGGCCGATAATTCCGGCAGGTTCCGGAAGTTCCCGTGAAAGCTGCGCAAGCCACTGCAAAGTAGAATGAAAGTATATATGTCCAGTAGACATTAACGCAATTTCCTCAAATACACCCAACGCTGCCTGATAGAATTTCAGATGATAAAAGCACTTACCGAGAAAGAATTGCGCCTTCTGCACATTTGCGGGCTCATCACCGGTTTCTCCCTGGACTATACGCTGCAACTGAACTGCTGCCTGGGCATATCTCTCCTGCTGATAAAACCGCAAAGCATTTGCCAGAGCTTCGCTTGGAGGACCGCTTGGTTTTGGTGGCGGAGCGACTGCGGCTGCTGTACTCGTAGCTGCGCGGCCGGATTTTCCATCCGCTCCACCCTTTCCACCGGAGTCACCGCCAGTAAAATCCATGTCATCCTGAGCATGAATTACCAACGACATCGACAGCAGCACCGCAAACGTTAAAATCCCAGTGAGTAAACCCTTTTTTATCATCTTTTACCTCGTTTCAATAAAAACGTAATTGTGCCTACCAAAAAAATGCGCCGCAACAGCAACTCGTGAAAGAAGTTTTTCGTCAAAAAAAAGCAACAAAATCGCCAAGTTACGGAGAACGTACGCGCGTATAGTATTTGTAAAATCGGTAAAAGTCAAGGACTTTGTAACTGCATTCCAGTGAGACTACAACGTTTCCCCGACAATGAAATTCCCTTTAAATTCAAGCGGGTTAGGAATTTCAGAAGGAAAATATTAGCTCTTGACTTGGAAGATTGAAAGGTTTACAAATGTCACCGAAAAAAAAGAAATAGTTTCAATAAAAATGAAACGGTTAATCAGAAAGAGGACTTTCGCATGGGACGGACTTTTTATATTGGCATGTTATTGTTATCCTTTTTAGCGACCGGTTGCCCTGAGCAAATGGTTGGCGCACCGTGCGTTTCAGAAACCGATAACCGGAAATTCAGTACAGAGTTATTATTGGACGGTGCCCGATCCGGTGGTAAAACCTGGTCTATCGAAACCGGGTCGGTCCAATGTGCGACCCACGTATGTTTAACGCAGACTAAAATAAATCCAGATAACAGAGTTGATGGGCATAACGACAGGATTGCAGGTTGTCGAAATGAACCAACAGAGGAAAATTGTGGCGCCGTAATTAATGGTGGCACGGTTGAAGAGGAACCCGTCATTTTGAAATTCAGTTTCTGTTCTGTCCGATGTGAGGATGGAGACGGAAACAGATACGCAGACAACCCTGACAAATACGATTATCTTTATGAGTGTCCCCCGACCACCATTTGCGTGAAAGTGTTGGATAAAATTGGTGGAAATGACGACAGTAACTCGGCCATATCAGAAAAGCTGTTTGGGGGATATTGCGTTCCCGAGTGTATAGAAAAGCCATGTGAAGTGGATCCTGATAATGCTTCAAACGATGATTACGGAAAAGTATGCACACCCTCTGAGAACAGCGATGAGCCATGGTTATGGTCCTGTGAAAAAGTGAAAAACTGATTTCTGCAATCCTTTGATGCAGGCCACTGCCAATTCACTTTTCCAATTCGATCCTTTCCCTTCAGCCTCTCAATAATCTGGAAAACAGCTATTTTTTTTTAGGGGTAGACCATCATGTCCTTTGAAAAAATCGATACAGGAAAAAAAGGTGAACTGTTTGTCAGAGAATGGCTGGAAGACAAAGGCTTCAAAATTATTGGAAGAAACATCCGTCATAGAATTGCCGAAATCGATATTGTCGCATTACATCCGGATAAATTAACTATTTCTTTTGTTGAAGTACGAACCCGGAATCATACCATTCACGGACATCCGCTGGAAACCGTAAATAATAAAAAACAGATGCATATACGAAAGGCAGCAGAGCTATTTCTGATAAAAAACCGAATATCCGGTATGGCAATTCAATTTGATGTCGCGTCCATCGTCTGGCAGACTCGGGAATTTATCTATCTGAAAAATGCCTTCTAGAGCGGCGACACAAGGAAGGTTCAGGTAACGGGCTGGTGCATCAGACGAGGGGCGTTTTGCCGGAGGTGAGAGAGATGATTGACTGCGACATCGTGCGCTGAAAAAAGAGAAAACTGTATGACGGAAACCTGATTTTCCTTTTCAGAATCAATGTTTCAATCTTCATAATGTTGCATCGAGATACTCTGATTGTATCGGTCCACAATTTGCTTCAGTACGTTGCGTTCCATCTCCGCGATATCTGCTGCCTGAAGTTTCTGAATCACTTCTTCCAGTTGGGCAACGTCCAAATGGCGCGATTCTCTCAACCGTCTCAACATATCACCGAATTCTCGAAATACGTCGTGTAATTCATCCCCTTTGCGTAAATTCTCAAAAAGTTGCAGATGCTCCCCGTCCACATTGGCGAGCAACCGCTTTATTTTATACGCCGGCCCCGCCACTTTATGCGTGACCACAATGGTCAATAAACTCAAGAGCAAAACGAGTCCCGCGAGACTGCTTCCCAACACCAATGCTGTATTTCTTTTGTCTTTTGCTCCTTTTTCAACAATTACCTGCTGGGCCTGCTCTGTCATTGAGGCAGTACTCAATACTTGCGCATTCGTAAGTTCAATGGATTCAACCAACGTGCCGAACAGATAATACCCCATCACCGACACAATGATTGTGACAGAGATTGCAACTCTGAATACCCAGGCAAGTTGAAACTTTCTGTCAATCAGGAAGTTACGAATCTGTCGTTTACTTCGAAGGCGTTCGCCCGCATTTTTTTCTGTATCAATCATAGCCTGCATCCTTAGGTTCTATCCATTCGTCCCAGGGTAATAATGGACTCGGAATTATAACACATCGGGTACCGCGACAAGAATTTTGCCGACTAAATTACCAATAAGCTTTTCAAGTACGATCTTTTCAGCAATTGCCATTGCTTTTTTCTCAAGGCTGTTTACCGTTTCCGGACTCGCGCCCTGCTGTTTCGCTGCGGAAACCACTGAATCATCTATTGGAACTCTGGCTTCTCCGGACGGCATCATAACCAGGTTATAATCCGGATTTGACAAAACATTCAGTGCTACTTTTGCGATCATAAATTGATTCTCCCGCCTCAGCTCAATCAACGCTCCAGATAAAATAAAGGCTTTTACCTTTTTCTTCTTCTGAATTTTCCGAATCTGCGATTCCGTCATCGAATCCGGTTGAATCTCAACATTTGAATTTTGAGAAAGCACAGAAATCACCGTGTTTCTCATGAGTTCGGTAATATTTGGTGTTGTCGTCGTGGATGAATTTCCCATTGCATCCACCTTAACAATAAAACGAACATTTGTCGGTTCAGGCTCAGCGACATCCGTACCCGTTTTTTCCGATATCGCTGCCTGAAGCAATCGGATGGAAGCACTGAGCTGAATTCTCACTGCAGAGGTATGCTTTTTTTGATTCGTCGCTTTCAATGCCGGCAAGGCGGAAGCATCTCCGATTTCACCCAACGCCGCGGCGGCGGCAATCACCACCGGAGACGACTCGTCTTTCAATGCTTTTATCAGGGATGGTATAGCTTCTTTACACTGTAATCTGCCCAGTGACTGCGCTGCCTGTATTTTTACCCGATAGCTGCTGCCATTTTCCAGCAGATTGATGAGATATTCCGTCCTGACATCCGCTGTTGCTGGATTGGAATTCAGATACAGAATGCAGGTACACAGGAAGAAGCTGGCAATTTTAGAATTAAATGTTCGGTTTTGCAATGACCCTACCTCAAAATAGAATTGCTGCTTCCCGCAGCTTTTCTTTCAGACGCTCTGACTTAAATTAGTATACAGAAAAAAAACTATGCCAAAGAAGTAATTGCGCTACACACTGCAGAAACCTGAGAAAATCCATCTTATACCAGATGAAGTCTTTCCTTACCCTCCCTTCCGTCATCCGGGGTGTAATCAACTAAATCGCCAATTCGGTCAGCTACAATTCACCAGAGCTTGACATATAAGTATCTATTGAGTTTTAATGCACGGCAAATTACGTTAGTAATTCGGCACATTTCTACATCCATTTTTAATAGATTTTTGGAGGGTGCATATGACTATAGTAGTAGGGATTGTTGCTGTGATTCTGTTCGCAGCCTTAGCTCTGATTCTGTTCAGGAAGAAAAGCGATTCACCAACGCCTCCAGCAATTGAATCTGAAAAGAGGGAAGATAGAAAGGGACATGGTCCGGGCGAATCTGCCGCATCTGAGGTTGACAAATCCAGCGCGGCAATATCCGGCGTCAGCACGGATGAACCGACTCCAGATGATGACTCCTTCGAGGTCCGCGAACACGGAAGTGCGCCAACAGACGATAACAAAATCGAAATCGCGCCGGAGGGCGTTCGACTGGATGAAACCGCGGAACAAACTGCTGTACTGAATCTCAAGCGTGCGCGAAAAGAGCGAAAGCTTCAGAAACTTCGGCAGGGACTGTCTAAAACGCGAGGCGGCCTGATTTCTAAAATCGGATCTCTGTTTGCCGGAAAAAAAGAGATCGACGCGAATTTATTGGAGGAACTGGAAGAAGTCCTTATCACCTCCGATGTTGGCGCAAAAACGACCGAATGGCTTCTCACATTGGCCAGAGAGGCTCTCGATAAGGATGAGCTGAAAGACGCAGAGGCAATCTGGTCGCTGTTGAAACAGGAAATTCGCCACACGTTGACAGTAGATACCCGTCCATATGATTTTTCGGCAGACAAACCGTTTGTTCTGATGGTAGTCGGTGTAAACGGTGCAGGTAAAACGACGACAATAGGAAAGCTTGCCTCACAGTTCACCCAGGATGGTCATAAAATCGTTCTGGCAGCCGCAGACACATTCCGTGCAGCTGCCGTGAACCAGTTGGAAATCTGGGGGAGACGCACCAACAGCGAGGTTATAAAACCAGCCAAAGAAGGTGCAGATCCATCATCTGTTGTATTCGATGCAATTAAAAAAGCGAAAGAATCGGGTGCAGATATCGTGATTGCAGACACAGCCGGTCGATTGCACACGCAGGCACCACTTATGGAAGAATTAAAGAAAATCAACCGGGTGATGGGCAAAGCACATGAAAATGCACCCCATGAAATTCTTCTGGTGCTCGATGCCACAAATGGTCAGAACGCTCTGCAACAGGTAAAGGAATTCGGCGATGCGCTGGACATCTCCGGGATAGCCCTCACCAAATTGGATGGAACTGCCAAAGGTGGCGTAATAATTGGAATTTGTCACGAGTATAACATACCGGTTCGATACATTGGCATTGGTGAGGCGAAAGACAGCCTGAGGCAATTTGATGTGGATGATTTCGTCGAAGCCCTGTTCATGCAGGAAGAAGAGGCGTAATTGGCCTTATTAGAATATTTTTAACAGGTAGATCAATGTGATTTGCCGGCTGAATTTTTATATAACTATACTAATCCAGTACAAAACTATTGAAATTTGAAATTTTGAGGTAACTGTAAATTATTTATTGATCACTTTTTGCAGCTTGTGATATAGTGTTTGACCAAATGGCAGTTGGAATTAAAAGTTCAATTATTTTCAATAGTTACAGGCATGCCACTTGTCTACCAATCGTTCGCGAGAGGATTATGCGATGAAAAGAAAACGCATTGAGCTGTCGTTGCTACTAATCACTTTACTCCTTTTTCCTGTTGCTTCTTTCGCACAGGACGACATGACTTTCGGTGAAGACGAAGTTGATGCCGGTGCCGGTGCCGCATCTGATGCCGGTCAGGGAGCTAACGGGACATCCAGTGACGACATGAGTTTTGACAAAGGTGATGCAGGTGCAGCGACCGCTGATGGTAGCGCATCAGCGGACGGACTTCTGGATCTCAATGATCTGAACCTCGATGGTGGTGCCGATGTCGGTGTTGGCAAACCAACCACCAAAGAAGGCAAAGCAGTTGAAGACGGCAATCTCACTGTTCTGGAAAGACATCCGATCTGGGCGATACAACAGGTATACGCTCTTAGAAAGGGTCGTTTCGATTTTCAGCCATCGTTCGGCGTTTCATTGAATGATCCTTTCGTTCAACACCAATCGTTCAACCTCAGTCTGTCCTATTATATTACGGAGGTTTTATCGATTGGTGTGAGTGCCAACTGGTATCGGTTTCTCGAGAATACGACGGATGTGAATTACTCTGTCAGCCGGGCGACCCATCAGACTGTGCCCATTAACTCGTATCTCTTTGGTGGGCAGCTGAACATGTCTTACGTTCCCATGTACGGGAAATTCGCGTTGGCCAATAAGTGGATTTTACACTGGGATGTGTGGTTCATCGGCGGCGGCGGTTTTATTTATACAAGGCCGACGCCGGTGATCGATCCCGAATACAGATCTTTTGAATATGAAATCAAGATTGCATTCAACGTCGGTATGGGTGGAAGACTTTATCTGACCCGATTTCTCGCGGTATTTGTAGAACTCCGAGATTATATCTATCCCGAAAAATTAGAATCTTTGACGACTTATACGGATCCGGAGCGTCGTTCCGACGAGGGCACATGGATTTCTGACGATGTTAAATTAACTAATAATGTTACGTTGCAGGCTGGCATCAGCGTCTTCCTGCCGCCCACATTTGATTTCAAATTACCAAAGTAACCGATAATGAAAGCAGGGAAGCAAATGCACAATTATATACGAAAGGGAACTGGAACAATGACCCGTTATGCCCTTGCGTTGACCTTCGCTCTTGTTACGTTGTGTGGTGCAGCAAAAACAGTTACTGCACAGGAAATTCTGCTTGAAGGTCCACTTGCCGGTGCACCGGCAGTTAAGAAGCGAGTCCAGTACAGAAAGTTACGTTTTACCTTTGGTCCTCAGTTCGGGTACACCCTGTTGAACGATTATATGCACAACTTCATGCTTGGGGCGAAGGCTGAATTCAACATAACCGACTGGGTTGGAATTGGTGTTGTCGGGTTTTACACTTTGAACGCGCCGACCCACCTGACGAATCATATTTCAGAATCCCGGAACCTGATGCTTTCAGATTCTATTCCTTCCGAGAGTAACTGGCCAAGCTATACTGGTGCACACAACTTTAAAGAGCAGGTAGCCAGGTTGAAAAGTCTGTTGGTTGGTCAGGTCTCCGTTGCTCCGCTGCGTGGTAAGATGGCCGCATTTGAGAAATTATTCGTGGCAGTGGATGGATATGTTTTCCTTGGCGGAGGTGTTGTCGTCTATGAGGAAAGACAGCATTGCAGTACTGAGGAAAATGAAAACGGCTGCGGTACTCTGGGCGATTTTCAGACCGGTGGCGGAAGTGTTACCCGCGAAACCATCATTCGTCCCACAGTGTCTTTTGGATTGGGTTTCACTGCCTATTTCAATCAATGGATTGGGTTGAATATCGAATATCGTCTCGCTCCTTTCAAATGGAACGCGGCAGGTACGGATGAGTCCGGAAAGCTTGGTACTCAGTGGAAGCCGGTATTTAATGAGGAAGAGAACGAGCTGGTCTGGCAGGAATATTCTCCGGATGGGGAAGGCGATTATCCCGATGGAAATATCGACGAAAAAGACCGGACATGGAACATGAATCAGAGCATTATCGTAGGTGTTCTTTTCAATTTTCCACGCACTCCCAGAGTTACCGAATAGTCTCCTCCGCGCACTTTCCCTTTTCATTTCAAATCAAAAAATCGCAGGCCACTTTCAACAACAGTCGGTTGTATTGCATTGCATGCGCGCTGAAACAGCTGAAAGGCACACTCCCACAGAACAGGAATGTATTTTGACGGCTACATTTTTCAAGACGTTTTATTAGCGGGTGTGTTTGTCGCGTAAACAATACATGCACCCGTCAAATCCCTGCCGTTTGGCAATATTCCACGAAGAAAGCTCTTTGCGATTGGCTTTCCTGATTCGTTTTGCATGTACACAGGTGGGTTTGTGAGCTTCTTTCGTACGCATATTGCAAATGAGCGGTAAACAATGCTCGCACGTATCATATCGATGCGATATTATATCTGCCAGATCCTCGAACCAGATCAGGTTCTCATCCGATATTTGCGCTGCATATTCACAGGAAATCAGATGTACCTCACGGGTTCGACGATTTCCGGCCAATCCATACACCGTGAGCGGTATGGTTACGCCACATACGTGTGCCGCAAAGTTTTTAAGGAAAAGCGCACGTCCTTTTACCTGCAGCGAATCCGTTGCGGTTCCGCCGGTGTGGCCATTTCTGTTCAGGATTGATAACGTACTGCCCATCAGTGCCGAATCCGACGCACGCAAAATGGGCTTACTGATTTTTAGAGGTATCTGTACCTCGTAGGTGCCATCCAACATGTCAATTGCGTGCCATCTGTTTTTATCTCCAACTGATGCAGTAAAAAATATCCGGTCACCAAATCCGGGGCCAAGCAGCATTCCCGTTGCGTCCCGGGGTTCCACATACAGGCATATGGTGTTGACGTTCTCCATATAACCAAAAGCCTGGCTACGCTGTATATTTGGTAAGAATCCAACCTGAATACTCCGCCTCCCCATCAACGAATATGTCTGATTGGAAGCCAGCGATTGCGCAAACGATGCCACGGCATTTTTTCTGTACTCCCTGAGTACGCCGGTGGAGAGTGAGCCGTTCATCGCATCCAGATTTGCGCCAATCGATTCAAGCATACGCTTTTTCATTACAGACACGACGGTATTCTTTTCCGTGAAGGTCCCGGTGGCCTTTACTCCAATATCATAGAGTCCGGGCAGGGATGCTGTGAAGGTGGCGGAATATTGCCCTTTCCCCTGATGTGTAAGGCTGATGTGTTTCAATTGGTTTTTTGGGGGTTTGCTATTCTCCAGCAGGTTGTTCAATAGTCGGTCCGCGTCATTGGTTATATCCCTGTTCGCCTTGCTTCTGGACCTGGAAAGGACTCGATACAGTTCAGGGGATTGGCGCGCCCGTTGACTCAGGGTATCTCCGGGCCAGGGTGGGGGCATTACAATTTCAGCTTCCACATGCGCATCGCCAACCGCGCGCCCTCGCCTATCGGTGACATTCGCAATTACGGTAATGCTGTCGCCCGGAAGCGGCGTCGGCGACGATATGAGGTCAACGTTATATCCCATCTCGTCGCTGGTCAGGGCCCCCATGGCAAAGAAACCCTGCCCCCTGCCCGCACGCCTGAGATGCATGGTCCATTCTCCCACCCAGATATGTTCACACCCGACGAGTTGGAGCGGAAATGTCATGGCAATCATGGCGCCCATTGTGGTTTCATGCAACGACACACCTGGAGCACTCTTAGCGTCATCTATGGTAATTGTCTTATTCCCGCCCGGCAGATCAATTGTGAAATCCCAGTTCTTCGGATGGGGGTCGTCGTGATTGAAAAAGAAAATGACCTTCCGCTGACCGGAGTGAATATTCACGGACTCCGAGGCAATCTGGCCTGTCCCCAACAGGGGATCCGGTGGCAAGGTTGCAGCCGACCATCCGAACATCTGGCTGAACATGGAAATAAACCAGCTGTTCATATTGGCGGGATTCACTACTTTTTTCACGTCCAGACTACGGATGCCGCCGGTTGCCGAGACCATGGTCGCAAGCCGTTCCACCCAGGCGTCTGAGGTTTTAATGGCAAGGGGATAAATGCGGATCGCCGGATTGCCCCATGTTCCGCCGCCTCCGAATAAATCATCCAGCATTGGTCCCTGATTCTCCATACCATCAGAGAGCACCAGAATAACCCGTTGGGCCTCCGCAACTGTATTTGCGCCGACGAGTGCCGTCTTGCACAGATTCAGGCCGGCTCCGATGGACGTGGCCATCGTGGGAGACAGGTCGTTGCATTCTCCTTCAACTCTGCCCGCATCTCCCTCTGTGGCATCCAGAAGGGCGCCGTGAGAATTGTTCTGTATGGCGTACGTATCTCCCGAGTGAAAACCATCAAATGTTCCAGCTGGCGTGCCACCACTGGCGAACCAGTACACCCCCAGTTTGTGAGCAGTGGGCGTGTCAGACTCATTGGCCATCAAAGCGGCGAAAAGACCGGCACCGCTGCAGGCGGCAACCCACCGATTCTGGGACGACATGGAGCCGGAACGATCGAGCAGCACCGCAACATTGACGTTGCTGTTGGTGGCCTGAATGCTGAGCTGAAAGGTTTTTGATTCACTCCGGGCAACCGTAACCCCGGCATTCTGCTTTTCGACCCATATATGAATATTATGGGGACCGGCATCTCCCGGCAGATAGGCGGGAATCCCGCCGCCCGATACAACTGTCCGGATGAAGTTGGAGAGAAAATTGGAATCGATGGCGGAGGTGATGTCAGTGGCCACTTCCACAAAGCCACTGAGTGGCGATCCGGTGTCAAAGGACAAATGCCACAACAGCTGAGATCCACCGTCATCTGTGCTATCGGCAATCATGCCGGCCTGGTACCGCATTTTTTCCCTGCCATCTGGAAGGGTGACGCCACCGACTTCGAGTTCGACGCCCACATCCACAGATATGTCAAACGGGACTTCACATTCCGCGGCAACCGGCGTTCCGCTGTCCATCAACTGGCACGCGGCGGTGGCGACACCATATTCACCGCCGTGAAGATTTGTCGTTGTAATGGTTCCGTTGGCCAAAAGGGTACACGCCGTGTGGGTGAGCCCATCGGCCAGGGGATCCATGGACCAGTTCCAGGTGTCCCCTGTGCCGGTGACTGCCATCGCCCCGGTACCTGTGGGGTTGGCAATGCGAATGGTGTCGGGAATATCTCGCAACAGCACCGGACAGTCCTCAAGCCGGCTTTCCGGATTAGTGCCGTCCTGAATCACCAGGGTCACGGTACCGTTCTCGTCCCAATTCACCAGGCCGGGGTCGCCGGCATCCGTCACATGAATCGCCCCTCTGGAGGAAAATCCGAATCGGATGGAATCATCGATGCTGGCGCTTCGCCAATCTGGCGCATCTGGTGGGTCTGTAGCGATATTATTGAACGGTATTGAGAATGCGTAAGAGGCTGCATCCGCAGCGGGAATCAAGTCTTCGCCACCGCTCTGCTGTTTGAATACCGCCAGCATTCCGTATTTAATATGTCGAAGTTTAAGAGGAAAGTTTTTCAGATAAGACGCCGGATTCGCATCTTTTTGAATCTTCAGGGTAAAGGTGCCGGTTTCATCCCAATTGACCGCAAGGGGGTCTCCTGTATCAGATACCGAGATCGCACCTTTCACGGAAAAACCGAATCGAACCGAATCGTGAATTTCAACGCTTCGCCACACCGGTACATCGGGAGGATCGGACACCGGATCGTTGAAAGGTGCTGAAAATGTGTAGGATTCCGTGTCCGTGTCGGGAATCAGATTGGCCCCATTGCTCTGTTGTCTGAAAATGGTCAATTCCGCCGCAGATATGGTCCGCAGGTGGATGGTCACCAGTTCAGCCAGAGTGCCTTCAGACGGATTTTGCCGCTGAATACCGATGGTGCCATCTATCACATTGCCCGTACCCGTTTTCCATGCGGGTATCGTCCATGTCAGCCGTGCATACTGGTGTGTGGAATTGTCTACACCGGCCCCCACTGTGTAGTCCAGGCTGAAAGACGTTCCTGCCACAAAACTTCCCGAGACACTGACAACACTCCAGGTCCACTCCCCGGCGGCGGGAACTGACATTTCGTGCAGGACGGGATATTCCTGTTCAATGGTGGTTGCTCCGTCAACGCCGGCGAACAGATAATAGATATTGTGTTCGAGTGCCATAAAAAAACTCCTTTTTTTTCGACCCGAAAAGGGTGGGATTGGCGAACCGTTTTTAAAAATACTCGAGCGCCCCAATATCCGGCTCGGAATCACGGATGGCGCCTGTAAAATCGACTTCAGGTGACTGGCTGACATCGGCGAACCCGAGGCATTCGGAACCGGAATCCAAATCCACGCTGAAAATGAGGTAACTGTCGCCAAGGGTTACATCGCTCATGGTTCCCCAGATGGTGACGGAGTCGGCGGTGTTTGAGATAATCGGATATGATCGATTGACATACACTTTGAGCGCCGGATCAGACACGGTGGTGTTGACGGTGACATATCTGCCGACCAATGAATTGGCGGCCCACAATTTGGTACTGTCTACCAGCGTTGTTCGGTGCGGGGACGTCGATGGCGAAATGCTCAGACTTGTCCACGTGCCCGAATCCGCAAAATTATTGAAAACAGTGGTCGGTGCGGAAAGGTTGTTGTTTACAGCATAATCTTTGCAACTTTCCAACGTATTGCACCCCCCGGCCGGGATGCAATTGCATTCGTCCCCAACCAGCGAATACGATACCGCCGTTTTGGCGTTGCCGGATAGATTGATGTCGAACATCTGCGTCTCATTTTGCCAGACGATTGAATTGGTGAAAGTCAGCTCCGCGTTGAACAAACCGGTGGTTGTCAGATGAATTGGACCGGAAGTGCCGTTTGACCCGACGAGGTTTTTGGACAGTGTGCTATTGAGAAGTGTCACATCGGAGTTAATGGCAAATACGGCGGATCCTCCGTCAACATCATATGCCCTGGTCGTGTTGCCGACAAACAGCGTATTTTCCGCTGTAACGATGGAAAAATTGGCCGTTGAATAGGCCTGTAACGCGCCCCCCGCCATCTCGGAGTGATTGCCACTGAATAAGACGGAGATTAGCTCCAGCCTTGCCGCGGTATTCACCGTATTCAAACTGACCGCGCCCCCGCCACTGAGACCGGTATATGCAGTCGTTCTGTTGTTTGTGAATACGCTGTTTTCAACCAGGCAGGATGCATTGCCTCGCACGCTCAGGGCGCCGCCCCTGAACGTCGCGGTATTGTCAACAAATACACAGTTTCGGACAGTGGGGTACACATCGCCGGAGACGTAAAGTCCCGCGCCCTGGCAGTCCGGTTCCGAATCCGCCAATGTTGCACCGATTGCCGACCCGGCCGCCACGATAAATCCATCGAGCACGGCGTTGTTGCCACATCCGGTGGCATCGGTACAGGACACCACGTGATACACCGCATTGGCCTTTACAATATTATCGTAGCCGCTGAGAATGGTGTACTGGGCGGGATTGTCGGGATCTCTCTGCGTCATGGAGCCCCCTTCCGGGAAGCCCCCCAGAAGGGCAATATTGTTCGTCAGCGGTACGGTGTCATCCACAGAACTGGCGAACGTGTAATACAGGCCTGCCGCCACCCATACCTCGCATCCGGTCACTTCAGGGTCATTCCCCATGACAGTGGTCGCGCGGTCAATGGCATCCCTGAGATTGCCCAACGGAGATGTCCATGACGAGCCGTCGCCCGTTCCACTTTCGGTGACATAGACAATACAAACGTTACAGGTCGCGCCGGTCCATCCCGGGTCACACACGCATATGTCGCTGGCATCATCACAGGTCGCGGTATGCGTCCCGCATGGGGACGCTGTTCCCGCTTCGCAGCTGTCTGCATTGCCGGAACAGAAATCCCCTACCGAACACCACAAGTTGTCGTCACAGGTTTCAGTACCCGGTGCGAACTCCACGCCCGGCGCCACTTCGTCCACACAGGAATCAGAAGCAAACCTGGCGCATTGCCCCAGGGATTCAACGATATTGCCGGTCTGTTTTTCACACCATGCGCTCCACCCGCCGCAGTCACTGGCGCCTGCACAAGTTGGCGTGGTTGTGCCATCATTCCACCCGAACGCGGCACAATCCACCGGCGCCGCATATGTGTTTGTGCCCTGGATTTCGTAAGTGGTTCTTGTTCCGCAATCATGAACGCCGATGCACCGATCATCTTCTGTTCCCGCAGTGGCGCCCTCGCAGAGTCCGGCCTCATTGCAGAAATTACATGCCGTGTTACACGGAATATCGGAAGCTGGCCACGCGCAGGTGCCGGTCGCATCACATGCTCCCCGACAGACTGTATCCGTTTCGCCGGCGGCAATACAGAAATCCGGATCCACCCAGTCTATCAATTCGGATGCGGTCGCTGATGACACACAGAATCCGCGCTGCGTCCCCCGGGTGCCATCACACGCGCTGCATTCCCCATTGCATACCCCGTCGCAACAAACGTTATCATTAGAGCAGACAGTGGTGGCGCACTGATGATCCGCAGTGCAGCCGATGTCATCTCCCCTGGGGATCAGTCCGGCACACGCACCGGTTACGCAACCGACATCCGTGTTGTCGGCCGCAGTGCAACAGAAGGACAAATCTGCCACACACCGGGCGTCATCATCGCCGCAATCTCCTTCGGTGGTGCAAACCGTCCCGTTGCATCCGTACCCGAAAGCACAGGCAGACTCATCACTCACACATTGTTGCGAATCATTGCAGTGCCACTCTGTCGCCGTGCCGTAGTCATTTCCAGGGGTGACGACACACGCCCACTCCGATGCATTGCAGTTGTCGCCGGAATTCAACCTGGTTGCGCATGCCGGCGCGCCAACGGTGTCCCCATTACATTCTCCGGACAGACCGCATTCATCTGCCACATCCTCAGCACAATCATTTCGCCAGTCCCTCCCGGCGGGCACCACCACACAGTCCGTCGCCGTGCCGTTACATCCCATGCACAACTCGCAAATATCCCCGGAAGGATTGGTACCGGTATCGTCGTTATAGAACTGACAGGTACCATTGTCACCGCCGCAGTATGTGCAGTCTCCCATGCATCCCTGGGGGTCCGCGCAACAGACCCCGTCGGCGACAACACCGGATTCGCAGCGTTCGGGAGTATCGCCGGAAGGCACTGCCGTACCGGAGACCAGTTTGGCACTGCAATTTCCCACCAGCGAGCACCAGCCATCATCCGCGGCAGCCTGGGTGCAACAGAACTGAATGCTGTCATCGCAATCCCCATCGGCGGAACAGGGTTCATTGCACACTTCGGCGTTGTCGGCACAACCATTGTCGCAGCTCCGGGGCGCGCCCGCCACGGTGCAGGTGTGCGCAGTCCCATCGCAGGTGAACACCGTTGCTTCGTCCGATTCACAGACCCATGCACAGGGATTTCCCCCGGCAATCGGATATTGACATTCCCCGACGCCATTACAAAGCCCGTTGGGGCTACAGGGGTCTGCTGAATCCCCAATGCAATCCCCATCCGGGGCCGCCTGTCCATTGGGAACAAATTGGCATGACCCGTTCATACAGGTTTCACAGAGACCACAATCCGCGTCGCTGCATATCTGTGTTGTATCGCTGCCTGTTCCGGTATCGGTTGATGAAGCAGAATCCGTGTCCGTGTCCGTCTCCGTCGCGCTGCCAGTATCGTCAATCGTCCCCGTTTCCGTTGCGCTACCGGTATCGCCAATCTTCCCTGTATCGGTCCACGTGTCGGTCCACGTGTCGGTTCGGGTATCGGTAACCGTATCTGTATCAGTGCCATCTGTATCGACACCGGATTCCGTCTCCGACCCGGTTTCCGCATTCGTGGCGGTGCCGGTATCGGTCTCCGTGACACTGCCGGAATCGGAGGATGTCGTGGTCCCCGTGTCCATGCCGGAATCCGCGCCCGTGCCGGAATCCGTGCCAGTGCCGGAATCCGTGCCGGATATCACTGATGAATCTTCGGTGTTGACGTCGTCAAACATCCGGGTACACCCCGGCGCCGCCAGTACGCCGAACCAGAACAGAACAATAATTATCCAGTCAAATCGCATTTCAGAACCTCCAGTCCACTACAGCACCCAACCCATCGGGAGTGATAGCCGGAACCACGGTGGCGACGCCGGACGTTTGCCGTTCCTTTCTGGTGCCAAGAATAAGCAGCACAATACCGGTAGCCGCCACAACCCCACCACCGATAAACATTGCCGTGGACATGTTCCCCATTTTCTCATTGTCGTTGACGTCATCCTTCCTGTCCGGACAGTAGCCGTCACATTCTTCTGCCAAATCGGCGTTTTTTTTCAGCGCGAGTCCACCAATGACCCCAGCCGCCACCACCGTCCCAACCCCCACACCGGTGGTAATCCATCCAATCCACTTCAGCTTCGACATCGCCGCCCCCTCACCACTATGCGCATCCACGGCATCCGTTCCGCTTCCCTCCACTGCCCCTGTACCGTCCGTCCGTTGGTCGCCACCATCCGATGGGCCGCTTTCATCTGCCTGAACGTTGCCATCACCTGTCCCTGCCGCCCCTGCCGCCTCTCCCGCCTCTCCCGCCTGCTCTCCATCTCCCGAATGTGACGTACCCACCCCATCCAGATCAATGGTCAGCGTCTGGGTTCCCACCACGCGAAACTCGTAAGATGCCAGCTGCTCGCCGTTCAGAATACCGACAATCGTATGCTTTCGCCCTGCCGCCACCGGAAACGCCATGTAGGCTGGCGCCTTTCCCCGCAGTTTTTCACTGATATAAATTTCTGTTCCCTCCGGTGCGGTCACCTTCACATACCCCACCATATTTCGCAGGCGATTCACCTCGGCAATGACCTGCTCTTTCCGATCCAGCAGAATGTCGTCCCCGCCTTCCGACAGAAACATTTCAAATGCTTCCAGGGCAAGTCCGTGATTCTTCGCCGCCGCTTCACATTGTCCGATATTGAACAGAATTTTCCACGATGGCTTCAGCCGGTAGGCTTCTCGAAATTTGTCCGCCGCCTCGTTGTAGGCTTCTTCTTCGAAAAGTATCTTCGCCTCTTTGTACGCGGTCAGCGCATCATCATCCGAGTTGCAGACGGCGTCCGATGAAATCAGTGCGATGAGACAGAACAATACGAACGAATATCCAACAGAATATCCAACAGAAGTCTTTAACCCTTTCATATCCCCCATTGCTCCTTTTTTCGGGTTTCCAGATAAATGCAGCGTTGTAATAAGACAGTATGACACAAATTCTGGAGCCTCCCACTAAAATGCCGGCAGTTCTTCACTGGTGTATTCGACATCGGGATATTTCTGTTGCCGGCGGATGCCAGTGGCCAGAATATCCATCCGGCCACCCGCCAATGGCGCCCGGAACGGAAATCAGGCCGTCCCTCCGGGCGTTGTCCCGCGGCATGCGCCCTCCGGATTGATGGTATCGTTCTTGCTGTATGGCGGTGTCATGACCGATACTGTGCACATCGAAATACGGGACGGCGCCAAACACCTCGGGGAATTCAGCTTCCGCGTCGGTGATCGCCCCACCGCCGGGCGCAGCGATGAGTGTGACATTGTACTGGACGCCCGAGACGTCTCCCGCAACCACTGTTCCATTCATCTGGAAGAACAGTACTTCACCATCGACGACCATTCTCTCAACGGCGTTACCATTCCCGAAAACACCGGCTCGGGACAACTGGCTTACGGCAGCGTGTGTGGCATCGGTTCGCTGCAGTTGTATGTGCACCGGGCCACGCCCCATGCGTCCCCGTCCGCGGATATTCACAGCATCCGAAAACAGGTGCTCTCCCGCCTGACCGAAGAACTGAGGATTCCCGAGGTGAAAGAAAACGCCCCGGAGTTGGTTTTCCGCGTGGAAAGCATTCTCGACCGATTGCTTCATGAGCGGGGCATCGACGAATCCCGGCGCAGCGATCTTGTGCGCATTCTCCGGGATGAAGCACTGGGTCTCGGTCCCCTGGAGCCGCTGTTGCGAGACGATACCATCAGTGAAATCATGGTAGTGGCGCCCGCCCTCATTTTCGTCGAAAAGCAGGGAGTACTGCAGCAGACAGATTTGATTTTCACCTCCGAGACATCGGTTCGCACCGTTATCGATCGCATTGTCGCTCCCCTTGGTCGGCGGGTCGATGAAGCGTCCCCCATGGTCGACGCCCGACTCCCCGACGGCTCCAGGGTGAACGCCGTGATTCCTCCCCTTTCCCTGAAAGGCGCGGCCATCACCATCCGAAAATTTTCAGACACACCACTCTCCATGGATGACCTGATTTCCTTCGGTTCAATGACTGAAGATATGGCTGCGCTTCTGAAAGAAGCGGTGCTGGCCAAACAGAACATCATCATCTCCGGCGGAACGGGTTCGGGAAAAACCACGTTGCTCAATGTGTTGTCCTCCCACATTCCCCGAAGAGAAAGAATCATTACCATTGAAGACGCCGCGGAGCTGCAACTGCTGCAATCCCATGTGGTCTCGCTGGAATCCCGACCCAAAAACAGTGAAGGCCTCGGTGAGGTGACCATCCGGGATTTGGTCAAAAACGCCCTTCGCATGCGTCCCGATCGAATCATCGTGGGCGAATGTCGTGGCAGCGAAACCCTGGACATGCTCCAGGCAATGAATACGGGACATGACGGCTCCCTTTCCACCACCCACGCCAACTCCCCGGTGGAAGCCATCTCCAGGCTGGAAACCCTCACCCTGATGGCCGGGCTCGACCTGCCGACCCGGGCCATTCGCGAACAGATCGCCGGCGCCATTCATCTGGTGGTTCAACAGAGCCGCTTTGCCGATGGCAAACGACGAATCACCGCCATCACTGAAATTGGCGGTATCGACAAATCGGGAAGAATCGAAACATCTGATTTATGGCGGTATGTCCCCGGCACCGGGGAAAGCAGCGCCAGTTCGGGCATGTTTCAGGCCACAGGCCGCATTCCCCGGTTCCAACTGGTAAAAGGATAAAAATGACACTTCTGATTTCAATACTCATCTCCCTTTCCTGCTTTCTGATTTTCCGGGCGGGGGCAAAATACCTGACATCCGGAACCACCGGCGTTTTCCGGGTATTCCGGTCTTCAGTCACCCCATCGACGCCATTGGACACGCCTCGCGGCGGGACGCGCATTTCCATTGTCCTCCCGGTACTGGCGGCCGTCGTCGCGGTGGTCGCGATGCTCATTCCGTTCTGGCCCCTGCTGGGAGTCAGCGCATTGATGCCGTTTGTTCCGGGAATTCAACGCCGGCTGCGGCAAAGGCGCCATACCAGAAACATTTATCTCCAGATGGATGGCATGCTGGCAAATCTCGCCAACGCCATTCCCGTGTCCGGCAACCTTCGCAACGCCATCGAAGATGTGACAGATGGCGAGCCGGAGCCCATGCGGTCCGAACTGCTGCAGGCACTCCATGAGATTCGCCTTGGCAAAACCGAAGACGAGGCGTTGCGCAACCTCGCCGTCCGCTGCAGACAGCCTCTGTTCAGAACCGCCATCACCGCCATTCTTGTGGGAAAAACATCTGGCGGAAGCCTCGAAACAATTCTCTCGGGAACCGCGGCCAGTATTCGCGAACTCAAACGACTGGATGGCGTCCTCAAAACCAGAACCTCCGAAGCTCGAATGCAGGCATGGGTGATTGGACTGGTTCCCTTCTTCCTGTGCGGGGCGCTGCAGCTGG
This sequence comes from Polyangia bacterium, assembly GCA_050287845.1. GTDB lineage: Bacteria > Myxococcota_A > Polyangia > JAAYKL01 > JAAYKL01 > JAFGXQ01. The sequence goes on from JBNKCR010000108.1 coordinate 64,118, forward strand.
TGAATCCCGAGTGGCTGACCCCCATGTGGACCACCCTGTTTGGCAATATTCTGCTCGTTGCGGCTGGAGTGATGGAAGTGACCGCCGTTCTTCTCATTCGAAAGATACTGTCGGTGGAACTATGAACGCGCTATTACTCCTTTTCGTCACAGTGCTGATTGCCCTGTCTGTTTGCCTCGCGATTTTCTGGTTTATGAAAGGCGCCCCGGCCTACGTCCCCCTTCAGGGAGAACGGGCGATTCAATTCGATGCGGTTGCAGAAAAGTATTCACTGTATCGGCCCATACACCGGTTTCTGTGGATTTGGACATACCGGTTTTCCAGACTGATTCCGGCAAAGCTTGCCGCATCATACAGCGCCAGACTGAGTCGGGCCGGCGCTCCCGGGGGATTGACCGGCATCGAGTTTTTAAGTGCAGTTCCCCTGCTTGCCACCCTGACCGCATTGATCGGAATGTTCCTCACGTATCTTCTCAGCAATCAATACCTGACCGGTTTTATTCTGGGATTTGTCACCGGCACGGTACTTCCCTTCGCCCGACTGGATGCACATATCGCGCGTCGCAAGCGGGTGATTCTGACCACGCTCCCCTACACCATCGATTTGCTGGCCCTGTGCATGCGGGCCGGTCAGACATTTCACCGCGCCCTGTCCACAGTGACAGGGGAAATGCCCGTTACCCATCCCCTTCGGTTTGAACTGGAGCTCATCAGTACCAAAGTGGCATTGGGCGCATCCATTTACGACGGACTCCGGTCGTTCTCCCAGCGAGTTGATCTGATTGAAATCCGGCAATTTGTGCAGAGCGCCATCCGCGCTCATCAGAAAGGAAGTTCCCTGGCGGAGGTGTTTTCCATTCAGGCCACCATCATCCGAACCAGACGGTCAGAAGCGGCAGAACAGGCCGCCAGCCGCGCCGCCGTCGCCATGCTCGGCCCACTGATGCTCATCTTTCTGTCCGTATTTGTCATTCTCCTCGGACCTTTCGGTGTGAAAGCATTTTATGGTCAACTCTTCTGACCTGACCCATCATCTCTTCACCGGATTTTATTTATAAAGAAATATTGACCTTGCCCCATCTCACTGGTCATAACTGACCCGCATCAATATCTCAGTGATTGACCGGTGAGAACATTGAACTCACATCCAGGAGTCGCAAATGGGCACATCCAAACTGATCGTATTTGAAGGCGTCGATGGCGCAGGCACCACCACCCAGGCTGGTAGACTGCGCGAGCGTCTGGCCGCAGAAAACATCGCCGTTCATCAGACCGCGCAACCGTCCGGCAGGCCCACTGGCAAACTGATTCGGGAAGTGCTGCAGGGGCGATTAATCGAAAATCCGGGGTTCGCCACCATGTCGCTCCTGTTTGCCGCAGATCGTCAGGACCAGCAGGACAGCGAAATCCTGCCAAGGCTCCACCGCGGCGAGTCGGTAATCTGCGACAGGTACCTGCACTCATCGGTGATTTATCAGAGCGTCAGCGCAGGAGATCCTGCCAGCCGCACGTGGATCAAGGAAATCAACCGGCACATCATCGCACCCAGCATTGTCATTTACCTGCGCATCGATGCCAGAACCGCGGCCCGGAGACGTTCTGCCCGGGGCGGAGAAGAAGAAATCTTTGACAACATGCCATTTCAACAGAAACTGATTGCCACCTACGATTCCATCAATCGGATTTTTCCCAATCACTACATCAAAACCGTGGACGGCACCCGGAGCATCGAAAAAATTGAAGCGGACGTCTGGGAATATATTCGACCAATGTTTGACCTGTAACCCCTGTCGCCAGGATTGGAGGACATATGAAACCATGGATTCTCACTGTCTTGCTGCTGACCGCCTGTGGCAGTGCACATCCCGCACCGGGCAGTACACCGCAGCACGATCACGAAACGGACACCGCCCAGGGGAACGCCGCCGCCGTTGCCGCCGGTACGCCCCAGCCCGAGGAAGTACCCGAGGCCATCACCACCGTGACCCGGGGCGAGCTCGATGAAATCATTCAGAAAGGGCCGGGATATCTGCTGGCGATGGTACAAACCGATTCGGTGGTTGAAAAGGGTCGCTTCATCGGCTTTCGCATTGTGAGTTTCCGGGTGGAGGCGCCATCCGTGCTCGGACTGCAACCCGGCGACGTGGTTCGTTCGGTCAACGGCATCTCCGTGGAACGCCCGGACAATCTGGTTAAAATCTTTGAAAAACTGAAAACCGCGAGCGTCCTCACCTTTGCCGTCCTCCGCGACAATGTCCCATCCGAACTCAGCACACCGATACAATAAAACCGACTGCTGTTTTTAAATGCGACATCACAACCGTTTCTGAAACGCCTGTTTCTGAAACTTTCTGAAACACACACTTTCTGAAACACTCCGGGCGAATCGGCGACCGGAAAAACAGTCCACTTGCAGCCACCCGCCGGGCATGGGGCCGGTACAAACGTTGAATGGCCATCTTCCAGGTTGGCATATATCGAAGCCAACTCGGTCAGCGTTTTCACTGGCGGAAACAAAGCCAAAACCATATGATCCCCCCATGAAATCCAACGCGCCTGCACCTCTTTCGCCCTCGACGTACCATCCTCCCCGGTTTCTGCAGACTGGCCATTCGCAAACCATTTTTCCGTCGATTTTTCGCACCATTCATGGGGTTTCCTATCAGCGGGAACGCATCGAAACCGACGACGACGATTTTCTCGATCTGGACTGGCTGAAATGCACACCGCGGTCCCGCAGCCTCGTCGTATTATGCCACGGTCTGGAAGGCAATTCGTCCAGGGCCTACATGCGGGGAATGGCCAGGGCGGCCAATCAGGAGCGCATGGATGCCTTGGCGTGGAACTATCGATCGTGCAGTGAAACCATGAACCGCCAGCTGCGCTTTTACCACAACGGTGCAACGGACGATTTGCAGCGCGTTCTTCAGCACGCTGACCGCACTGGCGAATACAACCGCATCGTGCTGATTGGATTCAGTCTGGGCGGCAATCTGATTCTGAACTATCTGGCCCGGCATCGGGACCATCTGCCCCATGCGTTGACAGACGCGGTGCTGTTTTCCGTTCCGCTCCATCTGGCGTCCAGCGCCGACGCCCTTGCCCAACCGTCCAACAGAATCTACATGAAGCGCTTTTTAAAAGACCTGAAGAAAAAAATCATTGCCAGGGAAAAACAGTTTCCCGGTCGCATCAGCAGCAGTGGATATCGTGAAATCCAGAACTTCAGACAGTTTGATGACCGCTACACCGCGCCCATTCACGGTTTCAAAGACGCGGAAGACTACTGGCAGCAGTGCAGTGGCCTGTATGCCTTGCCCCACATTCCCCTCCCTGCGCTGATTGTGAACGCAAAGAACGACCCCTTCCTTTGTCCCGAGAGTTTTCCGGACGAAAAAAAAATTCGCAATCCGCTGGTCACACTACTGACCCCCACCAACGGCGGCCACTGCGGATTTCCCCGATTCCATCGAAATGGCAGGTACTGGTCCGAAGACATCGCGTTCCTTTTTTTGCAGCGTCCCCCGGCGCAATGACACTTTAAGCCATTTGCCGAAACAGAACAAAACATAATTGTTTAATTATTTCAGCAGTTTACAACGAAAGAGACCCATTGTTTCCCGGTAGAGACAGAAACCGGGATTGATCTCTCGCCAATGGAATTCGGAACATTCCCTGAAGATTCTCAATTTCGCAGACACCTGCGAAATTTCATACTCATCGAAATAATTCCATCCTCCTGCAACACATCGATTTACCTCCCCCTTGTCCATACCGCCGCCTCAACTTCGCCGAAACAGCACCGGAAACATATCAATGCCCTGCCCCCTGATAATCCCTCAAAACAGCCACCCCATCAAGTTTTTTCCCGCCCGACACAACCTGAGATCTTGAGCTCAGGTGCGTTTGATACGACGCACGCTTTTGCGGCAGCAAAAGTGGGTGGCGGGTCAAACGTCACCTGCAGCGATTTGTTATACGCCGGCTGTCGGACCATTTCCCTTCACCGCTTTCGCGCAGAACCGCATGCTGCTCAGAAAGACATTTTGGGCGGATCTCTCGGACACGATTCGTGATTTCAGAGAATCAATCTCTGATGCTCTCACAACGCCGCTTGACACCAAGCGGGGCTTAAGTAACTCAAGAAGTTCATCGAGCATGTATTGGTCTCCCTGGCCTTCGATAATTGCTTCTGCCCAGATCCGCTCATATTGAAGCCCAGCGGTCAGGAAGATAGCGGGAAGGTGAAAGCCAATAGACCGGTCAACACCTTCCTGCTGCAGCATCCTGTCAAGCAATAAAGTGGCTTGAACATGGGCTGGCATATCTGCAACATGACCCGGGCAGATAGATGAGTCAACCTCTTCGAAGATGACTAGCCCACTGTCTCGTAGCCATGGCAAGAGACGCGACAGTACTTGTGCAGGATTCGATAAGTACATCAGAACACGGCGCCCAACGATGGCATCAAACGTTCCATGCTCCATAACGTCCATGAACTGAATGTCGCCATTCAAATCTCCGCAAGTGAAACGAACATTTCGTTTCCCGTCGAGCCTGGATGTCGCTGCGGCCAGCATGTCACGGTTTTGATCTACCGCAACCACCTGACCATCAGGACCAACCATGTCGCTAAGGAGCTCTGAAACCTCTCCGGGGCCGCAACCTAACTCGAGGATGGACATGCCTTCCGCAACGCCGGCATTCCGGAATAGCTTTTCTGTCGTTGAGTTGCTTCTAATCATCCAACATCTACCAATTCTTGAGGCGCATAACGCTGCGCTTCAGCTGCGCCTGACCGGGCGTTAGCCAGGTCAGGTGTCCGTTGCAAGCAGTTGTTCTGCGCTGCAGCTCTATTGGATATGAGCTGATTGAGAAGAGGAAGAGTAAGGTTTTATAGTACGCAATTCTTTTTCTTCAGATTGACGTGCTCTATACAAATCCCAACGAAGCTGCATATTCATCCAAAAATCCTCGCTCATCCCAAAATATCTTGCCAGACGCAACGCTGTACTTGGCGTTATTCCGCGACGCCCATTTATGATTTCATTGATTCTTTGATATGGAACATGTATCGCATTCGACAATTCACGCTGAGTAATGTGCATGGGTTCAAGAAATTCTTCCATTAACATTTCACCGGGATGAATTGGCTCTCTAAATTTTGGAACTCTAACCATAATTTCCTCCAAAATCACCGATGATAATCGACGATTTCAACTTGCTCAGCATTACCGTCTTGCCAAACAAAACAAACACGATACTGGTCGTTAATGCGAATACTGTATTGCCCTGCTCTATCTCCCGACAACTGTTCAAGCTTGTTTCCGGGAGGTACTTTTAAATCATCAATAACCGGTGCAGAATCGATTTGTTCAAGTTTTCGAATAGCTACACGCAACACATCTCTCGGGCACAATTTCCGAGCGTCTTTACTATTCTTTCCATCAAAAATATCTTCAGTTCCTTGATCCTTGAACGACCGTATCATTTTGACATGATAGCACGGAACTCATGCTACGTCCATCGGAGATTTAGTTTCGAATATTATGGCGCAGAACGCTGCGCTTCAAGGGCGGCGTGACCGCGCGAAGGCGCGATTGCGATGTCCCTTGCACCTATTGAGCTATTCGAGGTGTTCTGAATCGTTGTGTTTAAGCGGTTTCTAAAAGCTGTGCAAAAAGAATTACCCCGGTATTTGTGCAGTAAAGCGACAATTTGAGGGAAAAGTGGTGAAGATACAGGAAAAATACCCCAGCTC
>JBNKCR010000109.1:0-4487 GCA_050287845.1 Polyangia bacterium
CGCGCGGAACACCGCCGGGTGCCACGTACTGGGGAAAGAAAGACTGACAAGGACCGACCCGCGTCAGAGACCGGCCAATCCAAAGCCGAACAGCGCCAAACCCTTGTGTCATTGCGCGTGCAATAAACGACGCGAAGAATATAAAGAAGCAATGAAGAAGTTCTGCAACCGGTACATTGAAGCATCCGTCGCGTATCGGAGCGGTGCGCATAAAACCGAATTCCCATACGGCAGTATCCGGCCGTCAATTCCGGGCATCTCGGTGTAGCAGCAGGTATCGATAAAAAAGTCGGCAAATGGCGTGGCATGCATTGCAGCGCTGGATAGGTGCGTCTGAACTGTAGGATTTCCCGACGGGCAATTCAATCGAGGACAGCGTGACCACAAATCGCCCGGAACGAACCTGACGTAATCTGTCTGAACCCTGAACAAAATATCAGATAAACCGCAGATTTATCACGCATATCCAAACTTCGTACAACGGAACAATAATCACTCTGAGCCAATCTGCTGGGCCAATCTGCTGGGCCAATCTGCTGGGGCCAATCTGCTGGGGGAGCGCCTTTTTTGCTTGTATTGGATTATTTGACCAAATATACGGTGCTGTGCGGTCAAAGAGAGAGGTTTTTGATATGAGAAAATACAAGGTACCCTTATGGGTGTGGATTTGCGTAATTAGTATGCTGCTGTTGGCCTGTTCTAAAAAGAGGGATGACGCCGACAAAGATTCGGATGGTTCATTGAACACGGACCCCCTTACCAATGTTGATACGGATTCAACCGGCAAGATCGATTCGGATTCCGGTGGCTCAACAGACCTACAGACGGGTACGGATTCCGGCTCTGTTTCAGATCCAGATCCAGATTCTGATTCAGATTCATACTCAGATTCTGATTCTGACTCAGATTCCAGTTTGGATTCTGGTCTGGAAGAAGTGGATACGGAGCGGAAGCTGGTGGGCCGTTTGGTGCCGGGAGCGGTGCTTTCATCCAGGGGAAACAAAGTTTTACAAGGCGCGGTGGAGCCGGTTTATCAGGGCAAAACTTCAAGCGCCGGAACCAGACAGCTCATTCACTTGGGCATCACAGTCGAAAAAGAATAACGCGAAAAATAACCAGGATACTTGGGAGGAAATATGAAAAAGTTATTGATTACGATTATCGGTCTATGGGGGGGGCTGGTGGCTACTGGCGCTTTTGCCGCGGTGCCGGAGACGCTCACCTATTCGGGATATTTAACAGAGGGAGGCGAACCGGTCGAATCCACTTCCACCATCACCTTTGAGTTGTTCACCGTTGAAGAGAACGGCGCCACTGTCTGGTCTGAAAAACACAGCGCAGTGCTGGTGGAAGAAGGGTTGTTTACGGTGACCCTCGGCAGTGTTGAGAGTTTAAACGGGGTACTGGATGGCGGCGTATACTACCTGCAAGTTACAATCGATGGTGAGGCCATGTTGCCACGCACCCCGTTTCACTCAGTCCCCTATGCGTTAAAGGCGGGGGATGCGGACACTCTGGGGGGACAAACCGCCGCCGAAATTCAAAGTGGTGTAACCGCGAGCAGCGGCGCCGACGGCATCACTTATGACAACAGCACAAGCGGCCTGTCATCCACCGACATGCAAAACGTTGTGGCCGAATTGCTGGCCCGTATCAAAGCCTTGGAATCTGCAAACGCCACCCAACAGACGGCTATCGAAGCCAACGCCACTTCCATAGCAACGAACACCGCGAGCATTTCTACCAATGCAACAGCCATCAGCTCAAATGCAACCGACATTGAAGCCAACGCCACTTCCATAGCAACGAACACCGCGAGCATTTCTACCAATGCAACGGCCATCAGCTCAAATGTAACCGACATCGAAGCCAACGCCACTTCCATAGCAACGAACACCGCGAGCATTTCTACCAATGCAACAGCCATCAGCTCAAATGCAACCGACATCGAAGCCAACGCCACTTCCATGGCAACGAACACCGCGAGCATTTCTACCAATGCAACGGCCATCAGCTCAAATGCAACCGACATCGAAGCGCTGGAGACTCTCACTGCATCCATGAGTGTGGTAGGTGATGATGTGTACTTCTCTGGAGTAAACGTAAACATCATCAGCGGCTCCGGAAGTACCGACGGTACTGTTAATGGCCTTGGCAATCTAATCGTTGGCTACAACGAAGAGCGCAGCGGTGATTCCGACAAAAGCGGTTCCCACAACATTGTGGTTGGTCCCAACCATAATTACTCCAGCTATAGCGGCTTAGTGGCCGGATATCAAAATAGTATTGCTGGTGCAGCCTGCAGTGTGACCGGGGGACTTTACAATGAAGCATCCAATGGATACAGCAGTGTAAGCGGAGGACAATATAATGTAGCATCCGGTGGGGCCAGCAGTGTGAGCGGGGGAAGTAATAATGCAGCATCAGGTTCCTACAGCAATGTGAGCGGAGGAAGCAATAATTCATCATCCGAAATGTACAGCAGTGTGGGGGGGGGATATAACAATGAAGCATCTTATCTTTACAGCACTGTTATTGGCGGCAGTGGCTATACCACTTTAAGCAGCTATGATATACTTCCATCCGGATCTGACTTTTAGAACTCTGGCAATCCGATAAAGCGCCCCCGCAGGAATTACCCCTGTCTACTGAATCGAGACAAGCCCACCCCGCGGCGTCCGACGACGGGAGCGGCAACTTCACACTTCGCTCTTTCGTTGTGCTCTTCTTAAAAATGTGTTCAGCGCAATACTTGTTTATGACCGAGATCAAGTGAGATTTTAACTTCGGATATTATCGACCTTCACGGAGAGGTCCCATTGCCGGCAGAAAATGACCGTGAATTTACCGCCGCTTTTATTGTTGTTTCCGAAGAGCCCGCCAGTGATGAAGCAATGGAACATGTAATGCGGTTGCAGGAGACTTTTGGAAATTATATGAGGGCGCCTGATTTCATCAGGTATTTTTTTGAGAATTTTGATTTTCAGAACTGTGCATTGCTGCGCTTACTCGTGGATATGAAGTGAAATTTTCCAATGACTCGGAATATCAAAAACAATTTCTGATACATTTTCCAAGGATAAATGCTAATTTACGGGGCATGAACTCAAACATGAACGAAAAATCAGCAACTATGCTGAGTGGACGGTAGAAGCGAAATGGTTTTTATTCGGGCTAAAGGTAGATCTCGGAATCTACTGAGTCGCAGCAAAGAAATTTGACCGGGAACGTTCTGATGAAGACGCAAATGTATGACACAAATGACTTCGGCATCGACTATCGACTATCCTCGGTTGCACTTAATTACCTAGCCAGCGAGGCAGGTAATGCAATGGGCCGCAATGAAAGTCGACGATGTTCAGAAGTTCAACTGGTCTCCCTACTTCATCGAGCCGGCCTCCCTGTCACGGAGCCCGTACTTGACTATGAACGCAGACTCGGCGGCTGGTCCTCAATAGATCCTGAAGTCGATACTGGCTTCGGAATCTATCTCTCTCTTCAAGAAGGGGTCCACAGTTCAGCCACGGCCGAGTTGCTCGTCGCGCTGATGACGTATTCCACTCAGGACGCGGCGAGCGCGACGACAACGGGGATCTTTCGCCACTTTGGGGCACTGGCTATCCAAGGGTGTTCTTTAGGGACCGCCCGTTGGTTCCGGCGGGTGCTTTCGATCAAGACAGCTGGTACTTCATCGGGGCACAGGGGGAACTGTACTGTTATGTAGAAGTCCTCGACCAACTCGTGCTTCTGGCAGCTTCAGGGCGGACCATGCTTGAGCGAGCGGGGCTCATTCATCAGAAAGGCCAGGGGTGGTTCGAAGCGCACATTTGCACCGATGTCGGGGCATTCATCGCGCAGGAACTTACGATTCCACGCTTCGAACCTGCCTGCGACACCTTTTTTGGGTACTGGGTTGGCGACGGTATTCAGATTCGCCATATTGCCAATTATGCGCCTTGCGTAGGAGGCACTCATGTTGCGTGCGAGAACGAAGGCCTGTTTCTTGATCTGGTTCAGCGGGTCCGAGCACACCTCCAGGTGAATCGCCTTCGCATATGGTCGCGAGCAAATCTCATTAGCGATGGCGCTGGTCTGCAAGCGTTGAACGAAGCTCAGGTAGACTTTGAGAAGATTACAGGTCGTGGTCCGGGACATGGAGAAGACGAAGCAGGATGACGGTGGCCACCGGGCGATCGCGCGTGCGACGGGCACTGGGGCGCAGTGACCGGCCAGTTATGAGCCCGCTCTGGCGGGTGACCCAGCACCAAAGGCTCGGAGTGATTTTTTCCCCAGCACCAAAGGCCCAGCACCAAAGGCTCGGAGTGATTTTTTCCCTCTGAACGCAAAAATTCTGCAACAGATTTGAAAAGCATCCGAGCAGGGGGAAATCGTTTTTCTCTGCGAAGGAGTTTCCCATGGGACAAAGACCGCGCTGGTTCAAACCCGATACCGTTTACGAACAGACACAGAGAACCGTGGACAGACAG
>JBNKCR010000110.1:0-12603 GCA_050287845.1 Polyangia bacterium
TCCACAGAGGTGAATGTGGCACACGCTGACCCTTGTGACCGAATTATCATTGCGACAGCCATCGAAAACCACATGCCGGTGGTCACTTCTGATCATCTCATCAGGGATTGCAAACAAATTGAAACAATCTGGTAAACACTCCCCCGCTCCCCTCGCCTCCGGCTCGGGCAGCTCCTGTTCTCACCTTGGCGGGCAGTACGCTCCGTTCGGCACGTCGCAGAACGCGGCGTTCTGCAACATGGTCACAGTGTCACAGGTCTTGCTCTCCTCACCGCACTCATCCGCCCTAACATGCAAGCCCTCCGCCACTGTGCCTCCCCACTACCCCTCTTGACATAACCGGCATTATGTCAACTGCCCGCAAGCGCAATCTGCCGGCACCGGCTTGCGCCCGTGCCTCGGTATATCTCTCAACGCTCCCGGATTGCGCGGGCTGCCGCCCGCGCCAAAATGCTGAAACTGTCAATTACTCGAGAAGTCGAGATCCGTCCCCATCACCTTTGGCCATTTTCAAAAATACGATGTCAAAGTGAGAATTCAGACAAAAATTGTACGATCAAAATGGACGCAAAATACGACGTCACCGTGGAAATCAGCCATTTTTTCTACGATGTGAATTTGGTGAAGCGATATGGTGTCAATTCGGCCCGTAACAGTTATTTGTTAGTTGGTTGAGTGGTTGGATGGGTGGTTGGTTGGTCAACGATTTCCAAGAACTGTCTCAATTTCTTTTTTCAAAAGTTTTATAGATTCAATCAATTCAGACTTTTGAACTTTCTCCTCTTTTATGCATTTTTCGAGGCTACACGACAATTCTCCCAATATTTCTGTCACATTATATCCCAAAGTGACAGCATCATTAATGGCATTCGCTTCATTGACGAACCCCTCTTTCTTTAACTCGTTTGCTATTTTTGCAGCTTCTTCATAATAATCGATTGTCATGCTGTTTTCCTGTTTGCTCTTGAGTTTTATAATTATTTTAAAATATTAAAACTTTCAAGAGATACTCCGTTTTCTGGAACGACAATTTCTATTCCTCCGCCTGGATTGGTACCAACTGGTGGTGCCGGTCGTGTAATAAATTCCGTACCAGGTTTCAATCTTGCGGATTGAATAAAATTTGCATTGGTCACATTGCTTGGAGGAATACCATTTCTTCCAGCATATCCTGGCGTATATGGATGTTCCAGTGACCAAAACTGCGCATTCGTCGTATTACTTCTGCCTGTTGTGCCTATGCGATACATTCGTGCCCCATTTTGAACTGAAGCCCTCGCAGCATAGGCTTCTGAAGAAATCGACTGCCGTGCGGTATCCCAAGGCGTACTAATCGGCCGAGGTTGTGCAGCAGGATACGTTGCCTTTAGTCTTTCCAATTGTGCGATATTCGCTCTACCCTCGCTAGTAACAATTCTAGATGAACTGCCTGTTAACGGAACCCGCGTGCCATAAAAAGTTTCTGACACTCTAAGGGCATTACTTGCGTACCTCCCTGTCATAGCTCTAACAGAAGCGCGTATCGCAGAAGTACCAATTCCTCCCAATACAATAAAATCAATTGGAGAGGGAACCGAAACAGCGGGCCCATCAAACCATGGGTCATTGACCTGATACGCTCCAAAATACTTTTGTAACAACTGCCGTTGACATTCAGTATAGGCAGTCATTGCAATCATCTCACCGGAATAGGGATTAATATAATAGAAATTTTGACCCTTGCCACATCCAGGACAATTATTCACCCAGTCCGGAACCTCCCATCGAACTCCCCAGCCGCCATCAAAATTCGGCACTGCCCCTGCATCATACAAATCTGAAGCAACGACATTGTTTGCAGCCTCTTCCCGAACAAGGTCTAACGGAGTCCTTGTTGCTCCGCCGACTTGTCCCGTATCGCTATTCCAGAGACTTGTAATCCAGTCGAGGAGAGGAAACTCTCCCAGCACATCCACTGCACCTACCGGGTTATTCAAAACGAAGCTATAAAGCTGCAATCCGCCTTCTTCACCCATTGGGTCTCGGTTCAACCAACGTCCCAGCTGCGGTTCATAAAGTCGAACGCCGTAGTCATAAACACCAAGTTCTGGAATAAAATACTTCGTCGAGAATCGATACGCATTCTCCCCCGCAATACTTCCCACCGCCACAATCTCCCCCCCAAACGCATCGTATTCATACCTCGCAGCAATACTATCATCCCCACCATCCACTAGCTGACCCACATTCCCATTAGCGTCGTAGGCGTAGTAATACGTCGTACCCGCATCCCCATCCATCATTGCGACGAGTCCACCGACGCCACCGGCGCCCTGGGTACTCTGACTTAGATCCAGACCCCATGCGTAATACTTTGTGTCTGTGACGTTGTCGGTCGCATCCAGCACTTTTTCCCGAATGAGGTTCCAGCCGTCGTAGAGGTATTGTCTTTTCTCCTGAAGGACGTCGCTTTCGTAGACGGCTTTTTCTACTCGGCGGCCCATGTAGTCGTAGGTGAACGTCAGTTTTGTTGTGCCATCAACTGCTTCTGTCAGTCGGTTCTCGGCATTATATGTATAGGTCGTATCGGCCCCATAGGACTTATGTGTGAGGTTCCCGTCAGCATCGTAGGTTAACGCTGCGCCATTGACAGTGTCGTACTGATTTAGGCTGTTTGCGGCGTAGCTCGCTGCTGTACCGCCGATGTTTGAATCCAGGCGGTTGCCTATTGCGTCGTAGTTGTATGCCTGCGCTTCGGCGTTTACTGGGTTGGTTTCATCAGTGAGATCCGCACCCAGGTAGCGGTTGCTGCTGGTGACTTCGTTTCGGTCGTTGTAGCCGTATTTGTTGAAGGCATCACCACTCACGAAAAAGGCGGTGCCGCTGTTCTGCACAGAGGTGCGGCGACCGATGGCGTCGTATGCATAGGCATAGCGGCTGACGGTGGCTTCGCCCACCTTGTTGGTGACGGTTGTCTTCAGGTTGCGCTTCGACTCATAACCGTATGTGGTCTGCATATGGGCCGTCTGCATGCCCGACAGCAGGCCTGAATTTGAAACGTAGCTGTAGGCTGCGGTATCGACGCCGAAATCCACTGACGCGAAACGACCCGACGCATCAAAGCCGTAACCGATGGTATATTCCGGACCCGTGGTGACACCGTCGCTTCGTCCCAGGGCATCGTAATTGCGGTACAGAATTTCATTGATCGTGCCGGTCATCTCCTCGGCCACCAGCTGCAGCGTCTGCGGACTGTAATGGAACGTGCGCGTGCCTGCGCCGTCAGACACGGTCACCTGTCGGCCGAGACGGTCGTAAGTGAAGGTGATGTCCGGCGTGCTGTCGGAATAGTCGATGTTCAGAAGTTCGCCCGTGTCCGGGTCGTAGCTGTAGGTGGTGGTGCCGTTCTGTGCCCACACCCGGGTTTTCAGACGGCCGTGTTCATATGTGTAGCTCACCTGCTGACCCGCTGCGTCTTCCTTTGACAGCAGCATGCCCGAGGCGTCGTCATAATGCCACGTGGTCACGTTGCCGATGGCCGATGAAAAGTCGGCTCCCGTAAAGGCGCCGTCCTGATACGTGTGCATTCCCGTGCGTCTACCCAGGTCGTCGTACACATACTGCACCGGATACACCGTATCACCCCATGTGTGGGTAAGTTGCCCCCGCATATTATAGGCATACCGCGTTGTCTTGCCCAGCGCACTGGTCTCCGCCACCTTTCGGCCCGTCGCACTGTCATACGCGAAATCTGTCCGATTGCCCGCCGCATCCTTCACGTAGTCTACCTGCCCTTTGCTGTTGTAATGCGTCACTGCGGTGCCCGTGCGCGCATCCTTCACACCGGTACGTCTGCCCAGCGCGTCGTACATATACTCCGTTTTCACGCCGGATTTATCCGTACTCGTCATCAGACGTCCACCCACACTCACGCTAGTGGCCTTAGTCAGAGAATCCGCATACTTCACGCTGGTGGTCTCCGTATGCGCCGCGGCGTTCAACGTGGTCACCGACACCGTCTCATTGTCCGCAATATCATACGACCGACTCTCGCTCACCACTCCGCCCGAAAATCCACTCGCCCGTACCAGCGACCGCCCCGTCTGCATCCGTCCCACACCGCCTGACTCCGGATATGCATAACTGCGACTCTCCCGCCACCACTTGCCATCCTTTCTCACATAGCCGCTCTTCGTCTCGCTCACCCGGTCGCCATCCAGCAAATTCAACACCCCGTCCCCGTCCACATCCAAACCACTGCGCACCCGCTCCCCGAGCGCATCGTACTCATACACCGTGGCCGCCATTCCTGTGGTAGCCGTCCTCACCAGTTGACCCTTGCCGTTATAGGTATTCGTCGTCACCAGCACTTCCCCGTCCGTACCCGGCTGTTCCGTCCGCACTGTCTGACCCAGCATATTCACACAGCTCTTCTGATATGATGGAGATGACTCCCCGCCCGTACGCACCGTCGTGCACTGCAGCGTTGCCCCGTTCTCCGCTTCAAGGGTGTATCCGTAATACGTGGGAACCACCCCCGTGCCCGTTACACTCTTCGTGCGACCATCTTTAAACCGCGTCGTGATCTGCGTCGCACCTCCGGGCATTGTCACTTCCGTTGTCAGCGCATCCGGATAACGGTACATCGTCACCTGTCCAGCCCCATCCGTGCTCGTCAGTATCCGACCCAGATGATCGTAAGTATTCGTCGTCGTCTGACTCAGCATCCCCGCCGTTACCGTGCTCGACAGCTGGCGCCCCGCCGCATCATATGTATAAGTGGTTGCAATGTTATCCTGTCCTGACACCCCAAGGCGCGTACTCTCGGCTACCCGTCTCAGCTCATCATACAGATACGTGGTGGAAACCCCCAGCCTGTCGGTACTCGACGACTGACCGCAGCACCCCCACACATTCTCCGTCATCGTGCCGTCACTGTTCACCGTTTTTATCAGATGATTGTCCTTGTCATACGTATTCACCGTTTTCGACAGCAACTCCCGGGAACTCCCGGTCCACACATACGTCTCCTGCTGCACCAGATTTCCCACCTGATCATACACCGACACCTCACTGGTCGTCCGCAGCGCCACCCCATTCGCGGACAACGCTGTACCGTGGGTCACGGTCTCATACACATAGTCGCCGCTCCCCGGAATAAACCGACCATTTTCCAGACTGGCGCGCTCATACTTATAATAATCGGCCCGGCCATCCGGATACACTATCCGCTTTACTTTTCCAGACCACGGCGGATCCGAGACCCCCGTCGCCGCATCATTCAGCCCATAATACTCTGTCTCTGTCACCACAGTGCCAGGACTCGTCAGATCACAACCGGACGTCGCACAACGACCGCTCCACATAATATATCCAGCATCTTCGCGATCTCCGCTATAATCGTAAACCGTTTCAGAGAGCACTTCTCCACCTGGCCCCACCTCTTTTGCCCGGAGATATTTATCTTTGTGATACTCGTTTCCATGATACGTGTAGCTGGTCGTTTTTCCCTGCGTCTGAGCAGCACCTCCATCCAGCCAGACGTCGGTACGGGAAGTCATCTGACCATTGGTATCGTTGTAGGCATAACTGCTCCACGACCCGTCCGGATTCAGCTGATAACTCAGTTTACCCTGATTGAGACTCGACGCTGCTTCCACATAATTCATCGTCGTGGTCCGCGTTTCACCCAATCCCACTCCTTCCGTGCGCTCTATCACAACCTGACGGACCTCTTCATTTTCATCGTTGTATAAACGCTGCATGCGTTCCCTTACCGATGAAATGGAAATCCCGGCAGCATTCTTTATCTGCCGATCCACATCGTAAGCGATCCCTCCGGAATCAGCAGTGATTTCCTCTTCCACCTGCGCCTCATCACCCGTCCCTTTTTTCAACGTCCACTCATCACCACTTCGGGTATACTCGTATGTCTCGGTCACTCCGGATGCCAGCCGCTCAAGGCGCAACTTGTCATCCGTCTCTTTAGTGATGGTCCACACCATGTCCGCATCGTTGGGACTCGTGAACGTGTACCGCATCTGATCGTTTTCTACACTGCTACCCGTAATAAATTGATTGTCGTAAAGGGCAATCTGATACGAATTGCCCGAAATTACCGAAATATCCGCCGTCTTTTTCGGCGCCTGCACCTGATACACCACATCATTGTCATCGCGAAGGATATCCAGGTCTTCCCCCATCGCCAGAACCTGAAGCGCAGCTGGCGTGCCCACCATATCAAGGGAATCCTCTTTTAAACGAATCATCCCGGCCGTGCCGCCACCGCTTGCCAGACCCAGTTTCAACTCAAAATCCACGCTCCCGAGCGCCACTTCATCTGGACACGTGGCGCATTCGCATCCTACTTTAATAATCCGGTACGCGACCAATCCACCGGGACACGGCGCATCAGGAGCGCATTGAGCGGTTGCTTTCAGGATGAGGCATCCTTTTTTACTTTTTTTGCCAACCACTACCTTTTTATCAAATGTACCCGGAATCTCTGCGAACGTCTCATCTATATGCGCAATTACACCTTCCTCAACATATCCGATTTCCCACTCCACACTCTCAATCTCCACCTTACCGCTGGTTTCCACCACATAGGCAATTTCACTGCCGCCCGCCGGGATGCTGGTTTTATTGCCACGCAATTTGAGCTTCAACCTGGGCGGGTCTAAATCCCATAGAATATTGCCCGGGTCGTGGGACTCCACCAGTTGCAGAGTAAGCATATCATATGCCGTCAGCCCACTGACGCCTTGCTCCGACCATGTGGCTTGCTTATAAACTTCGTCTGAATCATCGGTGTCAAATTCCGCATTCTGTGCCTGCCCCTTGAGCAATTCAAACACCAGATCCCCGTCGCTGCTATTTACCGGCGTTCCGAAATCATCTTCCAGACCGTGCTCTGTCGCATTATCCTGCAACAGCTCATAGGTCAGGGTGAAAGACGTGAGCGGATCGGTGTTGTGCTCGCCCATCACCGCACCGCTATCATCAATAAAAGCAGTCGTATCAACGGGGTTGCCCTGGGTATCAGTCGCATCGAGAGACACGTTGTCAAGAGACAACAATGAAAACTGAAATTCGGGACGATGGAAATACGCCACCGGCGCCCATCCCTCGCCATTGTTGCTCTTTTCGGTATTTCTCACCTTGAACGGCACATAGTCTGCCGGGCGGTAATTGAGATACCCCTGTTCTGCGGTATATTTATTCGCGTCGCGGACGCTGAAGTTCGCAAACCCCTCTTCGGAAGCACCGTCAATATGAATATAGTAGTGGCCGAGGTCCGTCTCATCCGGCACTTTAAATACCTGTTGATGTGCGCCGGGCCTGACAAAGAAATGAGCCATTCTATTGTTGGTACCCAGTTCGTGGAAGTGACCATTGTCACCATCTGCAGACCCCAGACGCGAGAGTCGTCCGGTATATCCCGGGAGCTTCTCTGGCAGCGGTCTGCCAGAGTGATCCAGCCAGGTGGTGTGAATGGTGATGCATTCATCAGAGATCATTCCCGAGCCACGGTTACCCACTTTAAACAGCCGCACGTCATCTCCTGCCTTGTCAGCCAGGGTACAGGCGGTTTCCTCTTCGCCCTCCATCGCTCGCCATACATCTACCTTGAGATTGGGGGGACGCATGACTATGTCTCCATCCAGGTGAATACTCATAGACACCGCACTTGAGTTCTGCTCAACCCGACCCGCCTGCATACCGATGTAGCCGGTCGCCCGATTCACGGCCACAAATTGAATCTCCTCTCCCAGTCTGAGAGAACGCTCTGCAAACAATTCATGAGCACCACCGTCTATTTCTTCATTGCCCACATATCGATTTCTGGTATCAATGAATTCCACTTCACCTTCGCCGTTCAGTTTTCCCTCATCCATTGCCCAGCCATAAATACCATTGGCATTGTCGGAGCTATGCCATTGCAGCTGCCTCCCACGAATAAAGGTACTGATTTCTGCGTATGCATCGCCTGCTCGTCCTGTTTGTGGCCCGTATTCCAGATTATCGATCCCACTGCGTTCTGCCATGAGTTCCCCGGTTGACGCGCGAAAAACGTATATTTCAGTATTCGAAAAATCAGACACACTCAACTGACGTACCAGCCCTGCAGCTCTATTGTATACAGCGGTAGACCCATCTGTCTGCGCCGTAAAATACTCTGTGGTGTCCTCATTGTCCGGATTATCTGCCCCAGACATATTGGGGACAGGAATCAATTGAAGGTTGGCGCAATCTGTTTTTACACCATCGATATCGTTGGTCATGCACACTTTCCCACTTACCTGAATCACATCGACCGGAAAATTGGCATGGGAAAAATTACTACAGTCCTGCCCTACAGCCGTCATGACAAAATATCTGGCGGATTCGGCGCGAGGGTTAAAGTTCCCGAACGCTACCCGAACATAAACTGGCATCTGAGGCGATTGGCTACAAAGGTTGCCAACTTCCATGTACCCGGACGGGTAACTTACAAATGGAAGCGCGCTGGCACTGTAAACAACGCTGTATATTTTTTTATAAAATCCATATGGAATTACAAAATACCCCGCACTGTTGGTGCGACCTATCTGGACCATGCCATCTGAACCGGCGAGCGTTTGTACAACAGCCCCTGCCACGGGGTTCCAGACTCTGGCAATATCCTTGGGATCCATATGTGCGAAAGTCGATGCACCAGCCATACTGCCCATCCATTCTTCCGGTAGTCGATCGCTTTTTGGAACGCTGGACGCATATGCGAAATATGCGGTATTGGGTGCGAAAAACCCACGTGTCTCAGCAATAATCTGGAAAATCACCCCAGCCCCATCAGCATTCACAAGCACTGATTGTATATCCGCAGAACCGGACAGGTTCTGCAATTGCTCCAACGCGTCGCCAATCACCTTCTGACCAGTCAGCGCCTGCTGCAGTGCACTCGGTGTTATCGCCACCGCCGAAGTACAGTCGATACCCTCCTCACACGCTTTCACCCGATCACAGATCTTGAAATTTGATTCCGGCAAGTACTCACACCACGCAACTACAAACGGCGGTGTATCCCCGGCTTTTACGGCATCCAGGTATTCGTCCGCATTGGCCGGAGCGTACCCTGGAACCGCCACATACCCTCCGAAATAGGCGCCGCTCCCACCATTGGAATTCTTAAATTCACAAGGTAATCCGTAGTAGTTTAAGGCAGAACAATACTGTTCATTCCCTTCGAACTGCGCCTCCACAACGAATCCCATGAGCATGAATGGGAAAATCAACAATATTCTGAATAATTTCATTTCGACAGCTCCGAAAGTAAATCCTGAATTCCAATTTCTCCGTTGGCGTAGCGCTCAAGCGACGGCTGTTCATCCGGTGTCACCAGTGATATTCCCAGATATTCAAGTCGATTGATTCCCAATATCCCTTCGCTGACAATGATATGATTGTCTCGATCTACAAATCCCACCCCCACTGGCAGAATACTGAGAGACTCGTTGTCAACAGCGGTGATCAGCACACGCTCCCCGAACAGATCCAGATAAGTATACCCACCGCTGGCATCCGCTTTCAGATGAAACGTCAACCGCGGATCGCCTTCCACTCGGATACCTGCCGGTTGAAACTGGAAGACCACTGCGGTCTCGAATCCCGGAACCATCTGATAGCCAAACTGAGACATCTTTATAATCTGAACATGAACGTCACCACTATCAGCAGCATCCGGAAAAAACAGACTCGCGTCGCTCAAATCCAGTTGCAATTGCCCGTCATGCAACGTTGTAACCTTCCCCGACCGAATCAATTCCCTCCCCCGAGTGGCATCAAGGAACGGCAATGGCGTCAACCCCATGTCATTTTCCCTTCCCGCATGGACGTCCATCCATGAGTGAACGCTGGAAAGCGATGGCACCTCATTGTCTGGGTTGTACACAAGCAGATAGCGTCCAGGGGGAATGGTTTTGTCTGCCGATTCGCCATAACCAAAATCAAATGCGCCATTTCCATCTGTAATGGCGCTGATACCCAGCTGGGGCACCGTCACTTTGACACCCTGAATCGGATTTAGTTTTTCATCACTGACAAATCCCTGAACCAGCGTGGGTAGCGACCTAACTTTAAAATATCCCCGATACAACTGCTGGCCATCATACGTTACCGTCACATACACACTCGCGCCATAGTGGAAACCGTTCTCTGTATAAAACGCCACCATCTCATTTCCCGGCAAATACGACAAACCGCCCACAACTGGAGCATTATCAAGATGCACCGCCACCATCGTCACTTCGCTTTGTCCTCGCAAATCGACACCAACGGGAATATCGTATGTATAGCCGTGAATCGTCTGAGTAACCGCTACATCCAGCAGTGCCGGATTGAACTCCCGGTTTAAATACAACGTCACCGGTTCATTCACTTCAATATCTGCCGCTTGATTTTCCGGTTCTGATTCAACCACCTGCAGTGGAATCGATGTCGCATCCACCGTTGTGAACGACACAGACTTCCTCGCAAGTATCGTGCCCCCATCATCGGCAATAGTAAGTTTCACGGTGTGGTTACCATCACTTACCAATACCATAACGCTTGCAGTGACAGTTGTGCCGGAAACCGTAGCAGGAGCATCCGTACCATCCACTGTCACCGTGACTGTATCGTTTACAGACAATCCGGGTATTCGGGCGACAATATCCACCGACTGCGAACTTTTCAGGGTTTCAAATTGAACGCCATCAGCAGGGGACAACATTTCTATTTCAAGTATTGTATCCAGAGACAACACATATCTACGTTCGCTCCGGTTGCCAGCTATATCCCAAGCCGCAACCAACAGTTCAGTCTGCTGCTGTGATGCCAGAACCACTGATGCATCGAAAGTCCAAGTGTCCACGCTTCCCGAAGGTAATACGCCCAGACTTGTTTCATTAATAGTTATCCCTGCGAGATTTGCCTCGATCACCTGTCCGTCAATGACATATGGCGTTGTCTGCACGCTGTTAACCACTGTTGATTCCGACGATGGTGACTCCAGCAACGCCAGCAGTTCAATCTGGGGTTCGATATTATCAAAATGAACACTATAGGTTGCCTGTGACACTGTTCCAGCGTCGTTTTGCGCCTCCACTACAACGTCCACATCATTACTACCAATGCCACTGAATGTCAGCAGCACATTACCATCTGCATCAATTCCATCAAAAGAGGCCACACCGTCCGCGTACACGAAGTCCGCCGCAATGCCATTCACTGTTACGGAAGTAATTTCACTTGCGCTGTTAATCAAACCGCTTACGTAGATTTCGTCTTTGTTTGTATAAATGTCTGATGTTTTAGTGTCTAAAGCAATCGAAATGGGTACGTCGTTATTGGATTCAGAGTCCTGATACTGAATCTGAACCTGTTTACGCACCGTGCCGTATACTGATTCTGCGCGTACCTGAATGGTATTCAACCCGACGGAAAGTGGCACATCTTCAAAGACGAACTGATATTCTCCATCTGTACCCGTGGCAAATCGCAGTTCATCGCCAATGAGAATTCGAATTTCCTCCGGCGCCAGAGATGATCGTACAAATCCTGTGACGTCAACCATTCCGGTAGCCAGTGTGTCACCATCGAGAGGTGACGCAATCACAAGCGTTGGCAGCTGATTCAGCACCCCATTCACCACCAAATCAAAGGTAGTCTGATTGCCAGCCGCATCGGATGAAATCAGGGTGAGTTGGTTTTCACCAATAGCCACAGGTACCTCCAGGACATAGTGCCCGTCATCACCAATCACTGCAGCAAAATCAGTATCCACATACCGGTCGTTGGTGGCAAACAGTGACGCGACACCACTACCGCTGTCAGATACCTGACCCTCCAGCACAACCACCTCCGCATCGGTGGTAATCCGGGATTCCTCGTCAGTGGTTATCAGTAATTCATGTGAAACCTCAAGAACAGGAACGGCAGTATCCACCACGGTAACTGTCGCCACTTCAGATTCCACGCTTCCCAATCCATTGGTCACCACGCAGGTGAATTCAGCCCCAAAATCAGAATAGAATGCCGTTTTTTCAAACTGCGCACTGTTTGCGCTAACAATATCTGCACCAAATACACGCCATTGATATTGAAGGTTCGTCCCTTCAGTTCCAACGCTCAGGATAATTTGCTCCCCTTCGTTTACAGTGACACTCTGTGGCTGTGCAGTAATAGACGGTGGTGTTTGCGTTTCACAGTCTTCATCCACTGACCCATCACAGTCGTCATCAATACCATTGCAGTTACTGTCGTCAGCCGCGGCAATAAGCGGTGAACAGGATTCAACCGGTATGCCCCCCTGGCAAACCCATGACCCCGTATTTACGCAGGCGCCCACACCACAACTGGTCGCCAACGACACATAATCCTCATCAAATGATCCATCACAGTCATCATCTATCCCGTCACATGTCGTGTCATCCGTCGATATCGCGTTCTGAGTGCACGTTTCATCCTCCACTCCTCCATCACACGTCGTCAACACCGTGTTCGCACAACTTCCCGTGCCGCAACTGATTGTCCGACCCACATAATCCTCATCAAATGATCCATCACAGTCATCATCTATCCCGTCACATGTCGTGTCATCCGTCG
>JBNKCR010000111.1:0-165804 GCA_050287845.1 Polyangia bacterium
CGACGCCCGGATACATGTAGCTCTGTACATCGGCGGCACCGTTGTCGCCTTCGTAGTGAATCAGACGGGTCGGATCATTCTGGTGGGCCCACTCGGCCATCGAAGTGAACACATTGCCGCTGCCGGCTTCATTCCCCAGCGACCAGAGCAGAATGGATGGATGATTTTTGTCCCGTTCCACCATGCTGCGAATGCGATCCACCGCGTTTTCCCGCCATGCATCGTCACTTCTGGGAACGTCATCCCGGACGCCGTGGGTTTCGAGATTGGTTTCATCAATAAGGTATAGGCCATACTCGTCACATAATTCGTACCACAGTGGGTTGTTGGGATAATGGGAGGTGCGGACCGCGTTCAGGTTGAACTGTTTCATGAGTTCAACATCGCGCACCATGATTTCGTAATCAACGGCTCTGCCCAGGTCGGGATGATTTTCGTGACGGTCGGTTCCCTTGAACAGAATGCGCTTTCCGTTGATGGTCATCTTTCCGTCCAGCAGTTCAAACTCCCTGAATCCGACTTTGGCGCTCTCGGTTTCAATGAGTGTACCCGCCGGGTCGCGGAGACTCAGCACCAGGGTGTACAGATACGGAGATTCCGCGGACCACTTATGGGGGTTGGTCATCGGCCGGTTCTGGACAACAGTCACTTCGGAATTTCCACCAGCGGAAAGCGATTCGCTTTCGCCGGCCAGAACCATTTCGCCGCTCGCATCGAATAATGCCGTTTCAACGCTGTAGCCGTCAATTTCCGCCGCCGTGAAGTTTTTGACATCCGCTTCAATCTGCAATGTGGCATCCTGGTATTGCGCGTCGAGATCGGTAACCACCGTGAAATCCCGGATATGCACTTTGGGCGTGGAGTACAGATACACATCTCTGAAAATACCGCTCAGGCGGATGAAGTCCTGGTCTTCCAGCCAGCTGCCATCAGACCATCGATACACTTCAACCGCGATGGTATTTTCACCTTTCTTCACAAAATTGGTAATATCGAATTCTGCTGGAGTGTAGCTGTCTTCGCTGTACCCCACGTACCCACCATTCACCCACAGATAAAACGCGGATTCAACACCATCAAAAACGACGGAGACCTGTCGTCCCCCCCAGTTTGGTCGGGTAAACGTGGTTCGATAGGCGCCCACCGGATTGTATACGGTCGGCGCATTGGGGGGCGACGGCTGCTCATACCCCGTCCACGGATAGGTCACATTTGTGTAGATGGGGTAGTCATATCCCTGCGTTTGCCAGTTTCCCGGCACGGTAATTTCGTCCCACCCGCTGACGTCGAAATCAGGGCGGAAAAATCCTTCCACTTTGTCCTGGGGGCGGTCCGCAATGTTGAATTTCCATTTGCCGTTCAATGAATGGGTAAAGATGGATTTAGTTCTGTCGCCAACCAAAGCCGCAGACAGGGTGGCATAGGGCATCAACGTAGCGTGGGCCGCTTCTCTGTCTACCTGAAACAGTCCCGGGGTGGCATTCCATTCGTCTCCCCCCGGAGCCCGGGTCGTATCGATTTCCGGGTCTGGAAAGGTATCTGTTCCCAGTTCGGTGTCCACCGTATCAGTGTCGTAAATCGATATAGTATCAGAATCACTTTCAACCGGTTCTTCGGTATCAGTATCGGAATCCGAATCCGAATCTGTATCAGAATCCGCATCGGTATCTGTATCAGAATCCGTATCGGTGTCTGCATCAGAATCCGTATCGGTATCCGTATCAGAATCTCCGTCTGAATCGCCATCGGCATCCGTGTCGCTGTCCGAATCAATATCTGACGACGTGTTATCGGTACCGCTACCTCCGCTATCACTGCAGGCAGAAACAAACAGTATCAGGAGGACCAATAAATAGTTCTTAATTTTTATCATTATTTTTCCCATCTTCAGGTGTGGCCGTTCACTTCACAATCCACGCAGGCCACGATTTAAAGTTTCATCTGATTAATTATCGCAATCCGCATTGAATGCGGAATCACTCGACATGTTGATGGTGGTATTCGAGAGATAAGAGGGAACGGAAATTTTTTTTTATTTTTCATATGGCTTTCAACACCAGTTTTTCCTGGCCGTCCAAAACAATGGCAGCGCCGTCGGCGAGGGCGTCATACACGTGAGCAGCGCCGGCTACCCCCACCAGCGCCGGATTATTTCTGGACAATGTTTCAAACGGAATGGACGAAAAGTGCTCCACCACATACCCCGCAATTCGCGCCATCAACGGTACGAACGATTCATCCAGATACTCAATTACCAGAATCTGCGTCCCATCCTCCCCAAGCCGGTCTGCCGCCTCCCGGCCGTTGGCGGCTTTCAGCACGGTGCCATAAGCGCGCGTTCCGAAACCACGCAGTCCGTGCGCAATCACTTCTGCCAGCATCTCCACCCGCACGGTATTGAGCATGATGGGCGAACCGATGGGAATCCCCGCAGCGAGAACATATTTATCCAGGGGCTTTACGAACCCTTGCTTCTGCGCTTCCGTCACTGCCTGGCGAATCATGGTATCGGTGTCGCTCACCTCAGGTGAAATAATGGGATACACTCCGCGATGCAGCAGCAGACGTCGCTGCACTTCGGTGAACGGCGTCACCGCCACAATGGGACTCTGTGGCCGATGGCGAAACAGCAGTCTGGGGGTGTTGCCACTGTAGGTGGGCGCAATAATCGCATTGGCGCCAATGCTTCCGGCCGTCATCACCGCAGAGGCCGCAATACCATCGTGCATGTTGCCATCCAGGGGCAATCTGCTCCCACTATGCCGATACTCGGACTGTTCCGTTTCAAGGGCTATCCGATGCATCATGGTCACCGCCTCCACCGGATACCTGCCCTGGGCCGTTTCCCCCGACAACATCACCGCATCGGTGCCATCGAGAATGGCATTGGCCACATCGGCCACTTCCGCCCGGGTGGGCAGGGGATTTCGAATCATACTGTCCAGCATCTGGGTGGCTACAATAACCACCTTGCCGGCGCGATTGCATTTTTCAATGATACGTTTCTGAATGAGGGGAATTTCTTCCGGCGGCATCTGCACCCCAAGATCGCCCCGCGCCACCATGACACCGGAGGAAACCCGGATAATCTCATCAATATTCGCAAGACCTTCCTCATCTTCTATCTTGGCAATAATGGGCGGAATGGACTGTCGGCGATGGCGGCACGACTCCAGTTGCTGCTGAATTTCATGAATATCCGTTGCCTTGCGTACAAATGAGGCGGCCACAAAATCCATGCCTTCCTCCATCACCATCTCCAGATCGGCGCGGTCCTTCTCGGATACTGCGGGCAAGCCGGTCCGAACACCAATCACATTCACATTCTTTTTAGCGCCTATGGTGCCGTCGCTGTGAATGAGACACATCATTTCCTTCTGGCCGGTTTCGAGTACCTCCAGCTCAATGAGCCCGTCGGCAATCAGCAACCGGGCGCCGGGGATCACTTCCTGCGGCAGGTGACCATACGAAATGGAGAGGCATTCCGCGGTGCCCGGCACGTCATCGGTAGTGAGCCGGATTTTTTTTCCCCGTTGCAGCTGAATGGGTTCATTGTTCAACACATTGCCGGTGCGGATTTCCGGTCCTTTGGTATCGGCCAGCAGCGCCACCGGAATCCCCGTGGAATGACTGGCCTCCCGCACCATCCGAATCAACTGACGGTGCACATCGTGATCACCGTGAGAAAAGTTGAACCGGGCCACACTCATCCCCGAACGAATCATCCGCTGCAGTGTATCCACCCGGTTCACCGCCGGCCCCACGGTGCAGACAATCCTGGTTTTGCGCAACGGGTTTCCCGTATTCATAAATCTCCTCGTTCCAACGATATAATAGCGAGCTGTTGCCCCAATGTATACCGACTGATCGATTTTTCCACCACCATCACTCCGAATTGTGTTCAATACCTTTACGGATGAGCCCGCATAAAAGCAAGGGGAATATCATAGGTAGGATCGTTAGCTCGGAATCCTGTAGATTCACTTGAATCAGCAGCATTCAAAAATTTACGTCATACCTGAAAAATCCTTTTGCTTATTCTGTTGGCAGATTTGCCTTGGCCCGCTGACATTTGCGATAGGCATCCAGTAGCGCGACATGGGGCGCAAACGCCGACCCATCGTTCAGAGCGCACTCAAAATCCATGAATTCAGCAAACAGGTCGTCCCCCTGAATCATGCGCAATGCATCCGAAAACAGCCCTTCACCGAAGAGTTTCCGCAGAGATGAATGATATTCGGATGATGGCTGTGCGCCGTCCGTTTCTATGGCCAGGACAATGGCAATGCATTTAAACAGCATCCGTTTCTCCGCCGACAGCAGCGGGGACGAAGCACACCAGTCACTCCACAAAAACGCATCGTCCAGATTATTACTGGACAGACACAGCAGGGCATTGAACTCCCCCACACACAGAGATGCCCACGGAGAGTCCTCGGCAGGGAGAATTCCCATCAAATCGAAAACAGGCTGCTCTGCGGGAAAACTCATCTCTTCCATGAATTCAGCCAACGCCGCACGCGCATCCCGGGAAAGTGCGGCGGGGGAGAGAACATCATTTCGCACTGGAACGGATTGAGACTTGTTTTCCAATACCAAATCCTCGACAGGATAGATCTCCGACATTCCAGGCACGATGATTCTGCAACAGTACACCCCGAAGTGATTGTAATCGGCCACATAAATCTGCCTGCCCATTCGATGGATGAGAGAAACCAGGTATTCGTATTGGCTGTCGGTGCCACCTTCGAAATCCCACTGATGAAAGGAATAATCCGGGGTTTCACTCAGAAATCGAACGTGCAGTATTCCGGTGGAATCCACGAAGTGCATCTCCAGATTGCGAGGATTGGCCACCTCTTCCACATGCACCGATGGCGACGGAAAATCGTTGAGGGTATCGAGGGAACGTCCCTGCAGCAATTCCGTCAGGGTCCGCTCCAGCGCCACTTCAAAAATAGGATGGGCGCCAAAGGCCGCAAAGACGCCATTGTCCGCTGGATTCATAAGGGTGATATTGATTACCGGAAATCCCATTCCCGATTCGGCATCATACAGAGACGCATCCTTTACGAGAATATGAAATCCCTCCTGTTGGAGTCTGTCGATTCCGGCGGTGATACGCGGATACCTGTTCAGCATATTTTCTGGTACATCGGGTAGGGCAATGCGCTGGGAAATAATACGATTTTTGACATGACGCTCAATGATTTCGGAGAGCGCCTGCACCCGGGCCTCGGGAACTGAATTTCCCGCAGCCATGCCGTTGCTCACATACAGATTGTTCAGAATGTTTACCGGGAAATATACCTCCTGCTGATCTGCGACCCGAACAAAGGGAAGCGCACAGATACCGCGAGCATTGTTTCCCGAGTTGAAATCCACCAGTGTGATTTCTGTCATTTTCCGCGCTTCATCGTAAAACAGCGCCAATTCTTCAGGAACAATCCGTTCGAGGCAGAACGGTGTTTCAACTGGATACCACTTTTCGCGGGGATGATGCACAAAGGCCGATTGGGCGAATTCGCTTCCGAAGTAATACTCCCCGAAAAAAAAGTCACAGGCAAGACGCTCATGAAACTCCCCAAGGGCGCTCGCCAGCGCGGCATCCCTTGAATGCCCTTTGCCGTTGGTGAACAGCTGTGGGCAACTGCGATCCCGAATATGAACAGACCATACGTTGGGAACCGGATTCTGCCACGACACCTCTTCAATATCGAATCCATGGTTTGTCAGCGCTCGGCTCATTTTCGCAATTGACGACTGGTACGGTGAATCTTTGCCCAATGCATAATCTTCGTTTTTCATACAGCAGTCTCTACATTCTCCCACGTGAAAAGTCGAGTATGGTTCTTCGGGAAATTTTGATGGATGGGTGCGCAGGAATTTTGGGCGAAGCTATTTCCTGTTTTTCCCGAAACAAAATTGATCAATACACGACAAATCGAGAATCCTATTTCAGGAGAATGACAGTGAAAGTGTGCTGCGTTTATTGCTGCTGCGGCGCGTAGGCGACCCGAATAAGACTACCGTCCGCATCGCTGGAGATCATCAGGCCTCCGTCTTTGAGGTGGGCAATATCCACGGGGCGATAGGGCCAGCCGGTTCCCGAATCGCCATCGCCGCTGAATGCCAGAAATGATTCCACCGTTCCAATGGGCATGCCGTCGTCGCCAAACGGCAGCCGGACCACCTTGTAACCGGTTCGGGACGTCCGGTTCCACGATCCATGAAATGTAACCAGCGCATCGCCGACGAATTCGGCGGGCAGCATTCGACCTGTGACAAAAAGAATATCAAGAGGTGCTGAGTGCGCCTGCATCACCATTACCGGTGGGATGACGTTTTCCAACTGGCGACACCACACATCGGTGTAGGTCGATTCCGGGTCATAGGCCCATTGGGTGGTGGGGCCAACGCCATTGTCCAGATTTCCCTCGCTCCAACAGTACGGGTATCCGTAAAATGCGCCGGGGGAGTCAAAAAGATTGAGTTCTTCGCCTGGATTGTCATTGTGAATATCCACACCGTCACGTTCCAGGTTGTCCGAACCGTTTTCAACTCCCCACAGGCGGTCCTCGCTGTCGAATGCAAGGCCGTTTTCATTGCGAGTGCCATCAGCGACCACCGTTCCGTCCGCAAATGTGGCACCATTTTGCAATTGGTCCGCATCGAATCGAATCACCCGCGCGCGAACCGAGTCATTGTCGAGATTACTGCCCGAGCCGATATTGACAATCAGTCTCCCGGAAGCGTCGAACAGCAGGGTGCGCGCACTGTGACCCCCTGCCGGCAAACCGGTGATAACAGGCGTTCCGGGGCCCGGGGGTTGCCGGTCATCCGCATATGTCCAGCGGAAAACCGTGGTGTCACTCGATGCATACAGACTCCCGTCGAATAAAGCGATGCCGTGGTTCAGACCGTTGGCCTCCACCAGAACCGTTCGTTCGCCTGCCCCCGAAACGCCGTCCCCGTTGTCGTCATGCAGCAGCACCACACTATTGCTGCCTCGGGAAATCACCAGCACATCACCGTGATCAGTCACTGCCAGCCCTCTGGGTACGTCCAGTCCGGTGGCCCACAACCATGCGCAGAAACCGTCCGGTAACGTGGCATTGGCAAGTGGCGTTCCAGCGGAGCCGTAACAACCAACCGTATCCGTGTCTGTATCTGTGTCTGTATCTGTGTCTGTGTCTGTATCTGTGTCTGTGTCTGTATCTGTGTCTGTGTCTGTGTCCGTGTCTGTATCCGTGTCCGTGTCCGTGTCTGTATCCGTGTCCGTGTCTGTGTCTGTATCCGTGTCCGTGTCTGTGTCTGTGTCTGTGTCTGTATCCGTGTCCGTGTCCGTCACCCGGGGGGAACTGGTGCTGGAATCGTTCCCAGTCCCACATCCGCCTATCAGTGCTGCTGCGGTGACGCCGGATAGCATCGAAAGTATGATCCATCTGCGTTTCATGGTCATATCCTTTTCCTTTCATGCCGGAGCGCTTCGCACGGGGTATCGTGCCGTGCGGTGCATCCCTGTTTCGGAATCTGCTTTTCAGAATATAGCCACTGAGATTTTCAATTGTACAAGTTGCAATTTTTCAACAACCATTCTCATCGGAAATGACCGGGTGACATTTTGATTTTTTTTAGGCGGGGCATGAAAAGCGGGAGACGATTCACACACTGGCGAAAGCGGCAATTAACACATCACGGCGCGCAGTCATATCACACGATAAAATATCCGACTCAGGGAATGGACTCATCGACGCGAGATGGTTGATTGACTTCCGATTCAGGCGTTCCTATCATTTAAATCAGTTCACATGTTTTTATTTGCACGACAGCAATCCCGCGCGCGCCGGGAGTGTTGTCCTTTGCCCGGGGAGGAAACGATGCACTCTCACCAACTGAACCATTCCGGTCACAGCGGCCGCAAAGTCGATAGAATCAAGGGGAGGAAGAGGTCGGGAAACAAAAGGAACCCAGGGGGGCACGGTTTCACAAAACATCAGATACCCAGTCGTCGAGTCAGATTGAGTCGAGTGTCCCGATTTGGGCGCTCACCCGTCGGTGTTCATGTTCACCAGTCATCCGTGAGTCTCGAACCGGATTGGACCATGTCCCGCAATGACAATGATGCGCCCATTGAACTCCGTGCGGAAGACTCAGCCACTTTCAGTCTTCTGGTCGACAACGATGTAATGGTCCGGGATATTACCGTGGACTATCTTGAGTTGGCACCGGATCCGCAAGTGGAGGGCGTGGGCAGCGACTCGCAATTATTCGGCATGTCGGCCATTGAACACAGCTTCACTGAAACCGAAGCTGTGTTTGCCTCGCTGCAACGGGAGTTGCAGGAGGAAAAGGATGCCGCAGAGTGGGAAGCCATATTGCGGATGCCGCGGTCATCCGGCGCCGATCCCTCTGATGATTCATCAGAAACGCCACCGGGACAACGTAAAAACGCGGATCCGGAAACGCCGGTTGGCCTCCACACCGAAGGCGACATTCCACCCGCGCCTCCGCCGATATGGGATCAACATACGCTGATTCTGGAGAGCCTGACACCACCGGAAGATTTGGCAGGCATGGCAGCGGACGAGCGGCAAATTGTGCGTACCAGCATGCCACCGGATCCCCGGCGGAGCCGAATGCGATCAATTCGGCTGTTACAGCTGGCCGTATCGTTGACCATCGTCTTTGCCGGGATTCTCACACTGCTGATTACACAGCTGAACCGTGGCAGGGGCGGACAAAATGAAGTTATTCAGACCGTTGCAGAACCGAATCCGTCAAGAAAGTCCGGTTCGGCGTCCTCAAATGACATGACCCTGCCGTTGAATATGCCAATGCATGAATCTATGGTCCACAAAGATATCCTACCAGAAGATGCCTGGGATTCGGCGTCAAATTCGATGCAGTTTTCATTGAAAGAGGTGGCGCAAAACAACCTGACAACGGACCCCATCAATCACAAAAAAAGGAATGTGCGCGCAAGTTCAGTTATTCCCAAATCGACGCCACCGAATTCGACGACAGTTGCGTCGTTGGAAAATAGTTCGCCTGTCTCCGCTTCGGCCTCGGTGCCAGAGAACAATATACCGTTACATCCGCTGGCCGAAACAGCGCAGCAGTTGCCAGAGACGCCAGACAATGCGGCCGGGATTACCGCGTCGTCTCAGCCCGATCAGCTACCGATGGTACCACGGAGAACGGCGATTAAAAATGCCATGGCGCGGGTGGCCCGGCAAATTGACAGGTGTCGCAGCTATCAACCGAATGAGATGCTGATGTCGGTGTCTTTTTCGGGGGCCACAGGTGAGGTCACTTCAGCTCGGGTGCTGAGCGAAGAATATCATGGGACGCCGGCAGAACAATGTGCTCTTCGGGCGGTGCGCCATGTACGGGTACCCCAATTTGAAAAACCACTGCTGGTGGTCAAATATCCATTCTGACTTGCTGTTATGCGACAACTCAGAGCGAACACACTGAAGAGCTTCATCTTCGATCCCATTGACCGTGGTACCGCCGCATCCCGGGAATGTGTGTGGAACAGGTAATAGGCCCCCGCAACAATAGCCAAACTCAAACAGCTACCAAATAACAATAAAATTAACCGCGAACTTCAATTCGAAAAATTGCGGCCGATGCCATTTTTGCCCATGAACAATCTCCTCCATTTGTGGTTTTAAGGTTCAACAACAGTGAAGCGAACAATTCCAGCGAAACGTCGGGATCAAGAAATGAACGTCCCTCAACCGGTGTCATGGAAGGACGTGTCATCATTCCCGAGCAATCGGAAATCCAGATGATATGGCGGTGCCCGCCAGGCTGTCACATGGCCGGCGTACATCGCTGGTGGCACTGCAAAGAACATTCCTCTTTCTTTTTTTTTTGTTGTTCATTTTTTTTAAAATTAGTGGATAATCAGAGGGCAACTATAATCAGAAGTGAAAAACGTTCGCCTGTGTACACAGCAGACTCTGCTCTGCCATCCCATAGGAGATGCACTCAAATGACACACAACAGCAACATTCCCGGTATTGAAGATGATACCAGGCTAAACGCTGTTTTCGAATCACGTCGTGCAGAGCTGTCAACGCATTTGCACGAAGTGTACCTGAATCACATTTTTGAAAATTCCCATACGCTTCACCCCAGTCAGCTGGCGAACTACGGTGCGGAAGAGACCGACAGCATCATTGCGTTTTTTAAAGATAGAGATACTGCGCGAATTAAAAAGCTGGGAGCGGAACGTGCCCGCGCCGGGCTGGGCTTCGCTTCAGTTGTCGCAATACGCGCTTTCCTCAATCAGTTTGTTCTGCAGATCATTCAGGGCGCAACCGCCGATCTTCTGTCGACCACTCTGAAGCTGATAGATATTTATTTCACCAACTATTTACAGGGTCATCTTGATGAATCCCGTCAACAGACGCTTATTCAGCAAAAGGAATTGCGTCAGGCATTGTCCACCGCACTCACGGACCAGCGCCGCGAGTTGCTCATCCAGAAACACGCTCTGAAGACCTCGATTAATTCCATCATGTTTACAGATCTGGAAGGACATGTAACATATGTGAATCCGGCATTTCTTTCACTGTGGCAATACGGGAACATCAGAGAGGTTCTGGGTATGCCCAGTTCTCAACTGTTGAGTGGTGATGCTTTTAACGAGGTGTTTGATTCATTATCCCAAAAATCGAGCTGGCGCGGTGAACTGAAAGCGAAACGAAAAGACAACTCACAGTTCGATGTGGAAATGTTCGCTTCGCTCATCAAGGATGAGAATGACACAGTTGTTGGAAACATGGCGTCCTTTGTGGACATGACCGAAAGGAATCGTCTGGAGGCACAGTCACGGCAATCCCACAAAATGGAAGCACTGGGCCAATTGGCAGGTAGCATTGCGCATGATTTCAACAACATCCTGACAGTTATGCGAGGCTATCTGCATGTTATCTCCATGGACGCCGATCCCGATTCTCAACTTTACAAGGATATTATGCAGGTCAGGACAGCAGCTGACAGAGGTGCCGGCATCACCAAACAACTTCGTGTATTCTCAAGGCACACTGACGTTGAACTGAGTCCAGTTGATTTGAACGAAACAATATCTGAATCCTATGAGTTGATTAAACATATTTTCCCGGAGGATACGAAACTGATAATCGATTTGGATTCCAAACTGTGGCCCATCGAAGGCAACCTCTCCCAGTTGAGTCAGATTCTCGTGAATTTCTGTGTGAACGCCAAAGATGCCGTCATGCAGAAGAGTGCACGGTTAAAGTCCCAGTCAATAGCTGAAAGCGAATACCGGGGTGTGATTTCCGTGCAATCCCGCAATATCGAACTGGACAGCAAATCCGCCACCCGACATATCCGGGCCACCCCCGGGAAATACGTGCGTCTGAGGATTCAGGACAATGGCATTGGCATCAGCGACGATGTCATCGACAGAATTTTTGAACCATTCTTTTCCACAAAAAAAACCGAAAGCAATTGTGGACTGGGGCTTTCCATCGTTTATGGAATCATTCAGAAGCAGATGGGCTTTATTGATGTTCAGAGCAACCCCGGAGAGGGAACCTCGTTTGACATATTTTTTCCAGTAACTGCAACCGACCCGCTTCCGGAAAGCAAAGAAGAACAGTTGTTCGCTGCCGCATCTGCAAAAAGTGGAACCGTACTGGTCATTGATGACGAATACCAGGTTATCACCTTGCTCCGGAGACTGCTGAACGGTTGCGGTTACAATGTCATTGCCGCCGAGAACGGAAAAAAAGCCCTTTCGATTTACGAAAACCGGCATTCGGAAATCGACCTGGTGCTACTTGATGTCGTCATGCCGGAGATGAGAGGGCTTGAATGTTTCCGAAGAATGAAAAAAATCAACCCTGAAGTGAAAGTGCTGATAAATACAGGATACACAGGCGATGATTCCGCAACGCAGATGCTGACAGAGGGAGCCAAAGGCATTGTAGAAAAGCCGTTTGACTGTTATCGCCTGTCGATGACCATAGACAAGGTTCTGAATCAATGCAGCTGACATTGACTGGAGGCCGAAGTGATTGCCGGTATCTTAATCCAGATAATATGACGGTGTCCGCCAGGCTGTTGCGTGATCGGTGTACATCACTGGTGGCACCGTAAAGAGTCTTCCTTTTCATTTTTTGTTGTTCATTTTTTAATAAATAGTGGATAATCTGAGGGTAGCCATAAAACAGTAGTGAAAAACGTCCGCCTGTGTATACAGCGGCCCCTGCTTACCATCCCAAAGGAGGCACTCAAATGACAACCAACAGCAACATTCCCGGTATTGAAAATGATACCAGACCAAACGCCGGCAGAGTCTACGATTTTTTCCTTGGGGGAAATCACAACTTCGATGTCGACCGGGAAGTGGCCCGAAAACTGCTTGAGGTCTATCCTGATGTTCCCCGGATACTGAAAATGCTCCGCTGGTTCCTTGGATTCTCGATACGCAGAATGCTGGATGAGGGATTCACCCAGTTTATCGATTTCGCCTCGGGGCTTCCGGTTCAGGATCACATTCATCAGATTGCGCCCCCCGGGACCAAAGTCATCTATTCCGACAAAGATGATGTCACCGTCGCCTATGCAAATGAGATCATCAGGGACAATCCGGATGTTGTCTATCTCCGCTGTGAGGTCAACCATCCCGAGACCATCCTCCAGTCCGGGATAGTTGAGAAGATGTTTGATCGGAGTAAGAAAGTGGCTATCGGGATGAGCGGCATCTCCTATTTTCTGCCGGAAAATGACCTGGTTCATGCGCTCGACACGCTGTATGAATGGGCAAATGAGGGCGACAAACTTTTTATTTCCGAACAGGATGTAACCGAAAAAAAATCAGATGATGAGAAGTGGCTGTCAGAGGAACTTTTTGCGAAAATGGGTTCACGCTTTTACAGCAGGACAATGAAACACTTCATATCTCTGGTGCCCAAATGGAAGATGCTGCCACCGGGATGTCTGCGTTGTGATGAATGGCTGAAGCTTGAAAATGTATTCTCCATTGGTGACTACGACCAAGTTCATGGGCCGTTTTACGGCGTATTTTTCGAAAAGTAGGTGGGTTTGCCATGACAAAGTCAAATCTTATTCTGGACGCACAGGAACTCGACAGCGTTGAAAGGATTATCGCTGTTTTTGAACCATGTCGCGCTGAACTGTCAAATCACCTGAAAAAAATTTACATGGACCACATTTTTGAAAATTCCCACGAGCTTCACCCCAGCCGGCTGGCGAGTTATGGTGCGGAAGAGACCGACAGTTTCATTGCATTTCTAAAAGACAGAGATACCGTGAGAACCGGGCAGCTGGGGGCTGAACGAGCCGGCGCCGGGTTGGGCTTCGCTTCAGTTTCCGGAATACGCGCTTTCCTCAATCAGTTTGTTCTGCAGAAAATGCCGGGCGCGCTCGCCGCCCATTTGCCGACAGCGCTGAAACTGATAGATGTCTATTTCACCAATTATTTTCAGGGGTATCTTGATGAATTTAAAGAACAGTTGCTCATTCAACAAAAGGAATTGCGTCAGGCATTATCCAATACACTCACAGAGTAAATAAGAGAGCATTGATGTAGATCACTTGGCTGGACACCTGAGTAACCCAATCCGTCATCCAATTTTACAAAACTTGTGAGATTTAATGTCAACGATGAGGTATTGTCTTTCATGGGTGTTCACTCTGGTTGTATATTTTTGCTTCAACAATAACTTACCCCAGGAGACACCTTTTTTTATGTACTATTTTTCCTTCAGACTGAGATCTGCACCCAGGGATTTATTACAACACGCCTGTTCCGCCCTTTCTGGCGAACGGCGAGCCTCTTATGACGTGACGCAATTGTTGTGGAGATTTTGAACGGAGTTATTTTATGAAATGGACAGGATTTTCTTTGATATATGCCATCATTGTGTTTGGGCTTCTATTCATATCGGGTTGCCACAGTGACGACAACAAAAAGAGTACCGATACGGATGCGGATACGGATGCTGATACGGATGCTGATTCAGACACCGATTCGGATGCCGATTCAGATACCGATACCGATACCGATACCGATTCAGACACTGATACAGATTCGGATACAGATACAGATACCGATTCGGATTCGGACACCGATACAGACACGGACACTGATTCAGACTCTGATTCTGATTCTGATTCTGATTCGGACACCGATACAGACATGGACACTGATACAGACATTGATACAGACACTGATACGGAAGTGGATATCGATACAGACCCTGAGCTGGGGACAGACTACTGGAAGGTGAATTTTTCTACGTCCAAAAATTTCACACATCATTTTCGGGAGTCATTTAATTCGGATTGGCGTTTTCTACAGGGGAACGGGACGGGGAATCCGGCGGAGGTGACTTATGATGACAGTGGTTGGGATAACGTGAATGTGCCCCATTCACCCTCGTACGATGCGCCGGAAAGCAGCGAATTTTATCTGGGCGTCGCCTGGTACCGGAAAACCTTTGACCTGCCCACTGGGGATTGGACCGGAAAAAAAGTTTTCATCGAATTTGGTGGTGCCATGAGCACTGCGCAGGTGTGGGTAAACGGTACACTGGCCGGAGTTCATCAAACAAACGGGTATACGAGTTTTGTTGTCGACATCACCGACCAGGTGAGCACAACCGATTCCAACGTGATTGCTGTCAGAGTTGACAACAGCCCTCAGGAAGATGTGCCCCCGGGCGCAGGCTGGGTCGATTATGTGACCTGGGGCGGTATCTATCGCAACACGTGGTTGCATATCTCTGATTCGGTGTATATCCCGCAATGGGGACAGATCATCAGCACCCCAACCGTTACGACCGGTTCCGCTGCGGTAAATGTGAATACCACCGTCAATAACGACACTGGGCAGGCAGCTTCCTGTTCGGTGACCTACGTTGTCTACAATGAAAACAATGATGCAGTATCAACGCAAACCATGGCGCAGACCATACCGGCAGATAGCAGCCACAAATTCGAGATGAGTAGTGAAATTTCATCACCGCAGCTCTGGAGTCCGGAAAATCCCAATCTCTACAGAATCGTTACCACTGTCAGCGTTGATGGGGAACCGGTTGATGACTACGTGGACCGGTTCGGTGTCCGGGAACTCAACTGGACCTCAGACAGTGGGTTTCATCTCAATGGTTCCAGGTACTTTATCAACGGGGCGAATCTGGCGCAGGATTTCGCTTGGGTTCACGCCGCATTGCCGATTTCCCGCTATTACAAAATGATTGAATCCGTTAAGAACGCAGGATTCAATCTGATGCGGTGTTCCCACTTTCCGCGTGACCCGGCCTTCTATGACGCATGTGATGAATTGGGGTTGCTGCTCCTGGTCGAAAATCCAACGTGGGGATGGAGTCATGATACATTTTCCAACACATTCTGGTCCAACCTGAATGAGACTTTCAGAGAAATGGCCATGCAGGGAAACAATCATCCAAGTATCATCGGCTACGGCTATTTCAATGAACCCTACGCCGATTTCAGCGCTCACTATGCCGAGATGAAGGAGATTGGGGAGTCGATAAATCCCATGCTTCCCAAATATGTCACCAGCAACGGTATTCATGATTATAATATGCAATCCATCGATTTTTACGGAAATCAGTACAGTGGCTATCCCCAGGATGTGCCCTCGCTGTGTACCGAATACCTTGGTTTCAGCGGTGCCACAAGAGGTGACAGCAACGCCGAAGAGCAGTACGCCAGTGATGCCCTTGGACAGTTTGAGGATCTCAGAAACGATACTCGGAATGCGGGTGCAGTTCTGTGGACTTTCCGAGATTACTGGGGTTTCGGTGATGGGGGAGGACGCAATACACTGCATGATTCCAAACTCGGTATTGTTGACCAATATTTCATTCCCAAACGCGCCTATTACGCTTTCCGTGAAACGGTATTGCACCAATCGGATGCGGACAATCCGGTACAGGGCACAGCGTCCAGAGTAAGCCTTGAACCGGACCTGGAATATCTGCGAGCGGACGGCACCGATATATCGCGTATCATCGTCGTCATCAGAGACAATGAAGGCAGATGTATCGATTCCAATGCCTCCGTTACTTTATCTCTTTCGGGAAGCTCCTGCACCATGTTTGGACCGACAACGATAAACACCGCAGGGGGGAAGGCAGGTGTCATCATACGGTCTACCGAGGAACTCGGCACCACCACAATTACCGCCACCTCAAACGGACTGGCCGAAGACAGCGTAGAGATCACGACGTATAAGGTGAAGAAATAGTGGGGCGACAGAAATCTGAATTTCCTGGCACTTGACTATAATCACTCCGAGTCGGTTGCGATGGGGGAAGGGGAATGATTCGTACGCATCCCCGGATGGTGCGCTCCTTGCCCGCGCCGAACCCTGATACCAACGTCCAGAATAAATCAACAATGCTGATTTTCCGATCACGAACGACCGCTCCGGTGTGTTTGGCTGCGCTGCGTATCATTTTTGGAGAAAACATCTTGACGAGAGGGGTACGAAAATTGAATTCTTTGTGTTGGGCCATCACTTACTCCTTAGGCTATTTCTCATGTTTACCCAGGGCTTAAACGAATACGCATGGAAATATCTATTTAATTAAGATTCATCAAAAAATCTTATGTAAAAGATATTTTACACACTCATTAAAAAAGGAGAAACTATGGCAAATGTCGTAATTCTTGGGGGGGGTATGTCCGGGCATACAGCTGCATTATTTGCAAAGAAAAAACTGGGGAGAGCGCATAATGTTACTGTAGTAACGCCAAACAGCAAATGGAATTGGATACCATCAAACATTTGGGTTGGAGTAGGATTAATGAAACCGAAACAGGTGACATTTGAACTGGCACCTGTTTACACAAAGAAACATATTATTTACGAGCAGGCAAAAGCAGTAAGTATCCATCCTGATGGAAATGGAAAACATGCATCCCCATTTGTAACAATTGAATACACATCCAAAGAAAAAAACGGTCAGACGGCAGAAATAGAATACGATTATCTTATAAATGCCACTGGACCAAAACTGAAATTCGAAGCCACACCTGGATTAGGGCCGGATAATAATTCCTTGTCGGTTTGTACTGCAGATCATGCCGAGCATGCCTCCAATGTACTATCTGAAAAAATCGATCGAATGAAAAAAGGTGAAAAGCAGAAATTTCTGATAGGAACAGGAAATGGGATGTGTACCTGCCAGGGCGCTGCTTTCGAGTATCTTTTTAATGTGGAGTATGAACTGAATAAGCACGGTGTACGTGATATGGCTGATATTACATATATCAGCAATGAGAGTATGCTTGGGGATTTCGGTGTTGGAGGATTACATATCAAACGCGGAGGTTATATAACGCATAGTAAAATATTTGCCGAATCATTGTTTGCAGAACGAGGAATAGATTGGATTACATCTGCACATATTTTTAATGTGGATAAAGATAAAGTGGAATATGAACTGCTGGATGGCACCAAACATGATTATGGTTTTGATTTTACAATGTTGATTCCACCATTTTCCGGTGTAGGGCTGAAAACTTTCAATCAAAACGATGAAGATATTACAGGCGAACTATTTGCGCCAAATGGTTTTATGTTTGTAGATGCCGAATATACTTCTAAACCTTTCGAAGACTGGAAAGCAAGTGATTGGCCGAAAACGTACCAGAATCCAAAATGGAAAAATATTTTTGCTGCGGGAATTGCATTTGCCCCTCCGCATCCGATTTCGAAACCGATGAAAAGCCCGAACGGCACGCCCATTAGCCCAACTCCTCCGAGAACAGGTATGCCTTCATCGATGATTGGAAAGGCAACAGCTCTAAGTATTTGTGATATGATACTTGGGAAAACTGAAAAACCGACACATACAGCATCAATGGCGCAGATTGGAGCCGCATGTGTTGCCTCAGCCGGTAACAGTCTGTTTGGAGGCAGTGCAGTGGCAATGACCATGTTTCCAATTGTACATGATTTTGAAAAATATCCTGAATATGGTCGTGATATTCGATATTCATTTGGGGAAATTGGTCTTTCTTCACACTGGATAAAAATTTTGCTGCATCATGGTTTTATTTACAAAGCCAAGGCGAATCCGTTCTGGTTCATTATACCCGAGTAAAAAAAACAAAATTAAATCCTTTTATCTTTCATTGAGTAAAGGAATGTCTCAAATGGAAAGGCAATAATATGAATATATACAAACCTTATGAAAAACGATATTATGCAACAAAACCGTCCGGAATTGTTTTACATTTCAGAAAGAATTTAGTCTGGCAATTTCTAAGATTTTTGTGGATTAATCTTAAAATGACCATAATGTTGGTAAAGTCACACCAGAAACACTAATGGAAATTGAATTGTGTCACTCTGAAGAATTGAGGAATTCAGTAGCGATCCATTAGACATGAATCACGCTCAAAACACAACTATTGTGGGCCTGTCAAGATAACTGTGTTCTCAGATTTATTTCGAAGCAATTAATTTACCATCATGGTTCTCGCGAAATCTCTCTTCCTCTTCTGGTTGCGGATATGATATCCTGATTGAGCTGGCAGCCAATCATCTCGACCCAAAGCTTTTCAAGTCAATATATGCGAATAGGTGCGCTTCAGGCTCCTTTCCACCTTTTTGTCATCGTATTTTTCACCGCTTTTCCACACGCCCAAAACCATGGCAGCGATACTTCTGCTCAATGCGTTGAATGCGGCTTTCTGAGTCGTGCCATTCTCCTGCATCAAGTCATATTTCAGTCTTAAAGCGCTCGTTCCCTTTACAACGGCAAGTCGACTCGATTTGAAAATGGTGTTCAGTTCAGTCTGCCCCATAGGGCGCTTTGTGCCATAAACAACGCCATCGCTGTTTTGTTTGTGTCTGATCAGCATGCAATATGAATAGAAATTGTACTTTGTTGGAAACCTGTATGGCGTCACCACCAGTGCTACGATTTGGTTTGCGCAAATAGTGCCAATGCCTGGAATACTCGTCAGCAGGCGTATCGTTTTATATTTTTTGCAGTTCGCTTTAAACTGTTTTTCATATATCGCCTGATGTTTTTCCAGTTGCTGAATGCGCTCGTATAGTGGAATGGCAACAAATTTCTGAATATCTGTGCGCAACGAATTTATCAATTCAAAATCCTGATAAAACGCATCGCCGGATCGTACAATTGCTGACTGTCGAAACAGAGCGTTGTATCGATTTTTCTCCGCCACAAGATTCTGTACCAAATCTCTGTACCCCGAAACCAATGAACGCAATTCCATTATGTCAGTACATTCATGATAAACTTTCTGTTTCACGTAATTCGCAAGAAGGTTCCTTGCATGCTCTTCCGCTTCTTTGAAATCCGTTTTCGCCTTTCTGTGTTTCTCGCTTTGAGCAACAACGATCCTGGTCACCTCATCATGCAGCAATACATACAACCATTGGGTTATCGTTGTTTCATCCATTATCAGGTGAACTTCACCCGAGAATTGATTTACAAATTGAAGAATGGTGCTTTCGGCCGTCGTGACTTTCTCGCGACAAACAATCTTGCCTTTGCCATCCAGTACGACAAAAAAACAATTTTTGCTGTGGCCATTAAGGCCAATATAGTATTGCCTTTTCATAAAGCGGCTCCTTCTGGTTGAGGTCTTTCGTCCAAATCATCTCACCAGATCTGGACGCTGCTTCTTCATTTTGCCGTCCCCGAAGTCCTTGAGAACCCTCCCGAAGTCTTTGTGAAGTCTTCCTCAGGGGTAGGAGATTTTCCAATACATCTGCATCACTTTTTCCCGACCGTTTCTTTGGCCACCATAATCCAGCCGTCGTCGATGGCTTTTTGGTAGGCGGCTTCACCACCGGGACTGTTCTTGGAAATGGTAGCCCTGGCGGGCCTTGGGGTGTAGCGCTTCACCAGCTTTTTCAAATCCCCCACATTTTTCTTTGGCGCCACAAACTGACTGCCGGGTTTTTCAAAATCGCGCAGGGCAATGGCCGTCAGAGTAAAGTCGGCACTGTACAGCAAATCGGTTTCCACCACATACCACCAGCCTTTGTTCCAGTCGCCTTCGTTTTCAAAACCGCCGTCCCACAGTTCCTCCTGCTTCCAGTGCCACATCTGATGGGGTTTACCGCCCACCCGCGTGGGTCCCTGATTGTCCCACAACAGCGCCTTTGCCGGCGCATTGGGCGACAGTTCAGGCAGATCGCGGTGGTTGGGCCCCACAATCACAAATCCCGGAGGCGGTGGAATATCGCGGTCATCGGCATAGGGCGCCCACTCCAGGTGATACAGCTTGCCTGGCGCCTTGCCAATGCCGGTGGCCATGGTGTAGCCGTTGGGGTTGCGCCCCATCAGCCAGTGCCAGTTGTCTCTGGCCGCCTGCATGTATTTTTCTTCACCGGTCAGTTTGGCCACCATTGCCAGCAGGTGTGCTTTTTCGGCGGTATTGGCGGCAATGCCCCAGTAGTATTCCCAGCCCAGCGCAACGATCCTGTAGCCATCGTTTTCCCATCTGGGCAGCAGCCATTCATCGGCGCACTGGACCAGTTTTTTTCTGGCAAACTCCCGCAGCTCTTCGGGTGTGCCGTCGTCGTTGGCCAGCTCAATAAGCCCATAGCGAGCGATATTGCGCCACGACCCAGTGGTCACCGTTCCCACATCGTGCACCTGGTCAAACTTATCGACCTGAATCATTCCCACAATATTGGCCAGCGCATCGGGCTCTCTGAACCGAATCCACATCTCCACCGCTGCGCCAAATCGCGCGCCAATGTCGTTGTAAAAATAATCGCCGTTTTTATCGATGACCTCGGAGACATCACCCTTGTCGTGACTGTTGCGGTCATCCCACGCCGGCTGGGGGCTGTCGAGCTGGTTCCAGCGCATCTGCGCCGGATGCAGTTGCAGCCATTTCCATCCCAGCTTCGCGGCGGTCTCATATTTTTCTGCCATCTCCTTATACTCGGGAAACTTTTTATAAATCACTGACGCCATCGCCAGTACCGAAATGGCCTTGGCCGTCGACGACGTGCTCTCGGGTCGAATCCAGCGCACCGTCATATCTTTGTCGGCCGCCAGGGGGCCGGTCCAGCCAAAAATGGCCTCGCTGTGCCTGAAGCCGCCATCCTTTTGCTGCAGCGACATAATCCAGTCGAGACCCCAGGTCACCTCATCGAGAATATCGGGCACTCCATTACCCGACTCGGGAATGTTCTGCTCATTATCGTTAAACAGCTCCGGCGCCATGGCGTACGCAGTCAGCAGAATCTGTGCTGAAATGCCCGTTGAATCGATGTACATGTCAAGATTGCCCGCATCGAACCATCCCTTTTTCAGCTGCTCCCCGGGCCACCATTTTTTATCGCTGCTCTGCTGCCAGCGCTCCTTTTTCTCGGGATAATACTGCCAGTCCCAGCCCACATCGTCGTGCACATGAGAAACCCCCTCGCGAGTGTAGCTGTGGCCATTCCATTTCGCATAAGGTTCATCTATACTGGTGCGGGTACGCTGATAATAAAAGCTTTTCACCAGTGTTTGCACCGGATGCTTAAGCACTTTCCAGTAATCATCCACCACAAACGTCTCGCTTTTGTAAAACTCGTTTTTCACTTCCGCCGCCTCCACGTAATACGTTCCCTTTTGGGTCAGCGCCGAAATATCCACATGCCACACGTCGTCCTGGCTCTCTTTATCGAGGCCAAAATGCGAAATCATATTATCGGTTATTTCAAGGGCCACATTGCCCGCCGCATCCTTCACCACCGCCCCTTTGGGGTCCACATTGAACACGACCATCTTTTTCCAGTCGCTCACATAGCCCACGGTATCGACCTTAATCACCGATACATTCACACCGGGTTGCGCCGGATTGGTTTGAGGCTGCCGGCCGCCATTGCCCAAATCCATTGTGGCCACCTCGGTTTGTCTGTTTGCATTTTGCGCCGCTCCCGCCCCACCACAGCCAGACGCCAGATGCACCACCGCACCGAGCATCAACAATTGAATTGTTCGTCTCATCACATATCCTTCTGTTAAATGAATGACAGGCTTTAATGAACAATCAGTCCCTTAAAACCTCTTTCCCACATCCGC
The DNA here is from genome assembly GCA_050287845.1 of Polyangia bacterium. Classification (GTDB taxonomy): domain Bacteria; phylum Myxococcota_A; class Polyangia; order JAAYKL01; family JAAYKL01; genus JAFGXQ01. The sequence goes on from JBNKCR010000111.1 coordinate 22,104, forward strand.
AGCCGGCGCCGCTGCCGTCATTACTATAGTAAGCTCTCCCCAATCAAACGGCTCAAATCTCTGTTACTGGTCTATCTATGGCTGGTCAATCCACCGAAGCCCCGAGAGGGAAAAAGGGTGTGGGTGAGCACTGGTTTTGACAGGGGATATTCGGAAGAGAAAATATTGCCGAGCGACAAGGACGTTCGTTCCGGGCGGGACTTGCAGCGAAGAGAGATAAAACTGCCAACTCATTGCAACCAATTTGAAGCATATGGCGATCTTTGAGCCTTTTCTGTTTGAGAGGTTCACTACAGAATTGATAGTTACCATCCAGCCACGGTCGGGACAGGATGGACCGTCTTTGAATCGACCGGGAATTCAGGGAGAATGAATTATGAGAAAATTTGGAAATGATTATTTTTATCTGGGACTGATGCTTCTGGCGAGCCTCTTTCTGATGCAGTGTTCCGCCAGCAATTCGGACGATGATTCCAGTGGGGACAAATCAAGTGATACGGATACGGATACCGATACAGACACGGATACCGACACCGATACAGATACCGACACCGACACCGACACCGATACAGATACCGACACCGACACCGATACAGATACCGATACAGATGGAACGACAGTATATACAGAATCAGACCTTCCAACCCCGACCGGTGACAATGTGGAGGAACCCTCCGGGAATGCCGAAAACCTCAAGGTGCTGGACTGGGCTGGCTTCAGCGCCGCGCTCTCCTATACGTTCGACGATACGCAACCGTCGCAGGTCGAACATTACGACGAGTTGCAGGCAACCGGCGTACGCATGACCTTCTTCGCAAACAACAGTAATTCGTGGATTAAAAATTACGACAGCACGTTCTCCCAGGCCGTTATGGACGGCCACGAAATCGGCAACCACACGGTCAACCACTGCCACATCGACTCCTCCGGAGAAAACCTCTCTGAATGCGACGGCACGCCGGCAGATGAGATCACCGAATGCACCGATTATATTGAAGAAAACTTCGGACAGGACGGCGTCTACACCTTTGCCGCGCCCTACGGCGACTCCGGATGGGCCAACGCATCGAAACCCTATGTCTTCCTGAATCGCACGGTCAGCCCCGGCACCATCGCGCCGAACGGCAGCACCGATGCCTATCGTCTGCCGTCCAGGGCGCTTTCGGGCGAAGAGACCACGGACGACATCAACGCGCTCATCGACCCGGTCCACGACGACGGCGAGTGGCTCATCTTCTGCTTCCACTCCATTCTGCCGACCTCCGACAACTGGTGGGCGGGGGTGGACATCGAGAGCATCACCGGAAGCATCGCATATGCACAGAGCGCTGGCGACATCTGGATCGACAGCATGGTCAACGTGGGCGCCTACTGGCTCGGTCAGAAGCTTGTCACAGACGCCACCCCCGAAACCGACGGCGACGCAACCGTTTGGGCCTGGACCCTTCCTGACAATTTCCCCCCCGGAAAATTCGTACGTGTTACCGTGGACGGCGGCACCCTCTCCCAAAACGGTCGGGTTCTCGAATGGGACTCCCACGGCTACTACGAAGTTTCCCTCAGCGAAGGCACCCTCACCCTCTCAAACTGAGTAACAACGATCCTGGTCACCTCATCGCAGCAGTACATACAACCATTGCGTTATCGTTGTTTCATCCATTATCAGATGAACTTTTCCGGAAAACTGTTTTACAAATTGGAGAATGGCGTTTTCGGCAGTACCCGGTAATCGTTCCCGCTTATTCCACTGACACCTGCGGTGGATTGAATATCGGTGCCCAGTCTGCCCCCATCTCAGAGGTCGCGTCATACCAGCAGGCGTCCTGATGTCCGTTTACATCGCCCCCCAAACAGGGCGAGAATATGTTGTCGCCGTCGAAATCCTCAAAAAACCAGCTGTTTGCGGTTTCGAATCGAAATTTTACTGATGACGTCTCCTCAGGCACCACCCTGAGTTCAAGTGCATCGGCAAATATGTAAATATCCTGTGCCGCGCCCTGTTGAAACGCGGGCGCATCCCAGAACAACCGATCCCCGAATAGCCCCCGCCGATGGCCCGTTTCCGCATCCACGCCAGCGGCCCCTTCCAACTCACCACGCGTGGACAGCAGATTTTCAGAAAGCCATGGTTCTGCCGAATTAACCCAACCGGATTCGGTCCCATCGTTATTGATAAAAGTAATGTCCCCCTGATGATGTCCCCCCATGCCGTGTTCGGGAAAATCATCGTCACTCAAATACACGCGAATCATTTGTTCATTGTCCGCTGTATTCAGGGGGAGGCGTATCTGATAATAATAGAGTTCCATCTCCACGGTATGATAGTCTCCGGACGGCAATGCCATGTCGTCCAGCACCAAATCCGTAGTGAGGTCAAGCAGCACGGATGCCTGCAGATCTTCTGTGTCCGGTATGACATTTACCTGCGAGTCGTCCGAAATCAACGTGAGTCGCTTGACGGCAATCTGGAATACGGATGGTGTGGCAAATGCAACGACGCCACCATCACCGTCTTTGTCGCTCCCTGAAACGTCGTCAGGGCTGGCGGCCAATGATTGTTTCGGAATCGGTGTGCTGTTTGTGCCGCTGTTTGTGCCAAGGGTGACACTGACCCAACCGGTACCGGTCTCAACCACTGTTGAATCGCCGCCACCGTGGTCATCACAGCCCAGTTGCATGATCACAAACAGACACATCAGTATTGCTGTTTCTTTTAATGTCATCTTTTCCTCTCCTTTACGGATATGCCTCGAATATTGGGCGCCAGGGGTATGGTTGACAGTTGCGTTGTCATTTACGGTGAAATGCACGCTACGTGTTAAATAACGTACAAAAGATAACAAAATTAACTGAATCCTGGAGCGGCGAAACATCTGGTGGACGAATTGTCCGGGATAAAAACCGGGGTATCTTTATATGCAAATTTTTTTCAACTGTGAGGGAACGCCGTGAAAATCAACTATGAATATTTCATTCGCGCCACTTTTTTAAAAGGGCGCATATGCAATGTAGCGTGGTTTGCCATTGTGATTGTGTTCTTCGTGCCGGCGTGCAAAGACACCTCGGAAACCCCGTCGTCATCACTTGAAAGGGACGCGACATCTCCCGAAGCCTGCGCCATGGGCAGCTCCTACGAAAGCTGTGGGTGTCCGGCATATGTTTTTGCACATCCACTGGAAACAGTTGCGACTGCGTCGGTGGGCAGATATGTCGACCGGCTCTGCCTTAACAGCCAGAGTGGCCAATTAATTGCGACCAGTCACCCATCGGCTGAACCGGACGGCAATGGTTATCCCGACAACTATTTTAGAACTGTTTTTGATGCCGCGTCCCTTGAAGTGCTCGAAGAGACGACGACGGACCAAATCGGGATTGAAACAGATGGGGTGATTTCAGAATGTGTGCCTCGTGGCGATGAAGGCTTTTTGGCCGGCGACAACTGGTTTGCGCGCGTGCAGCCCCATGCGCAGGAAGAATGGTGGGAGTATCTGCTAACCGTGAACAATTTAAACTTTTCGTTTAACAGAGCATTGAATATCGCACCGGCGACCGTCGACAATACCAGTTTCCGGCTGGAAAACGATAATACCGCCGCAGCCAGAATTCAGAGTGACGGCACGGCGAGGTTCTATTTTCATGCATATCACGGGGGGACAATTGATGTCCTGGCTATCGACAATCTACCCGCGATGACCACCAACCCGCCGGCAACTGACGAAAATGGCTTTCAGCAGCCGTCATTCAGACAACGGGTGACCCTGTTTGAGGGAGAGGATCCATTCGGCTACACGTATCCGGCTCTCGTGGTGGCGCCCGCAGCCGACAACCCGGCTGCAGATATGGTTGTCTATTTCTCAAGAGGTGTTAACGGCGTCACAGAACCCGTTATTGGCGCGTTGCGTGTGGAAAAAAATGACGAAGGAATTACGGAGGTCACGCAGTTGCCGCCGCTTGCCCTGGATACTTTCTGGGGACAAAGCGGCTGGCACAATCTGGGTATGGGAGCGGATAATCGATTGTATGCCCAGAGCGATGTGGCGTCGTTCAGTAACAGTCAGATTGTGGCGATTGACGTGTCCGAATTCAAAGTCGACGATACCTGGGAACCCGGGTGCATTGACCCGCCTTTAAATGGCTCAATGGTGATCCCATGGACGGATGGCCAGATTCTGCGATTCAGTTATCCACCTCTGGATGACAGTGCTTCCAGCAAAATGATGTTTATTGAAAACGGCATCGTCCAGGCCATCGGAAATATCCCATTTTCCGGGGAGTTCGCTCCCTGCCGCATCCTGGGAGATGAATCAGTCGGTCTGGTCTGGACACTGCAACAAAATGATGGAACCATCAGCGCCATTCGCATTCCAAAATCATTAAAGTGAGCCAGATTGACCTGGCAAAAAAAACGAGCAGGTTCTCGGAAACTCGGTCAGTTGCAGAATTTTACGTTCAGATGACGCATCATCTGAACGTAAAATTTGACTACTTTTTGCTGCGATGAAGGTGCCTGATTATCACTTCGGACCTTTTTTTTGAGACGCCTGAAACTCAAGATAGCGCAGCGTGCGCCTCGAAGGGGCTCTGAAGTAAAAATGTTCAGTGAAGTGGAACCGAAACGACACTTTCTGATGAACCATATTCCTCAATGATGTTATATTCGAAGCCATGATAATGGGAATAGACGAAAAATCGGCGACTATACAGAAAGGATGCTCACAGACAAAGGACGTTTGTTCTGCCTATATCCTCTTCATTCACTTTTCTTAAAAGGAAAAAACGTTGAAAAAGCTATTTGGAATTAATTGCATCGTATTTTTTATCACTGTCGCGTGTACCGATTCGGGCACTCATACCAACACCAGGTCAGATACAGACGTTCACACCAATTCCGATTCCGACACGGACACGGACGCGGATACAGACACAGACGCGGATTCTGATTCGGACACCGATTCCGATTTGAACTCGGACACCGATTCGGACTCGGACACCGATGCAGATACCGACGCGGATGCCGATACAGATAGCGACACGGACACGGACGCGGATACAGACACAGACGCGGATTCTGATTCGGACACCGATTCCGACTCTGACACGGATGCAGATACCGACGCCGATGCGGATACGGACACAGACACAGACACAGACACAGATGCGGACACGGATACAGTATGTAGCGGCACCTGTCGAGAAATGGAAACACTGGACAGAGGAGTTGTTGCAGTCAATACAGACACAGGAATATATGTCGGATGGCGCCTCTTTGGAACAGATCCGTCCAGCATCGCGTTCAATGTCTACCGTAACGGCACCCTGCTCAATACCTCCCCCATAACAGATTCAACGAACTATCAGGATACCGGCGGCAGCATCGATAATACCTATACGATTGTTCCGGTCATCGGCGGCATTGAACAGACAGGGACTACTCCGGTGGCACCATGGGACAACTTCTACCGGGCTATCCCTCTGACAGCCCGCGATACGAATATCTATTTTCCAAACGATGCTGCTGTCGGCGACCTGGATGGCGACGGCGCATACGAAATTGTTATCAAACGACTATCTAACGACATTGCCGCATCAACAGCGACCCCGGGAAACGAAACAAACTTTCACTATATTGAAGCATACGAAATGGACGGAACCCTCCTGTGGAGCATTAACCTGGGACCAAACGTTCTCTATGGAACCATGGAAATCAATCCCATTGTTTACGACTTTGACGGAGACGGCCGCGCCGAGATGGTATTGCGAACGGCTGACGGAACCATTGATGGTACAGGCACGGTAATCGGTGATGCAAACGCGGACTACCGTGATTCTGCCGTTTACAACGGCTTCTGGTGGATGATTGAGGGGCCCGAATTCTTGTCTGTTTTTGATGGTGAAACAGGTGAAGAACTTGCCCGAACCGATTACATTGAAAGAGATCCCATCTCGCAATGGGGCACAGCTGGACTGAACACCGGACAGTACGCCCATCGGGCAGACAAATGCATGATAACTCCGGCATATCTCAACGGAGAAACACCAAGTATTGTGATGAGTCGAGGCATCTACGAAAAAATCATGCTGGAGGCATGGCGTTTCCGTAACGGTACTCTCACCTATGAGTGGACCTTCAATTCCGACAACTGGCCGGGATATGCCGCGCAGGGCAATCACAACCTCACAGTGGGAGATGTGGATAACGACGGCAAAGATGAAATTGTTTACGGCCAAATGACCGTTGATGACAACGGAAACGGCCTGTACACCACCGGCCTGGGACACGGCGACGCCATCCATATGTCCAAAATGATTCCCGGCAGCAGCGGTCTTCAGGTTTTCGGCGTCCATGAACACGATCCGTACGGATTCAGCCTGCGCGACGCTGCTACCGGCAATATCCTTTATCGATTGACCGCAACCGGAGATACAGGAAGAGGTGCTGCCGCGCATATTGACTCAAACTACCCCGGATTCCAAATGTGGTCATCGGCAGGCGGAACATACGATGCCGCCACCCAGACGAAAATCACTGATGACGCCGACAATATCACACCGTACGCCGGAAACTTCCTCATCTGGTGGGATGCGGATCTACAACGGGAAATTCTCGATGGCAAGTACGGCGGCACGAACAATCCCGTCATCTGCAACTGGGATCCCGCTGACCAATACGGATGCGCTGTGATAATCGGCCTCTACCAGAACCCCTTCAATTATGCAACGACAACCATTAACGGCACCAAAAACAATCCCTCCATCAGCGGCGACATTATCGGTGACTGGCGTGAGGAAGCCATCTTCCCCGCTTCTGACGGCACAGCGTTGTACATCTATACCACCACCGACATGGCCACCAACCGTATCTATACACTGATGCACGACTCCCAATACCGTACCGCCGTGGCATGGCAGTGCAACATGTACAACCAACCACCCCATCCCAGCTTCTACATCGGTGCCGGAATGAGCGAACCGCCGACCCCAAATATCGTTTTAATGGGAAACTGACAGCACCTTTCTGTTATTTTCAATACGCTCTTCGCTCAAAGAATATCAATCAGTCGTCTTCGAAGCGGGTAAAGGCGCCTGAGTTGATTCAGACATATTTTGATTTTAAGCGCTCAGCAACAGAAATCGAATTATTGCAGCATCTTACTATTTCTATCCGGCAATAGATATTCAACAATAAAAAAAATTACAGCAATATGAGATATTTTTTTTACACAGGAAATGATAAATTCAATAAAATGCCACCGAGTTATCAGTATGAATTCAGTTATTGAGCGGTGGAAATTAAATAAAGAAAATTGGCATTTGCTTGGCCTGCAGACCCTGATACAGGTAGCACCGGTACTGCCCGGTGTCTGACAGTATATGCGCAGGAGGTTGTTTTGAGAGATTTTAGATATCCATCAAATATAAAATCATGGATAGTATTTTATTTTACAGTTTCCGCTGTGACCGGCTGTTCGCTTCTATATAAAATCGAGGACGAATGTAACAGTGATGCGGATTGTGCTGATATTGGCAGTTATCTTGAATGTCAGCACAATCTCTGTGTGGATATGAAAGTTGACTCAGACACGGGCGAAGATGCCCCTGACACTGGACCCTGGCGCTGTGTGGGCGACACTTTAAACGAGCAGGCACTGAAATCCTCAGCCGAAAAAGCGTCGGTAAGGGTTCAGGCCTGCAATTTTATTACGAACTGCGCAGATGGGGTAACCAACCTGACTGCGAAGCTTTGCAATAAACTCGATGTCGACTGCCAGAATCCCCTTGAAACCAATATTACAGATGAAGACGGCGAGCTGCAATTTGAAGTTTCTACCGGAAGCGGCGGGTTTGACGGATACCTTTATATTATGCCGCAAATGGCTTTGTGCACAGACGAAGAGGTTTTTGGAGAAAGCGGACCCGAATTATGCGCAATCACTGACGGCTGCGATCCATTGGCGCCGGATGAACACTGTATGCTTCCCATTTTTGCACCGGCGATGCTTTTTTTCAACCCTCGAATCGTTGCGGATGTTGATATACCGTACACAGTGCCACTTCTTCCGTCTTCAGCACTTCTTTCCGTGGTCGAAGCCGCCGGAGCAAAATTGGATCCCAGCACTGGAAACGTGTTCATCACTGCGATTGATTGCGATGGACAACCGGCTGCCGGAGTTCATTATGAACTTTCTGAAATGCAGGAGGACATCAGCGCACTGTACGTTTCCGCCGGTGTGGTCACCAACGCTGTTTCAGTGACCGGCGAAAGTGGTGTCGGCGGATTTGTCGGAATACGGCCGGGATTCGCATCTGTGATAGGATATACCGAGGATGGACGCCGTATCGGAGAAATTGGATTCCAGACCGCACCCTTTACACTTACCTACAGCACACTGATTGGCGCCGGCAGTCCATGAACAGAGCCGGAGGACGCAGCAGAAAGCCCAGGGGGAGTGTCCACATACCATCAGGAACAAATCAGGGACGTAATTCACTTGAACCCAGAGAAAACAGGGAGGCTTTGTTCCAGAGCCCTGTGTCGTTTTAGTTGGACATAATTAAAATCTGAACTTAAAGTATACTTATAAATTTACAGTCCCTTGACAGATCAGGGAAAGGATTTGCGGTGGTAAGATTTTCAGAATGTACTGAAAAAATGAAAGATGGTGTCCAAAGGGGGTTGCTCTCAGAAAAGTACTCTCAGTAATTTCTTTGCGGTAATTTCTTTGCGCGTGAGCTGTTTGAACTATACGCCGCTGCGGACCGGGATAATGTTCATTTGGAAAAATCAAATGAGCGAAATAATGAAATGGCGCGTATTTAAAATAGGAGTGTTTTAATAATGAAAAAGTGTTCATTTTTTTTGATGGTACTATTTGCGCTGATGGGAGGCGGATTGACGTCATGTTCATCCCTGGTGGACATGGATGATCAGTCAGAAGAAGACTCCGCCTCGGAAACTGCGATTGATACATCCGGGTCCTCAGACTCGGACACCCATTCCGGGACCGATACCAGCGGTAGCGAGTTCGACACCAATACTGACATTGACTCAACGCCTGATACACAGACCGATTCAGAGGGCGGCACTGACACAAATGTTGATACGGTAACGGATGCGGTTGCCACGGATTCGGACACGACTGCTGACACGAATATACAGACGGATACCGAGACGACTGCAGACACGAATATACAGACGGATACCGAGACGACTGCAGACACGCATACAGAAACGGAAATAGATACAAACAAAGATACAGAGACGGAAACGGATACAGGTCCAGCATGTCCAGGATGTCTGATTGGAGGAGACTGTTACTCGGCGAACGAACTCCACCCTGCCAATGTCTGCCTTATCTGCGATCCGTCGTTGTCCAGCAGTGACTGGTCTGATAACAATGACCGGTCATGTGATGACACGTTTTACTGTACAATTGAAGACAGTTGCCAGGGGGGCACATGTACCGGCTCACCACGTTCATGTGATGATGAGATTGACTGCAACGGCCTGGAAACATGCGATACGCAACTTGATAAATGCGTTGGCGGTGAAAGCACCTGCGCATCAGATCAGTTTTGCGATGTGGCGAAGGATTTGTGTGTTTTAGATTGTTCAGGATGTATTATTGACGGCAGCTGTATTCCGGATGGGACGGCATCAACCACTAACAGTTGCCTTGTCTGCGACCCATTGAGTTCATCGACCGACTGGACGATTCGTGTCAATGCCAGCTGTGATGATGGCGATTTCTGTACTGAAAACGACAGTTGTAATGCATTGGCACAATGCGAAGGTACAGATGTTCAGTGTGACGATGAACCGGGCACCTGCGGCGTCAACAGGTCGTGTAACCCCGCCAATGGCCAATGCATTGAACAGTTTCCCGGAAATAGCACCACATGCGACGATGGAGAAGCCTGCACCAGCGCTGATCGGTGCGACGGCGCTGGCGGATGCAGTGGCACCCCCATCGTTTGCAATGACAATCTGACTTGCACTGTAGACACCTGCAATGGCGGTGTTTGCGAATATGCGCTAAGTTCATCTTATTGCAAAATTGACAATACGTGTGTCCTTGACGGCACATCAAACTCGTCAAACGTCTGCCAGTACTGTAATCGCGCCAGTGATGCCTACAATTGGTCTCCCACACCCAACACGGTTAAATGCACCGATGATGGCGAATTCTGTAACGGTGACGAGTATTGTAACGGCAGTGGTCAATGCGAGGGACGAGGCAATCCGTGTTCCGGGATTTCAGGCGTCTGTGCGGTACCGACCTGTGATGAGACCAACAATACGTGCTATCGACCTGCGACATATATATGTGAATACGATGTGACTGAGTACAACTGTGCGGCATCCAACACCTGTGGCGCCAATGCCCAGTATCGTACTGGCGACCGACACTGCACTGGCAGCTCGTCACCCTGTGATGGGACGATGGACTGGGACAATGGCGGCACATGGAGCATTCTTGACCAATGCAACGATGGGGAAAAATGCAATATCGACGGCGGGGGCGTTGCCGGCTGTGAGTACGATGCTGCGTGCGGTATGTGGTGCGATGAGGTAAATGGTCTGTGCTGGCAAAATGAATGTACAAGTGATTTTGTGTATCAGGGGGATGCGGCTGACCATTGCGATAATCTGAATACCGCGAACTGGAAGGGATATAACGACTGGGAACTACCCAACGTGGATGACTTGATTACGTTGCTCAGAGGATGTCAGGATGGCACGGTGGTCGCCAATGGCGAAAGCGCATGCGTGATGACCCGGGATACGTATGAAGACTGTGTAAATGTCTATCCGAATTATTGTGACGCAGACACGAATTGCGCTGCATGCACTGCCGGTAATGGCGCAAACAATGGGTGTTATGTTGAATCTCACATTTCGGCATCGTATGGCGACTGCAACACATACTGGACATCAACGCCAGCCGACTCAATGGGGTATTCCAGGTGGACGGTGTCCACCGAAACCGGAGATCTGGGAATGTGCGGTCCAACGGGGGCAACGTGTGGCAAGGTCCTTTGCGTTCGCAAAAACTGATTGGTCGCACTGTTCAGTAACGCGAATGCCTGTCAGTTGAAAAAGTCTGCAAATTCCATCAGCCGATACCAGTTCCCCCGCTTCTTCCATATTAAATTGTAAGTTGTTCACGATTTTTTTGTTAAATAATGGGTAGATGACACTTTTCCCGTGTGCCGCAGGGTGTTGATGGCTTGTAATGAGGAGGGAATAAATATTGAGGCGCTGCTGACATTCCGTTACTGGTTTTTTCAGGGTTCTACGGCATAGTCGGGTTCCACTGCATATTCAAGAACCGCGTTGGTGTCCGGCTCTACGGCATAGTCGGGTTCCACCGCATATTCAAGAACCGCGTTGGTGTCCGGTTCTACGGCATAGTCGGGTTCCACCGCATATTCAAGGACCGCGTTGGTGTCGGGTTCTACGGCATAGTCGGGTTCCACCGCATATTCAAGGACCGCATTGGTGTCGGGTTCCACCGCATAGTCGGGTTCCACCGCATATTCAAGGACCGCGTTGGTGTCGCTGTCGCTTTCCACATCAGTAACCGTGTCCAGTTCACTGGCCGTATCCATTTCACTGGCCGTGTCCGTTTCACTGGAGGTGTCCGTTTCACTGGAGGTGTCGTTGTCATTCGCCGTATCTTCTATTTCAACGCCATAATCCGACTGACACCCGGGCGCTGCTGCTGTCAGTGCAATCACCGTCGCCGCCGCCGCCGCTGCCGTTCTACCGGTTGTCAGCCACTGTTGCCGTTCAGACTCGGAAACAAAACGATAGTAACAATAGGGGTCTTCAGTGATATTTCCATTGATGGAGGTTGAAACACAGGTAGCGCCCCCTTTGCATTGAGCGGCTTTCGCGCATTTGGCACACGCGCCAGTCAACGACTCAACTTTAAACTCCCGGGTGTACGCAAACGCCCCTTCCCTGTACCAGATTTCGTCCAGGGGGGTTCGCCGGATGTTTCCTTCCACAAACGGATCATTGTCGCCTCTGCTGATTTGCAACGAAAGGCAGCCTTTAATATCCCCGTTTGCCTGAATTCCAACGGCCTGCTTGCCTGCCTGACACCCGTGCCACGCCTCTTTTCGGTTTCGCCATCCCCAGCCCCGAAGAATTTTATCCGGTGTGCCATAGTATCCGAGGGAATCTCCAATGCGAATATTGATTCCCCCCTTCTGCTTTAATTTCGCCAGCATGGGCAGCAATTCCCTCATTTTTTCAGGGGCGATCACCAGATCTCTATGCTCTTCCATGGTGCCCATCGGTTTGGCCAACTGAAATCGCAGGGTCGTGGCGCCCACCGCCATCGCCAACTCGCGAACTTCGTTCAGCCGGTCGTAATTCAACGTATTTATGGTGCACATAATGGTGGTTTTGAGCCCCTCTTTTCTGAAGGCGGCAATGGAGTCCATCGTTATTCTGTACTTTCCGTTGCCCCGAATCTGGTCGTGAATATCCTCGGGACCATCCACACTGACCCCCACATTGCACATGCCGGCAGCCAACGCCCGCCGGGCGATTCTCCGGGGGTTATTGTCTCTGTAAACGCCGTTGGTAACCATATTCACCAACATCCCCTGGTCGGAAACCGCTCTGGCAATCGCATCCCAATCCTCACGCATGGTGGGCTCCCCCCCGGATATGGTGATCACATCACACCCCATGGATTTCAGCTGCATTACCAGGTCGAGACATTCGTCTGTACTGAGCTCATCCGAAAGCGGTTTTCCCGCCCGAGAGCCACAATGACCACATTTTAAATTGCATGCAAGAGTCAGCTCCCATACGGCATTTCGCGGTTTCCAATTGTTTTTTTCGACAATTTTTCGAACATCCATTGCTGTCTTCATCGCTTACCCTCCGTATTCCGCTAAAAATTATTATTATTTCAAGTAATCGAGCCCTCTCCGATTTAAAATTGTAACCCACAGAAATATCGAACAGCGAAAACACCATCGTCCAGCGTGTACTTTTCGAACAACAACCGATTCGCAACCGTTTAACCCCCCAGTAAACAGAAATGGGAAGTATGATTATATCACAAGAGGTGGGACCGGGATTGCTTTTACATGCGAAGCAAAGGGGATCATCAGGCATAAAGTCGAATTGGCTATGGGGAGCGGGGTTGGGCAGGACCAGATCGGTGCCCTGCCCGTCCGTTCGCTCCCTCATCCAAACGATTGCATTATTCAAAAGAGCATCACTCTCGCGTATTCTGGCGGCGTAGGTGCGCTTTGGTCCAACTCTTATTTGTTCTATGCGCCTTCTTGCACCCTGCCCTGTGACACCCACGATGCAAATGATGCAGGATGCTGCAATGTTTGGTCTGGATGGTATACCAAAATCATTTGCCGGGGCCTGATACATCGGTTTCATTCTTCTTGTTTGACCCTGTCGGAACAGCAAAAACATTAGTGGAATACAGACCTGAGAGACTGATATGGAGTGAAGCTGACACTGTGGCACAGGGGATGTAGAAGGAAGAGGCAAACAGAAAGAGGAGCAACACCATGACACAGAACTATTGGAAAAAAAATGAAAAGAAGGCGCTTAAAGCGTACCGGACACATGTAACGGTATTTACGACCGCAATGAAAAACTGGCCTGAACGGATTCCGGAAACACAGTTCCTCGAAGAGACAGAAGCGGTGTTCATTGACCTGCTGCCCGCTCTTCCATTGCAGGCTGGATCCAAGACACATCTTTTTAACCAACTGATGCCCGTTCTGGGGACGATTGCAGCCGCATACATGGTACTACACAAATACGGGTACACCACTGCACAAATAGGGCGCATCGAGTATGAGGGGTATCTTTTGTTCTTTAAAAAGATTCCGGCGCCAGTTCGATGGATGGCGCGCCAGTTTATGATTTCCTGGTTGTTTCCAGCGTTTATGCGGCCTGCTGTAAAAGCGATGAGAGCCAGTGGGCGTTCCGATTCGTTTTGGCTGGAGTATGCATATCAGAACAAATCCAACCCGTGCATTTGTATGACCTGTACCCAATGCGGAATGATTGCTTTTATGGAAAAAAACAAACTTGATGATATGAAAAAGCTGTGCAACGTATTTGATTTTGCTCAGGCTGAGGCATTTGGTCTGGGCTTGAAACAGCCGTCCTGCATTGGCAAGGGGGATGCCACCTGTCGATACATTTTTACAAAAGATAAACACGACACCGTCTTGCCGAATAATATCGTTGCTGTAAAAAACGCATCAATGTAGGAAAACGAACGCAAGTTCAATTACCGGACATCATCGTATCGTAAGGATCTGCTCAATACTGCAATTGCTGTTGGTGTCATCGTCATGGCAATGGATTCATTCCTGCCCTATATGATTCATTCCATGCCCGGAGATCCCCTGGAAACACTTGGCCTGCGACCTGTTTCCCGCGCTGCGCATTACCAGTCTTTTTTTCCAGAAAGAAAAGCATCCCTTCCGTTCTCTGATGATTTTCATATGGTGCATATTCGCTCCCTGATGAATCTGTTGTCGTCAGTATCTTTCGTTTCGAGGGGTTTTACAAATCGATTCTTGTCGATTCGTTCAGAAAGACAGGGATACGCCCGCCTTTTTTAGAATTGAATTTGCACGCAGCTTTACCATTGCTTTAGCAATGCTGCTTTTCAGCTTCGGGACATGGCTGTCGTCGTAGAAGGATTTATCCAGCCAACCGTTGTCAGCCCAGAACTGGTAGTCGTAGGGGAGCATCTTTTTATGCAATGTGACTTTGAATTTCATTAGGTGGAAGAAGGCCAGTTTGGGCAGGGAATAGTCTGTGGTGAGGGTTTGCAGCTGATGATGAAACTTGTCTGCCGCCTGGTTAAAACGGTTCTCAATCCTGTTATGGTATACCGGATTGTCTTTAAACGATGGGTACACTGCACCGACATGGTCGGCGATAGTCATGCCCCACGTGTTGATGGGAAAGGCCATGTAGTCGAGGGTTTCGTCCATGCCCGACAATTCTGTGGTGACCAGCAGCAGTGCGGATTTCCCCACACACCTGGGGCGATGGCACATCCAGGCGAAGCGATCGAAAAAGTTTTTCATTAACGCACTGACGGTGTGTACATACACGGGCGACGCAAACACAATGCCGTCAGCGCTCAGCAGCTTTTCCTTTATGATTTCGGCATCATCTTTACATGGACAGTGGGATTCCGCTTTTTTCATGCACTGCAGGCATCCTTTGCAATATTTTAAATCGGCATTTTTCAGATACAGCCATTCAAAAGTGTAGTCGCCCAGTTCATGCATCCGATTTTCAATAAGCTGCATCATTTTATATGTATTGCCTTTGGGACGTGGACTGCCCGAAACGATTAGAATGTTTTTCATTTTCAAATCTCCTTGCAGGGTTAATGTTCAGCTATCGTTAGAGCATTGCAGCTTGCGTGCCACGTTTTAATTGAGGTTGGGCGTCAGGCCTGTTCTCACACCACAGCAAACCGTCGCAATACCTCGTACAACGCTGCACAAATTTCGGATCTGGATCTCGCTCTGAGATCGATAGAGATGCTGATTATACTGATCGACGCATCGGGCAGAGATGAGGCGGAATCTATATGGGTGGACGACGCCGAGTACCGGCGTCACTCCCATGGAGCATCTCTGTATCACGGTTTGTGCGGTCCCATAAAGATAGGTCGTTTCATTTACCGTAAGAGCGGGGTGCGAAACGGACCAACAATTGTTCCCCCGGAGATATCAAGTCAGTTGATAGAACGGGCGACGTCCGCGCTGGCGCACAGGTCCGCGCTGGGAGATGCGCAGTGTCCGGGGCGCCAGTGGGAGCAGCAACTTCGTGCAAATTACAGACGACCTCTCCCCCGCAGCACATTGGAGCGAATCGCAAAAAAAAAAGAAAATTGAGACACTTTGGATCGAATGGTTCAGATGTATTCATCAGCTGAAAGACGCTTGCTCTCGTCGCGCCACTTTTATATGGATGTCGCTTGTACTTGCCGCCCTGGCTGTAAGGCCGGATCTGCTTGGAGTTTCCAGCCCGTCATCAAACGCTCGGAGTGATTTTTCGGGGGGGTGATTTTTCGGAATGAGACATCAATAGAAGAGAAGAATCGTTTATTCTCTCAGGTCTAATTGGAAACGTTCCTGAAGTCCCCAAAGTGTTGAAGGGGTATATGTCGAAATGCTCTTTGTCTAACCCTCCAGAAAAAACACAGTGACTTGGTCCTGCCAAAGGAACTGTATCTCTGGTGAGCATTTTTCCTGCCGATCCCTTAGAATTCCGCTGCCTCGGCTACCAATCAATTTCTCCGACGCCCTCACACTCCGAAAGCACCAGACCTACCTGGTCTCCATCATTATCGAGCAATGGTTGTCCGTCAGAAGCATTCTCAACATTAAACAGACAGGCATCAAAGGTGTCCCAGAACGTTTCATAGTTAAAATGGGTAAGGGTACCATCTCCGTTGTGCTTGTAATACCGATCGCCGCAGGACTCTGAATAGGTTCTCATTATCCCTGCGGCGTCTTCATATTGCTGCGAAACCTTGAGGGATACATTCACAATCGCGCCGGTGATATTGAAAGGCAGCAGCGACGCCGGCAAAATAAAGGGAAAATCGGTATTGTTCAAAAATGAATACTGGCCAAGCGTAAGCTCTACATACTGACCACTGAAGGTTCTGAACTCTGCTGTAACGACGCCTTCATCCCATTCGTCAGTTGATTCCGCCGTTGAAAGAGAGATGGTCCCTGAAAGTGCATCCACATTCTCCACCAAAGAAACGGTTTCGTCTCCCCATGTCGTTACAAACGTGTCTTCATCATCTTCTTCGTAATCAGGAAACTCAACCCAGGTGTCATTCTGTTCGGGGATGCATGAAGATAAAAACCATACCAACAGCACGAGCGATACCGCACGTAGATGAAACACGTATACACATTTGATTCTAAGCATTCGTAAAGCCCCTCCTTCAAACAATATTTCTCAGTTATTTAAGATCGCCCCAAATCCACCACGAAGTGCGATTATAACATTTTCATAAAATTCAATCAGAAAAAAGGAAGCGTGAGCAAAAGCGAGTCCAATCCGTACCCACCCACCATTTCTCCGCTCTGCATCAATCGCCCTGCATCAATCGCTCGAAGTGATTTTTCGGGGGTAATTTTTCGGGGATTACTGGCGCGCGAAATCATGATGCTTAGCCACTTGTTGATCGCGGCGAACCCGGGATTCAGGATTTGGGGATTCCTAAAGAAGCAACTGAAAGATAGAGGGTGCGGGATTCTCGCCCCAAACGGCGCAGGCACAGCCACTCTGGTCGCTGCCGCTCGTACCGGTATCATCGGCATTATCGACAACATCCACATCTTCTATTCTGAGGTCGGTATCCAGCTCCGGTTCCACTGCTGCCTCGTGCCATTCGTAGGCCCCCACATCAACGCTATTTCCCTGTGGCCGAGGGATTTGATCCAAATCCTTTTCAGGTGCGTATTCGGGTAATCCCGCATCCACAGCGACGCTCTGAGGTAATAAATGAAAATCGAAATTGGACACATCCACAAACAGCACCGACGGATCCTCTATAATAATATTGCCAAAGTTTTCAGGCGTATCCACACCACTTACAGACGTGGTGAGATTATTGGCCACAACACAGTTCTTTGGCGGGGTACCATTTTTGTGGTCATTAATCATAATCCACGGCGGCCCCGGGTCTTCGTCGTTGGGATCAAGCACTGTATTATTTACAATACGGCAATTGCGTGCCCCATATAGCGATATGCCATGCCAGTGATCCGTGTAAATCACATTGTTCTCCACCACCCAGTCGTCGAACATTCCATCAAAGCAGCCAATTCCCTGCAGGGTACCGCGAAAAGGCTGATTCGGATCCTCATAATTGATAATGGTGTTTCCCCGAAGCACTATCCCTCTTACGGTGCCTGTCCCAACGCCGTCATCGCCCACAGACCACGACTGAAACCCGTCATCGTGATTTTCGTTTACGTCGTAACAGTTTTTCACCAGGTTATAGGCAAACACGGTGTAATCTCCCAGCCCCCGCATCCCGTCCCCGGCAAAATTTTCGACGGTGTTTCCAGCGACGGTCGAATGACTGGCCCCCACACTGATACCGAAATTCACGTTTTTGAGATAATTATTGGAAATCGTAATTCGGGTGCCATCGGCGTTGACACCATTTGCCGGCAGACTGTTCCAATCGTCAAGAGACCAGCTGCCCGTATCACCAACGGACTGCAGCGAGCAACCGTCGATCACGATATCGTGAACCGGTCCCTGCCAGTCGTGGGAGTCGATATCAATCATGGTTGTCGGCTCATACGGGTCGCCAAAGGCAGGACTGACAGAAAGGCCGCGAAGCGTCCAGTTGGCCGAGGCACGAACAAGCACACTTGAAAATCTGGCTTCTTCACCATCCACCGCCTGAATCGTTATCATTTCCGGGTTGTAATACCCGGTTAGATTGAGGGCGCCATAATCTCCTGCATGCAGCCACAGCGTATCTCCCGACTTAACCGGTGCGCCAACGTTTTTTTCAACGAGCTCGGAACTGTCGTCGGGAGGTAAACTCGCCCATCCCAACGACTCAACCAGATTGTCATCGAGTACCTGCTGCAAAGACAACCACGGATTGGCAGCACTGCCATTTCCCGTTGCACTGCCATTCACCGGATCCACATAAAAATCTGCCGCACCGGCATTGCCCGTTATGAACAATCTGGTTGCCAGCACCACCCCCAAAAGCCATTCTGGATACCCATTCATGTGCAGCTCCTTTATATCACAACATTCAGTTTAGCTAATGAATACCTTCTAAGCAAACAATCCGGCGGTTGCATTTTTGGTGCAGGCAGTCGTTGTGAATAGAACACGCAAGTATCACGCATCTCACCGAGACGCCCGACGACGGGAACACCAATAATCAGCCATCTGTCTTTTTACAATTCATCGAACCGTCCCCAATGGTAGGTCCCTCGTCATCAATCGCTCGGAGTGATTTTTCAGGGCATCAATTTCGATCAAAAGTCGAAGATCACGCCAGCGCGACACGCACGACGGCGGACCACAAACTGAGACTCATTCATCAAATCGCCATCAATCGCCCTGCATCAATCGCTCGGAGTGATTTTTCAGGCTACTAAAGATATCATAAGAAAAAGCCGTTTTTCTTTTTTATTTCCAAATATTTATATGTCTTGCTGCAACAGGCTTTCGGAGTGATTTTTCAGAGGGCGGACAAGCGTGAAAGTTTGTGATTCTTCGATAATCGCAACTTGTACAATTTGGGGTTCCCGATTATCTTGCAACAACTTTTTAACTTTTTAAGACCGTCCCTTGCCCGTGCATGCGAAACACATGCATTACTGATTTGAACCCGTGTTGCTGGCGATAACGATCTGATTTCGGCCTCTTGATTTGGCGTCGTACAGCGCGGAATCTGCCTGCGCGATACCCTTGTCCATATCGGAGATGGCCATTGCCACGCCAATGCTGATTGTCACCGAAACCTCCCCGGCACGGGTGGAAAACGGTTTCTCAGCCACGGCTTTGCGCAGCCTTTCGTATGGCTCCAGTCCACCGTCGGAATTGGCAATCAGCAACAGAAATTCTTCTCCGCCATAGCGACTGACCCGATCATTGTCGCGAACCGCGCGCTGCAGTCGCCGGGTCACCCCAATGAGAATTTCATCTCCCACCTGGTGACCATATCTGTCATTCACTTTTTTAAAATAATCGATGTCACACATCGCCAGACTGATTGTATCGATTTGCCGATGATTGTGACTTAACGCATACGCCATATGCGTGTCCATGCCGCGCCGGTTCAACATGCCGGTGAGCGGGTCGTGGTCTGCATCATATGCAAGAGAATCCCGTTTTACCTCCAGCTGCCGGATAACTTTGCCGGTCTCTTCTTCCTGTTTTCGCGCTTTGCGCATCAGGTCCATTTTTTCGAGGGCGCCAAACACGGTGCGGTGCAGCAACTCACTGGAAAGGGTGCTTTTTACCAGGAAATCCGCTGCGCCAGCCCGCATCGCTGCTGTCGCAATATGTTCATCCCCAAATCCCGTCAGGACAACCACCGCGACGTCGGGGTGACCATTATCGGCGGACAGTTGGGACAACACATTCAGGCCGGTTGCGTCTGGCAGAACGTAATCCAGCAGAATGCAATCGGGATTGAACTGTTCCCGGGCAGGTACGACCTCCCGCGCACACGTCACAGTTTGGATGTCGTAATTTCCGGCTGTGTCCTTCTCGAATAGTCGTCGCACGATAAGGGCGTCATCGGAATTGTCCTCAACAATCAGTATTCGAATGGGCCGGCAGGCGAACGCCTGTTCCCTATGCTGCCGCAATACCCGCCACAACCGCCTGTTTTCCGCTGCCAGCCGAAACCGTTCCACCAGATTAGCGGCAACGGTTTGCAATCGCTGAAGATCCAGCGGTTTGGTAAGATAGTCAGTGGCGCCGGCCTTCATTGCGGCCACAACGGACGCCGGGTCGTCTTCGGCGGTAATCATGACCATTTCCGTATTGGGGGAAATCTGGCGCAGCGTGTTTAAAAGCTCAAAACCATCCATCCCAGGCATAATCAAATCAACAAATGCAACGCCCACATCCTGCGCGCGGACGATGTCCAACGCCTCTGCGCCATTGCTTGCGGTAAGCACGTCCACCTCGGGCGACAGTACACCCAGAGCGCGCACCAGTGCGTTCAACATCAGCGGATCATCATCAATACACAGCACGAGCGTTCGTTCAGGAGGCAAACTCATACATAATCAATCGGCTTGTTTAATGTATGATTAAGAAGACTTTGGTCTTTCCCGTCATCAAACGCTCGGAGTGATTTTGTTCCGGGCTCAAATCAGAAGAACAAAGGGGGACGAAGCAACAAATGGCAGCGGGCAAGCCGCCTGACCCGATCTCTTCAACAGAATGCAGAAAGGGATTATCCGAGGGTCCAAATCTGACGGCCACTTTTAATGTATGACAAGAGGAGGGTAAAACGAACAATTGAACTTTTGATCCCGGAGAAGAAACCCCTATTTATTCCGCCAGCAGGGGCGAATTCCATATTCCACCCGTAGGGGCGAAAAATTTTTCACCCCTACCATTCAATCTGTAAAATGCTTGATGCCGGAGGGATTTTGAGGGAGTATCGGGGAATGGTGCAGGAAAACGATGCATATCGGGAGCTGTTGAAACGGATGGAGGCAATCTATCGCGAGGGGCTGGCGGAGGTGTCTCCAGAGGCGTCCAATATGCGAACGATGAAGATGCACTGGGATGCGGGTCGGGAGATTGTGGAGATTGAGCAGGGGGGAAAGGAGACAGCGCCCTATGGCACCGGGCTGCTGAAACAGCTGGCAAAGGACTTGAGCCGGTCCCTGCCCAAAGGGGTGTCGGATCGGCAACTTACATATGAACGGAAATTTTTTAATGAATATGAAATTTCGCAGCTGTCTGCGAAATTGAGCTGGAGCCATTATCGGGTTCTGCTGGAAGTCAGAGCCAGAAAAGACCGCAGACGTCTGGAGAAACAGGCCATTGAACGGCAGTTGTCCCACAATGCGCTGCGCAGGGTGGTCCGTCGGCTGAACGGTGGGAAACTGGATGGGGAGAAAGCCTGCCAACCGCTGGCGCCCCGGGTGGCCAGACCCAATCTGGTGAAGGCGGTGACGGCGGTCACCGCAGAAGGAACCTTTCTGCTGGCGGATTGCGGATTCCGGCAGCTGGCAGCACTACCGACCAATACCCCCCGGGGACTGCAGGCCGGGGATATTCTGGAGTACACCGAACGTCCGCGCGGAGCGTCGCTTCGGGTGGTGTCCTGCACCGCTGGAGAGCAGTACTGCTATGAGGGGTATGTGCAGTCGGTGGTGGACGGAGATACGATAAAGGTCTGTTTGAAACAGTGTTTTAATCGCATGACGATTCAATCACTGCGATTGCGTGGTGTCAATGCGGCAGAGCTGGGCACGCCGAAGGGGGACCATTGGAAGCAGTGGCTGGCGCGCCAACTGCCGCCCGGAACACCGGTGCGGGTGTTGACCTACCATTGGGACATGTATGGGCGGTATGTGGCGGATGTGTTTGTGTTGAACGGCGCCGATGAGGCTTTTCTGAACGAAGCGTTGAGAACCGGGCTTTTGCAGCCGGCGTAATGCTTTCGTCGCAGCGGGGCTTGAAGGGTGCGGTGCATCCGTTCGGCGGGACCATCTGCCATGAAGTCGATGGACTTGAGACGTCTATCCACGCTCGGAAATCAGGCTGAGGATGCGGGCGGGGACGCGCTGACGGCAGAGGAGTTCGATGAACTCCGGTTCCTGGGTGAGGTGGGAGATGGCGGCCAGACTTTCGAGGTGTTCGGCGGCCCTGCCCGTGGGGGAAACCAGCAGGAACACCAGCTTCACCGGCTTGCCGTCGGGCGCATTCATATCGTACACGCCATCGGGCACCACTCCCAGGAAACAGATGCTGCGATCGACCCCATCCCAGTAGGCATGGGGAATGGCCACTCCGCCCCCCACCGCCACCGGCATGGTCTGGGTCCGGTCAAAAATGCCGTTCACCATTTCCTCCCGGGGCAATTCCGGAAACTGCCGATGGGCGCTGACCGCCAGACGCTTGACCGCTGCTTCGAAAATGATTTCACCGTCATCCATCACCTCCACGTGGGAAAGCACCTTCGACAGCCCCAGGGACCGCCGGCGCAGCACGACGGCCATGTTGCCTCCGGGTTCTCCGGGTTTCAGGGGGTCAGGAATAATGGTCGCTTCACCATCATTTACCCAGAACAGGGGAAGCTGGTCCCTGCCGAACCGCCCCCGCTCCAGGCTTGAACCGATTTCCACCAGTTCGATGGATTGATGTCCCGCTGAAATACCTGCCGACACCTGAGCGGAGGTTACGGTGGAATACCACACCGGCGCACAATGCCTGTCGGTGGCTTCCCCCGAGGGACGCGCCGGTTTCTGCGATTCGAATGTGGCCCACCGGTAGTACTCACTGGCGTTCACATGAAACCCCCAGCTGTATGCGGTCCACACATTGGACAACATGGTGATGTCCGCAAAGAACACCGCCTGCACACTGTTGAACCGGGGTTCGTCGGGGTCGATGAACTGGCTGTTGCCCAGCAGACTGTCCACTTCCACCGTGCGCACGCCCCCTTTGCGAAGGGCCGAGCCCAGGGCGCCAATGAGCGGTTTGTCGCCCAGCAGCACCCAGGTCCGGCGTTCTTCCCGCTTCACCCCCAGCAACTTCGCCACCAGCGGTGCGCTCAGTCCCTGAATGGTCACCGTGGCAATCACCGTGGCGTAGGTGACCGTTTCTATCAAATCCGCGTGGGCGCTTCCCCGCTCCGCAAGGCGCAGGGCAAACAGAGAGGCCATGGAAGCGGCCACAATCCCCCGGGGAGCAATCCACGACAGAAACGACTTTTCGCGAAAACTGAATCCCTGACCGAAGGTGGAAATCCACACCACCAGCGGCCGGAGCACGAATACAATCACTCCCAGCAATATCAGCAGGCGCGCATCCCCGAAGCGATCGAGCTCCAGTTTGGCGGAAAGCAATACAAAAATGGTTCCGATGCCCACCTCGGTGAGCTGCAGTTTGAATCGCTTCAGCTGGCTGAGCTTGGGTGGTTTGCGCAATGCCACCACCAGCCCCGACACCACCACCGCCAGGATGCCGGATTCGGGCAAAATGGCGTGGGACACCCCGAAGGTGAACAGGGCGCCGGCCAGCACAAAGATATTCATGTGTTCCTCGGCCACCCATTCCTGACGCAGGGCAAAGGCAATGATGAGCCCGGTGACGCCCCCCATGGCAAATCCGAGCAGAATGCGCATCCCGAATTTGCCCAGGGCGTTCACAAACGGCATGTCGGCATTCTGCCCCTGGGTCAGCCACTCGTACACCATGACCGCCACAAACACACCCACCACGTCGATGAGCACCCCTTCCCAATACAGCACATGGTGGAGCCGCTCCTTCACCCGCAGCCGCCGAAGAATGGGCAGCACCACGGTGGGACCAGTGACAATCACCATGCTGGCCACCATCAGCGCCATCACCGGATCGGTCCCCCAGAGCACATACACTGCAGCACTGGTGCCGAACCACGTGATCATCGGCCCGATGGTGAGCATTCGTCGGATGACTACCGACGATTTGCGATATCCGTCAAAGTCGAGGGTCAGTCCCCCTTCAAAGAGAATCACCGATATTGTGAGCGCGGCAACCGTTTCAAGACCGTGACCGAGATCATCCGGATTGATGAGCCCGAATACCTCCGGTCCCAGAAGAATGCCGCCCCCGAGGAGCAGTACGATGGCCGGCAGCATCAGTCGCTGAGCCGCCACCACCAGCACCACACCGGTGGCTGCCGAGAGAGACAATGTCAGAATCGCGTCATGCATACGTAATTTGCCTGTCTGTTGTGCGACCCCCGGCGCCGGGGGCCAGGGACATCGCGGTTACTCTTTTTCAAACGTGAACATATCAGCAATGGCATTGGGAATATATCGACCAAATCCCAGCGTCCGACGCACCACAATGGTGGAACACGCCGCCTGTTCGATGACACTGGTCGAAAACGAACCAATGAGTGTATCACCCGCACCGATCGGCCCGGGGGGCGCGGAACCAATCAACAGCAAATCAAATTCTCCGGACTTTTCCACAATACCCAAAAGGGGATTGCTGGTGGTAATCAACTCCGTATGAAAAGTGGCCAGTCCCATATGATTTTCAATGGCCTCCCGCTGCAATATCTTTGAATAACGTAAGTCCCCGGGATCAAAATGCTCGGGTAAAATGGTGAAGTAAGTCACATTTCCCCCGGTTTCCGCGGCCAGGGACGAGGCGATTTTCACCATCAGCCCCAGATTGTCGCGCCCTCCCAGCGCCACACCGATGCGTTGAAACGGCGGCGGGTTGCGCAGATGAAGAAACACAAAGTCGGTCATGGATTTGGTCACTACATCCACCAGAAACCGGCTGGGCGCATGACTGGCATCGGTACTGGCGGTCCATCCCATCACTATCAGGCTGCAGTTTTCTTCGAGGGCCACGTGACGGATGCCCTGGGCCGGATTGTTGGCAGCCCGCAACAGGGGGCGAATACCGAGATCGCAACTCTGCGCCATTTTCACCATGCGCTCCACGGCCTCGATTTCGGGTTGTTCCAGCCGTTTCTGATGGAGATGATAACGGGGGCTGGCGCCAGTGTCGGTTTTGGCAATGCGCAACGCCACGATTTCGCCGAGCCGGGGGGGCAGGAGCGCTTTGGATATCTGGAAGAGGGTTTCAATGGTGTCGGGGTTGCTCACCGGCACCAGAATGCGATTGGCGCCGGCCAGTACCGAAAGGTAATTCTTTTTTTCATCCAGCGAAATGCTGATACCCGCCCGCATGCGTTCTTCGGCAGTGCGCGAATACGCCAGGAATACGCCACAACCGATGCCGAACAATCCCAGTCCGAAGGTGAGCGCCTCCATGTCGAGGGTGGCCAGCAGGGCGCCATTGGCTCCCAACGCTGCAAAGGGAACCGCCCGCTTCCACTTTTTCACCGGACGATCGGAGGTGGCATACAGCCGGTACAGGGCAAAACACACCGGCAGCATGGCGAACAGAATGGCAAAGTTGGCCGACTCCGCAATGAACGCCAAATCAGCAAAGATTACAATGAGCACCGTGGACAGCCCACCGGCAATCATCGCCGCTGCGGGCTGATGATTTTTCCTGGTCACCGCACCCAGCAATTTGGGCAGCATGCCGTCGCGGCCCATGGCGAATATCTGTCGGCTCTGGCTCAGCAGTGTACTGTTGAGCGCCGCGGCCGATGCCAGCACGCCACCCAGGGCGATAAACACCACCCCCACCGTGCCCAGCCGTCCCTTCGCCACCAGCACCAGGGGCACATCCGACGACGCAAGCGCCCCGGCGCCCACCGCACCCACCGCAGTGATCGCCACTGCCAGGTACACAAAGAACGCAATGAGCAACGCCAGCATCATCGCCCGGGGCACGGTTTTTCTGGAATCGCGTATTTCTTCGGAATTGTTGGCCACCAGCTGAAACCCGAAAAAAGAAATGTAAATGAGCGAAATGGCTCCGCCCACGCCGCTGAGACCGTTGGGAAGCGAGGGGGTGAAATTCCCGATTTTAAAATCCACCGCGCCGATGATGGCGATGGTGAGGAGCACCGCCACATTGGCCCAGGTAAAGACTTTCCCCAGCAGGTCGCCGCCGCGACTGCCCCGTAGCCCCATCATTACCAGCACCATCACCGCCAACGCCGAAATCAGCGAGATGGCCCATCCCGGCACGGTGTACAGTCCGGAAAGCGACATCACGTACGATGCGAATCCGTAGGCATACAGGGCACATGCGAAAATACTGCCCACTGCCAGATGCCATCCGACAATGAATCCCCAGAAACTGCCCAGTTGAGAATATGCGTAAAAATAGCCTCCCCCCGACGCCGTTTTTTCTCTGGCGAACTCGGAATACACCATCATGGTCAGCACCGTGAGCGCCCCGCACAGCACATACGACAGCCACAGCCCCGGGCCGGCAGCTCCGGCGGCCAGACCGATAAGCACATACACCCCGGCGCCCAGCAATGCGCCCACCCCGAGCGTGGTCGCGCCGAACAACCCGGTGTTCGCATGGAATTCCGCTGATTCGCTCTTTTTCAGTATTGTCTGATATAAACTGTCGCTCATACACTCAATCTCATTATTCTCCACAATTTACGCAACTATTGCCCGGTGATGTTTTAAAATCAAATTTTCCAGCCGGATTCGGTTCAGGAGAAATTTTGACACCGACACGGCTTGTCCGCTATTGCTCCATCTGAGATGAATAAGAAAAAAAGGAGTGGCGGCAAGCAGAACATCCGGAAAACAGGCCTCCGGATGGCCAAAATTGTTCTGATTGCGATTATTGTGGGGCACGTCGGACAGATTGCCCTGTTCAGATGGGTCTTTCCACCGCTCACCCTCACGCAGCTCGGCGCGGTCCTCGATGGACACACCTTCCGCAGAGACGCTGTTTCCCTCAATGACATTTCTGTCAATCTGCAGCTGGCGGTCATCGCCGCCGAAGATCAGCTGTTTGCCGTCCACAACGGTTTCGATGTGGACGGCATCAAAAAAGCCATGGACCACAACCGCAAAGGCAAATCCCTGCGCGGCGCCTCCACCATCAGTCAGCAGGCCGCGAAGAATATATTTTTGTGGCAGGGGCGCACCTGGCTTCGCAAGGGCCTTGAGGCCTATTACACTTTTCTCATGGAGCACCTCTATGGCAAAAAACGCATTCTGGCGCTGTACCTGAACGAAGTCGAAATGGGCGCAGGCATCTTCGGCGCCGAAGCCGCAGCCAGAGCCTGGTTCAACAAATCCGCAGCGGCACTGAATGCGGAGGAAGCCGCCAGACTCGCCGCCTGTCTGCCCAACCCGAAAAAATACAATCCAAAAAAACCGAGCGCCCACATCCGGAAAAAAGCCCGCTGGATTCAGCGTCAGATGGCATATTTAAAATCCAGACCCAATACGCGGAAACTCATTTTCGGCCGAAAAATATGAACCATCCCCCATACGGGACGACATTTTCCACTGCGCCGCGCGAAAAATCCGATGGCCGGAATGAACAATACCGGCAGCCTGTTGACCAATATCTCTTCTATGGAGAAACCCTTTCCTGAAACCCATACCATTCGCCCATGAAGGAATATGCGGATTATTCCAATGAATTTCGATGCGAAATGATAAAATCACTTCCCTGCCCTGCCCCATTGACCAACCGGGCAATTCGTGATTATTCTGCAAGCCGTTTGAGATGCGTTCCCAACCGAGACGCTGATAATGTGAATACAGGGACCTATTGTGACAGCGATTGCAACGAAGATACAGAAACTGAAAAAAGAGCGGAATGCGGTAATTCTGGCGCACAATTACCAGCTTGCGGAAGTACAGAATATTGCGGATTTCACGGGCGATTCACTGGAACTGGCCAGAAAGGCCGCCCATCTCGACGAGGATGTGGTGGTGTTCTGCGGGGTTCATTTCATGGCGGAAACCGCTGCCATGCTGTCCCCGGACAAAACGGTACTGCTCCCCGATGCTCACTCCGGTTGTCCCATGGCAGATATGGCCAGCGCCGAAGACGTTCTCCAGCTCAGGGCGGCGCATCCGGATGCGGTGGTGGTCTGTTATGTCAACAGCACCGCCGATGTGAAAGCGGTCAGTGACGTCTGCTGCACCTCGGCAAACGCGGTGGATATTGTCAATCGCATCCCCAGAGACCGGGAGATTATTTTCGTCCCCGATAAATATCTGGGCGGGCATGTGGCCCATGTGACCGGCCGGGACATCATTCTGTTTGATGGTTACTGCCCCACCCATGCCAGGCAACTTAAAGCCCACGTGGATGCCGCCCGGGCCACGTACCCTGATGCACCGATTATCGTTCATCCGGAAAGTCGCCGGGAGGTCTGTTTTGCGGCCGATGAAGCTCTCAGCACCGGACAGATGTGCACCTGGGCGAAAAACAGTTCCGCCCAGACCATTGTTGTGGGCACCGAAGTCGGCCTGATGCACCGGTTGCGCAAAGAAAATCCCGAAAAAAACTTCATTCCGCTTCTGGACCAGGCGGTCTGTGAAAATATGAAGAAAAATACCCTTGAAAAAATACTGTGGTCTCTGGAAGATTTGTCGCCCCGGGTGACGGTTCCCGAAGACGTGGCGCAGAAAGCCAATCAGGCGGTGCTGGCGATGCTGGGCGAAGGCCCCATTGGTTGCCGGTGAATGGTCAGGGAATGGTCAGGAAATGACCGGAGAACAGGAAGAAAATGACCGGAGAACGAAATGAGGAATAATGTCAGATGATCTTGTAATTGCAGGCAGGTCCTTTGCGTCGAGAGTGATGGTCGGCACCGGCAAATTCTCCAGTGCAAAGGTGATGAAAGCGGCGGTGGAAGCCTCCGGCGCCGAAATCGTTACCGTGGCCCTGCGCCGGGTGAACCTCGATGCCCCCAGCGACAACATGCTGGCTGCCCTCGATATGAACAAATATCTTGTTCTGGCCAACACCTCCGGCGCCCGGGATGCCAGGGAGGCCATCCGTCTGGCCAGAATCGCCCGGGATGGCGGGTTGCCGCCCTGGGTGAAAATTGAAGTGACCCCCGACCCCCGCACCCTGCTGCCCGACCCGGTGGAAACCCTGAAGGCGGCGGAGGTGCTGGTAAAAGACGGCTTTACCGTTCTGCCCTACATGCCCGCAGATCCCATTCTCGCCAGACACCTGGAGGAAGTGGGGTGCGCCACGGTCATGCCCCTGGGGTCCATGATTGGCAGCGGGATGGGCATTCGGACCCGGGATGCCATCGAAATCATCATTGATAACGCCAGGGTTCCCGTGGTGGTTGACGCCGGGCTGGGATTGCCCAGTCATGCCGCGGAAGCCATGGAGATGGGGGCGGATGCCATTCTGGCCAACACGGCGCTGGCCATTGCCAGAGATCCCGTGCAGATTGCCGAAGGATTCAAGCTGGCAACCATCGCGGGACGTCTCGGATATCTCTCCGGTCCCGGCGCCACATCCAGGGAAGCCAGGGCTTCTTCTCCATTGACCGGATTCATCAGATGACTTCGTTTCTCCATACACTCTCAGAACTGGAACAGAACGACATTCCGGCACTCCTTCGAAACGAAGACCCGCAGCGGGTGGCGCCGGTGATTCAGCGGCCCAGACTTTCCGCTTCTGACCTCGCCCTGCTGCTTTCAGCGGGGGCTGCGCCACACCTCGAGGAAATGGCCCAGCGGGCTCGCCGGATTACCCAGTCCCGATTTGGCAACGCCGTGAGTCTGTATGCGCCCCTGTACGTTTCCAACCGCTGTGGTGGCACCTGCCCCTATTGCGGGTTTAAACGCAGCCAGAAAATCGACCGCCGCACCCTGACTCTGGAAGAAGTGGACCGGGAAGGAGAGGTCCTCAGCCGCACCGGCATCCAGCACGTGCTGCTGGTAACCGGGGACTGCCCGGGCAAGGGAGTGGATTTTCTGTGCGAAGCGGCGGCGCTGTTGAAAAAGCGCTTTCCCAGTGTGACCGTTGAAATCCCGCCCCTTGAGGAATCGGATTATCGCGCCCTCAGCCAAAGCGGAGTGGATGGTGTCACACTGTACCAGGAAACCTACGACAAACCATTGTACGACGAACTCCACAAGGGCAGTCCCAAAGATAATTTCACATTCCGCCTGGACGCGCTGTCCCGCGCCGGCGATGCCGGCATGCGCAAACTGAATCTGGGCGTGCTCTGGGGGCTGACGGACTGGCGGGAGGATGCCCTCAGGCTGGCCCTCCATGCAAGGTTTCTCGAAAAGAACCACTGGCGAAGCCAGATTCTTCTGGGAATGCCGAGGCTGCACAATGTCCCGGCGGATTTTACCATTCCCCATCCGGTGACAGACCGGGATTTCTGTCATATTATCGTAGCAATGCGACTCTTTCTCCACGATGCCGGCATTGTGATTTCCACCAGGGAAAAGCCCCAGTTCCGCGACAACCTGCTGGCTATCGGGGCAACGCAGTTCTCCGCGGGTTCAAAGACCGATCCCGGAGGGTACAGTGCCCGGGAAAAAAGAAGTGGCGCCCAGTTTGAAATTGACGATGCCCGGAGCCCCGGGGCGGTGGAAGCAGATTTGGCGCGTCTGGGCTATGACCCGGTTTTTAAAGACTGGGATCGTGGATTTATCAGTTAGGACAATCTTCATGAATGTAAACGTTAACGGCAAACAGACGGATGTAGCGGATGGTACAAGTATTGTGATGCTACTTAGCCAGTTCAACATTACCAGCCCCATGACCATCGTGGAAATGAACCGGGAGGTGGTTGCCCGGGAGGAATGGGACGGCCGAAAACTGAGTGAGGGAGACGAAATTGAAATCATTCAGCTGATGGGCGGCGGCTGAGCATGACCCGGGGAATCCGTTGACGCACATGTTGGGTCGACCGCGGATTCACCAAGGAAAAATGAATGGAAACGACAAACGAAAAATACAATGCCCTGGTGAACTGCATCAGGGGCCTGAAAAAAGTGGCGGTGGCGTACTCCGGCGGAGTGGACAGTACATTTCTGCTGGCAGTGGCCACCCGGGCGCTCTCGGACAATGCCGTGGGTATCATCGGGCGATCTCCCACCTATCCGCAAAGAGAGCAGGAAGACGCGATTCGAATTGCCCGGGACATGGGCGCCCGAATTCATTTTATCGACACCGATGAAATCAACGACGAGGCGTTCAACACCAATCCACCGACCCGATGCTTTGCCTGCAAAAGCACCCTTTTCAAAGGAATGTGGGCCGCAGCGGATGAACTGGGGTGCGAATATGTGCTGGAAGGCAGCAATGCCGACGATCTCGGAGATTTTCGTCCCGGGATGGACGCCGCCCGAAAGTTGCGGGTCAGGGCGCCGCTGGTGGACCTGAAATTCACCAAGGAAGAAATTCGCGCTCTGTCAAAGGAGATGGGGCTTCCCACCTGGAACAAGCCCGCATTTGCCTGTCTGTCATCGCGGGTGCCGTACGGTCAACCCATTACCCTGAAAAAGCTCGGACGGATTGAAAAAGCCGAATACGCGCTGCGCGACCTGGGGTTTGTGGGAATTCGGGTGCGCGACTACGACGACCTGTGCCGCATTGAGGTGCCCCCTGCAGACATTGCCAGATTTACGGAATCGTCACTGCGTACAGATGTGGTGGCCAAACTCAAGGATGCCGGGTACCGGTTTGTTTGTCTGGATCTCGAAGGGTACCGCACCGGTTCAATGAACGAAACGCTGACTCCGGAAGTAAAACGGAACGCCAGAATGGCGCCGCCATCAGGAAGTGAATCATGACCGCACCTATTTCATCCCAGGAAGCCCTGACCCTGCTGCAGTCCAGCGGTCGGGAGATGTACCAGCTCTTTTTTCGCGCCAACGACGTCCGCATGGAAAACCGGGGCGACACCGTCAATCTGTGTGGCATCGTCAATGCCAAAAGCGGCATGTGCACCGAGGACTGTAAGTTCTGTGCCCAGTCCGCGCACAATGATGTGGAGAACGTGGCATGCTACAAACTCATGGACACCGCGTCCATTCTGGAAAAGGGAAAAATATCGCAGGAAAACCGGGCTTCCAGGTTCGGCATTGTTACCTCCGGCGTCGCCATTGAGTCGGATGAAGATGTCGAAAGTCTGGAGACCACCATCCGAACCATGGCTTCGGAGCTCACCGCGTTGCCATGTGCATCTCTGGGCAATGTCTCCGAAGAGACCATGATCCGATTGAAGAATGCCGGTCTCACGCGCTATCACTGCAATATCGAAACCGCCAGAAGCTTTTATCCGGAAATCTGCAGTACCCGCCCGTGGGAAGATGCAGCCAATACCATCCGCACGGCAAAGTCACTGGGCCTCGCTACCTGCTGCGGTGGACTGGTGGGCCTCGGAGAGTCTCTCGCCCAGCGGGTGGAGCTGCTCGAACAGATTCGCGAACTTGATCCCGATTCCGTTCCCCTCAACTTTTATTATCCGGTGAAGGGCACCCGGGTCGACATCAATGGTCCCATCGCCCCTCTGGCCTGCCTGAAGTTCATTGCCGTTGCCCGGCTCATGATGCCCGACAAGGAAATCCGGGTCTGTGGCGGTCGCGAATTCAATCTGGGCGATCTGCAGTCATGGAGTCTCATTTGCGGCGCGGACGGCATGATGGTGGGCGGCTATCTCACCACACGCGGTCGCGCCGTGGCGGATGACCTGAAGATGATCGCCGATGCCGGGTTCACCGTGACGTGGCATCACGAATAAATCGGTCGACGATTCTTCAGACACATTTCACAAATAGCTTTTTTTTTCACCAAATCCCGCATTTTAAGCACATCCCGGCATTCATTGAATCAATTAGCGGATTGAAAAACCCCTTTAAACTGTTTACTATGCCGCGTTCAGTCGTTGTACGGACTCCGTTCGACCTTGCATTTTTTGACCTTACTTTCGAGGAGATACATAATGAAATTCAACCCAAAATCCCACGCTTCGGCGCTGACGGAATCCGGTGGAACCCACAGATTCGCCTTATTCCTGAACGCCGTCATCCTGCTTTCAATGGTTCTTTTTACCAATGTTGCGCTGGCGGAAAAACTGAAGCTGGCGATATTTCCCGTGAATACATCAATGGATCTCTCTGCCAGCCAGAAGGGGTACCTGTACGATGCCATCCGCGAAGCCGCTTCTGCCAGCGCCGGTTCCTACATCGGTATTTTGCCCAAGCAGAAAATCAAAACAGTGATGAAGAAGAAAAAAAGCTGCGATGAGGAATGCGCGCTCACTTCCGCCGCTTCCATCGATGCCCGCATCGCTCTGCTGGTGGAACTCAATCAGAAGGATTCCCAGGTGGTGGGAGTGGTGAAACTTCTGGATGCCAGGGAAGAGGTGCTGCTCATTGTAAAACGCTTCTTCAGCGCGTCGGCGGAAAGCGCGGAGCAGGAATTACAGGCGGCGGTGATGTTTGTGCTGAGCGCCCAGTATTTGCCGCTGAGCGAATCCGATATCGGGACGCTGCAGGCGGAGCAGCAGAATCTTCCGGCCACATTCGCCCATTCAGAACCTGCCGGAGAGGAGCTTCACACAGCGCCTTCCACACCTGTTCCGCCCAACCCCCCAGTGGAAACCACCTCAACCGAGAATGTCTCTTACAGCAATACCGATATTGCGCAACCGGAAGAACCGGTCCGGCCCAACGCCTACCTGGTCACTGCAATCATCACGGGAACGGTCGGACTGGGAATGGGCATCGGCGCCATTGTTTCCGGCGTGCAGCTCGGAAAGGAAATTAAGAAAAGAGATGACCAGACCTTTTTCAGAGACCAGCTGTACAACGATTTTCAGACGGTCGATGCCAGCAGCGATGACCCCGATCTGGTGAACGCATTCAACGATCGATGGGAGCTGTATGGCATCGACTATGATTTCCAGACCGTTCAGAATGCCCTGAACACATTCAGTGACAATATTGAACTCACCAACGACGCCATCAAACAGAATGGCATCATGGCCGGCGTATTCGGCACCCTGGCCGTGGCTTCCCTCACGGTATCAACTGTTTTTACGGTGAAATACCTCCGGTCCCGTAAAAATAGCGGCGCCCGGGCATTGCGCGCCCCCAATGTAGTTGTTGCCCCTGTTCTCAGCCGCGAAATGAACGGCGCCGTTCTTTCTGCATCGTTCTGATAGACACGCCCGAAAATTTTTCATCACCGCTCACTCAAATCAATATGATTGCCCGATGTCCGCGCGGCAGCGGATTCCCGGTACCGGGACAAGGTCATTATTCAGCCAGTTGAAGGGGAAACAATTGGACGGTACGGCGCTGTGGGCCAACGGGTTCTGCGTCCATCGAGCGACAATGGCGTGACAGTGCCGTTTACTTGCACTTGTTCCAGTAGCTGTCTTTATCCGGCGCGGCAATGCGGCACTGGGCGAGGGATTTGGAGATTTTTTCCTTTTTTGCGTCATCAATGCACTTTGCGATCCGGGAATCAAATTCCTGCTGTGCGTCTCTGACGATTTCCTCCAATCCAGCCAGTTTTTCCTTTTTCTCCACCGTGAGTTTCAGCAGATCGTCGTCGAACTGTCCGGCGCCGATTTCCTTCTTCTTTGCGTACATCTCCCTGAGTTTCTCCGGGGTCATCGGTTCCCCTGCATCATCCAGCTCCTCCGGATTATCAGCCAGTATTTTCAACCGTGCAGCCAACTCCTCATCCCAGCCCTTCATGTCCCTGGCCTTCCAGTCGAGGAGCTTCTTTTCCTTCCTTGCGTATTCCTCGTTCACTTCCCTGGTCAAATCCGACACAGTGGGTACTTTCACCTCCGCCCTTACCCGGGTAAGGTTCGTGCACATCTGGGTCAATTCATCACTGGAAGCCGCCGGTTCGCACCCGGAAAGAGTCAATATCCACGCGGCCATGGCAAATAATAGCAATCCTTGTCTCATAGACTACCTCCACCGAACAGGCACATTCCATTGATCATCAATGTGCGCCTGGCTGAAAAAATGCATAACGTTCATTTTAGCCCAGTTCAGAATATCCGCAACGTTTCAATAATAATTCACATCGCGATTTGAGGTTCCGGCAAGATTCCGAGTAAGATCCGCCGCGCTTCCGCTGCCACAAAAAATGACCCGGTGACCAGCGTCACGCCACATTCATGTTTTGCGGACAATACCTCCGGAAGGGTGCGGTGGGGAAGTTGCCAACGTCTGGAAACCGACGCCGCATCCATGGTTCTTTCAACGGGTGCTGAAACGATCACAATATCTGTGCACACCATTTTCAATAGCGTCAGCATGCGGTCAATGGGCTTTCCCGAAAGCGCGCCGAAAACAATCCGGGTCACGGGAATCTTTCCCCGGTCAATGGATGTCACCAGGGCGCTCATCGCCTCTTCATTGTGTGCCCCATCTATCAGAAATTCTCCTTCATCCATCCGAAGGCGTTCAAACCGGCATGGCATCCGGAATGACTGCAGCGATTCAATGAAACACCGGGTCTGCCGCGCGCGATCCTTTCCCCGGGTGAACTGACAGAAGGCCTCCAATGCCAGCTGCGCATTGTATTGCTGATGACGTTGCAGCGTTATCTCCAAAATCGCAGCGGAGTCCGGCAGCTGGATGGGCTGGGTTACGCGAAGGAGCTCTGCGCCCCGGCGCTGAACCGTTTCCGCAATGACGCGACCCACTTCATCAGACACCGGACCACAGCATACGGTCATATTGGCCTTTGCGATGGCGGCTTTTTCAAACGCGATTTCAGTCAGGGTTTCCCCCAGCCACTCCGTATGATCCAGGCCGATGGACGTAATGACACCAATGCCGGGAGTGACTATCGAGGTGGCATCCAGGCGACCGCCCAGCCCCACTTCGAGAACCGCCACATCCACCCCCCGGGCCTGGAACACCAGCAATGCCACCAGGGTGGTCACTTCAAAAAAAGTAAGGAGAATCGGGTCCGCCGCTCTGGTAAGGGCAAGCACCCGGTGAATGTGGGGTTTCAGCTCCGCAACCGGCACTTCGTTTCCATCGACGCGGATGCGCTCGGTAAATCGATGAATATGGGGAGATGTGAACAGGCCTGTTCGATATCCATTTTTACGGAGCGCACCTTCGAGCATGGTGGAAACCGACCCTTTGCCATTGGTTCCCGCAATCTGGATGGCGGGGAGATTCTGTTCCGGATGACCCAGTCGGTCACAGGCCTGCCCCATGCGTTCAAGGCCGGGTGAAATTCCCCGGGTTTCAATCTGATATAGCGCGGCAACCGGGTCCGGTACGTTCCCCGTGCTGTGGGACATCATTTTACCGGTACTGTTCTTTCAGGCGGAGGAAGTTCAGAAATTCGTCAATATCCGCCACATTGGTAATGATCCAATCTCCCCTGTCCTGGTTGACGAATCCCGCGCTGATGAGCTTCATCATCACCCCTTCCGCTTCCTCCCTGGAAATTCCCACCTGTTCCGCCATCCCGTCAAAATCAACGCGAAATCTTGCCCCCGTCCCGTCACCGGTCACGTGGAGTCTGGCGAGCCGTTTCAGATTTTCTATCACCCTGGCATTGGCATCGCGATGAAGCAGCACCTGAATGAGCGAATCGGCGGCTACCAGTCGTGACGCCAGTTTCCGCACAAGCCGCAGGGCAATCTCCGTATTGTGAACGATCATTTCTTCAAGGACTTTCACCCCGACAACAAGCAGTTCCGCATCTTCTTCGATGATTGCCGTCGCCGCCCGCGGCTGATTGGTGAGCACCGACATCTCCCCCACAAATTCACCGGGACCCAGAATGGCCAATGTTTTATCAATGCCCGCTCTGGAACGGATGACCACCCGAACTGCCCCGGAACGAACCACGAACATCTCAGTACCTTCGTCGCCCGCATTAAAAAGAACGTCCCCGGCTTTCATGGAGATGCCGTACTTCCTGAATAAATTGTCTCCCATCGCGTTACTCCTGATTCTGGATATATATGGTAGCATTTGAGTAAGATAAAGCGAAAAAAGGGAAGCCCTTCATTAATTAGGTAGTTTTCTTGACGATTCATATATTTAGCGTTTAGGATTTATTAGTCGTTTTTATCAATGCGGGTGCTTCGAGCGCCAGGGAGGGTTTCTTGTCCAATAAAACTCTACTATTTGCCGATGACAGCGCGACCATGCGGCTGATTATGGAAAAAACATTCCAGGGGGAAGATTTTAAGGTGTTCTCTGTTCCTTCCGGCCAGGCCGCAATTGAAAAAGCGAAAGAACTGACACCAGACATAATTATCGCCGATGCCGGCATGTCCGGTGTCAGCGGCTATGATGTATGTGATGCAATCAGAAAAGATTCCACCCTCGGTTCCATCCCGGTGGTTATCATGAGCGGTATTTCAAATCCGTATGATGAAAATCGCGGAAAAAATGTTGGCGCCACGGAACACATCAAAAAGCCGTTCGACACCACCAAACTGATCGAACGCATCCGGGAATTGGGAGAGGCCGCGCAGGCAGCGCAGGCGAGACCCGCTGCGACCGCTGCACCAGCACCTGCAGCTGCGTCTCCATCGGGTGTTTCCCCGGCACGGCCCAGCAGAACCATGCCGCCCATCCCGAAAAAAGACGCTGTTTCCGACATGCAGTCTACCAGTTCCACGCTTCACGCATTTCCGCGTCCGGGATTGCAGGAAGAAGCCGTACGCCCGGTTCAACCGGCAACCGTCCTGAATGCCCCGAACCGAAGCATCGAAACACGGTCCAATATGACATCGCGGCTGACCAACCCGGCGCCATCTCCGGAACCGGAACCCATTGAAATCGCCGAGGAAGAACATCCCAGCGAAATTCAGGTGGGCACCCTCGCCGAACTCGCGCAGATGAACGCGCAGGGAGGCAAGGTACCTCAGGAAACCCGCGACGATGCCATCGAATTGGAGCAACCGAAACCATCATCCACGCCGATTGCATCATCGCCCGCCGCATCTCCGGTTGCGGCCGACCCGATTCAGCAAGCCGCCAGCAGAGCAGCGGAAGAAATCGCCTCCAGAGTTGAGGGGTTGACAAGTGACCAGGCTCAGGCAATTATGGCGCTGACCGAGGATGTGGTCGAAAAAGTGGTCTGGGAAGTGGTTCCAGACCTTGCAGAAGCCATCATCCGCGAAAAACTGGATGAACTGCTACAGAAATAACCAACCAACAACGAATTCCGGAAAAACACCATGTTAGACATTCAGCGAATCCGTCAGGAGACGGAAGCGGTCAAAAAGGGGCTCGCACTGACGGGAACCGATACCGCCATTATTGATGAAATTCTGAACCTCGATGCCAGAAGACGCTCCCTGCAACAGGAAGGGGACGAGCTTCGTGCACAGATGAACGTACAATCCAAAAACATTGGACAGGAAAAGGACCCCGAAAAAAGACAGGCACTCATTGCAGCCGTCGGTTCGCTGAAGAGCAAACTCAAGGAGATGGCCAACGAAGCCCCAGGAGTGGAGCGCGAATTTGAAACCCTGATGCTTACGGTGCCCAACATTCCTCTCGATGAAGTGCCCGTTGGCGAAGGCGAGAGCGGAAACACCGAAAAAGCCGTTTTCGGTGAATTACCCGAGTTCGATTTTGAGCCCAGACCGCACTGGGAACTCATGGAGAATCTCGGTATTATCGATTTTGAACGGGGCCAGAAAATTTCCGGCTCACGTTTTTATGTGCTCCGGGGTCAGGGCGCCAAACTGCAGCGCGCGCTGATCACATGGTTTCTCGACGTCCACACGGAAGAGCACGGCTACGAAGAACTGTATCCACCGGTAATGGTACGGGAGGAATGCCTCACAGGTACGGGAAATCTTCCCAAGTTCGGAGAAAACCTCTATCGGGACATCGAAGGCGAGCACTGGTATGTTCCGACTGCAGAAGTCCCGGTAACCAATTTTTATCGGGAAGAAATATTGCCGGAATCTGCGCTGCCCATCAAACACGTGGCCTATACCCCTTGTTTTCGCAGGGAAAAAATGAGTCACGGCAAGGATACCCGCGGAATCAAACGGGGTCATCAGTTTGACAAGGTGGAGCTTGTGCGATTTGAGCATCCGGACAACAGTCGGGCGGCGCTTGAAGAACTGACGGAGCACGCGAGAAAACTGCTGTCCCTTCTCGGCCTCCGTCACCGCATCCTGACCATTGGCGCTGGAGATCTGTCCTTTGTATCCTGCATGAAATACGACCTTGAAACATGGGCGGCCGGTACTTCTGAATGGCTGGAAGTTTCAAGCTGCAGTCTGTTTCAGGATTTCCAGGCAAGACGTGCAAAAATCCGTTTCAAGGATGCGGACGGAAAAAACCGCTTTGTTCATACCCTGAACGGATCGGGGCTTGCACTGCCCAGAGTGGTCATCTCAATTGTGGAACAGTATCAGCAGAAAGATGGCTCCGTCCGAATCCCCGAAGTTCTTAGACCGTACATGGGCGGGCAGAAATACATCACAGGGCCGAATCATAAATAACCCTTCCGTGCGATAGCGCAATCAACAGCATTTTGCCGTGATCTGTTTTCCTGAAACCGGAAAATTATTAAAAAGAACAATCAGGCGGCGAAAATTTCTTCCACCTCTTTTTTGACCTCATCCTCTTCTTTTTGAAGAGCAAGGGACAACTCAACTATCAGCAGCGTATTCGCGGTATCCAGCAACCGCCGTTCTCCGAACGACAGCTCCTTTTCAAACTTGAGTCGATACAAATCCCGCAGAACCTTTGCCACCTCGAAGGGAGAACCGCTTTTCAGCATGTCCATATACTCCCTGTACCTTCGATTCCAGGGTTGCGTCTTCACGGCCACATCGTCTGACTGCAATACTTTGAACACTTCCCGGGCTTCCCTGGAAGATACGATGGGGCGCAACCCGGCTGCAGTCGCCGTGGCCACGGGCACCATAATTTTCATACCATTCTCCAGCACCTTAAGCGTATAAAACTGACGTTCCTGCCCCCCCAGCTTGCGAGTCATTATATCTGTGATTTCACCGACTCCGTGCGCTGGATATACCGCCTTATCGCCGACTTTAAATTCCTTCGCTTTAGTCATGAGAACGATTATCCTGTTTTAAAAAAGCTGTTACCAATAAATTCAAAAGCCTATCGCCAGAATTGGCTCGAGGCTGTGAAAACGAGTGGCACGATAGCACACATTTGATATTCAGTCAATGGAGCGAGACATCCCTGGTTCTACCACCCCATACCACATTACAACACCTACCCCCCTGGCTTTATTCCCGGGAAATCAACGCGTGTATCTGTTTTGGTAGTTCAGAAATAACTTATTGTAATTATAGTGGTTTTACTACCATACCAGAACGGAGCTTCGGTTCAAACCAGGTAGATTTGGGGGGCATCACTTCGCCGGCATCTGCAATGGCCATCAGCTGCTCAATGGGCGTAGGGAACACGGTGAATGCCACAGCGCCCTCCAATCGAACCCGTCTTTCCAACTCTTCCGGACCGCGAATACCGCCAACAAAGTCAATCCGATCATCCGTTCTCGGATCTCCGATGCCCAGAATCGGAGCCAACAGATTGTTCTGCAGAATCGCCACATCCAACGAGGCAACCGGATCATCGGCGTCAAACGTGCCATCCTTCGTCACCAGCCGATACCACTGTTCGTTAAGGAACATTCCAAACACACGTGGGCGGTCCGGTTTTTTCTCAGCACTCTTTTCAATGTCAAATACTTTCTCAATCCGTTCGAGCAACGCATCAGCGGTAAGTCCGTTCAGATCAAATACCAGCCGATTATAATCAAGAATCATCATCTGATCGTGAGGGAAAATCACCGCCAGATAGTGATTGTAGAGTTCGGTTCCATTGTGATTCGGATTGGATTCCCGGCGATTTCTGCCAACGGTACAGGCCGAGGCGGACCGATGATGACCATCCGCGATATACAGGCAGGGAACGGGTTCAAACGCTTCAGTCAAAGCTGAAATACGGTCGGCGTCTGCAATGGTCCAGAAAGTGTGTTGAATGCCGTCATCCGCCGTGAAATCATAAACAGGGGTTTCCCGTATATATTCGGCAATCAGTCGGTCTATCTCCGGAACAGCGCGATAGGTAAGAAAAACAGGTCCGGTCTGCGTGTTCAGCGTTTCCACATGTCTGGTTCGATCTGCTTCTTTGGCCACCCGGGTAAATTCATGCTTCTTGATGAGTCCCTTTTCGTATTCTTCAACACTCACGCCCGCAACCAGACCCACCTGAACATGATCTTTCCCATGAATTTTCATGATTTGCCGATACAGATACAGGCATGGCGACTCATCCTGAACCATGAGCCCGTCATTAATCAACTTCTGCAGATTGGCTTTTCCCGCCGCATATACCGCATCGCAATACGGGTCAATTTCATCCCCTAAATCGATTTCGGGCTTCACCACATGTAAAAAACTGATTGGATTATTTTTCGCCATATCTGCCGCTTCCTTTGAGGACAGCACATCATAGGGCGGACTCGCGATTGAAGAAACTTTATCCTGAACAGGCCGTATTCCGGCGAACGCTTTTATTTCTGACATTTTTATGACTCCTTAATTACTGCTACCAGGACGAATGCATCGGCTTCTATCGGGAACGGCTGTACAACATTTTGTTGCTTTAGTCAGGCATCAATTAAAAAAACTGAATCTGCGGGATTTGGCAATTACACTTGCCACTTCTTCATATTACAGTATAACTTTATTTTCACTACTTGGTTGAGGACCGCGTCAATGCGTTGTCTGAAGATACCAGGTGGCGCGTTGCCAGCCCGAAGATTCGGGTGAACTTTGTAAAATCAACGCCATCTTTCGCTGCGGAAAGCGTACTGGAATTGTCATCTTGAATAAATTCAAATATTTAAAAAAACAAAAGGAGACTGTAGCCACAACCGAGGCTATGGTAAAGTGTTGCAATGATTGTCGGTTCCACCACCAGGGAGGTAATATGAATCGTTTAACGCTGGGTCTGATCATACTTCTCACAATTGGTACAAATGCCATGGCACAGAGTGCTGACCGCGAAGTGTCCGAAAACCCGCTGACAGCATCGGAACAGACGCCGGAGTACACCTACGAAGGTCTTCTGGCAATGGGTCACGGAAAATATGTAACGCAGGATTTGACTGGCGCAGAAGAACAGTACGAAAAGGCGCGGCTGAAAAACCCTGCACGGCCGGAGGCGTATTATTATCTGGGGTGTGCGTTCAAAGCGGAGGAAAAATACGAAGAAGCAGTGAACATGCTGGCATCCGCTGCCACCGTCGCAGGGGAAGAGAATCCCGCAATGAATGCCCGAGCGTTATTTCTCATCGCCATCACATGGGAAGCTGCAGGAAATCTGGAAAAAGCCAAGTATGCATGGATTCAGTACACGGCATTTGCCAAATTGCATCCGGAACACAATCCACTGATTCATATCGCCAATGCCCACATCACCGCCATCGATGAGCGGAGCCGGCAAATTTCTGAATATGCCAAAGTAACCGACAGAATAGCCGCCAACAGCAAGCAATAACGTGGGATTTCCATCTCGGGGCAGGAAACTGAAACGCCATGACAGAAAACAAAGATAACGACACACAATGGTCCAGCAATCGGCACAGAGATGACACACCGTCGTTTATACGAAACGTAGAATCCAAATCTTCTATTCTACACCCGAGCAGCCGCGATTCGCTGCCCATACTGGCAGTACCGCGATCCGTTCGCATCTGGCAGAAAGTCAGATGGCCGCTGGCGATTTTCACAGTAGCGCTCATCCTGATCATTGTTGGCGCTTTCACGCATAAAATTCTCGAAAAAAAGAACGTCGCCCAGCGCCTTGAGGACTCGATGATTGGTGAAACCTTTGCACAGGTGCAGGTCATGTACGAAAGCAACCGGGTCCTCAGCTCCCTGTCCAGCGAATATCCCGATTATCAGAATGTCCAGGCAGCATTCGCATGGAACACAATTCTTTTATCCAGGCTTTTCAACGAGCAACA
Organism: Polyangia bacterium; assembly: GCA_050287845.1. GTDB lineage: Bacteria > Myxococcota_A > Polyangia > JAAYKL01 > JAAYKL01 > JAFGXQ01. The sequence goes on from JBNKCR010000111.1 coordinate 65,245, forward strand.
ATCGCTTCTGCCTGCGGCGCAAAACGCCTTCAACGCCATTGAAAACGACTCAGCTGCCATTGCATTGGCAGCACGGGCCGGCCGTGCAATTCTGAAATCTCAATATGATGATGCCGCAGCACTGATAAAACTGGGCGTTTCTCAAAACAACAGAGAGCCCCGTCTTCATCTGACATCCGCATGGCTCGATATTGCCCGGGGGAACCTTGAAGCCGGTTTAAAGAAACTCACGCAAATGCGCAAACAGTTTCCCGATTATCTCCCGCCACTCTATACGCTCATAGAAGTCAGTGTTTCTCAGGGAGATAATCTTGCCATAGCCACATACAGCACGGAATTGCTTACCACTTCCACAGGAAATCTGTATGGCGCACTCACGTCGCTTCTCGTACGTCTTCCTTTATGGAACAGCGACCCTCTCAGTGATGGCGAGTTGAAGAAAATCCGGAACGCCGCAGAGGAACTCACAGTTCAGGTGAAAGACGCGCCGGAGGTTCTGAAAACGTACACCAGTTTCATTGAAGGCCGCCTTGCCATGCAGGAAGGGAATTATCCCAAAGCCATCAGCATCCTGAAACGGCAACTGAATGACAAATATCAGTTGAACACGTTGGCCTGGTACGGGAAAGCGGTGATGAAACAAAACGGGCCCAACGCCGTATTGGAAGCTCTGAAATCCGCCGGAGAAAATCCTCGAGTTGAAATTTACGACTTACGCGCACGCGCCCAGCTTGAACTCTATGATGTCCAGGAGGCGGAAAAGGCGTTGCGTGAACTGAGCAAAAAATCTTCATTCGATCTGAACGAATTGCAGTGGATACTCGCGGTGCGAAAAGGAGATTTAACCGTCGCCAAATCCAGGCTCCCCGAACACATCAGTACTCGTCTTGTTTCGGTTGTGCTGGAGATGTATGAACTGCTCCAGAAACTGGGAGATAAGGAAGGACTGTACAGTCTCACTGCAGCGATGAAAAATGGTACACTTTCTGAATGCGCAGACGCCATTGAAAACTGGCACGAAAACCGATTGCAGAAAATCTTTCATCAATTCTCATCCCCCACAGATGGCTGTATCGCTGCGTTCGCACTGAGGGTGATGCGAAACAGCTATCCACCGGACAAACTTAAATTCCTTTCTGAAAAAGCCGTTGCCGACGTCAATGATCTCAGAACCCGGGTGGATCGCATCCATGTGATATGGAAAACACAGGGGTATATGCCGGCATTAAAAGAGCTGGATGAACTCGCTGCAAGAAAAACGAGCTCCGGACCATTGCTGGTGGCTATCGCTTCTGAATACATGGAAATGGGAAAAAACAACCAGGCCAGAGAATTGCTGGCGTCAACCGATTATCCGGAAGCCATTGCGCTGTATATCAAGTCTTTACAGGCACTCAACAAGGGGAAAAAAGCGCAGATAGTTCTCAGCAAAGCAATGCAGAATACAGCATATCAGCACCATCCCGCTCTGATAAATCTGGCAATTGAGCAGAAATACGAAGCCGGAAAAATTGGCGAAGTAGTGCAGGATGTAGACGCCGTCATAGAAAATGCCGGTGCGTGGTCCAGCGAAATCGCCGCTCTGAAAGCCATGGCAATGAGTGCCATGGGAGAAAGGGGCGATGCGGACCGCTATCTGACTTCGTTCATCAAACCGGCAGGTCGCATAGCCGGATTGGCGGAGTCATGGGAGGTGCAGAAATCCATTATCCGCATCAACCTGCGGCGGGGTGGCAATTTCATGTTCAAAGCCGTAGCATACACCATAGAACTGTATAAGAGTAAAATCGAAGATCCGGAAGTGACCTTCAGTTATGGCGTTGAATCCCAGCGGCAGGGAAATTCCAGAGGCGCCGTCAGATATTTCAATGATGCCATCGAAATGGATCCGGCTTTTTTTCCAGCTTACAAAGAGCTCCAGGATTTGGATGAGATGACCGATGAGCTCCGGGACAAGCTGAAAAAATTTCGCCCCAACGCCAACCTGTAGTCAGCAGGAATGTTCTGTAGAATTCAGTTTATACGATGAGACGTTGCTGACTTTGCACGGTAACCTGTTCAGGACCACGCAACCCGGCAGTGGTTGAATCTATGGTGTTTGAATTCTTATCTTTGCAGTCGCGGTCGTCGGCCCTTCAATCACAATAAACGGTTTCAGTTTTGCGAAAGTTTTGCGACCGATTCCCTTTACTCTCATCAGATGCATTGGTTTTCGAAACGGCCGAAGCTTTCGATACTGAACAATATGTGATGCCGTCGATGGCCCGACTCCCGGCAAATATGCAAGTTCTGCTTCCGACGCATCGTTAATATTCACCACCGCCGCACTTTCCGCTGCCGACTCGTTGGCCAGAGCTTGCGACGATATTGCCAGCAGCATCAACACCGCCATCGTTTTGCAGATATTCTGCTTTATCCTTTTCATCCCTGAAATCCTCCTTCATTTCTTCTGCTAAAAGAATTGTTGTTGGTACTTCCACTTCGGCGACCATCATGTTGCCGAAGCTGAAGCACACCGTTGATTGGAATGCAGTCCAGTTTACAGGTAATTGATTCATCGCGATTCAACCAGCCAACGCCAATATCCCGCCAAATGTTCTTTTCATTTCCGGGCCTTTCCACGATAGAAAAAATTTTGTACACTCTCCCGTTGGTCCCTTTTCGTCCGTCATTTTGTTTTGCATGTTCCACTAGCGTTTTTCCTTTCTGCCCGCGCAGGCAAAAAGGTCTGACGCGAATAATATGCCAGAACCGTATTGCGCCCACAAACCGTCAAAATTACGTGAAAAATTCAGTTCGCACCAAACCAGTAACCGGCCATCTGAACGTTTGGCCATGGCACTGCCATTCTGGTCCGGGTGAAAAAAGGTCCGTAGTCATTCAAATACGTTGTACATTATGGGACAAATGGTTTTGGATGAATTCAGAAATTCTGTAACAACCGACTGGAGAGTTGATGAAGAGAACTTATACGAAAGAACCCCTCGTTGACAGCACGTCTGAGATGATCATCGTCCCCTTTGTTTGCGGTGGAAATAATTTTGCGGTAAATGAAGTCCGCCTGTCTCTAAGCAAACAGCCCGGTGAAAAACGTCTTCTGGCGGAGTATGAGGGGAAGGCCCTGACGCATCTGAAACTTGAGCCGAAGGGAACCGGGCGAATTATCGTCGTCGGGCTTGGCCCGAATCCAAATATCCGAACGTGGCGTGAAGCTATCGCCAGAGGTATAAAAATCACTGTTGGTCAGAAATATTCAACCTGCAGTATTTACCTGGATGAGTTGCGCGAGCAGCACGTTGCTGCCTGCATCGAAGGAGCAACCCTCGGTGCGTATCGATTTCATCGGTACAAATCAAAACCGGAATCATCGTCATTGATCCACCTGAAGGTGGGAACCGTACAAAAGAATCCCAATCACAGTGCAGGAAGCAAAATGGTGAAAACTGCATCGATTCGTGCGGATGCCGTCACCCTGTGTCGAGACATGGTAAACGAACCCGCCAACCGGCTTGGTGTTGCGGAGTTGATTGAACATGCGCGTGAAATAGCCAGAAGGGACAATCTTCGTTGCAAGGTAATTTCGGGAGCAATGTTGCAGAAAAAGGGGTTTCATCTCATTCATGCTGTTGGAAAAGCGGCGGAGACTCCACCCGCGCTGATTGAGCTTGAATATACACCAGCCAGAAGTGGCGGAAAGCGAATCGCTATCGTGGGCAAGGGCGTGGTGTTCGACTCCGGGGGACTGTGTCTCAAGCCCGCGGCATCCATGCAGAATATGAAAACGGACATGGCTGGTGCGGCTGCAGTGTTGAGTGCCATGGGAGCATTGACCGCACTTCATGTACCACACACGGTCACCGCATACATTCCCGTGGCCGAAAACGCCATCGGCAGCCGCAGTCTGCGTCCGGGCGATGTTATTCAGAGTTATTCCGGAAAAACAGTTGAAATCGTCAACACCGATGCGGAAGGCCGACTATTGCTTGCGGATGCGCTGGCACTGGCCAGTACCCGGAATCACGATGAAATAGTCGATCTCGCCACCCTTACCGGCGCATGCGCCATTGCCCTCGGCAAACAGCGTGGCGCTATTTTTTCCGATGATCCATCGCTGCGGCAAAAATGGCTTGAGGCCGCGGACTACGCCGGTGAACTCATATGGCCACTTCCTCTGGCGAGTGAACTTGAAAGAGAAGTCACCGGTGATGTGGCCGATTTGAAGAATAGCGGCGATCGCTTTGGCGGCACCATTCTGGCGGCCCTGTTCCTTAAAAAGTTTGTAACCCGGAAGACATGGGTTCACTTTGATATTGCAGGGCCGGCACGGAATGGAGCGGCTACCCGCCTGTGTCCGAAGGGAGGGACCGGGTTCATGGTCCTGACTCTGCTTCAATACTTTCAGCAGGCATAAACCGTTTCAAAATACGATTTCAGACAATCGGGAAAACTCACCGGCAAGCGGGGAAATGTCCAAATATCAGATTTTAAAGGGATAGGTTACGTTGGTGGCTGATGAGCTCTGGGGGAATCGCGCCCGTTTGACGGCATTGGCAGCACAAGTTCCTGCGGGCGTCGCGGCAAACTGTCCCACTGCCTGAGTATTGGAAACCCGGCCATTGGGCTCTATTTTTGCTCTGATTTTGAATGTGCCGGACTTCCCTGCGCCGCATCGCTTCACTGAGCCGGCGACCGCATTCATTCCGGACATCACCTGTTGACGCGTCAATTTGGCACCACCACCACCACTGGAAGCAGATGACGCAGCTGGCTTTTTCCTGGCGCCACCACCGCCAAGCAAGTCATCCAGCGCACTTGCTTTTCTCCGGGCCGGTGCTGCGGCCGAAGCGGAGGATGAACTGGCACTGCTGCTACTGGAAGACGACTCCTTTTTCGATGATGTCCCCGAATCACCCGATCCGGAATTGGCGGATGCAACGCTTTTCCTTTTGCTGCTGCGACTGGAAGACCCGGATTCGTCTTTTTGATCGTCCCTGGACTCTTTATTCCCGGCGTTTTTACCTTCCTGAGTATTTTCAGCCACCGCATCACCTGTCTGAATCGCTTTTTTCTCTTCCTGGGTTTTTTCCAGCTCGGTTCTCGCCTTTAATATGTCTTCAGCGCTGGCCCCCTGGGATTTCATCGCCTCAATCTGCTTCATGAGCATGGCAATTTTCTCATCCTGTGCGGAGGTGTCTTTCTGTGCCATCATCACCACGGCGATAACGATACCAATCAGAAGCACAACAACACCCGCTGCAATGCCAATTTTCACCCCCAGACTCATACCTGCAGGCTTGGCAGCGGTCAGAACCGGCGCACCCAGCGTGGAAGCGAAACCGCCACCACCGAAGGACAACATTTCATCCACATCGTCCGCTTTTTCAGCTTCAGCTGTCAGAGAACTGGCCATGGCCCGAATATCAATCAGCCCGGAAGCTTCGCCGGAAGGCGCAGCCGCCATACCGCCACTGAAGGGCGATACCGCCCCGCCATCATCTGAAGCGGAGGAATCCATGGAATCTGAAGCAAGTGCCTGAAGATTTGAAAGGGAAAAAAGCACTGAATTTTCGTTGCGCTGCCCGGTCATGGCCTGTGCTGCAGTTACACGGGGACCACTGGTCTGTGCCTCGGTCGAAGCGAAAATACCGCCACCGTCTTCAGCATCAGTACTGGCAAACAGGTCACCACCGGAACCGGTCGCTACCGGACCATCAAACAAACCACCACCATCCTTACTCGTGGCAGCTGCATTCTGATCGGCACTGAACATCCCACCTGTAGACATATCTGGAGCGGATGAAAACACATCTCCCGGAGATTCCGCCTGGCCCCCAAATAATCCGCCACCTGCCGAATCATCCACTACCGGAGAATCGAAAAGCCCCGCGTTGCTCTCGGTTGCATGAGGACTGTCAAATAATCCGCCGCCACCGGTATCCGCGCTGCCAAACAGCCCCCCGTCCGCCGCAGCGGTCCCTCCTGCCGTCACGGCAGCTGACACCGCAGCCCCAGCCTGCGCATCGTCCCCTGCGCCTGAAATTTCCTTGACTTCACCGGCCAATTTCCAGTCTTCCAGGCCTTCACGCCATACATATGTTTCTGTCGTGATATTGCCCGATTTAAGATATTCCCTCATCTGATCCGTGGTATAGGGCCCCTGCTGCTCACCACCTTCAATCGCTACATACCACACCGGTTCATTTCCCTTGTAACCGGAATAGTCAAAAACTTTTGTTTCGACATCTCCCCCGCCCGAATCGGATGAAGGCTCTGTAGCGCCTGCACGTTCCTGAGTATCGCCGCGAACAACAATTGATTCCTGGCATTTCTTGCACCGGATTTTAAAAACTTTCCCCTTAACTTTTTCATCAGCGATAGAATATTTGGCGCCACAATTGTCACAAATGATCTTCATATCTTATCCTCAGGTTGTTTACTAATATGCAAGCGAACACCGTGTCGTTGCTGTTAAATTGCTGTAATATTCCTGAAATCTCCAAAATTCAGAAACACATCTTAAATAAAGGGCGAACTCAAATCAAGCTGTCAAATATATTTATTTAACAATTTAATGCGCCTAATCTCCTGCTTTTACGCCCCTTTCCGCCCCCACCATACCTGAGGACGTTACTGAACGCCAAAAGATCTTCACCAGACGCGTACAAATACCAGAAAATCCCACCTGGCAGCTGTATTCTTTCGCACTGAACAACGTCACCGCTGTACGGATTCAACCCATGTGACATCTACCCTATCTATTGTTTCTCCCCCATTTCACTTCGCCATCTGGCATATTCAACGAGAGACGTTGAATCATGAGGACAGAATTTAGCACCCATTTCGTATCCGCGCTTGCATTTTGGACAGATCATCCCTTTGGGCGGCGGAAATGAATTGTGAAAAACAGCGGTTCCGGAAGGATCAGCGGCTGTCAATTCGGCCGCATCCAGAGGACAGAACCTGGCATCGGGAGGATAGCCGGCCCCGCAACGCGGACACACCATGCCAACGGATGCCGGAGAATGGGCGGCGGGGTCTTCCCGGAAAGACCTGGCAGTGGATTGCACCGTCTGCGCTGCAGCAGGAGGGCCTGGCGGTGCAACACCGGGTGACGATGGACTGCCGCCATACCCTCTACGAACCAGAACCACAATCAGAATCGTCACCAGAACCACAAACACCAGCGCCGCGCCTCCAAGTGCCCACATCATCCACGATGGTCGGGAGCCACCATTCAATGCGCCATTTGCCACGGTATCCGCAGAAAAACCGCCCGCCACTCCGGTATGTCCATTTTGCCCTGCAGACCTTTCGTTATCCGAATCTGTCTCCGATGCATCGAGCTCCCGGGCAATATCGAGACGCGCTCGTGCCAGATCACCAATATCGGGATACGCAACTTCCAGCCTCGCTGAAACATGAAGTCCCCGATAACGGGCAGTTATCTCGAACACACCCTCCGATTCTGCCGCATTATCGCCCGCTTTGAAACATCCGTGATCCGTCATCAGATGATTTTGCGACACGCCATTCTGCGCCACGGACCAACTGGCGGCAACGGGGAACCGGCAACCGTTACCGTCGACCCCTTTCAACTGATAACACAGAGATTGGGATGGACTGACGCGCGCTTTCAGTGGCGCCAGTATCAGTCTTTTCGCTTTGCCGGGGGTATTGCAGACTGAATTCTCCGCCCTTTCTCTGGACTTTTTTGAAAAACTGTCATCTTTGTGAACCCGGACGATTGGCGATCCTCCGGAACTGCCCTCTTCTGATGCTGCGCGCTGGTAAGTTCTCCGCTCGACCCATCGTACCACGCACAAATCACCATTGAGCGACCATCGGAAGGACGACTCCGCCACGTAGGTCAGCTTGTCGTCGGTGCCACTGAATGTATAATCAATCTTTTCGTATTTCGATGAACTTGACGGTGTTTCGCAGGTCCGGGTCCACATATTGGCAGACCGTGATGTGGTCAGCGTGTTCAACGATGGGTTCGGGGAATTGCATCGGTCGGTCCGCAGTCCACCGGTGGAAAAAAACAGATGCCCCTTATTCTGAAGAATTTCGGTTTGTTTCTGAGCCCGGCTGCTGTAGGAACGGGGACGGACACCGCAATGTTCCCCCCAATGTTCCACATTTACCGAAAACTGAAGATATGTGCGGTTCCACTGCCCTTCGTAATTCTGCGCCGCAACGGATGTCGAAAAGAGCCATACCAGAAGGCCCAGTTGACCTGCCCATCTCCATCTGTTCTTTTGAGCGCTCAATATATCCCGCATAAATCGCGTCACCAGTTTCCGAAGTTGCTCCCCGAAATACGGGATCTCAACAGAGCAACCCGTGGGGAACAGCGGTAATAATTTACTATAAACCGAATAAATTTCCAGTATATACGTGATTTATCCATTTACTTCATGGTCGCTGCAATGGTTCTTTCAATTTCCTGCAGCGTGGTTCTGCCGGCACTGACCGCATCCAGCCCTTTCTCCCACAGGGTTTTCAAGCCCTGCTGCCTGGCAGCGCTATATATTTCTTCACTCCCATCCCCGGCAGCGATCTGTTTTCGAATGGATTCATTCACCTCCAGAATTTCAAAAATGGCAGTTCGCCCCAGATATCCCGTATTGTCGCAGATGGCACATCCCTTGCCTGAAAACTGCTGCCAGCCGGCGGGGGCAGTACTTGCGCCAGGTATGGCAAGGCCTGCGTCATCCACCGCCCCGGGTTGCCTGCAGTGGGGACAGATATTCCGAACCAGGCGCTGGGCCATCACCGCGGTGATGGCAGAATTGAGCGAATACGTTGGAATCCCCATTTCGGATAGTCTCGAAAAGGCGGCCGCACTGTTGCCCGTATGCACGGTCGTAATCAGCAGGTGACCGGTCATCCCGGCCTGAATGGCAATTTTCGCCGTTTCAAAATCCCGTATTTCACCCACCATTATCACATCAGGGTCCTGGCGCAGAATGGCGCGCAACCCTTTGTCAAATGTGAAATCCCGCTTTTCATCCACCTGCGACTGATTGATGTTCGCCACATCAAACTCGATGGGGTCCTCCAGAGTGGCGATGGATCTTTTTCCCCCGGACTGGCGCATAATTTCCTGCAATGCGGCAAAAATGGTGGTGGTTTTCCCCGACCCGGTCGGCCCGGTCAGAATAATCATTCCCTGAGGCTGAGCGATAAGCCGCCGGAAGGTCTGAAGGTCATCATCGCTCATGCCAAGGGAGGTCAGGTCGGTTTCATCGCCGCGGGACCCCAGGATACGAATCACAATCCGCTCCCCATGCAGCGTGGGCATAAAGGCGATCCGAAAGTCGGTTTTTGCCAGCCCTGACCGTTGGAGCTGCACCGACTCAAATTCGCTGTCATCTTCCCGATCGAATCGGCCATCCTGGGGCGTCTGATCCTTATAGATAACCAGATTGGACAGCACTTTAAGCCGATTCACAATTGAAGAGCACATTCGCTTTTCAATTGTGGTCACGGGCAGCATCATGCCTTCCCGGCGATATTTCACCTGCATTCCGGTCGCTCCCGGATCAAAATGGATATCTGAAGCGCCATGGCGAATCGCCTGAAAAATGATGAAATCCACAATCAACGGAATGTCCGGATTGAAAGCCCCCGTCCATTCCGATATCTTCTTGTCCAACCCCTCCAGAGATACGGGCGCAAATTTTTCCCGACGTTGTTTTTTCTTGAATCCAACCGAAACACCCGCCACAAGGCTGAGCAGAAAACAGATGCCGCCGGCAATCACCCAGGTGCGCGGTGCGATGACCCAGCTCGGCGTGTCGGCTGGCAACACTTCAAGCACACGGGACACGCCGATTCGGTCCGCATGTCTGAGCGCGGCGCCAATCGCCACCAGCAGCAATCCGAGGATAAAGAGATTTCGATTTCGAATCATGGCAAAATAATAGCAACAGTTCGCAAATTGTGGAAATAAACGCCCCGGTAAAATTGTTGCACCCAGCGAAAATCAAAGATGGAGGCAAAAATAATGAGAACATTCAAACAATCACGAAGTCACTTTCCCAGAACCATCGTCGCACTGCTCACCGTAGGACTTATTGCGGCTGTCGCCTGTGGTGCATCCGGGAAAAAGCACCAGCAGGGAACAAGCGCCAAATCCCAGAACGCCCCTCTCTCTCCCCTCAGCTACGATCCGAATGTTTCCCTTGCGCCGCTGGTTGAAAAAGTGGGGCCCGCGGTTGTGAATATTAAAATCAGCAAAAAAATGAAAATGCGTGGATTCGGTGGGCCGTCCAGCCTGTTTGATTTTTTCTTCGGCCCCAGAGATCGCGGATACGGTGCACCGGATGAAGTCCCCGACTATGCACAGAAAGCCATGGGATCCGGATTTATCATTGACAGTCATGGTTACGTGGTCACCAATCATCATGTGGTAGACGGTGCTGACGAAATTGAAGTCACCCTGTCGGATGAGCGGACGTTTACTGCGGAAGTGGTGGGGTCCGATGAGCGGACGGACGTAGCGCTGCTGAAACTGAAAGACGCGGACAAACTGCCCGTGGTCCACTTTGGCGACTCATCAAAATTAAGCGTGGGTGATCACGTGGTCGCCATCGGAAATCCGTTTGGACTCGATCACACTGTCACCGCCGGTATTGTTTCTGCAAAGGAACGCGTCATTGGCGCAGGCCCGTACGATGAGTTCATTCAGACCGACGCTTCCATCAATCCGGGCAACTCCGGAGGGCCACTGTTCAACCTGGCCGGCGAAGTGGTGGGAATCAACACGGCAATTTCCCGAAATGGACAGGGAATCGGTTTCGCAATTCCTTCCGATCTGGCCAGAGGATTGATTCACTCCATCAAGGAAACCGGAAAAGTGGTTCGCGGCTGGCTCGGTATTGTTTTCCAGCCCATGGATGACAACCTGGCCAAAGTGCTCAATCTGAAAAGCAGCAAAGGCGCCCTGGTCACTCAGGTTGTGGCTGGTTCCCCGGGTGAAAAAGGCGGTATCAGGGAACGGGATGTTATCATGGCGGTGAACGGCAAAACCCTGAAGAGCTCCCGGGATCTCCCGGCAATGGTCGCCTCTCTGGTACCGGAAAAGGTGTACACGTTTGATATTGTCCGGGACGGCAAAAATAAAACGCTGAAAATTAAAATCGGTACCATGCCCAACGATCTCACCGCTGCCGCAGGGAAGGGGCAGAGCGGCGGTTCGGATGCCGGCCCGGGATTCAACGTTGCCCCCCTGGATAGCCTGACGCGCAGTCAGCTGGGTGCGGAATCCGTAACTGGTGGCGTGGTGGTGACGGACGTGAACAGGGAGAGCGACGCAGCTAAATCTCTCCAACGGGGAGACATCATCACCGAAGTGAACCGAAACCCCATCAGCAGCCTTGACGACTTCAACGCGGCCATCAAATCTCTGAAAAAAGGCGATGACCTGCTGGTCCGCGTCTTCCGCCGGGGCGGATGGCTCTACGAAGTAATCCGATTGTAACCCATTCCCCCCCGCTTCCCGCTGCTGTGCGTTCAATCATCGAATCAGTTTAAATGCGTGACGCCAGTTGTTCTCCCTGAATCCCGGTATGCACCACAACATGCACAGGGGCTCGATGGCCCGTGCAGCTGCTGCGCCGCCCATATCTGCCACGTCAAATCCCAGTTTTTCACACAGCGATGTCACTTTATTTTTCGCATCCGTGCTGTTGCCACAGATGAACATGGTTGGCTTGCCATCCCTGAAATCCGGATTCACCATCAATGCACTGCCGATGCAACTGAATGCCTTTACCAGGTGTGCATCCGGGGCAATGTGCTGCAGCTTTTCCATCAGCGATTCATTGGGGCCAGTAAAAAACGGCAGAACCCCGTCCTCGGGCGGCGCATCCGCAATGGGATTGCATGCGTCAATCACTGGTTTGTTTTTCAGGTTCTCAACCCCTGCCAGCCGCAATACCGCGACCGCCGCGGTTCCCTTTACCGCCAGTACCGCCACCTCTGCAAATTGGGCGGTTTCCGAAAAATCACCTGTAATACCGCCGCTGGTTGTTGCCCATTCCTTCAATTTCGCCGGATCCCGCGAGCCCAGCATCACCTGATGCCCCAGCCCGATAAATCCATTGCCAAGCGCTTTTGCCACGTCACCGGAACCGATTATGCCAATTTTCATCGTCGTTTCTCCCTTTTCAACGCCAATCGCGCCCGCGCCATCTGTACGTGAAATACAGGTGTTCAGGCCCAATCAGCTATATTGGTATTTCTATTCCGGATTTAATTTAAGGCTGATTTCGAATTTTGAAAGGGGAAGATGAATTCGCCATGGCGTATTTGAACGGAAACGGATCGCCATCTACAGGATACAACACGGCAGTTATTGGGAAATACCTGTACCGCGCCCGTTTATCGTGCGCCTTTTTCCGTCATCACTTCCGTATATTTGCTGTCGGTTCCCCGGATATGCTCCCGCCACCAGTCCCCGAGAAAGTGATACATCTTCACTCCCACTGAAATATTTCCCTCCGCCACCTGTTTTTTAAAATCCTTCACCTGAGAAATGAATTTGGTATGCAGCGATTTGTGCATATCAAGCCCATCGTAATTATATCGTCTCATCAGCGCCTCTTCAAACGCAAAATGCTTACGGGTATACTCGTCCAACTCGTCCAGAACACCAAGCAGCACATCGCCGGTTTTTTGCGCCTTCATGGCGTCGCCCAGCCTGTTGATGACATTGAGCAGTTGCTCATGCTGTCTGTCAATTTCCCCGATCCCGATTTCCCACGATTTGTCCCAGGTAGATGCCATCCTCAACTCCTTCAGAGTGCACACGACCCAATGGCAAAAGCACCAATATGTCGTACTGCTTCAGTTCAGAAGCAATAACGGACACCGGGTAATTTTGTTTATGATATTTTCCGTGCCAGCCTGGTCATAAAAAAGTCAACATGAACTTGCTTGTCTTTGCTCAACCTCTTACTGAAGGCTTCTGATAAACGTCACCAGCTCTGCGGCCATTTTCTGATGGGTGGCCACCGTCGGATGAAAGTCTTCGCCGAACGGCGGTTGCTGGGGCGACAACACCAACATATGAACATTGGTATGTCCCTTTTCCTTCTGGGCATCCACCAGTTGGTGCAATACCCGCTCTACCCGGGTTGCAGCGTTGACCCCGGGCGGGAATGAATCTGAAAGCATGGGACCCATGGTCAGAATGAACCGGGCGTTCCCATAATACGACAGCAACGTTTCCAGGAACCGGGCGTACCCATCGGCATACTGCCTTTCGAGCGCATCCACTGCGTCTCCGGGGGGTACCCCTTCTGAAAAATCATTGGTGCCCAGATTAATGACCACAATATCCGGCGTGTACGCAGAGGTGTCCCAGGGGACCGCATCCGGATCATCCGGGAGGGTATTCAGATATATTTCGGGGACGACCGGGGACTGAAAGCCACCGAAATTCCTTACCACCCCGCGACCGGAATACGCCACAGCCACATACTCCGCGTCCAGCTGCCGCGCGGCGATGGCCCCCCAGGCCATGTATGCATTCGAGTTGAGGGTGGTGAAATGATGATTCATTGGATTGGCCACCGACAATTCATTGCCATATCCGCAAGTGATGGAATCGCCGATGAACTCCATTTTCAGTTTCCGTTCAGATGGCGGCAACAGCTCCGCGTCTCTGTCCAGCTGAAAACCGCGGATGGTAACCTTGCCCACATTCAGGTGATCGCCATGGCTGCTTTCCGAGCGTTTGAACAACTCCACCTCGTGGGGCCCGGCGTTCAGTTTTTCGGCCAGCACATACACCTTCTGTTCCGGCACCGTTTTCAGTCGCACCGGCTCACCGCCATCCACGATGACGTTGAAATAGTTGGTCGTATCCGCAGCCTGATGCAATGCATTGTCGTCAAGCAGAACATGAAGCCGTGTTCCATTGAATTTTACCCGGATACTGACCCCCGGATAAGAAAAGCAGGGGGCTTCCGGTTTGCTGAAATCCACCCGCCCCACGTACCGAATCAATGGATGTGCCGGTGAGATGGACTGCAGGTCCTTTTCGGAATCCGGGATGCGCTCGCCGTCCCCGGAGTGGGCAGTTGCGGCATCCGATGCGCCAGTCGACGACGATGTGCCGGTGGATGACGATGCGCCACAGCAGCCGCAGCCGCCGATCCATCCGGAAATGATGCACATCACGGTTATAAATATTGAGTTCAGACTCTTTTTCATACCGCCTTATACCTCAGCAGAACAGAATTTCACAGGATTCAACGCGGCCAGTCCGCCAAATTTTTTTTTTGCCGAAGTTTCCCCTTCCTGTTTTAAAAAAAACACCTACACTTCAGCATTGTGGATGAATCGAGAGTACAGAGTGCCCTGTTGGGCTGGATCATTACCCTGGCCATTACCATTTCAATGTTGCTGCGTCGCGACAAGGACACACGGCAGAAGCTGTTCATTCTGCTGTGCGGCAACCTGACCCTGTACTATTTTTCCCTGTTCCTGTTCCATCTGCTCAGCTTGCCCATCCTGGAACGGCTGTCGCTGGTTTTCGCCACCATCATTCCCCTGGGCGGCATATTCTTCTTCAAATCATTCAGTCTGACCGAACGGCGATTCCGCCTGGTCCGGGTGGCGGTCTTTCTGGCCATATCCCTCATCGCGATAATCATCTATCCGGCCAGTCTGAAGCCAGCCGTGGGGCCAGCCATTCTGGCGTATGTGGTGGGCTTCATGCTGGTGGCGCTCCTGGATTTGAATGTACAGGCGCGCACCGCGGCCACAAGGGTGGATGCCGCCCGAATCCGCTATCTGGCCGGCGGCGGATTCATCGTGGTCAGTCTGCAGGTGCTCGACAAGGCAGGTCATATTTTCGACATCTATATTCCACCGGTCAGTCTGGCCATGACCCTGCTCTACCTGTACTTCATTTCGCAATCCATCGTGCGCTACCGGATTCTCGATCTCTACGAAATGCTCGGACGGTTGGCCGTGCTGTCTCTGATGGGGCTGTTTCTCTCCCTTATTTACTTTGCCCTGGTGCATCTGGTGGGGACGGGCAAAGGCTTTCTGCTCAACGCATTTTTGGCCTCCCTCATCATTCTGCTGCTTTTTGACCCCCTGCGGGATTTTGTGGAGCAGAAGATTTCGGACTTCTTTTTCGGGGAACGACTGTTTCTCGAACAGAAGGTAGCGGACTTACGGTTCAAACTGGCCCATGTCATCAATACCGAAACCATGGTGGACGTTCTGATTTCCGGCCTCGAAGACTCCAGACGCATTACCCATGCGTCACTGTACCTGTTTGACGCCCACGGACGGGGATACGACCTCAAATCTGCCGCCGGTCCCGCCCCGGAGCTGGAACGCGTGGAAGCTGCCGTTGCCCGAAGATATCTGCGCACCTTCTCCAAGGGGGGTGCCCTGGTGGCCGCCAACCTCGAATCCCGACGGGAGCGCTCACTGAAGGCGGGCAAGGCGGAAACCACCGATGATATCAGCGAATCTTTACGACTGCTCAAGCAATTGAAAGCCGACGTCGTGTTATTCCTCGAAGGCGAACAGGACCTTCTGGGTTTTTTGTGCGTGAAGGATGAGCGAATCAACGATGCGTTCTCCGCCGAGGAGGTCAACTCACTGGCGGGGCTGGTATCCCAGGCTGCCATTACCGTGGAAAATTCCCAGCTGTATCAGCAGATGAAAGAAAGAGACCGCCTGGCTGCGCTCGGGGAAATGTCGGCGGGACTCGCCCACGAAATCCGAAATCCCCTGGGCGCCATCAAAGCCGCGGCCCAGTTCATTGAGGAAGTCATCGCGGAAGAAGATCAGGATAACGAAGATGCCGAGTATCTGGGAATCATTGTTGAGGAGGTGAATCGACTGAATCGCGTGGTAAATGATTTCCTCTCATATGCCAGGCCGTCGTCCGGCGCCCCGGCGCAGCTGCATGTGAACGAAATTCTCATTCGTACCGTTCAGGTATTTGAAGCGGGCCGGCGAAGTGAACTGCAAATCAACACCGAACTGGGAGATGACCTGCCCGGCGTGTTCATCGACGGCGAAAGACTGCATCAGGTATTTCTGAATCTCATTATCAACGCGGAGCAGGCCATGAGCGGCGTGGAAAATCAGAAACTCGAAATTTCGACAAAGCTTCGGATATTACGGCGATTGCAGCCCGGGCTCCTCGAACCCGACCAGACCAATTTTATTGAGATTCGATTTGCCGACCACGGCCCGGGAATTGAACCGCGCGTTCTTCAGAATATTTTTATTCCGTTTTTTACCACCAAGTCCAAGGGGTCCGGTCTGGGCCTTTCGGTTTGCCAGCGGCTCATCCGGGACGCCGGTGGCGAAATCGAAGTGCGCAGCCAGCTGGGACATGGCGCCATCTTTTCGGTGGTATTGCCCGTGGCCAGAGGCGATCGGGATTCCGACCCTGACCAGACCGGCCGGGACTCTAGCCCATCCCGCCCAACCAACGCCGGCATCACCAGAGATAAAATTTCGGTAAAGCGGGATTCCAACCCGCCCGGTGCGGGAGTGCGAAAATCAAAACGGAAAACCACCGGTCCCCATTCACAGTTAAAAAAACGGAAAAACTGATCTGACGCTGAACGAGGCTGAACGAAACCGGGGACACATGCCAGCTTCACCATCTTCAGTGACTCAGATCAACTGCTATATTATCGATCCTTCAGGGTTGAGGGGTATCGGCCCGTTTCTTTGTCGGTTCTCACTTACCGACATGCCCGGATTATCTCTACCAGATAAATGAACACGCTATTCCGGCGCAAAAAATGAAAGGATGACCATGTCACATCCATCGAACGTAATCCTTGTTGGACGGCAACCCGCCGCCCACGAAAACCTGGCACTGCAGTATTTGAAAGGGGCCGCACAAAACGCCGGTATCGATGTCCGCGTGTTGTCCATCAACGGATTCAATGAAATCACCGGTATTGCCAATGAAATAATGGCTCGTTCGCCCGCAGTGCTGGGTCTGTCCATCACCGATGCCACCTGCGCAGTGTTGCTGCTGAGCCTTGGAAACGCACTTTGTCATAGAGGGTACAGAGGCCACATCACCTGCGGCGGGGGATGGGCAACCCTGCAACGCAGCTGGCTTCTGGAACGCCATGGATGGCTGGATTCCATTGTGCGTTTCGACGGAGAAGTCGTGCTGCCAGAGCTGGTGGCCACGGTTGTTCGACATGGCCACCTGCAGAAAGTGGCCGGACTGACCACCCGCAAGGGCGACGGCAATCCGGCTCCAGTGCACAGCACGATTCCCATGAACACCTGGCCTGCCCGGGATGAATTGCCCGAGATACTCAACTGCCATGCTGCAAGTCTGATCGCATCGCGGGGCTGCATGGGGAATTGTGACTACTGTGGGCCGGCCGCGCTTCAGCGACTGGAAAGGGAAGAGGCAATAAAAAACAATGCGCCCTATCCCTGCGGTAACGGTCGGGTCCGCCGTCGCACTGTGGATGACATAACCGATGAAATGGCCTACCTGTACCACAAACGGAATGTGCGCTACTTTGCCTTTGCCGATGAGCATCTGCTGCCGAGCGGTCCGCAGGCAGCCCATGCCTTTCTGTCTGAATTTGAACAGCAGCTTCGACACAAAAAAGTCCGACAGTACGGGTTCAGTGGCCAAATCAACGCCAGCCAGATAACACCGTCTCTCTGTGAAGCGCTGGTCCAGGCGGGTATGGTGCGTGCGCATGTGGGCATTGACCTTATTGATGATGGGAACGCCTTTTCCCGGCCGGGACATGTGGAAAAGCAGCTTGCGGCTGTTCGACTTTTAAACAATGCAGGCATTCCCACCGTTTCCAATGTACTGTTGTTGCATCCATACGCCACGCTGGCATCCATGAAGAGCGTGCTTGATCATTTGAAAGCATTGAACACGGGATATGTGGAATTCACGCAGATGCATGCTTTCGCCGGTACGGCAATGACTGAAAAACTGCATGCCGAAGGTCGTCTGCGTGGCAATCCACTTCGATACCTGTACACATTTGACAACCCGGGGCTCGCCAGGTTCGAACACGTATTCGCTTCCCTGCGCAGCAATGGTTTCGGACGCTATTCAATCATGTATCGACTGCACGAAATGGCTTACCGTATCGCACTGGCGAAGCGGCTTGGATTCTCACCTGCTCCCCGGCATGTCCGGGCATTGGAGCGCTGTCGCACGGGCGCATTTCATCTTTCGCTGCAGGCATACAGCGATGGCATCCGCATTTGTGAAGATAACGAAGCGGTGGACCTCTATGCCCTGGTGGACGCGTACCGCATGGGCCGAAAAATACTGGAACGCGCGCTTGAAACCCTGGAAAATGATTTCAATGAACAGATTGCATATGTGCCAGGGGCATCCTCGTTCACAGTCAATGCGGTGCCCCTGATGGCATTGCTGGCATTCGGTTCTGTAACGGCCTGTCAGGATGTGGCCGATACCAACCCGGATGGCGGTTCTGATGAAACCGCCACCAGTGGGGATTCTGACAGTAACACCGATACCGACACCGACAGCGATACCGATACTGATACCGATACTGATACCGACAGCGATTCGACCTCAATGTCTCTGCCGGTCTGCGAATTGAACTCCACTCTGAATACACCGGGAGAAGCTGCCATTCTCAATGCCGCCAGCGTCGTTGCGCCCTGCGCCTCGGGCACCTTTCACTACGACAACGAGAACGGGAGCTACACGCCCGCCATCTATGGACATTCCGGGAGTGCTGCCGGGGATGTTCAATTTGAATTGCATCCCCACGAATCGGATGTTCAGCAGATGTACACAAAAGTCGTTGGCATATTACGGGAGAGCGGCGTCAAGTGCGTCCCCGAATATACCTACATAACGGGCGGCGGGCAAACCCAGGCGGGTACAATCATCCAGACCACCATGAACGCCTGTGACTCGCCACTGGCATTTTTCACCGGCGGAGCACCGTTTGCCACTGTTGACAACGACGGCAAGGCAACGCTTACGGAATCGCTGCTGGAAAAAAATCAGCTGACACAGGAAGAGTTCAACTGTATCAATGAAGTGCTCGCCGAGCTCGACTTCTCCTGTCTCACCGGTGTGGAAATTACCGCTGAAACATATATCATCATTGAATAGCAAACAGCGACGTGTTTCACCGAGGTCCGGATTGGCCAATGGGCACGCGCGCCGGCGCAACCCATCACGTGCAACGGTTCATCCGCAACACGTCACAAATTGAAGAGCAGGGAAAAAATCGAGGATTCCGGCATTGTCCCCAAAGGGAGAGAGCTGCACGACATAACGCTGTCTTCACTGCCAGCATCCACGCCATCATCGTCACGGACGGTATGTTCATTTTCGCTTTCACGCAGCGGCGTGCATTCCTGACCGGAATCGGAGACATCAATGACCGTAGGGCCATCTATCCAGGTAAGGGCATCCCACTCCAAGTACTCGAAACGCTTACTGTAATAGGCATACTCATAATGCCCCGCGGGCACACATTCGTCGACGATCTCAAACCGATATACCGTCTCACACCCCCCTGCACAGTTGTTGATGCCGTCGCCGTCACAGTCGAAGTTGCAGTCGTTGTGGGTGTCACAGTAGTTTTCACGGCACACCATTTCACCGGTCTCGCTGTTTTCCACACAGTCGCCCCAGCAATCCGGGGTGCCATCCCCATCACAGTCGCTGCACATCGACCGGAAGAATTCGGCGTCTTCACAGCCGTCGCACGTTTCGTTGCGACAGAATTCCGCGGGTGCCATGTCCATACCGAGCCATTGGCAACCGGGTTCTCCCGTGAATATCGCATCATTCTCATTGAAGAAATGATCCGCCAGCACCAGCACGGTTTCGCCGTTGCCGGTGCGCGTAATCTGGAATGCTTCCTCAAACCCGGGTTCTGCGATATCTGACATTTGCAGCACAATGTTCACATTCTGGCCATCCTGATTCATTTCAAAGATCCACAGGGGGGGGCCATCGCTGGCCAGTGTCGCAGTGGGGAACATCGTAGAAAGCCACAACCCGCAAAACAGGTTCAATCCAGGTTTAAATATGTATTTCATCAATCACACCTCCAGATGGGTTCAAGGGTTGATTTCGTACAACCGCATATTCCATGCCAAAGAGCGGAAACATTTCAAAATGGACACAAGCGATCATATCCACAGGGTTCTACATAACTATCGTCATCTCGCGGTCGCTGCAACATCGATTGAATGGCACACAATGTGTCATCCACGATATCGCAAACATACATCCTTCCAATCCCCGCCAATCAGATTCAGTTACGGACCTGCAAAATCAGGAAAAACCCACTGTTGTAAAAATAGGGTAAAATGGATGGCACAGTCACATCCCCGGTCAGAAACGTTACAGGATGGTTTCCCGAATCTGACCCGACTGGACTTTCTTTACCTCATATCGGAGAGGGAATGAATGATGAAACATATCACAGAAATACCCCGGTTCCACTGGACTGTAAAAACTGAACTATCCCGAAATCAGCGGTTGCTGCTACCGCCGGGAGTCTCCGCCACATCAGATTGTTGACCCTTTTTTCGCCCCCTCTGTCTCTTCCTGCATTTCCCGAAGTACATCCGGTGCTTCCCTGGCCAGACAGCTTTCGCAGATGCCGTGACTGAATACCACATCGGCATTTTCCAGCAGATACCTATCGAAACGGGTCCAGAACCCATGGTCGTTGCGAATGGACTTGCACTCCCTGCACACGGGGACCAGTCCCTTCACTGTCCGGATACTCCGATAGGTCTGTTCAACGGATGCCAGACGCTGCATCAGCACCTGCATGTACAATTGGCGAAGTCTCTCCATATAAATGGAGAGAGTCGAAACAAGGGTGAACGACAGAATAAAATATAGCCGGGTATTTGCTGTCACATTCCCATGTACCGGAAAATGGGGCACAAACAGTACCATGCAGGCAAACCCGAGCAACACAGTCGACAGTATCACCGAAACGCGCACGCCCAGCAGAAACGACGAAAACAATGGCAACAGATACAACCAGTACAGCTCCGAAATTTGCGCACCCTCAAAAAAAAATGGCTGGGTCAGCAGCGCAAACAGCAACCCGCTGACAAGCCAGAAACCCGTTCGGGGGTTGGACGCCCGATGCTGAATCCAGACCGTTGCCAGCAAAAGACCGCTGATGATTATCTGAGTAACAGCCTGTCCGGTCCTGCCCTGGACAATATCCCGCTGAATAAACCCCCAGAGGAGCGCGCTGCCAATCAAGCCGCTGTACACCACAAACTTGCGGCGCATATTTTCGAACGTCTCTTTCCACAGCAACAGGGGTTCCAGGGATGCAGGTACTGGAAAGCCCCCACTTTCGTACCCTTTTCCGAGCCTTTGCGCGCACGACTCACAATATCCGCTGCTCACATGAACGCCGGTGTGATTTTTCAGAAACAATTCCAGATGTCGCCAATACCCCTGCTCATCCAGAATCTTTTTACAGTAGCTGCAGATGGGCACCAGGCCGCTGATGGTTTTCAGTTCTCTGGCCGCACGCTGAAACAGGGTCTCCGCCTGCTGCAGTTCCCGCATGCTGCGCTCGCGAAAATACTGGACCATTGCCGAGTAACCTGTGAAGATGAAAAAACTCGACAGAAACCGGACGATGACCACCATGGGAAACGGATCCCGATGAACGGTTTCGGGAAATATACAGTAGCCGGCGAGCGCCGCACCAACGGGGGCCAACCACAACAGCGCTTCCCGGAGTCCGAGCAGAAAGAAAAATACTGCCGGCAGCACAAAAGAAATGAGCAGCGCATTTTCGGGACTGAGCGTGGTAAGCCAGGCGGTATACGTGCATACAAATATCACAATTGCCGCACCGAGTCGGTACGCCACCTTTTCATTTCTGAACCCGCAGAGAACAACAAGCACAGCCACCAGCATGAAAACACTAGCAAGGTCCAGCGCGCAATCAAGGACGAACCCACTGCGGATGGTATTGAACAACGCAAAAAAGGTTTGAAGCGCAATTCCGAGCATCGCGCTCCATGCGCCGAATTTCCGACGAACCACCGACTCTCCGTCCACAATCCCGTCATCTGAAAATCCGCGAAAAAGACAGGCCTGAATTCCAAAAAACAGATGGTTGGAATTCCCATCCCGCCGAACCGACTGCTCCCCCGGGCGCTGTGTATCAGATGAGGCGGAAGGCATCATTCGGTATGGGTGGTCAGACATAAAAAATACCCGCTGATAATATCAGAAAAAGGTCGCATGCGTCGTTGGTCAAATCCCCGGTGTGACGCGCGGTTGAAATGATTTCACAAATAAGGTCTCAATTCATCTTCGTTGATTTCGAAGTTCAGTAATTTCTTCTTCCAGCGCGGAAATCTTGGCATCGCGAAATTTCAGCTCCATATCCCATGCCACGGCGTCCCCCTCGGTCTCCCGGAGTTGACTTTCAAGCATGCGGATTTTCTTCTCCAGCTTTGTCACGCTGCGCTCGCGCTGCTCCAGCTGATCGGTGAGAGAATTGATCAGTGGCTGACTCTCCCGAACCCGCTCTTCGAGTTCTGCAATCACATCGGATTGAGACTGCGACGTCTTTTTCATCGTGGCGAGTTCAGACAGAACATCTTCTGGAATCGCTTGCGGGCCTGCCGCTCTCGCAGTCTCCAAATCCCGTCTGAGGCGCTCCGCTTTCTCCGTTGCCGCCTTTTCATTCCCCCTGGCCTGACTGATTTCCAGATTTTTCGCGGCGAACTCCATCTGCATCTCCGCCAACTCATTCCTTGCGGACTTCAGTTCCTCATCCCGTTGCTGCAAAATCGCCTGCAATTCACGAGTGGTATCCGCCTCTGACGTCGCCATCTCCAACCGGCCAATGGTCTCCGACAGCTGCACTTCCTTCTGTCCAAGCTGCTCCCTGAGCAACTCCGACTTCTGCTCCAGCGCCTGCTGCGCCAGCTGCGCTGCGCGAAGCTCCTGCTGGACATTCATCATCTGCTGCGCCATCTCCTCATCAGAAGCGTTCGCCCGATCCTCGGAGGCCTGTAACTCCCGTCTGAGGGCGGAAATGGCGTCGTCCTTTTCGGCAAGCTGTTCTGACAACTCCTGCAACTGCGCACTGCCGGCATTCAGCGATTCCGTCAACTGATTCAGACGCGTCTGAAGTTCTTCTGCCTGCGCCTTCTGTCTGTTCGCATCGGACTGCTGCTGTTCCTCGCGCTCATTCAGTTCCGCGCGCAGCACCTCAAGGGCGTTCACCGCCGAATCCCGCGCCTGCAGAACGTCATTCAACTGGCTCGACACGTCTGCCAGTTTCCCTTCGCGTTCCTGCAACGTCCGGGTCAGACTCTCCACCTGGTCTTCCCCCTGCGATAGGCTCTGCCGCGCTTTCTGTTCGGCCTCCGTCAATTCCTCCCGAAGCACGGAAAGACTCTGCACAGCGGCGTCTCTGGCCAGGCGAACACTGGATAACTCCGCCATTCGCGTATCCAGCACCTGCTTGAGTTCCTCGGTTTTTCCCGCCCATCTGGCAGCATCCGCGCCGGCATTGCGACTCCGCTCCTCCTCCAGTTTCAACCGATCCCGCAAGTCCGCCACTTCAATGAGAAGGTGCTGAATTCGGTCATCACTTTTCTGCGCCAGCGCATGGTGCTCGGATTCAATATACTGGAGGGATTCACGTAACTGCTGCACTTCCCTGTCGGCATCACTCAGCCGGGATTTCAGCTGTTCGCCTTCTGACACAGCGCGCGACAGCTCAGCACGTATTTCATCCCGATCCGCACGGGTGCCGGCGATCTCATTGAGAATACGCTCATTCTCCACCTTCGCATTACCCAGCTCATCACTGAGCACCCGAACCCGTTCTTCCGCATTCTTCAGCTCGCTATGAAGCGCTCCCATATTGTCGCTGTTTCCGGCGACCGTATCGCGCAACTGGTGCAGTTCGGCGTTTGCCTGCTGCAATGCCTCCCGAAGCTGAGCCGTATCGGTCTCATTGCTGTGCAACACGTCCCGCAGTCGATTGATTTCCGCGTCTGCGCCCCCAAGGTCATGGCGCAACCGGGCCACTTCTCCCTGTGAATCGCCGAATTCGTTGCGTACTCTTTCAAATTCGTGGTGATTTTCGTCCAGCTGCTGCCGCAATCGATTCAGTTCCGCTTCCGCATCCGTCAGCGCCTGTTGCAGTCTGTCAATTTCACCGTTGCTCCCACCAAGTTCGCCGCGGGCGATTTCCAGAGCCGACTGACTTTCAGTCAACTGGTGTCTGAGGCGTTCCAGTTCCTGGTCCGCACCATCCAGATCCCGGCGCAATCGACTGACATCCCCATCGGCGTCCTGCAGACTGTTCTTCAGCGCTTCTTTTTCCCGCGCCAATTCGGAGTTGATATTCTGCAACTCACCCCGACTGGTCTGCACCGAGTCCAGGTCCTGCCGCAGATGGTTATTCTCCGCCTCTTTTTCGCGGATGGTCTGCTGCAAATGCTGATTCTCTTCTTCGGCATTGGAGAGTTCCGTCTGCATCCACACAATTTTCTGCTCTGCGGCATCGAGCTGCTCGCGCATTCGGGTCACTGCCAGCCGCCGGTCCGCCAGATCCGATTCCAGCGCACCACATCGGGATTCACTCTCCTTGAGGGAATTGGTAAGTACATCAACCTCATTGCCAAGGCGTTTCATCTCGTCGCTGTCCGCTTCGGTCGACGCCCTCTCGGCAATTTGCTGACGCAACTCTTTTTGCGCCTGTTTGAACGTCTCCAGGATTTCCTCGTAAGATTCCTTGAGGGTATCGTGCTTCTTCTTTAAAGTCTGAAGTTCCTGCTCCGTTTCAATCCGAGCCTGATGCTGAAGCCCGCCCAGTTCATCGCGATTGCGAAGTTCAGCCATCAACTCATCGATGCGGTGCTGCTGAGAGGCAATCCGCTCACTCAACTTTTCATTGTCCGCCCCCCGGGAGGCCAGTTCCAACTCCGTTTCCAGCCGGGCCCGTCGATGACCTTCCAGCATTCCACCGGCTTCCGCCAGGGCATGTTCCAGCTCATTGCAGCGTTCAATCAGCGCGTCCAACTCGTCTGCCGTTTTCTTCGCGCGCATCTGCCAGGTGGAGATTTCAAGTTCCGCTTCCACCCGGGCGCGATGATGGCCCGAAATGGACCCCATCGCCGCAGCCAGTTCTTCTTCGAGGGTACGATTCTGAACAATGATTTCGTCAAGTTCTTCGCGAACCACCAGGTTCCGCTGTTCAAGGGACGCCAGCGCCAGCTCCGCCTCCACCCGGGCGCGATGATGGCCCGAAACCGCGCCAACCGCTGCCGCCAATTCATTTTCCAGTGATTCGATTCTCTCTGCCAGCGCCTCCCGCTCTGCTTCCACCGCAGTGCTTTCCGCTGTCGCAGCGCCAGCCTGTTCCGGTTCTTCAGGCAGAGACTCCCTCGCAGCGAAGGACGCTTCCAGTTCCGCAATGCGCGCCTCGGTTGCAGCCAATGACGCACGCGCCGCCTGCAGCGATTTGCTCGAATCCGTATGCCGCGCCTCCAGCTCCTCACTGCGCCACACCGACGCCTGCAAATCACTTTCCAGACGAGCAATCCGTTTATCCCGATCTGCAATGTCACTGCTCGCCGCAACCGGCTGCCCATTTCGCGCTTCAGCAAGTTCCGCTTCGAGGGCCGTTATCCGTTCATCCTTCTGAGAAACAGACGCCACTTCCGAACGCAATCGCCCCAGCTCGTCTTCCAGCTCGCCAATCTGCGCGGTCTTCTGCGCAATCACTACCGTACTGCTCCTCAGCTCTTCAACCTCGGATTCAAGCACCAGTATCCGCCGATTCTTTTCTTCAATCGCCCTGGTATCGGCGTGCAATGCGGACAACTGCGATTCCAGTTCTTCGATTCGCCGCGTGCTTGCGGAAAGTGCGTCGGTGCGTGCCTGAAGCGCTTCCACCAGCTCCTGGGATTTCCGCTGTTCCTCCGCAATTCGTTTCTCAATATCGGTGGCCGCCGCTTCTGCCCGTTCGGAACTGGCCAATGCCACCGTTAAATCGCGAATCAGTGTTTCCCGACGCTCCAACTCCTTCTGCGCTTCAGAGAATCTGGTTCCCAGCTCCCGAAGGCGCTGCTCCAGACGTTGATTGCCCTCCTCGTATGCCTCGGCGTCCACCGACGCACTCTGTTCCAGCGCCTCAATTCTGGCCCGGGCGCCGTTCAGTTGACCGCGGAGCGCATCGAATTCCGACGCCTGCTGTGCGTCCCGGTTTCGGGCTGCCGACAGCATCCGTTCCAGCTCTTCCACCCTGGTGGCGTCCTCGGCCTGGGCAAGTGCTTTTCGAAGCTCCTGATGCGCTGTGGCCAATTTGTCACTCAACGCGTCCTCGCGTTTTACAAATTCGCTCTCCTTTTTCTGAAGCTCCCGAATCAGTGCCTTCTGCTTTTCAAACGCCCCGGCTTCCCGCTGACTGCGTTCAATAATTTCATCCCTGGCCTTCTCGGCAGCTTCGAGATCCAATTTTGACTGCGAAAGCGCGGCTTTCAGATTTTCAATTTCCGCTTTAATCTCCGGCCCCGGGCCAGCCATCTTCATCTGCTGCTCAATCTGCCGGGCCTGATGGGCCTTTCGCTCGTCATCATACTGTTTGGCCAGTTGAACCGCCCGGGACCTGGCGGCTTCGGCCTCGAGTCTTTCTTTCTCAAGGTCATTTTCGAGGGTTTCAATTCGAACGCCCCGGGTTCCCAGTTCGAGTTTAACGCGGTGAAGTTCCCCTTTGAGCTCCGATATCTCCTCAGAGGAAGGCGCCTCGCTGGCCGCTCTGGCCTGAAGTCGCATTTCATCTTCCAGAATGCGCAAATCCTGCTCCAGCTGTTCCGCCTCCCGGACCAGTGAATCTTTCTGCGCCAGTAGACTCTCGTTCTCCTGCGTCAGTCTATCGATTTCATCGGCGTTGCTCCCGGCGCCGAAATCCACTGCCGAAAACGGAATCTGCACAATGGAATATCCGTCGAGCGCCAGTGGTTCCTCGCCGCACAGCGCAATGAACCATTCAATTTCTTCGGCATCGTTGTCCAGCATGCTGCCATCGAAACTGATGGCGGTATCTTCTTCGGCGGCAAGGTCAGAAACCGCATATCCGAGAAACGGCGCCTGTCCCACCATCTGAACGCTACTAAATGACTGTGACAGAATATCATATAGCTGATAATAATCGATTTGAGTCCCGGCCCCCGACGTCACCAGCGGCGTTTCGCACGTGGGGTTCGGAGACGCGACAATCACATATCCCCGCCGTCCGACCACGCGCCGCAGTTCATTCAGCAATGCTATGGGACTACTGAACGCGCTGATATCGGGAACCACGGCCACATCGAACATGCTGTCCCGAAACTGCATGTTTTCAAACGTCACGGTTTTCACGTCCACCGGGCCCCGCGCTGCCACATCGGCGCTGTCAAAAGGAGACTCCGAAATGGCACAAACATATCGGGCATTCAGTCCGGAAATAAACTGGGCAGGTTCAAGGCTGTCACTCACAACAATCACGCGCCGGTGAACGAACAGATCAGTGAAATAACAAATTCTCGCGAATAAATCGATGGGTTTGGTTTTCTCGCTGGTGTTTGACGTCATATCGTTTCCTTGAATAAACGCTGTATCCGCTGTTAAAGAATTTCCTACTCTAATCGTATTAATGAATTTAGCAATTATTATACGCTTTTAATTTAAAGGCGGTATCTGAACAGATGAACGGTACTCGCCGGTGAATTGCCGGGAGCCAATACCTCATCGTATCTGCACCCATCTGTGCTGCACCGGGGTCACTCGTTTGCCTCTCAATTTCAATTGCAACACAATATAACTGACCGAACAGAAAAATTTCCTGAAATAATCTCATCATCCTGGCGTATACCTGCTGAAAACGGGCGCGGGGACGCATACAATCCCATTCGCCCCGGACAGCGGAGCAGGGATTTTGCGGTGACCGATACCCCGACAGACACAGGCGCCATGGAGCAGCAACTGATTGCGGATGCATTTGGTGGCGATAAAATTGCATTCGGTAAACTGGTTCAACGATATCAGGCCCCGGTTTTCAGTGCATGCGCCCGTTATCTGAAAGGAGAAGATGCCCGGGATGCGGCTCAGGAAGTTTTCATCAGGGCGTTTGTTCATCGGGCCCGATTTGCACCCGATCGCGCCATTCTGCCCTGGTTACTCACCATTTCTCGCAACCTGTGCATCGACCGGCTCCGAAAAACCCGGATGGAAACCCCCATGTCCCACGATATGGATCCGCGGAGTGGGGCGTCCTCGGCGGAGGATATGCTGGTATCCAGGCAATCCCTGGAAATCGTACGGCAGCAGATGGATAAATTACCGGACGGCCAGCGGGAGGCCATTGTGCTGCATCATGTGGAAGGGCTGGCGTACCGGGATGTCGCAGAGGTTCTCGATGTGCCCATGGGCACGGTGATGACATGGCTGCATCGGGGTCGCAAAACACTGGTAAATGCGTTGAATCGCGCGAAATGAGCGTTTCAGCAGAATCGGCTCAATAGAGATACGGAGAAGAAAATGACCAATGATAACAAGCAATTTCAGGATGAAAGCGATTTTGGCGATCTTGCGGATGACATTGGCGACCTACTGCGCACCTATGCCCGTGCTGATGTCCCGGACGATTTTCTGGCCGGAGCCCTGAGCCGATTCGACACCGCGAGCGCCGCCCAATTTCGAAAACGGGCGTGGATGGCGTTCGGCGTCGGTCTCGGAAGCATCATTTCTGTGGCCGCCCCCATCCTCTGGATGGCCATTTTCAACTTCACATTCATTTCAAAAACATTCGCGGCGGTCAGCCGGATTTCACTTCTGCTTTTAAATTCCATCGTAAATATGTGGTATCAGCTGCCCGAAGTAAACTTTGGCATCCTGATAGCACTATGGGTCACGCTGTTTGGCTGCGCCGTCATGCTCCTGAAAACCTTCCGGCATGTCGCAGTGTCGGAGCCCTCAATTCCAACAGTCCCAGCAGGCTATGAACACAACGTTCCTTTATGAGAACGGGAGGATAACCATGAATCACCCAACCCCCAATCACACCCGGACTCTACTGCGGGGCGTGCTACTTTCGCTGATTCTGTTCATTGGCGCCGGTGCCGCAGCGCAGGATGGCCCCGCCGATAGCGGCGATGCCGGCCGTGTCGATCTCAGCGACTCGCCACAGATTGCGATAAAGGCAGACAATGTGGCCATTTCAGATGTGCTCAAAGAGATCTGTCATAAAGCCAGATGGGGACTGGTACTCGACGCGGACGATGCATTGCTGGCCCGGAAAGTGACCGTGCTGCTCCCTCAGCGGAAGCCGGCCACCCGGGTGCTGGACATGATTCTGCCCCAGAATGGATTGTCGGCAACAATGGAAGACGGTGTTCTGCGGGTCTTTGCCGCACCGGTCGAAAGCGCCCCATCCCCGGCAGTGCCTGCAGTCGCGCCACAGAAAGTCCCACAGAAAGACGCTGAAGATATTGCCACGCCAGATTCGGACTCCAGGGATTTGCACATCGACAACCTGTCTGACTTCAGGAACCTTAAAAAGCGCTTCAAGGACAAAATCCACGGTCATCGGGAATGGGAAAAAAAGAAAACCGAAGACGATGACGGCGTGGAACGGGTGGAAATGGGGTCCCCGGTGGTCATCGAGGCAGATGAAACCGTGAAAGAAGCAGTGAGTATCGGTGGGGACGTCACAGTCCGTGGAACGGTGACCCGGGAAGTGGTGTCCGTAGGCGGCAATGTGGTGATAAAGAAAGGCGCCAGTGTGGCCCGGGAAGCTGTGGCCGTGGGCGGCGATGTGCTGGTTGAATCCGGCGCCCGGGTGGATGGCGAGGCGGTGGCCGTGGGCGGAAAAGTCACCGTGGAAGATGGCGCCGAAGTGAAAGGAGACCGGGTCAGCATCAACATTCCCATGCCCGCCATCGGTGGCGTGGCGGGAGTGCTCGGGATGGGCGCCATGTTCTGGGTGCTGGCGGCCATCCTCCGTTCCATCGTTATTCTGGCCGTGGCGCTCATCATCGTGTGGATTGCCCCGGAGCGGGTTACCATTGCCCGGGATTACCTGGTTCAAAAAACCGGCATGTCCCTGTTCAGCGGTCTGCTGATTCTGCTGGGCACCATTCCCGCCATCATTTTCCTGGCCATCACCATTATCGGGGTGCCACTGATTCCATTTCTCATACTGCTGCTCATTGGCATTATCATCTTTGGTCTGTCTGCGCTGTTGCTGTGGCTGGGCAACTGGATTCCCCTGTTTAAAAACAAAAAATCTCCCACCGGCGCCATCATTCTCGGATTTCTGGTCTTTTTGCTCATCAACATGATTCCGGTGATCGGCGGCATCTTCCTGCTGCTCGCCTCCCTTGCCGCGGCCGGCGCCACGTTCCTCTCCCGCTTTGGCAAGAAGTCCCGCGCCCTCTGAAGCGAACCGCTGAGGGGATGTACCGCTTCATTTATCCCAACACAGGCAAATTTTTTCCATGTTTTTTCGGGTTGATTCCCACTATCATTGTCGAGTCACTCCAGAAAGGGAGATTTTCATGAAGTTTTCCGCCATTTATCACGCGGGCGCATGTCTGCTCATGTTGGGTATTCTCGCCTGCAATCGCTCCAGCAAGGTGCAGGATACCGATACCGGGTCAACGACGTCGGCGGACACACAAACCGCCATCCATGCAGACAGCGGCATAACTGGCGACACCAGCGTCGACACATCCGTCGACACCGTTACGGCGAACGCAGGGGACACGGTCTCCGCCGCCGATACTGCCACTGAATCCAATAGCGAATCCCCGACCGATTCAGATTCAGACACCACCATTTCCACCTGCACACCTCCCACCGTCAGTCTGACCCAAATCGAATACGGCACCTACCTGCTGGGGATGGATGATGACCATCTGTATTTTCACGAGCTCGATTCCGGAAAGTTGCGCTGGGTAAACAAACAGACCGGCCTCACCGGTGAACTCGACATGCAGCTCCCCGAAAAGAGGCATCGTCTCGTTGCCGACATGGACTATCTGTACCTGTATGAACTGCCGGTGACCAGCAACGGAGATGAGGCCACCACCATCCGCACCGTGCACAAAACCCCCGACTTTCAGATAACCGACTCCATCGTACGGAATGAATCCATCGGTGAGCTGCAGGTGCAGGACGGCGCCCTGTTTATCACGCCATATTCCCGGGCAGGTCTGCGTTCCATCGAATTGGCGACGGATGGTGAAACGGGATGGACCCTGGAGACCATCGGTTCATTCCATGTGTCTGCGGAGTGGGTGTACTGGAACAGCCTGCGGAACGACGGAACGTATGTCATGTATCGACAGCCCCGAAGCGGCGGTGAATTGATTGCAGAGGTCGCCTCCGGGCCCATTCATGCCATGGATTACAGAACAGATCGCATTCTGCTGTGGACGACCGGCGGCGCCTTTGGACCGCCCCAGTTCTCCGCCATGATTGACGAGAGCGTGCAGGGATTCATCTGGCTGGTGCCCAACGATCCGGGCGGACTCGCCATGCCCATGGTGGTGCCCGGTTACGATACCTACGCCCCGCACTATGACTATGAGTGGAGGGAATACCGGTCCGCAGCCATCGTGAAGAATTATGTGTATTTCAGCAACACAGATGGAGAACTGTGGCGCGTACCAATCCGCGAGACAATTGGAGAACCGACGGTGCTGGAAACCAGAGGCGGATATGACGACGATGACTACGAGGGGTGGGTGACCGCAGATGACACCGCCATCTACTGGCTCGCCGGGCCGACGGCGGGACAGCGCGCTTCTGATGATGACCCCGTCGCTGTTTTCCGAACGTGTCTGAACGCGGAGTGATCGTCGCTGAACTCCCGGCTCTGGGCGGGCGGCCAGACGCGATGAAAACTGAACAGAATGGATTTTATGCGGAGTAACCGTCCTACGGGAATCAGGCAAACAGCACCAGGCTGCCGGCCATGACCGCCATTCCGGCGATGAGACCGCTGATGGCAATATGGTGTTCTCCATATTCTTCAGCGGTGGGCAAAAGCTCATCCAGTGAAATATAAACCATGATACCGGCGACTCCGGCAAATATCAGTCCAAAGGTGGTTTCGCTGAATATCGATCTGAGAATAAAGTACCCCAGCAGGGCACCGATGGGTTCAGAAATACCGGAAAGAAACGAAAGCCAGAACGCTTTTTTACGACTCTGGGTGGCATAATATACGGGGACGGACACCGCAATGCCCTCCGGAATGTTGTGAATGGCAATGGCCACGGCAATGCTGATTCCCATCGCGGGATCCGTGAGCCCCCCCATGAACGTTGCCAATCCTTCCGGAAAGTTGTGAATACCGATGGCCAGCGCAGAAAAGAGCCCCATTCTCATCAGTCGCCTGTCGCTTTGTTTGGGCGCGGACTTCCTGTCACAGTCCATTTCCATGTTGCCCATTTCGTGGGGGTTTTCATAGTTCGGAATCAGCTTGTCAATCAGTGCAATGATTCCAATCCCCACAAAGAATGCGATGGTCGTATAGAGATAGCCGGTTTTCGCGCCCAAAGCCGCACCCAGAGAATCTTTTGCTTTCATGAAGATTTCTATCATAGAGACATAAATCATCACTCCCGCAGAAAAACCCAATGACGCCGCCAGGAATCTGGGGTTGAATTTTTTTGACAACAGCGACATCAGACTGCCCACGCCAGTGGCGAGACCGGCAAAAACCGTCAGTCCAAATGCAAACCAGACATTCTCGTTCATTGTTCCTCCGAATGAAACAGCTCCCCCGGGATATGAAAATCATGTCGGCTCCGACTTTCATTCGGCGTATTTGAATCATAGATAAATGGGCATTGGAAGAGGAGGATCGAATACGTTGCAACAATTTTGGACTTCCCGCTGTATTCCCCAAGCCTATTTATGACGGTTTGAATAAATAATATCTATTCATTTTATTTGCGCCCCTTGGTCGACTCAAAACAAATAATCCTATAAAATCAATAAATTAAATCGAATCGTCTTGAAGAATGAGCATATCAGCCGAATAATTATTGACAAGGTTTTGAATAGATTTATATTTGTCAGGTAAGCCACAGCGGAACAAGAAATCAAAAGAGACCCGTTCCGTTCGTATCGCGGGATTGATACTGGCGTAAATAGGACAGAATCTCAATGGCAGAGTGTATGTGATAAAGGAGGCAGGAATGACGAACCAAAAAAAAATGATGCAGATTGCAGTGATTTACTTTGTCATTGTAGCCATGGCGTTTGCCTCGGCAGCAACAGCAAATATTCAAACGGAAAAGCCAGCTCTCCAGGTTCGCGGAATTACCGAGATGGGTCTTCTGGTACCGGCCTATCATAAGATTCAGTTCAGCAACGGAAATACGTATTTCGACTATCGCAAAGAGGGCGGACAGGACAACGCCTTCCTTTTTCTGCGCTTCAGCGCAGAAGCAGTCCTGGGCGGCCGTCACACCATTGTCGCCCTGTACCAGCCGCTCCAGTTGAAAACAAACGTAACGTTACGCGAGGATGTACGCATTGACAATGTGACATTTCCGGCGCAAACGCCCATGGATCTCCAGTACGGTTTCGATTTTTATCGACTGAGCTACATGGTGGACGTGTTGAAACACCGCAAAAATACCGAGCTCTCTCTGGGGGCATCTCTGCAAATGCGAAACGCTGTGATTACTTTTACGTCAAGTGATGGCTCCCGGCGCGTCGCCAACCGGGATGTGGGACCGGTTCCGCTGCTCAAAGCGCGTTTTCGCCATCTGTTCAACAACCATCTGTGGGTGGGTGCAGAGGTGGATGGCATGTGGGCGCCCATCAAGTACATCAACGGCTCCAACAGCGACGTCGAGGGCGCGATTATTGACCTGAATGTATCCGTGGGTCGCCGTCTCGCCCAATCGATAGACGGCTTTGTCAATATTCGATATCTGGCCGGCGGCGCAGAGGGGACCAGTAAGGACACGACAGGTGCAGGAGATGGGTATACCAGAAACTGGCTGCAGTTTCTGACTTTTTCTCTTGGGTTTATGTTTTCGCCGACAGATTTGCCCTGAGACGCAGGTTCACTCTACGAAAGGACGCTCACCATGGACAGTATTACGCAGGTTGCACTTGGCGCCGCCGTGGGAGAAGCGGTTGGGGGTAGAACCTCCGGCAGAAAAGCCATGGGATATGGCGCGCTGGCAGGACTGCTACCCGACCTGGATATTTTGATGGGGCCATTTTTTCACCCCACCGAGCAACTGCTTGTTCATCGGGGAATCTCTCATAGCCTGATATTTGCAATGGCCCTGAGCCCGGTGTTTGCGCTGGGGGTTAAAAAAAATCACAAGGGTGACCCGGGGTCGTTCCTGTAGTGGATGACGCTGTTCTTTCTGTCTCTGGTGACCCACAGTCTGCTCGACATCATGACCATCTATGGCACGGGTGGGGACAACGTGAATATTAGCGCATACATTCGCCGCGTGCTGGGCGAAAAGACCCTGGTGGTTGAAAGGTTGAATCAGGAGCAATAATTGGGATCGGCGCCATGTTGTCCCCCGGTGTAATCCGTATCACAGCCCAAAAATGAGTGACCTGACACATATTGTGCCAGAACGACCGGACATACCCACCGGCGTCATTGGAGTATATCGCAATTAAATATTATATGGTCTTCATCGTTCAATGCGCGCATTGTATGGGGAAATGAACATGCGATACGGTCCAGGGTCGGCAGAGGGGACAGCAACGTCATGATTGGCACGTTTTGTGATACAAACGGGTATCTGAAGAATCAAAGTACCAAATGCGTAGCACGGACAGGATTACCATGAAATCTGAAATGCAAACCCCGGGGTATTGGTGCAAGTGTCATTCTCCTCAATCGGTGTTGCTGGCACTGTTGGCGATTGTAGTGGTCGTTTCGATGGTGGCATGTCATTCCGCGGGTGGTGCAGAGAGTGACATTTCCGATAAAGAGGACGAGGAGGTCGACGATAGCAGCACAGGTAAAACAGTAACTGCTGAACTGATTCTCGAACAGAACGATTTAACCCGATTCGAAGGGGCGACCGCCGTAGCAGGGACGTTGGAGATCGATTGCCCTCTCTGTTTTTCTCTGGAAGACCTTTCTGAGGTGAAGCGGATTGATGGGGATTTAATTATCCGCAACGCCGAATCTTATCTGGATTTAAGCGCGCTCCGCTCACTGGTGAAGGTAACGGGAGATCTCATCATCGAAGACAGCGAATTCAGCAATGGGCTGGAGGCACTGGACAATCTCGAAGAAGTCGGCGGAAAAACTGTCGTGCAACAGTGCTTTTTTAATCAACAGGAACCATCACCTGTGTTTCCATCTCTATTGCGCACCCGTCGCGTTGAGCTTCGAGACTTGCGGAAATCCTTTACGGATGAGATGAGCGCCTTTTCGGGTTTTCCGCAGATCACTTCTGTTGCTGACCGTGTAATAGTAGATGCTGTCCACGCAGTTACGGTAAATGTTTTTCAGCGTCTGGTGCAGGCCGGTGGTAATGTGGAGATTCGCTACCTTCAGGACACAGAAACGCTCATCGGGTTCAATGCTCTTGAGTCCATCGGTGGAAAACTGCTCATCATGAGCAACCGCAGATTGGTCGAACTGAACAATTTCTCCAGCCTGAAACGGGTGGAAGGAGAGATAAATATCAACGGAAATGAACTTATTACGAATCTCGATTCGTTCTCCAGCCTGACCCACGTAGGTGGACGTCTGTCATTGCAAATGAATAGGGCGCTGCAGCAGATCGATGGTTTTCGCAATGTGGCTTCCGTATATGAACTGAAACTTGCTGTGTATTCCGCCTTCGTCGGAACACTGCCATTTGAAGGAATTACATCTCTGGAAGGCGATCTGGAAATCAGTGGTATCGACGATCCCGGCACTTCACTTTCACTATCACTATCGGGAATCAGCAATATTATACATATTGGCGGTATGTTGAGGTTGATTAATTTTTTGAACCTGACTGATTTGTCGGATTTCGCCAATCTGAAGACCCTTGGCGGCGCACTGAAGATTAGTTGGAATCAGGGGCTGACCTCTCTTCATGGTCTGGAGGGCTTGCAATCCATTGGGGGAGAGATCCGCATCAACGAGAATCATCTGCTGTCCGACATCAGTGCGATAAGTCACATCACCGCCGTGGGTCCCCTGGTGGACATTTCTGATAACTTTGAACTGCCCTGTTGCGACATCTGTTCGTTTATTCAGAATCTGACCACTACGCCAGAAAAAACCATCACCGTAGATGATCTGATCGACGAATGCTACAACGAGGAGACCCACCGCTGTGAGCTGGAGTAAGGCGATTTGGACATCAGTGTATCCTCCAGAGAACCGGACGCGATTGAACTGAATATCCAGCAAACAAGAATGGGGATATTCGGCTGCTGGAAGGTGCCCGGGGGTTCTCGAGTTCTTGCTTGTCAGCCGATTTTCGAGTTGCAACACAGGTGCCGCCTGCACGGAACAATCTGCGCTACGATGGGGATCCTCGCGCAATGTGAATCTTTCGCTCTCGAACGACCGCTCCGGCTTCCCTGGCGGTCTCTCGAATCATTTTGGGAGAAACCATCTTGACGAGAGGAGTGCGAAATGCGACAATTAAAATTCTTATGTCGGACCATCACCTTCTCCCCAAGCAATTTTTCAGGTTACCAGAGGCTTAAAATTAAAAACAGATAAAAACAAAAAAAGGCGCAAAATCGTGCATCTCTCTCTGGTATCAACCCATACCTCCGGTAAACGCTTCAACTTGTCGGACGTGGGGTCTGTATGGCGCCTGTTCATTTTATATCTCTATTCTACGCTGATGGTGGCCGGTTGTGGGTATCTGGGAATAGAGCAAATGGACAACTCTGATACTGACGCACCAGCGGCGGCTACTGACGCGGAAACCGTTGTCTCGGATTCTGGAGTGGACTCTCCGGACACAACCACTGTGAATTTCGATTCATCCAGCGCAGAGGACACATTAGATACAAGTATCGGCACTGAAACTGAATCGGAGACCACCCTGCCCCACACCGACTCCGAGACAAACACCGCCTCAGAAATGAACACGGATACAAACACAGACACTGTCGCAGAAACCACTGCGGACACCCAATCTGCTATAGATTCGAACGCCGAAACAGATACCCCCACTGACAGCGAATCCATCACAGATTCGAGCACTGGCACCGGCACTGACTCCGATACAGATTCGGACACTGACTCCGGAACGGGCACTGGCACCGATACCGACACAGAAACTGAAACTGAAACTGAAACTGAAACCGACACAGGTACTGACTCGGTCACAGATTCTGACACTGATTCCGGAACGGGCACCGACACCGATACCATCCCTGCCTGTGTTCGCCGTGTCGATCTCAACGCTCACGCGGCGATGCCTGATGGTCTCACATGGGCCACTGCGTTTGATGACATCCAATCGGCAATTGACGCTGCGGCACTGGAAACACCCCCGTGTGAAATCTGGGTCGCGAACGGTACGTATCTTCTGTTTGGCGGTACGAATGATTCAATTGTTTTGTCCAGTGGCATTGAACTCTATGGCGGATTTGGTGGTCTTGATGTGGGGGAAACTGCCCGCAACCAAAGAGACACGTCTCTTTCAGTGAATCCGGTTGTGGTGTCCGGAAACAATATCTCATACCATATATTTGCCGGTGCAGAAAACGGAGTCATTGACGGATTTATCATTTCCCTGGGGCAGGCGTCGGGAACCGGCTTCCCGGACAATTACGGTGGCGGTATTTTCCATACATCCGGCACACTCACCGTCCGAAATGTAAATTTTGTGAGCAATAAAGCCAACGGCGGAGGCGGTGCCATTTATGTGGGCAACGCGTCTCTACTTCTCTCTGATTCGACATTTTTGGGCAACGTCGCTGGTGACCTGTTAAACCTCGGCGCCGGTGGGGCCATCTTTGCCGAGGATGCCGAAATTCACATGGATAACAGCAGTTTCAGTCTTAACGGAAGCATCGATAATACGTTGTACGGCGGTGCCATTTACCTGACCAACTCAGACTCATCTCTCGTCAACTCAAAGATTTCAAAAAGTCACTCATTGAATGAAGGTGCGTTGTTTATATCCGGCGGCAGCCACACACTCTCTCAAGTATTGTTCACAAACAACCGCTCCACAATCAGAGGTGCGGCACTGAGTGCTTTCTCCGGAGCGACAGTCAATGGAAGCAACATCGTACTGTCCTCAAACACAGGAACCGGCGAAGGCAAAATATATATGGGTGATGCCGCCCTTTCTCTGGTCAATTCAACACTGTATTCTGCAATGGGTGACATCTACGCAGACAATACAGCAATCGGCGCCCAATTTCGAAATACCATTCTCTGGGCGGACGGCGACAACGCAATTGTGTCCGATAACATTGCGCCCACGGTTTCCTACAGTATCATCTCCGGCGGCTGGGCCGGCACTGCTGTGTCCAGTGCCAATCCGAGCTTCGTTTTTGTTCCAGACAATCTGGCGCTGAATGGTGACTCCCCCGCTATTGATGCGGCGAACGGCGACATCGCTCCTGCAACCGACTATCTCGATTCAACCCGCTACGACGCAACCAACGCAGACACAGGCGTCGGGACACCCTCCTATGCAGACATCGGCGCATATGAATATTGGCCATAGGATGAAGGCGGAACAAGGGGTCACCCCTGACGCCTGCTGGCCCCGGTTGAATAGTTCCGGTTGAATCGGCCGAAACCATTGACCACCTGTTAATGTTCATCGCGCAATTATATGAGAGATACTATTTGATTCACTATCCTGCGATGGCTCCGGTCACAGGCCGCTGAAGAATTCCCAGATATTGCCGGCGGCGATACCATCAATGGTGTGCCCCCAGTTGCCCAGGCAGTAAACCACCTGGCTTTCGGCGGGGCAATTGTTGTTGCTCATGCATCCGGTGAACGATGCGGTGGCCGCTGTATCACAGCCATTTTTCTGTGCCCAGAAATCGCGGCTCTCTTCGCCTCGGTCCGGGGTAACCAGGGTATCCTGACTGCCCTGGGTGACCATGATCGCCGGTTTGGCATCGGCGTTCGCACAGGTTCCCGGTCCCATACCTTCGGTGGGGGCGAATCCCCGGAACCATTCGGGGTGATCGCAGGCGATGGAGTTGGTGAACATCCCGCCCATGCTGAATCCCGCGATAAACACACGGGTTTTGTCAATACAGTACCGATCTTCCAAATCCGCAATCATTGATTCAATAAAATCGTAGCTCTCGCCGCCGGCAGTCCATCTTGACTGGAGCACACCGTCCCCCCAGTGAGATGTATCCCCGGGAGGCGGTCCTTCTCCCTGAGGCCATACAGTAATGGCGGTGCCGCCGGAACGCTGGGTAAAGTTGAACAGGCCCACCACCGAAATATTGTTCATATCATATCCATGCAGACCAAAAACCAGATCCATCGGCGTATTATTGTCCGCATTCGCCGGCACGTCCATCAGGTAATATCGGGTGGTTCCCCCCACATCCATAGTTTGCTGAGTTCTGGTATCCGGACGCTCCAGCGGTTTGCCACATCCTGCGGACCGGATGTCATCGGTGTCGGTGTCGGTGTCCGTATCTGTATCCGTATCTGTGTCGGTGTCGGTGTCCGTATCGGTATCCGTATCGGTATCCGTATCCGTATCCGTGTCCGTGTCCGTATCGGAATCGGAATCCGTGTCCGTATCGGAATCGGAATCCGTATCCGTATCCGAATCACTATCCGAATCTCCCTCGCCGGAATCTGTAGCAGCGTCATCCCCGCAACCAATCAATAGGGACAACACGAAAATAGGTAAAAAATAAATCAGTTTTGTTGGTGTCATGGCGAAATTCCTATCTGCTGAAAATGTTTATATTGCTCCTTTCATCGGAAGTACCCTCGGACATGATAAAGGCTCATTTGCCACATCGTTTCTCATGCTTCGCGCAACAGCGGCTGCCAAAAGCAAAAAAATCACAGAAAATCACGAAATCCCTATTTTAAGAGCCAAAATTGTTTTTCCCGGGGCATATCTGCGGTATCCATGCGAGAGGAACAAAAAAGGAGGCGCGCATGAACTGTGTACCCAAAACAGCTCTGCTCATGTTGTTTCAGACCGCCCTTGTGACCTGGGGATGTTCTGGAAGCAACGATTCAGAAAAAGGCGATTCAGCTCAGAACATAACTTCCGATACGGACACGGACACTGACACGGACACCGATACCACTTACTCGGATTCCGGGACCGGCGAATTGGGGAATCGCAATCCGCCATGGGCAGACATTATTGAGGTTGAAATGTCTGGCAGTGCAAACAGTTACCAGGTAATGGCCACATTTCACAGCACGGATATTGACTGCACCGAATATGCGAACTGGATTGAAGTTCTCACAGAAAACGGTGAGCTGGTGTACCGCCGAATTCTCATTCACCCCCACACACTGCCACTGTCCGGAAATCCAGTCGCCCGTGGCGGTGGTCCGGTAAACGTTGGCGCAGATGACGTTGTTATTGTGCGGGCACATATGAATACCGTGGGATATCGCGGTATGGCCATGCGCGGATCAGTGAATACCGGGTTTGAATCCGCACCGGATATCACCGCCAACTTCGCAGCTGACGTTGAATCCCTCGATCCGCAACCGGATGGCTGCACCCCCGAGGAAGACATCATGCCCGGAAAATAACAGCCCCTTCAACCATCACTCGATTCAGAATTTCAACGCAGCACTTCAGAAAAGCACGCACATGTCTCAGTCGGCCCCCTGGTGTCGCCCGGCAACGCCATAGGAAATCCGCAACGAAATGCCCCCGTAAATTCCACCGAGTGTCGTGGTTTTCCCGCCTCCCACGCCTGCTTTCGGATATCGCAATGCGTATCCGAAATCCGCGTGAAACCCGAGGATGAGGCTGTCCATCCGAATCCCCGGCCCTGCAGTGATCAGCGCCTCACCGGAGAATCCCGAAATGTCGGTTGTTTTCAACCCGGGAGAATCGGTCCTGCCCCGCAACAGAGAATACGTCGCTCCAGCATGGAGACCTACCTCAAAAAGCAGATGACGCAGTGGATTGAACCGTATGGTACCGGTGACGCCGAGGGCCCAGATGAAAAATCTGACGCTGCCCGTCACCACATCGTTCTCCCCCATGTCAAACCCGGAATATACTCCCGGAATCCACCGTTTCTCAAGCAATCTGCCAACTCCGAGATGCAGATGGGCGGCGGTGATGCTTTTGTCTCCAGCCCGCCATCGTATCCCGGCGCCGCTGGTCAGAATCCACAAATCGGGTCTGTCCAGAAAGGTTGTATGGACAACTGCCTTGGCAGCAGCGACATCCGATGGAGACGCCTTCGTATCCACGGCTGAATCTGCAGAAATGAGCAGTTCGGACCAGGAAGCTTTGTACAATTGCGATATGATGAGCGCGAGTGTTCTCTCTGCACCGCCCCCGCTCACGCCGGAAACGTCCCGCTGCATCCGTTTTTCGGTAATGGGGTCCCACACCGAAATCGTTACCCGGTTATTCCCGGAAGTACACGTCAGTTCCACGCGTAATCCATCCACTTCCCTTTGAGGCTGGCCCGGGGCTCTCAATTCAATCACCGCGAGTTGTGTAACCAGTTCTAAATCGACGTTGGGACAAGTGGTTGAATGAACAAACGCATGGGCGTAGCCAGGGCAGCACAGACAGGATAAAAATGAGCATGTAACGATTGCTCCCCAACGCCTTGAACTTGCAGGCATCATTCAGTGAACGCTCTCATTCTGCCGGCATGCACCCCGGTTGCATACTTATCGAGATACTGCTGCGCCGCACGGGCAGCGCCGTCCCGGTCGCCCTGCCGACTCAATGCGTCCGCAATGGCGGCAGATGCGTCTTCGGACAGAATGCCGTCCGGCGCAACCTGCAGATACTTTCGATAGGCAGCGGCAGCGGATTTGAACTGGCCGGACGAAAACCGCACATTCCCCAGCGTGAAGTAGCAGATTGGAATATTCGAATTATCGGGATAGGACGCAATCACTTCCTGCAACAACCTGGCCGCAGTGCCGAAATCCGCTCGTTTTCTGGCCCAATCCACCTGGTTCAGCAAGTCATCCACACCTGACGCCGATGGCGATGTCGCCGGACTTTGGGGTGGCGGTTCGATGGTATCTTCAATGGCATCTTTTTCAGAAGTCATCACCGACTGCTCTTCGTTGAACCGCCCCGGAGACAATGCCTGATTTCCTCTGGTCGCTTTCAATCCGGGGCTTCCTTTCAATCCGGGGCTTCCGGATTCCAAATGAAAAGAGGGTGGCGTTTTGCTTTCTGTCCTGTCAGTTGATTCGTCCCGGGAGCCTTCCGGTCGTGTGATGGAACCGGACCGTGATTGGAATTGTTCCCCTGCTCCAAGAACCATACTTCGCTCTCCCGAGGTGACCGATACCAGTCCCTGGCGGACATTCACTGCAACCGAATCCTCAGTGACGTCGATGCGGAAAGCTGTGCCGATAACCCGGACCTCCACCTGCCTTGCATGAATTACGAGGGTTCTGTTCCGTTGGTGTAAAATCGCGTAATCCACACCGCCGGTCGACTGAATGACATGGACCTCATTATTTGTTTCCTGATCAAATGTCATTCGGGCCATAGGCGACAATACTGCCGTTCCGAGCCCCCTGATTTCCACAACGGAACCCGACCGGTCCACATCACTGCCATCGGCATCCGCAACATCACGCCCGGCCGATTCGGTACGGGGGGATGTTGCAAACCAGAACCTGCCCAACACCAGCCCCAGCCCCAGCAACAGAGCGGCTGCCGCGAAAACCATTGTCCCCAGGCGCCAGCTGCCACCTGGGAATACAGTTGAAATGCCGGTGTCGCCTGCAGCAAGCCGCATCTGAATGTTGCCGAGCACCCGACG
Organism: Polyangia bacterium; assembly: GCA_050287845.1. Classification (GTDB taxonomy): domain Bacteria; phylum Myxococcota_A; class Polyangia; order JAAYKL01; family JAAYKL01; genus JAFGXQ01. The sequence continues at coordinate 108,242 of JBNKCR010000111.1, forward strand.
TTCCCGAAGGTCATCCCACGGTATGACCTCCCGTTGCAGAGACTCCTTCACTTTTTCCGGAGATTTTTCCGGCATCTGTTGCGGGATTTTCTCAGAATTCATCCCTCAGCCTCCGTATCAGTTTTTCCGCTTTTTGAATTCGCCGTTTGGTGGTTGCCAGAGAACATCCACAGGCGTCGCTGGTTTCCTGTAATTTCATCTCCATCACACTTGAGAGAATCCACGGCGCACGGTATTTCCAGGGAATCTTCGCCAGCAACTCCCGAAGTTCAACCCCCACGACATGAGTCGGCTCTGCGCTGGAATGGGGGTCAATGTATTTCTCCCGCGCAAGTTGTCTGTGTTTTTTGCGCATATCGGCATATCGGCTGGCCGTTCTCACCGCAATGGTGGCCAGCCAGGTTTTCAGTACTGCCGAATCGTGTAAATTGCCAATCCCCTTCACTGCTGCCATAAAAGTATCCTGAACTATATCTTCCAAATCAGCATCATCCCCACTCAGGCGATATGCGATGGCCGCCACATACCGGGCATATCTTCGATACATCTGTGCAACCGCCTGTTGATCACCAAGTCGGATTCTCTCCACAGTCTCCCAGTCCCCTTTTACATCGGGTGTATGTTGTTCAGCCTCCCTCATAGATGCTCTTATGTACCAGGTGAAGCGCCAAAAAAGCTCATTTTTTTTAATTTTTTTTTATTGAGCTCTTTTGGTTCCAATCGCTGCACTTCCGGGCAAACAGACACAGCGCGCTATGACAAAATTTGAATGGAACGGTAACAGGGAAACAATTGGGAATTGTTTTAAAACGGAGTAAAAGAATATGAAAATGAATATACATCACATGATCGCAGCAGTCACAGGTATGCTCATTGTGCTTTTGCAGGGCTGTGTCGACCAGGAAGACCTCATTTATGCGGACCCCGACTACAATGGCCCGGGAGAACTCCTTGAATGCGAAGCCCACATGCCGTGCCCACAGGTTTGTCGTTTTTATGTGGACGTGGACGGATCTCCCACCGCCAACGGCCTCAGCTGGAATACGGCGTTGCGCCACATCCAACCCGCCATCAACAAGGCCAGCTGCACCATCGATTCCTGCGCTGCCATAAATTCATGCGACGTGTGGGTGGCGGGTAATCCGAAATATGATGACACCACAGCCATAGAAGACATTCGACCCCCCAGAGACTATTCCATGGCCGCCAACAATCGAGATTTTGTGGATACGATACGCATTCGGGACAATATCAACCTCTACGGCGGATTTGCCGGAACCGAAACCACTCCCGATGACCGATGGTTCGTCCGGGAGCGACCGAATTCGCTGTTGCCCATTCAGACCAACATGTCTCTTTCCGGTTTTTCCGGTGGAAAAAAACGAACAATGGAGGTTGAGGGACGGGCTCGAGTCGATGGGTTCTTTTTCGATGGCATTCTGCTTTCGGCCAATGAACGGGGACCAGTTGAGGGTGGCGCCGCCATCTGGGCCCATGGCGCGAGTACAACCATTGCCAATTGTGTATTTGACAGCACGGGTGGGACCGGCCTTACTGGCGGTGCAGTGCTTATTACCGGTGGAAACGCGACAATCTCGTACAGCATTTTCTCTGATAATCAGGGAATGAACGGTGGCGCACTGGCCATTACGGGCGGATCAACGACCATAAATCACAGCATATTCCACGACAATATGGCATTCCGCTATGGCGGCGCGATATACAGAGAAGATGCTATCGACCTGGAGATTCAGAATTCTATTCTGTCGGACAACTACGCAGACTGGGGGGGAGGCGCGGTGATGACGACGAGTTCAGGTGAACTGCGGGAATCTCCGCTGAATCAGTCATTCATTGTTGCCAACTCCTTCTTTCTATCGAATATCGCCGACACGGGAAGTGGTATCAGCGGTCAGGTTTTCGAGGGAACGACAGCGACGAATACGATTCAGAACAGCACTTTTTTAAACAACGTGGATACGGTCCGCGCTGAAACCATCCGCTTTGATCAGAGCACAACCCAAATAACCAACAGTATTATCTGGACCGACGCCGTAGGGACCGATCCGGTAGTTGTTGGCGTGGATGAAGTCAATCATAGCGTGATCCAGAACTGGAATAAGGGAACAGCGAACATCCCGGACGATCCAATGATCACTCTCGTCCCCATCATCGGTTTCATGGGGACCGTTTATACCTACACCCTCGACCCCGCGTCGCCCTGCATCGATGCCGGAAATGGGGATGCTGCACCGGCAACGGATATGGCGGGCAATCCCCGGATGGATGTGCCAAAAATACCGAATACCGGAATGGGCGCCGTGCCCTTCACCGACATCGGCGCAGTTGAGGTCGGCATTCCTGCAGCAATTGGCACTGGAGATAATGTATCTCTGAAGTAATTCCGGGACAGAATTGCTTTATAACTCCACCCATTTCCAGAAGCGGCGATTCAGGCTGGCGACATCTTCCACTATCATATACAGCGACGGCACCAGCAACAGGGTGATAACCGTTGAAAAGAGCACACCAAACCCGAGGCTGATAGCCATAGGAATCAGGAATCTCGCCTGAATGGATGTCTCGGTAATCATGGGCGCCAGACCGAAGAAGGTGGTGAGCGACGTGAGCAGAATGGGTCGAAACCGTCTGGTCCCCCCGTATATCACCGCTTCAAAGGCACTGCCGCCCTCTCGCCGTTTGGTATTGATGGCATCCACCAGCACCAGCGAATCGTTCACCACCACCCCTGCCAATGCCACAATGCCCATCACGCTGATGAAACTCAGATTGTACCCCATGAACAGGTGACCGAGAATGGCCCCCACGAATCCGAACGGAATCGCCGTCATGATGATAATGGGCTGAATATAACTGCGGAACGGAATGGCGATGAGCGCGAACATGGCCAGCAGGGCAACAACAAAATTCATCCCCAGTGCAGAGAAGGCCTCCATCTGTTCCCGCTGTTCACCGGCCATCTCCCATGTGAGGCCCGGATACTGCTTCATCAGATTGGGCAGCACTTTTTCCTTCAGCGTCTTGAGCACCTTTTCCGCAGACGCCACGCCAGGCATCAACTCGGCCGAGACATTCACTGTTCGTTTACCGTCCTCCCGTTTAATGGATGTGGGCGCCAGGTTGCGGGACGCCTCAGCCACATACGATAAAGGTACCTGACCGCCTTCCGGCGTTCGAATGAGCATATTTTCAATGTTGAATTCACTGCGCCGCTCCCGCTCGGGGTATCGCACCATCACTTTCATTTCATTGCGTCCCCGCTGTTCCCGCAGTGCCTCGGCGCCGTAAAAGGCACTTCGAATCTGTCGGGCAATCTCAAATGATGTCAACCCCAGAGAGCGTGCCTTGGGCAGGAGTCTGTAGTCCACCTGCTTTTTCCCCTCGGAAAAACTGTTCTCAATATCGGTTAAATCGCTGAATCCCCGATACTCACTGGCCAGCTTGTCACTGGCCTGTTGCAGAAGGCGCATATCCTCGTGTATCAGCACCACATCCACTGCGGCACCGGCGCTGGGGCCCACCATGTCCTTGAACGTAAGAGATTTCAGACCGGCCAGGGGGGGAATTTCGGCTTCCCAGTCCCGACGCAGTTTTTCCGACCCCACGCTCCGTTCGTCGCTGGGCACCAGGTTCAGTTCAATGGTTACCAGATGACTGCCCCCTGCCGCGGTACCGCCGGCATGCGGTCCCCGTCTCGATGTGGGGCCGGAACCCAGATTGGTAAACATGCCTCTCAGAATTTTTTGACCACCGTTTTTCTCAATCACCTTCTGTGCCGCGGCTTCGAGCACCTTCTGCACCTTGATGGTTTCCGCCACCGGCGTGCCATAGGGAAGCTCCGCAGTGGCTCTGACCAAATCACCTTCCAGGGAGGGAAAGAATTTGAAGGGAACGAATCCACCAAAGACCAGTCCGAGGGTAAGCAACAGGATGCTCACTGAACCGGCCAACACAATATAACGCCCCTTTACCATGCCATTGAGGACGGGGTGATACGCCTTGTCGATAAATCCGTCGAGACTGTTGGATGTGAAGGCCTGAAATCGATTGAACAGCCCGGTGCGTTTTTCGTTGTCCTTGCCGGTGGAATGGGCGAGGTGCGCGGGAAGAATAAAAAATGACTCCAGAAGAGATATGCCGAGCACCAGAATCACAATAAGCGGGATGAGGTAAAAAAGTTTTCCCATGATACCGGGTACAAACAGCATGGGGGCAAACGCCACCATGGTGGTGAGAATGGAAAAGGTGATGGGCATGGCCATTTCCCTGGCCCCTTCCACCGCCGCCTGAATTCTGGGAATCCCCTGCTGCATTTTGTGATACACATTTTCACCCACCACAATGGCGTCATCCACCACCATTCCCAATGTCACGATGAATGCGAAAAGCGTGAGCATATTGATGGACACTCCCAGAGCCGGCAACAGGAAAAAAGCACCGAGAAATGAGATCGGAATGCCCAGAGATACCCACAGCGCCAACCGCAGCCGCAGAATCAGTGCCAGCAGCAGCACCACGAGGATACCACCGTACATGGCGTTCTTGGTCAACAGGTCGATACGACCGGTCAGCAGCTCGGAATCATCCTGCCAAATCTGTACCGTGAACGCATCGGGCAGTTTCGTTCTGAGGATTTTTTCATACTCCCTGACTTTAGCGGACACCGCTCTGGGCGTTTCATCACCCACCCGGTAGGCGGTCACGCGCACTGCCCGATGACCGTTCAGAAACGATGCCGCATCGGTTTCTGCAAATCCATCCCGGATGGTGGCAATATCGCCAAGACGCACCCGGGAACCATTCAGGTCACTGCGCACAATGATATTCTCAAATTCGGTCCCCCGCTTCCGACGGTCGGTCACCCGAACGAGCACTTCTCCGGCAGAGGTCTTCACCGATCCCCCCGGTAGTTCTATGGATGCGGTTTTAATGGCCTGCGCCACCTGCTCCAGAGTCAATCCATACGACTCCAGTGTATCCTGCGGAATCTCAATGCCAATCTCCAGCGCTGGAACCCCTTCAATCTCCACCTGGGTAATTTCCGGATAGGCCAATAAATCAGAGCGGGCCATTTCCGCGGCTTCGTGCAGTTCGTTCAACTCTCTGTCCGCCGCAATAACCAGTGAAATCACTCGGGCTCTGGACGCCAGCAATCTCACCAGCGGACGCTCCGCTTCTTCCGGGAATGACGTGATGCGATCCACGGCATTTTTCACATCCTGAAGCACCGTTTCCGCATCCTCGCCACTCAGAATTTCGATGGTCACCATTCCTGAACCCTCAGCTGCGGTGCTGGTCACCCGCTTCACCCCATCAAGGCCGCGTACCGCTTCTTCAATGGCCAGCACGATGCCCTGTTCCGTCTCTTCCGGACTGGCGCCGGGATACGGTACCTGCACCTGGATGGTATCGAGAGAGAATTCTGGAAACACCTCCTGTTTGGTTTTAAACACACCAATGATTCCCCCGAGCAGAATGATGACCATCAGCAGGTTGGCAGCCACCGCGTTGTTGGCCATCCAGCCGATGGGGCCTTTTTTCAGACCGTTTTTCTGTGCGTTGGTTATCGCCTTTGTGGTTTCTTCAGCCATGGTCACTTCTCCTGACCGTCATCCGTGTCGGATACGTCGCCCTCAGCCCGCGCCACCCCCGACCCGCCGCTGCTTTCCTTCGGTTGCGTTCCAGACGCTTCGTGCCTCCCGTTCACCCGGGCGATGGCCATGCCTTCCAGCGGAAACGAAATGGGACTGATGACAATTTCATCTCCACTCTGAATGCCGCCGGACAGAATGACATTTTCGGGTTCCTTCCAGGCCACCCGCACCGGCACCTTTTCAAGTCGATTATCCTTTGAAACCCGCCACACATATTCCCCTTCCCGATGGGCCCCTCTGGGGATGCGAATCACATCCGCCACCACGTCCCCCTGGATTTCCACATCCACATAGGCCCCGGCCAGCAGCGGCAGCTCTGAACTGCCACTTTCGAATGGATTGGGCACTGACAACAGAATGGTGGCGGTGCGATTGCGGCTGTCCAGTTGCCCGAGCAACCGGATGACCGTTCCTTTTCGGACAATGGATTTTCCGTCGCCCACCTTCTGGATAACCGAGGCTTCCGATCCCTCCTCAGCGTTGAGTCCGGGAATGCGAATAGCCGAAAGCTGCTCCACCGGCACCGATACCTCCACCCAGAGGGCTTCGGTGCCCATCAGGGACACCAGCTGAGAACTGGGCCCCACCACCTGACCGAGGTCCACATTTTTCTGGAGAACCATGGCGTCAAACGGCGCCTTTATCACTGTTTTCTGCAGATTCAATTCCGCCCGGGCCAGACTGCTCCTCGCCGATGCCTGCTGTTGTTTCGCCTCTTCAAACTGCGGTTTGCGAAGGGCCAGATCCCCCGGGTTCCCTGAAGTCGCCCGGCTGCCTTTGACAATGGACCATTCGTCTCTGGCCACCTGTCCGCGACTCTCCTCCAGGGTCAGATTCAGTTTGGCCTGTTCCACCTGCCCTATCTGCTGCTGCAGCGCCAGCCGGTAGTCCCTTTTGTCTATCTTCACAATGACATCGCCCTTTTTGAACCGACTGCCCGGAATCAGATTCGGGGAAACCCATTTAATCTTTCCGGTAACCTCAGGCATCAGCGTAATCTGTCGGGCGGCCTGGACCAACCCGCTGGCCAGCACCCGCACCGGCAATGCTTCGGTGGTTACTTTCATGGTGTCCACCTGCAGCACCCGCTCCGAGGGCTCCACATGTTTGGCTTTTTTGGCCTTGCCTTTAAGATGCATCATGCCAAAGGCGCCTCCTGCAACAATGAGCACGGGAATTAAGAATTTGAATAGAAATGATTTCATTTGTTACTCCGTTCACTTGCGACCAGGTTTTGCGTCCAGTCTCCCCCAAGGGCTTCCAGAAGTGAAACCCGGGCGGACAGAAGGTTTCGCTCCGCCTGAACCACATTCAATTGGTTCAGCTGCAACACATCGTTGGCGGTCAACACATTCAGATAGTTCGAAAGGCCTGCCATATATTTTCGAGTAGCTTCCTGCACGGTCAGTTCCAGCGTTTCTGTCTGGGCGCGCAATGCGTCCAGATATTCCTTCTGCGCCCTCTCCCTTTCCCGCGCTGCAAACACTCTGGTTCTGGATTGCAGCAAACTGTCCTCGAGCGCATATTCCGCGCTTACCGTTGCTGCCTTGGCCTGTCTGATCCCTGCGCGATTCGCCCCTCCCATATAGATGGGCACTGTCAGGGTCGCCCCAATTTGCCAGGTTTCATTGTTTATCCAGTCATCGACCCGTTTCCACTGATAACCCACAGCCCCCAACAGACCCAGAGTGGGGTATAATGCTCGTCTGGCGCTGATTTCCTTCAATTTCAACGCGTCAAGTCTGATCTGTGCCGCCCGCAGTGCCGGTTGCCCCATCATCAGTCGCCTACGCAGTTGCGTCTCATTTTCAATTGCAGGCGTGTCGCCAAGGCGAGGAAGCATCGAAGGCATTTCCGGCAATGACTCAATCTGCGTATTCAACAATGCGGCGAGCTGGATTTTCGCGCTTTCCACAATGGAGCGCGCAAGAGGCAACTGAGACTTTTTAGACTCCAACTGAGCGCGTTGCTGCAGGACATCAAGGGAGGAAGCCGATCCCACATCGAACTGGGCCACCACCAGTTGCAGCAGCTTTTCGTAGTTCTCCACCTGTTCTTCGAGCAACTCTATCCGGCGATTCGCTGCGACTATGTCGTAATAATTCTGAACAATGAGAGTTACAATGGACATCCCCAGACTCTGCACATCCTCTTTCGAAGCAGAAACCTCCCGCAACGCAGCCGCTCTCGCCTTATGATACCTCCCCGAAATATCCAGCTGGTAACTGGCAACCAGTTTCGCTGCTGCTGTCTGCATATAATTCGGCGTATCCTGAGACATGTTGGCGGGTAAATTCATTCCAGCGGTAGGAGACGAATAACTGTTCAGAAAATATGATCCCTCGCCATACACCGTCGGAAGCAGGGGGGCAAGTGACGCCCGGGCGGCAGTCTCGGCCAGATCGATTCTCGCCAGCGCTGCATCAATCCCGGAGTTGTCCTGCATGGCCCGCGCGACCAAATCGTTCAGTACCGGGTCGTTGAACTCGCTGAATGGCATTCTGGTTCTGCGGGTATCCACACCGGAATCTGATGATGACATCGCAGTGCCAGCAGTCTCTTTCGCCAGAACGCTGTTTGCCATCAACAGAAATACAACGAATATCCACATGTAATATCGTTTTTCAGTCGAATTTCTCATTTCGATCTCTCCTCGGATACAATGCCGTTACAGAAATGGCGAACGGTTTGCCGTATATAAACACTGTCATCGCTGTTGTCTGACGTATTCAGAATCCCTTTGAAAAAAACCCGCCCCTGCATGGCGCCCATCAGGTTTCCCGCCAACACCCTTGCGTCCAAATCCCCGCGAATCTGACCATTTTCCTGGGCTTGCTTCACAAACCCCGTGATGCCTTCCAACACCCGAACCGGTGGCGGCTTTTTCATGGATTTAAAAATTCTTTCAAATGGAATGACCTTGCGCTGATTGTGCAACGCGAGAAGGCGGGGAATGAGTTCCACCAGAATTTTCCAGAGTCGGGTCAGCATTTCTTCCAGTTGCGGCGCAAACTCCCCCGGAACGGGATGCTCTGACAACCATTCGAGAAATCCCATGACGTTGGAGAACACGTTCTTTGACGCCACCGCCGCCAGAAACAAGTCCTCTTTGGTATGAAACCGCTTGAACAACGCCCCCTGAGACAAGCCGGAACGATCGGCGATTTCCTGAGTGGACACCTGGGGACCGGACTGCAGAAAGCAATCCCGAGCAATTTCAAGCAGTTCCTCGTCCGATATTTTTTTAGGCCTGACCATAATGACTCCCTGATTAGTAAGTGAGCGCTCACTTACTAATAATGGCCGTTCATTCGTAAATTGCAACCCATTGGGTCATTTTTTTTCTCACCGCTTACCTTTTTGCTGCGATGGCCGACATTAATTGTGAAAGCGGAGTCAGAAATGAAACATTTGAGCGGCGATACATCAGCGGATAATAAACAAAGAGCAACAGCATTTGTGTTGGCTGCATTTGAAAAAAAGCGGCTGGCGGAACAGATAGAGGATCTGTACGAATCAGTGGATAGCCTCGGCGCAAATCTCGACGTGGAATCCAGGCAGAAACTGTTTGAAAACACCAGCGAGCACATGAAAAAACTCGGGGCAAGACTGATGGAAATTGAGCAGGATCTGAATTGGATGCTACCCGATTTTCTGGCGTTTTCCGCAAGTCTTGACGATATTTCAGCGGCGGAGCTGAAGACAGACAATACCATGCCTTTTGCCACGGGCGACGTTGGGACCGGCAGCGCGTCGGTGTTGCCCAAACCACTGGTACTTTCAAAAATTGCCCCCGAAAAACCAACACTGATTGCCATGGAGCCCGCCCCCATGGTGGATGAGGATGATGGGGCATATGAGTTTGAGGACGACGATGAGTTCGAGTTGCAGCCGGAACCCGAAGTGTTCGAAACACCAGCGCCTCCCCTGACGCCATCCCGGGCAGCTGGGGCAGACTACGTCAGCGCAGAAAGCAACACTGAAGCAGCGGCTGAATCCGTCGACCGGACACCAATCGACATTCGGGATGAATCCCGATTGCGGGACAGTGAAACAGACATTACGGAGCCAGTTATATTTGAGGACGACGTCGAGAAGGAAATCCCCGTTCCGGAAGCATTGCCGACAAAACATAAAGCGGACGATTCATGGGATCCGACCCCCGCCAAATCTTTCATTCCCAAGCAGACCATGCGATATGAGACGGAGGTCGACCCATCCAACCAACCGACGCCATCGGCGGATCTGGCCGCTATTCTGGAACCGGAGCTGCCGCCTGACGAGGCGCCCATGCCTTCGACCGCGGAATCGCCCGAAAACCCTGCCGATAATGCCAACCCTGACATGCAGGAGAATGTCAATGAACGGCCAACACTGGATGCGGACCCCTACGTTACATCATCGGATCAAGACGCGCGAATCCTTTTCTGGAAACAAAGCGTCATGAACATTGCGGAAGAAGGGGAATCTCCCATTTCTCAACCGAACATGGATTCATATGCACCCGGCGTGTTGCCGGATCAGCTGTACATCTTGAGCCGGATTCCGTCTCTGTTGCCCAGAGATGCCATATCCGATGCGTCGTCTTCCCGACTTTTGGCCAACGAACAGGAGGAGATGAATTCGGTGTCTTCGTCGAAGGCGCAGCCGGAATTCAGTTCCGCAGCGGATACGTCGGACACCGGTGGCAACGATTGTACTGACGAAAACTTTCGAGATGCGCCCGGGGGTGCCGATGAACGTTACACTGACAGTTATGGCCCCAATCCCCTCGAAGGGGAGCTGTACCAGATGCTCGATATTCATTCGCCGTTGCCGGAAGATGGTTTGAAGGCCCACAAACAACACAAGCAAACGCTGGTTGGGATTGCCGCATTTGCCGAAAACGATATGGACGACATTGCCCCACCGGAAGAAATAAAAGACCCATTGTCGAGCGAGGAAAACCATCAATGACAAATCTGAATCAGGAACTGCTCAGCAAAACCATAGTGGAAGAAGCCATCCTGCTCACCCGGAACGATCACCTGCCTGACTGGCAGGAGCGAATCAGACAGATGGACGTTCGCATCCAGCATCTTCACGAGCAGGTATCGCACAAACCCCTGGTTCCCACAGAACTTCAGGATTCCTATCGGGACGAAATTGATTCGCTGACCCTTGAAAATATGAAGCTCCGGTCATCTCTCGATCAAACGAAAGAAGCGCTGACCCGGGCCAAGGATGCCTACAAGATGGAGCGGGAACACAACCGAATACTCCAATATAAATTGAACGAACTCGAAAAACGACTTCTGGCCTATCTCAGCCGATAAATATGAGGGCATGATGACAAGAATCAATTCAATTCACACGCCAGTTGCTGCAACGACTTTTGTGCTGACACTGCTGCTCACGGGCGTTCCCGCACTGTGCCATGGGGGCGACACGCCCAACGCGGACATTGTTGTGGTTCTGGACCTGTCCGGCAGCATGGAGGCAGCCGATGACGAGGACAATAACAATCGATTCAATGCATTATTTACCTGGACTGGTTCGTTCACTCTTCCGGGGGACCGCATTGCCGTTGTGACCATGGGAAACGGCTCAAAACTCATTTCATCCCTGCAACCCAAAGCGCAATTCTCGTTTGCCGACCATGCGGGAAAACTGAAGCGCCGGGCCAGGTACACAGATGTGGCTGCCGGACTCGAAAACGCCTACTACCAGCTGAAAACAAACGCAAGACCCGATGCGGTCAAACTGATTCTGATGCTGTCCGACGCACAAATCGACATGCCAAGAGGCATGTGGGATCTCGAAAATTCAATGCGCTACCTGCACGACAGTCTGATTCCTTCAATGAAAAAGGAAAACATTACACTTATATCCATTGTTCCCGATGGCCTGAAAGCCAATTTTCCACTGCTTCAGGAATTATCTGACGGGACCGGCGGCGTTTATTATCGCGGTCTGCCGGGGGATGTGGTTGCCGTTCGCAGACAGCACATCCGCCCGTTGACGGCAACGGTTGCTCCGTCTGAAAAAGAAACGCCAGCGGTTTCACCGGTGGCATCCACTGCTGAGAAAAACGTCAAGCCAACCGCATCTGCAACCGATGCCGCCCCGGTGGAGGAGAAATCAGAGAAACCGGCCACTCAGAGTACACAGGCGGACAATAGCATGCGGTTGGAATTTATTGTGCTGGGAGGCATCCTGCTTCTGGGATTCACCCTTATTCTCGGTGCAATTATGGTGCTGTTCAAACGCACTGCGGCAAGACCAGTTGGTGATGACGAAATTACGGACGTACTGGAAGAAGTGCAGGCCCTGAAGTCTGAAGCCACCCAGTCCGAACGACTGGCCACGCAACTGGAATCAGACATGGCAGATGACGATGACCCCGATTTCGGGGAACCCCGGGAGCGGTTATCGGTGAGTATGGTATCTCCCTTTCTGGATTACGAGGAAGCCAGAGCGGTGGTTCGGAAACGTCCCACCGATGAAATTGCCGTGAAACCGGTATTCTCGGTTGAGCCCGCTGAGGAAGCGAATTTATCTGTATCGAATATGGAAACACTCATTGGCACTGCGTCACCGATGGTGGACGACAAATAAGGAGCAGTATGAAAAAACCGGCAATCATACCCGTTGCAGGCGGTAAGGGAGGTATCGGGAAGAGTATCATCGCCGCGAACATCGCTGTCACACTGGCTGCTCAGGGTCATGATGTGGTGGCCATGGATCTGGATTTGGGCGCCTCAAACCTTCATGCCATTCTCGGCATTCGAAATTCAGAAAAAAATATCATGAATTTTGCGGTGAACCACAATGTTTCATTGGAAGACATGGTGCTGCCAACCCGGTATTCAGGCACCCGGATCATTTGCGGCGCAGCCAACATTGCCGGTGCCGCAGACATTTCGACGTCCCAGAAGCTGCGAATCATTCACAGTATTGAAACCCTTCAGTGCGATTATATCATTCTCGATCTGGGTGCGGGCAGTTCCTTCAATGTCACCGATTTTTTCCTTACCGGCGACCAGGGCGTCATTGTCATTGTTCCTGAAATCACATCACTGATGGACGCATACAGTTTTCTGAAAACCACCCTATACCGCCGTTTGCAGATGGAATGGCAACACGAACCCGAAATCCGGGCACTGGTAGAGCAGTTCAAGAATCCGGGGAATGACAAACAGATGCTGACCACCGAAAACCTGCTGTCAGAAGTGCGCCGAATCGACGAGTCCCTTGAACACAAAATGCGCCTCCAACTGCAGGGCTATGGCGTGAAAGTGGTGGTGAACAAGGTCCGACAGAAAAAAGACTTTCAGGTGGTCCGTACCATCCAGCAGCTGGCCATGAAGAATCTGAATCTGGCGGTGTACAACGCGGGGTATGTGCCCTACGACTCAACGGTGGAGCACTCCGTAAACCAGATGGTCCCCTTTGTTCAGGCATTCCCCCAGAGTGCCGCCACCTACCAGATGGGACAACTCGCCAGAACCCTCATTGCCTCCACGGCGGCATAACCGGGATTTTCTCTGCGTCAGAGGTTTCGTCAGTGTCCACCACAAATGTGTCGACACGCGCGCTGCTGCAGTATTTTCGGGCATATTCCCACCAGACATCTTCAGGCTCGCAGCTTTCCGCGTCCCCTTCCGAGCTTCGGAACAAACACCGCAGGCCGTTGCGACCCTCACGGCTTGCTCCCCACGCGTCTGCCAGGCTGGCTATTCTATCGAAATCACATCGTTTTCGCTGCAGGCCAACTCCACCTTCACTTCGCTGACGTCCCCCGCTTCCAGGGTGTTGCACGCCTGAGTGCAGAACTCAATCGCCGTATGGGCATCAGTGGCCCAGGTCCACCCGACGCCACTCTGACATCCGTTGTCCCGGGGAATCTGCTTGCCGTCAAATGTAACGGCCACCTGGTTATAATTCACATCGCTGCCGGTAAATGTTCCCACATGAAACTCGCAGCTGACCACCACCTTTTCGGCAATCTGACTCAACACCGAACGCAATTCCTCACCGTCATCCGCCTGAAGATAATGGGTAAAGCTTGTTCCCCCTGCCGCGGCAATGGCGTTCAATTCATCCGGCTCTACTCCTCGGCCGAAACCGATGACAATGGTGCGAATACCGCTATTCCGCAGCTGGGAGGTTAATGCCGCAAGGTCTTCCGGTGTCGCGCCATCGGACTGATCAAAAACGCCATCAGTCCCGCAAGTGTCCTTCCCGTCTGAAATAATGACCAGGTAACTGCCGCCTCCTTCCATAAATCCGGGTGCATACGAGGAATCGATGAAATTCTGCATTCCAAGGTAAAGCGGGGTGGCCGCACTGGGGACCCAGCCGGACAGTTCGCTCATTATTTCAGCCCCACTGCCCAATGCGACATCGCGAAGCACCGAATCCCCCACAATGCACATTTCCGGACTGTTCGTGTCCGTCGCCTCTCCCCGGGAGAACAGGTCCAGACCAAAACTGATGTCGTTTTCGTAGGCTGACACCATTTCGTCAATGGCATCGATGGCCAGTTCCCATTTATTCTTCTCGCGCATGGAATAGGATTTGTCTTCGAGCAGCATAACTTTTGTCGCCACGCGACTGACATCCGTACTCAGGGTTTCGCAGGCAACAAAATCGCCGCTATCCCCATTTCCATTTCCGTTTCCATCTTCACCACCATCGAGATTGTTGCTATCGTCGGTACCGTCTCCGTCCGCATCTGAACTATCATCCCCACACCCGACTCCCGACAGACCAATGAGTAAACAAAGAGGAATCACACACAGCCAATTTTTCATTTTTATCTCCTGACTTTCATTGTTCTGTTCGACCCCCGATATTATAAACGCCGACAAATCCGCCAAATGTCGAAGATGCCCATGGCGTACCATACAGAATCGCATAGCGAACTGTAACTATCGACTCCAGAAAAGACTTCAGCAAACGTTCCTCCACTTGCCCCAGAAGATTGGATGGCTGTAGCCCGGGAAAATAACGGGAAATAATTACACGTATAATTTAAAATTTCACAATTTGACCACAACCCTCCAAAAATTCTGCATTTTTTTCGCACCATATTTTTCAATCCGCCGAGAAGGAGACACTTGCAGGAAAGGAGATGCCCCATGCAGGAACTGGAAATTGAAATCATCATCAACAGGGAGACCGAGGCGGTGTACCGATTTTCAGACTTTCCCGTTCACATCGGCCGGGACAGGGATTGCCATCTGTCCATCTGCCACGAATCCATGCCGAGAAAGCTGTGTAAGGTCTGGCTTGAACAGAATGGACTCATTCATATGGAGGAAAACCCCGGCCTCAGCAATCCCCTGTTTGAAAACGGTAAACGGATGCACAACGGTGTGGTGAAGCCGGCCATATCTGCACGAGTGGGCCCCATCGGTCTGGAAATCCGAAACGTCGCATCAAAGAAAAAAAAGAACACCACCCGATTGCTGCGTCCGGGAACAATTGTCATCGCCTTTGCAGGACTGTTCGCGCTGGCGATGGTGGCCAGCTTCATTCTAATCGAACCGGTGGAATACCGCACAGTGGATGTCACTGATTTTCCAAAGACAATCACCTTTCCGGAGAACACGCTGGACAAACATTCCAATATTCCGGTGCAGATGCTGATACAATTGGCCCAGACCGAATACATGCGGACACCGGTGGAAATCAGTCGTCAAATCGAAGCCATCGCCATGATGAAACGTGCGGCGACATCCGCGCCCCCGGCGTCCCCGAACCACGAGCAGGCAGCATTACTGGCAACCCGCTGGGAACAGGCGCTTAATGCGTCATACAGACTCGAAATCATTGCACTTTTTTCCGCCATAGAGAGAAACGATTCTGCCGCCATCCAGAAAAGTGCAGCAAAATTACTCAACTGTCTCCGCAACGCTGACGCGCCCATCGTGGAATGGCTTCAGCGAATACACCGAAAGGATGCAACCCAATGAAATATCATGAATCCGTCCGTATGGTTCCCAATGGTCCGAGCGTCTCATGGGCTTGCGCAATTTTGCTGCTGACAACCTTGTCGGCATGTGCACCGCCCGCTCAACACCCGGAAAAGCCCATGGATTATCTGGCAGTGGGGATGGAACTTCGCCAACGGGGCGATCACCTCAACGCCGGATACTGGCTGGAGGCCGCCCTCCCATCCCACCCGGGAAAGGAGGCGTATCTGCTCCGCCTGATTGTGGAGGAACAGATATTATCCGGACGACTTCTTGCCGCCCGGAGCGGTCTCGAACGACTTCGAACCATCCATGGTGATTCGCCGGCCATTCTGCAACTGATGGCCGCCATCAACCACGGCACTCAATATTCATTAACCGAAAAAACAGATAGCTCATCGGAGGTAATAAGATGATTCCCGCAGGAGTGTTTAAACAATCCATAAACAGATTCCTTCAACCCATTCAGCCGTTGCTCGCAGACGATTCGGTCAGCGAAATCATGATTAACGGACCGGATGAAATCTGGGTGGAGAAGAAAGGCGTGCTGTATCCCACCGATGCTCGTTTTCCAACCAGCCAGTCGCTTGATGCCGCGCTCAATAACATCTCCCAGTACTGCGGTCGGCAATGGGATCACTACAATCCCATTCTGGAAACCCATCTTCCCGACGGTTCGCGGCTGGAGGCGGTCATGGCGCCGATTGCCAAAAATGGCCCCACTGTCGCCATTCGCCGATTCTACAAATCCAGACTGCGTATCGCCGATCTCATTGAAAACGACACTCTCAATGAAGAAGCGGCGGTGTATCTGGCCAATGCCATTGCCAAAAAGAAGAACGTGGTGGTCTCCGGCGGTACAGGGAGCGGCAAGACATCGCTCCTCTGCGCCCTCTCGGCATTCTTCATGAAACGGGAGCGAATTGTCGTCATTGAAGACACTCACGAACTCGACATTCAGCAAAAACACGTGGTGTATCTGGAGAGTCGTTCGTCGGATGAAAACGGCAAAGGAGAAATCCGGATTCGGGATTTGCTCAAAGCCACCCTCCGGCTGCGCCCTGACAGGATTCTCATTGGCGAAGTGCGAGGAGACGAAGCCCTCGATCTGGTTCAGGCAATGACCAGTGGTCACGCCGGGTCCATGACCACGGTCCATGCCAATACCCCCGCGGATGCACTGCGCCGCTTCGAAACCATGATACTCAGCACCCAATCCACAATCCCTCACAAGGCCATCTGTGCACAGATCGCTTCCGCCATCGACATTGTGGTGCAAATCAGGCGCGGTCATACGGGAAGGCGAACCGTGTGCGACATCAGCGATGTCTCATCGACCATCCGCCATGGGGAGTATGTGGTGGACCCCATATTCCTCCGCGATTTCGACGGGCCACTGCAAAGAGTGAAATCAGAGGTGGCCCAATGACCCTGCACACGCGAAACCATCTCCCGCATCTACCGGACTCCGATGCCACCCGGGTCTGTTTCCAGCCTGCAATGGAAGAAGCGTTGCGCTGCCGAATGAACACTGACGCCACCCGCGTGGTCCGGGTAAATCCCGTAACTGGCGACATCCATCCGGAAGGACAGTCGGAGACCGTAACGGATATTTCCAGCGACGACACCGTGATACAACCTTCAGCAGGCCACAGCATACAAGATATCACTGCCGTTCCCGTCCCGCCTCATTCCCGGCGCCCTGAAGAATCTGTTGCGGCAGAGCTCACCATTGCACAGCCAGTCTCGGGTTCACGAGGAAATGTGCCGAAACCGCATAACGTCGCCTTCATTCCCGCAAGTCAGCATCGGGCAGTGGGCGAGTCCACCGTGAAGTGGAATCCGGGTAAAATTCGAATCCACAAGTTCAAACAGTGGCTGTCCCGCCACCGTGTACGAGCGAGTATTCTGGCGCTGGTGTTTCTCGGGGCGATCATTGTTCCGTTTGCCACACTTCGGGCCAACATCACATTGGTCCCCCGGGCAGAACGGACGATTCCGAATCGTCTTGTCGATGATTCGGAATCTGCGCAGCATTCAATGGCGAATGAAACCACCACTGTGTTCAGCCCGGATCAGGCAGCAACATTCATCCTCAACGGAAAGTATGCGAATGCGCGTGCTGCCTACCGCTATCTGGCCCGAACCAATCCCGAAAACCAGGCGTTCTCCATTGCGTCAGATATTCTGGAAAACCGGGAAGACTACCAATGAAATACCTGTTGTACATTACAATACTCGTGTCAGCGTGTACGCCACCAACCAATAATGAAACCACTGATCCCCGGTTCTTTGCAGTTCATTTCCGCGTGGTCGACGATGAACAGATGCCGGTATCGGGAAGTCAAATCATCATCAATGAACGAACGCTGTATGGTTCATCCCGGGGAACGATCACAGACCATCTGCCCGGACAGGAAGGAGATGCCGTCATCGCGCAGGTGGTGTGTCCTGCCGGATGGTACACGCCCCATTCCAATCAGAAGCAATTGATACTGAAAAACTTCACATCCGATGAAGCGGCTGCAACAAATACCCGGGAACTGGAATTCATCTGTGTTCCGAAGAAAAAAAATCATGTGCTTATCGTTAAGAGCAGTCAGCCGCTGTTGCCGATTCAAATCAACGGCAAAACGGTCATGCATACGGACACCGGGGGATTTGCCCAACTGGTGATGTCGGGTCCACCGGGAGAACGGATTCATCTCCAGATTTCCACAGAAGAACATCCACTGCTGGTGCCGCGAAATCCATCGCTGGTGGTGACCCTGCCAGCGAAACGAAAATTCCTGGTGTTTGAACAATCGTTCGAAAGCGTGAAACCGGTTTCGCGCAAAAGAAAAACCCGCCGGACGGGACCACGACGATTGTGATGAAGGGTTGCTCAGACGTTGATTTCGGAACGGATTTCACGGACAACGTCAATCAATTTCCGATGTACGAGCTGACTGAGATGGCCGGCCGAGACAATCACCGAAAGAAACAGACCATCTCCCATGACGACCGTCACACTGTCCAGACGGTCCGCGTGGATTTCGATCTGTTCCACTTTGCCGAGTGCCAGAAGGTCAAACCGCCGAATGGCGGATGACACAATCACGCCGATATGGGCAGCGGCAAGGCGCGTATCATACGGTTCGAGATATGAATGGTAATCAATGGTTTCTCCCTCACGATCATAAAACACCGCGGCTTTGAACCCCGGACACACACCGTCAATATGCGCAAGAATCTCGGCGAATGCCGAGGGTTCCATATCCCTGTGCGTTTCAACGCTATCGCTGGTCATCGCCGACTCCCCCGCCCGCTGATTCCTGGAGAACCCTGTCGTACACAAAAATGTCTGCCTTTTTTTCCAGCGCTTCGATAAACGTTGCAACGTATTCACGTCGCTCGCCGTCAATCATTTCTGCAGACAGGGTGCCCCTGGCCTCTGCAAAGGACACGTTGGAAGCCTCCCCCTCGGATTCGACAAAAATGACATGAATGCCATAGCTGGTCTCCACAGGCACGGATACCCGTTCGTCGGGATACGCAATCCCGAAAGCGCCCTTTACGAATGGCTGTACGAATGCGGTGCTCTCCCCATCGAATGGCGGTAATTTTTCAACAACAATCGAAGCAGAAGGTGATTCCTTTTTAAATTCATCCACTGCCTTTCTGAATTCCGACTCGGATTGAGCGCCCTGAACCTTTTTTTGAATCTGCGCCGCTATCCCGCGTTCGACCGAAGAAATATTTTTTCCTTTTGGGGGACGAACCAATGCATGCACCACGGTTCGTTTTTTACCGTGCACGAACCGCGACCTTTTTTGCTGCTCATATGCCGCCCTCAACGAGGATTCATCGATACTCTGTTCTGTAAACCCATGCCCCTTCCGCACCAGGAGCTCAAGCGCCAGCGCTTTTTTGAACGCGGTCGCCACTTCGCCATTTCCGGCATAGCCGCGCCGTCGCGCTTCATCGGCAAGCAGAACCGTTCGAATCACAGCTTCGAGCACATCGTCTTTTGTTTTCGCTGCCAGGCCCGCGTTCAGATATGCTTCCAGATCTTCCCGATAAATGGGGTGGCCATTTACCGTTGCCAGAACCCTGGAGGCGTCCACCGCCCGTTTCGGAAGTTGACTGTCGTAGGCGTCCAGCTCCCCGACCATCCGGGCTTCGGGGTCCGGGGCGGGTTCACAGGCAAAAGCACCTGCCAGGGCCAACACTGACCCAAGGACTCCCCAACCCCAGCCTGTTGCCTTATCGTACACGTATCACCGTCCCTCTGTCGGCTTCGGTGGCATACACCGACCACCATCCGTCCGGCACCTCCGGTGATGTCCAGTTGTAAAACCACAGGGCATCCGCAGGCGCCAGATTCACACATCCGTGGCTTTTTCTGTTCCCGAACCGATCGTGCCAGTATACTGCATGAATCGCGTAACTTTCATGAAAAAACTGGGTCCAGGGAACGTCCTGAAGAGAATACAGCTTTCGTTCAGAAGTATCGGTATCGCCTGCATCCGTATCGACTGGCGCAGTGTCCGAATCCATCTCCCGAACTTCATCCGTATTGTCCATGGCAATGGCAGCCACCTTCACCCAGACCCGGAACTGCCCCTTCACGGTCCGGGAACCGCCATATCTGCCCGTGGATACCAGAGTTGCGTACACCGGGGTGTCGCCCACATAGGCCGTGACAATCTGTGATTTCACATCTACATCGACCCATCGCTCATCATCGCGCACATCGTTGGGGCGTGGCGCACGGGTAGCCACGCGAACATCGCGTTCGCGCACCCACTCACTTTCACCCAACCGATAGAACCGCTGTTTACCGGCCAGGGCTTCTTCCAGGACGTTGAACCGCTCGTACCGTACCAGTTTACGGACTCGAAATTCCTTTGCCGCCGAAGGTTCGGTATGTGTCCACGCCTCTCTCGCATTCACCCAGCCCACTGGCCAGGGGTCCCCTTTATGTATCTGAACTCCGCGAAACGTGGATACGCGACCGGATATTCTTGCCGCAGCAACGGGAATGATCCGGCCCTCCGGAGTCCTGTAATACTGCTCCCCGTCAATGGAGATGCGCTTTTCAACACCAAATCCAAAGCCCGGAAAAATCTCCCGCCGCTCCTCCAACCACCCATACCTGGACCACTCGTACTCTCTGGCATTTTCACCGATGAATGCGTATGGCCATGGTGTCAGTGCGCTGTCTTTCATGGGAGGCTGCGGAATGGCGACGGGGTTGTCTCTCACCAGTGTCACTTCGTCAGCGCATATCCAGGCATCGGTGTTCACGCGGTACCAGATTCCGGCGTTGCATCCCTCGCCCCGTGCCGATTCAAGTACCGGAAGGCGTGCATTCTTCACCGCCATCCCACGCAATTTGAATCTGGATGACGGTCCCTGTTTCAGCACCGCCCGACGGGTTTGCACCAGGAGAGAACCGCCGCTGTGCGCCTCTGAAGTCGTGGCGGGGGCCTGAGCATCCCCTTCTGAATATGGCGCCATGAAAAGCAGCGCGAAAAACAGCAGTGAAGCGCTGAATATCCCAACGGTACTGTCAGATGCCTGAACCATTCGTCATTTGCTCCGCTGCTGCTTGCGTCCGAGGAAGAACACCACACCAATGGACAGATAGTACAATATTACAAGGGGCGTTGCCAAAAGGATTTGCGTCACCACGTCGGGTGGCGTCAGAATAGCCGCCACGGTCAGCGACAGTACGACGAACCACCGGCCAAAGCGAATGAGCTGCATATAGTCAACGATGCCTGCGTATGCCAGGAAGAATATCAGAATGGGCAGTTCAAACACCAGCCCAAACGCCAGCAACAGCTTCACGGCAAAATCGAGGTAGTCCTTGACCATCAGCACCGGCAACAGTTTCTGGGCGGGTTCCCGGACCACCTGCAGCCGGTAATTCAATGCGGTTTCCCGGACCTGGCTGTTGTCCACCGCTTCATATCGAATGGTATCGGCGGTTTCCTTTACCAGGGAAAAGTCCAGTGCCAGAGCCTGATCATTCCGCTCAAGCTGAAGTGCAACCGGCCTGGGACCGCATCGTTCCTTTGAATATTCAAACCACAATCTTACGCCGGAAATGTCGGGCGTCTTTTCTGCGCCGAATTTTCCGCACGATTCCCCCAGCAGTTTCTTTTCAACCCAGGCATATGCCCGTCGCACCTGACGCCACGCATCATTGCTGAAACCCGTTTTCGATGTCGCAGTGGGAGGCGTCGTCGAAATTTCCTTACTCCCCTTTTTCACAGCAGCCTTTTCGCTCTCCCCCTTTTTCACAGCAGCCTTTTCTGTCTCCCCCTTTTTCAAAGGGGGGAGGGGGGATTTCGTCCGGGGGGATTTCATCTCTCCATCTTCAACCCGCTCATCAGCGACACTTTCCTGTTCCCCTTTTTCAGTGGCTTCCGGCAACGTCACTGCTACCGGCGATGCGTCATACTCCTCCACCGCGCCACCGGATGAGAATTGCAAAAAGAAAGAGAATCCCAACGGGAACACATACGCGTATGCGCCGACGGACCCCAGGATGAACAGCGTGGACGAAATAAACACAAACGGCAGGGCCATCCGCTTTTCCCGATTGTAGAGACCAGGGGAAACAAATCGCCAGAGCTGATAAAAAATCACCGGAGAAGCGAAAAACAACCCACCGATACCGGCGATTTTCATGTAGGCCACAAACGGTTCCATCAGACTGGTGAAGCTCAGCGGCGCCGGGGCCGGCAGCCCGGGAACACTCTGCCATGCGGCATAGAGCGGCGCTTCGAGAAATTGCCTCAGTTCCTCTCTGAAAAACCAGCAGACCAGCAACCCTGCCACCACCGCCAACAGACACTTTACCAATCGCTGACGCAGTTCCTCGAGATGATCCATAAAGGTCATCGTCTCAGATGAATCCTTATTGTCCGCGTTCACAGCTACCCTTTCATCTCTTTTTTACCGTCATCGCCAGATTTGGTTTCAACTTTCGCCGGATTCGGCACCTCGCCCAGATCCTTTTCAACCTCGCTTTCAACGTCCTTCACCTCATCTTCCAGCGATTTGAATTCATCATCCAATTGCCGCGCCTCCGCATACAACGCATCGGTCCGCGCTTTCATTTCCGCAGTGAAGTCCGACCTCACCTGATTCAGGTCAGCCATCTCTTCGCTGATCTGATTGCGCAGATCCCGGCTGGCGGAGCGCAGCTGTGCAACTACCCAGGCCATTTTGCCAAACAGTTCCGGCAATCGCTTTGGTCCTACAAATATCAGGAGAATCAAAGCGACCAGGAAAATTTCAGTCCATCCAATTCCGGACACGTTCCAATATTCCTCGCTGTTTCCTTGTGTCGTCTCAATCCGACTGGGAGATTTGTTTCATCCGGCCATGGAGCTGTTTTACGGTGTGCAACGTCATATCACCCTTTTCCATGGTTTTTGACAGCTTTGCAACCCGATCCAACACATCCCCAGTGCTTCGATTATACTGATGATGATACATATTGAGCTGACTGACCATGCGCGATATGGATTCGATGGCCTCGGTGATTTGTCTACCACCCTTTGCCTGTTCGATGGTGGACCGCTCCACATGCTGCGTAATGGAACGCATTTTCTCCGCTCCATTGATAATAATTTCCGATCCACGCGCCTGTTCAGAAGTAGCCAGAGCTATCTGCTGCACGGATTCCGCAATCCGGCTGATGGTATCGGTTACCTGCTTGGAGCCCTTGGACTGCTCCACCGTGGCCCGTGCAATGGACCGCATCATGTTGGTGGATTTCTGTGAGCTCTCCAGAATTTTGCGCAATGCCCGCTCCGCATCATCCGACACCTGAACGCCTTTATCCACATTCTGATTGCCCCGCTCCACCGCCGAGATGGCGTTGAGCGTTTCGGACTGGATGGTCCGGATGAGACTGGCGATTTCCTTGGTGGAAACCCCGGAGCGTTCAGCCAGGTCCTTGATTTCATCCGCCACCACCGCAAACCCTTTTCCGTGCTCGCCGGCCTGGGCCGCAATAATGGCCGCATTCAACGCCAGCAGGTTGGTTTGCTCCGCCACATCGTCTATCACGCTTAAAATCTGGCCAATGGCCTCAATTTTCTTGCCGAGATTCAAAATCACATCCATGGCTTCCTGAGAGGACCCCTTGGCTTCCTTGATCACCGCAATGGTCTTGGCCACGGCGTCCGCGGAACGCTCCGCATCCCTTGCCACGCCCTCAGAAATAATCGCCGTCTCATTGGCATTGGTCTGCACCTGATTGATAGAAACATCCATCTCGTTCATGGCAGATGATGTTTCTTCCGCGGTGGTGGACAGTTCGTCCACGTTGCTGGCCACTTCCTTCACCGAAATGGCCATTTCGCCGATGGAGTGCACGGTCTCGCGTACCGAAACGCCCATGGCCGTCATGTTTTCCGCCACCTCCTCGTTGGTGGTGGTCATCTGCAGAATCGAAGAGGCGCCCTGTTCGGCCGCTGATGCCAGCGTTTCCACGTGGGAAGCGATTTCCGCAAAAGCAACAGACATTTCTTTCACGGTTTTCTCGGCAGCCATCACATCCGCCTGCTGATAACGCAATTCCGCTTCGTAATTATCCAGTGCTTCGGACAACTCAGCGATACTTGTTTTCAATTCAACAATCTTTCCATTGGCGCGCTGGTTGTCACCCTGAACGGTCAGGCACAGTTCGTTCAGGCGCTCCGTAAGACCGGAGACGGCACCGCCCACCTCGGGCGTTTTCCTGGATTTCCTTGACCAGTCCGCAGACAGCCACTCCCGCAGCGAGTTGATATCCTTCTGGATTTTCAATCTGGATCCCACAAGGTAAAGAACGCCAAGAATCGACAGGAGCGCAATGCCGATTTGCGCACTACCGGACTGAGAGTAAAACATACCTGCGATTAAAAGACCCAATGTAACAATCGACACAATAATCTCGGGTAACCCGCGTTTCATTCCTCTACATCCTTCCGAACGTACTTCCTACGCTCAATTTGTACGCATTATTCAGATACTACCAACGTTGATACAATATACCTGCAAACAGCATTAACGCACCTAAAACCGTCCAATAATACTATTACATTGTCGAAACTGTAAATTTTCGTCCCATAAAGTCTCAATTTGTGTAATGGCAACTTGAAAACTCCCGACAGCATCCTTAAGATTCGCTCGATTGAGCCAGCGGAGGAAACGATGAAAAAAAACGTACTGGTACCAATTTCAACGGGTTTTGAAGAAATAGAAACCACCACCATCGTCGACGTACTTCGTCGGGCGGGGGTGACGGTAACCCTCTGTGGACTGGAAGCAGGTCCTGTTATCGGTCGTTCGGCCATTCAGATTCTCCCCGATTGTTGTCTGGATGATCTGCTTTCCAGAACGGACTTTGACGCTATCGTGCTGCCAGGGGGTCAACCCAACGCACGCACCCTCACCGGTGATGAACGGATACTGAACCTGCTGAAACAGATGAACCGCGACGGGAAAACCGTGGCTGCCATCTGCGCCGCACCCGCAGCACTGAATGCCGCCGGATTGCTCAGCCATCGAAAAGCCACCATCTTCCCCGGATGCAGGGCCGATATTCCAGCCGACAGTTACGTGGAAGAACCGGTGGTCATTTCAGACGGTGTCATCACCAGCCGCGGTCCCGGAACGGCCATGGCATTTGCACTGGAACTGACCAGAGTCCTTTGCGGTGACCAGGTTACCGACAAAATCGCCAGCGCTCTTCTGGCCTGACAATCATCTATGCTGTCACATCTTCAAATAAAGAATCTGGTCCTGATTGAACGGATGTCTCTGTCGTTTTCAAACGGCTTTAATGTACTGACAGGAGAAACCGGTGCGGGAAAATCGCTGATTGCAACCTCTCTGGACCTGCTGCTGGGAAAGCGGGCCACCAGCAATCTCGTACGAAAAGGCGCGGATGAAGCCGAAGTGGAAGGCATTTTCCTCATCGCCGATGAACCCGAGGTGAAAGCGCGATTACAGGACGCCGGTCTTCCGGATGACGACGAGCTGCTCATCCGACGCATCATTCCCGCCGATGGACGGCACCGGGTGTTTGTGAACGGAAAACTGGCGTCGCTCTCCGTTCTGGCCGAGCTCACCCGCGGTCTGGCCAGTCTGATGGGACAACACGAGCAGCTGGATTTGTTTGACAATCGACATCAGCTGCATCTGATTGATGGATTTGCCGGGCACGATAAGCTGCTGGAACAGATGACCGATGCGTATGTGACCTACCAGCAGAAGAAGAAATCTCTCGAAGAGCTGAAAGGGAAAGAAAAGGACCGCACAGGTCGCATTGACTATCTCCGATTTCAGCTTTCGGAGCTGGAAACCGTGGCCCCCGTTCCCGGCGAAGTGACCCTGCTGGAAGAGGAGCTCAACCTGCTCAAACACCAGACAACGCTCCTGGAAACCACCAGCCGGTGCGCCGAGCAACTCTACGAAACAGACGAATCTGTTTATGAACGACTCGGCCAGATTGCCAGTGCGGTGGAATCCCTCACCCGCTTTGACAGTTCCCTCGAATCCGATGTCCGACAGCTTCAGGAAGCCACCATTCTTGTTGAAGAAGCCGCCCGAAATCTGGGGGCGTACTCCCAGAAACTCGATGCGGATCCGGCGCGACTCGACGAGATACACCAGCGACTCGAAATCCTCTCCCGTCTTGCTCGCAAGCACGGCATCGCCGAAGACGAATTGCCCCGGCTTCAACAGGACATCGTTTCGGAACTGGAAACCCTGGAAGGGTTCGAGCACAACGAAAAACAACTGGAAAAAGAATGCGAACAGGCCCGAGCGGCCGCGTCGGCAACAGCGCAAAAACTCTCTGCCAGTCGGGCGACCGCTGCAAAGAAACTGAGTCGGGCCGTATCCAGTGAACTCGCCGATCTGTCATTTGAAAAAGCCGAGTTCAGCGCGAAGCTCGTCCGCGATGACGCATTCATCGGCGAAGGGGGCATTGATCGGGCCGAATTTCTGGTGGCACTGAACCCCGGTGAAGGCGCCTTTCCCCTGAAACAGGTGGCATCCGGAGGAGAGCTTTCCAGAATCATGCTCGCAGTGAAACGTGCCCTCTCAGGAGTGGGGCCGGTGGGCACGTACGTGTTCGATGAAGTGGATGCAGGGATCGGCGGGGCGGTAGCCGTGGCGGTTGGAAAAAAGCTGTCCATGGTGTCTGCCCATCATCAGCTGATTTGCATTTCCCATCTGCCGCAGATTGCCGCCATGGCAGATGCCCACTTTCACGTATCGAAAACCCGGAAGGGAAACCGGACCCACACAGAGGTGAAAACCCTCACAGAGAATGATCGCGTTCTGGAGATTTCGCGAATGCTCGGTGGGGATGCGGACAACAGCAAAATGCTGGCGGCGGCCGGTGAACTCCTGAAGAATAAAACAGGCTGAATGGGAGGTGACACAGTGCATTGGAAAGTGAGACGGGATTTCCTTGCAAGGCTGGAGATATTCGGAGACCTCGGAAACCGGGAGCTGAAGGCGATTGCCCGGTCGTGCAGCGAATCCGAATACGCGGACGGTGAATATCTGTGCCGCCAGGGGGAACGCGGAATCGCCGCGTTTCTGGTTATCTCCGGCCAGGTGGCCGTGCTGGAGCAATTCGAAGACGATAACGATGACGTGTTGCTGGCCACTCTCGGTCAGGGGGCGTTTGTGGGGGAACTGTCCATCATCGACGGGGCACAGCGGGTGGCCTCGGTCCGGGCGAAAGGCCCGGTGAAAGCGCTGGTCCTCACCCAGTGGGCCATGCTGGGGCTGATAAAAAGCAAACCCGCCATTGCTGCAGCCATGTTGCCGGTGGTCATTCGACGCTTCCGGGAAACCACCCGGGAACTGCGGCATCACTGCCGGGAATCAGAGCATGGTCGCAAGTCCGCCATTCACTGAGGTTGGCGTCCGTGTTAGGCAACCTGTTCATCCGCAGGGCAACAAAGGCTTTTTTTATACTTCGTCGATTGATGACCACAAGAGGACCGTTTCGGATGAGGAATATAGCAGTCACTGATCAGGCGTCCCACACATTTTCAAGAACCTCCCCGCTGAAATAAAAAAAAAGCATTGCGCAGTATGTTATACTCAGTTTGAATATTATTACGATATAGCATACTGATACTTAAGGAGTAACGTTTATGAAAACTTTGTTTTTAAAACTGTCACTGGGGCTTTTGCTGGTGGCGGGCTGTGGTGAAAAAATGGAACCCAAATCCTCTCCAGAGCGTGGAACAGATCGGTTCGTTGGCAACGATACAACACTTCAGGATACGGGAACTGGAACCAGCACAACTCCGCAGAATGACGGAACTGAAACCAACACAACTCCTCAGGATACCACGACGATAGATTCCGATACAGCAACCGGAACGGACACATCGCTATTGGATACCACCGATACCGAAATCACTGATACAGCCACACACTCTGATACGACAGACCCCGATACGGGTACCGACCCCCCCTATGAATATCCGGATGAGCCAACCAGCGACATGTTTGTATCCAGGTGGATAACAGACAATCCCGGCGCCAGTGCGGCGAATCAGATTGAATTGCCTCTGGTTGAAAACGGCACGTACGATTTTATTGTGGAATGGGGCGATGGGACATCAGATACAATCACATCCTTTGATGCTGCTCAAGCGCTTCACGACTACCCGTATGCCGGAGAATATGAGGTTCGTATCAGCGGCGTGATAAAAGGATGGCAGTTCGGGCCTCCAGAATTGTCTATGGAGCAGTTGATTGAAGCAGCAGACAATGAGAGTGTCCTGGCGGACGAACAGAAGATCGTTGAGTTGTCTCAATGGGGCAGTCTCGATTTTGGGGACACACAATTTCAATTTTTCAACGCCATCGACCTGCGAATTGCTGCCAGCGACGCACCACAGTTATCAGAAACAACCAGCCTGCGAGGCGCATTCGCCAAATGCAGAGATGCGCTTCTGTTGTCCACCAGTGACTCCATGCGCTCATGGAACACATCAGGCATCACCGACATGAGCTACATGTTCATGGGTGCAGAATGGTTGTCGCCCGATATTGGTGGCTGGGATGTTTCAAACGTGGTCAGTCTGCAGGGGATGTTTAAAGATACAGGGCGTATTTATGCTGACATCAGCGCCTGGGATACGTCCCGTGTTACAGACATGAGCCACATGTTTGAAGGCAGCAATTTCAACCTCCCCATCGCCAACTGGAATACCGCCAGTGTGACCGACATGAGTTACATGTTTGCTTCGAACGCAGAATTCAACCAAACCATCAGCACCTGGGATACGTCCAGTGTGACCGATATGAGCCATCTGTTCCACGGGGCAACGGGATTCACTCGGGACATGAGTCTTTGGGATACGTCTAATGTCGTTGACATGAGCTACATGTTTGCACAGGGCGAACCCACGAACCGAGAACCAGATCCATTCCTGGGTATTGAAGCATGGAACACATCCAATGTGACAAATATGAGTCATATGTTCGAAGGCAATTCGTACTTCAATCAGCCAATTGGCGGTTGGGATACATCCAGAGTGACAGACATGAGCTGGATGTTTTCTGACACACCCGAATTCAGACAGGATATCGGTAGCTGGAATACAACGAACGTCCGTAACATGAGTCATATGTTTTCACATTCGCGCGCTGATTGGACGACAGGTCAACGGACCCAGGGACTTGGCAGCTGGGACACATCCAGCGTGACCGACATGTCTTCTATGTTTCACAACGACGCAAACCGGATGGAAGACTTTAGCAACTGGGACACATCCAGGGTGACTGATATGTCCCACATGTTTGATTCGTGCCAGTTCAGCGGCGAAATTGGTGGCTGGGATACATCCAATGTTCGTGATATGAGTTATATGTTCGCGAGCTACCCGAAACTATATGCTTTCAATGAGGACATCAGCAATTGGGATACATCCAATGTAACAGATATGAACCACATGTTTTATGCAAATAGAAGGTTCAATCAGGACATCAGCAGTTGGGATACATCCAATGTGACAGATATGTCCTACATGTTCTGCTACACCGAGGACTTTAATCAGAACATCAGCAATTGGGACACATCATCTGTGACAAATATGAGTTATATGTTTGCGTCTACTGATCCCGACAAATGGGATACATGTTGTTGGAGAGGGGACGTCGTCTTTAATCAGCCCATTGGCAATTGGGATACGTCCAGCGTAACGGACATGGCCTGGATGTTCGGTTACAACCGATATTTCGATCAACCGCTGGGGGATTGGGATACATCGAGCGTTGTTGACATGGAGAGTATGTTCATCTACAGCGTGTTCAATCAGGATATCAGCAATTGGAATACTTCCAGTGTTGTAAATATGCATGGCATGTTTTCCAACACTCCACTGTTCGATCAGCCGATAGATGGCTGGGATACTTCAAATGTTGTTGACATGAGCAATATGTTTCATAATGCAACGGCCTTTAACCGGGACATCGGTCAGTGGAACACATCCCGTGTTACGGACATGAGCTATATGTTCGGGAATGCCACCATGTTCAATCAGGATATCGGAAATTGGGACACCACAAATGTCAGGGGGATGAAAGAAATGTTTTCAGGCACTCCGTTCAATCAGGATATTGGCAGTTGGAATACTTCCAGCGTGACGGACATGAGCCACATGTTCAAGGATGCCACCATGTTCAATCAGGATATTGGCAGTTGGAATACTTCCAGCGTGACGGACATGAGCTACATGTTCGCGAATGCCACCATGTTTGATCAGGATATTGGCAGTTGGAATACTTCCAACGTGACGGACATGAACTACATGTTCGCGTATGTCACCATGTTCAATCAGAATATTGGTTCGTGGGACATCTCCAAAGTGACAGGAATGCAGCATATGTTTGATGGACATGTTCTCCACACATATTATTACGACAGCCTCCTTATTGGCTGGGCGGCACAGGATGTTCAGGAACTTGTGGACTTCCACGGGGGTGCATCGAAATACACCCCCGGCGGCGCTGCTGAAGACGCCAGAACGAAACTGAAAATGCAGTTGTGGGTTATTACTGATGGTGGAGCGGCACAATTGTAGCAGCGGTCTCATGTTGCCCGTCATTGTCCGCCGCTTCCGGGAAACCACCCGGGAACTCCGGCATCACTGCCGGGAATCAGAGCATGGTCGCAAGTCCGCCATTCACTGACCGCCCCCGATCCTTTTTTACACATACCACAATTCAGTATTTAAAAAAAAGACGATCCCGGCTGCCCGATGGACTCCCCGGATCATTCAGCCGGGATCGAGGATACAGATACATAAACGAATCATTTTATTTCTCCTGGAAACTGCAAAATGAATTCCACTTAGTGTTGCATATTTTCGATATGGCAATAATATTGTGTGCTTAAGGATCAATATGATTGAACGAATAGGCAATTGCAGAATCATTGAAGAAGTCGGCGCTGGTGGTATGGCAGTCGTGTACAAGGCCATCCAGGAACCGCTGGGACGGGTGGTAGGCATAAAGGCACTGAAATCTTCCATTGCCGTCGAAACACAATTTGCGGAACGATTTGAGCGGGAAGCCAGGTTCATGGCGTCTCTTCAACAGGAAAACATTATCAATGTGTATGATTTCATCAAATATGGCGGAACCATGTTCATTGTGATGGAATATGTTGAAGGCATCGATTTGTACGATGTTCTCGACAAGTTCAAAAGGATTCCCATCGAAGCCGCCACCATCATTGCATTGCAGGTGGCAAGAGCGCTGAATCACGCGCACTTTCGCGGTATCATTCACCGGGACATCAAACCTGCCAATGTAATGATTTCCAAAAGGGGTGATGTCAAGCTGATGGACTTCGGTATCGCGCGGGATGAAACCCTTTCGGATCTCACAGAAACCGGAACCGGCCTCGGAACCCCGTCCTACATGTCACCGGAGCAGATACTCGGCGACAAACTTGACCAGCGTACCGATATCTGGTCCCTCGGTGTGGTCTACTATCAGATGCTCTGCGGTAAAAAGCCGTTCATCGAGGATGCCAAGCGGTCTGTACTCCAGAAAATCCGTCTGGACCGATACACACCGGTGCGCAAACTGAACTCCAAAGTTCCCCGGGTATTGGAGCGTATTCTCGGACGCTGCATGGAAAAGCAGCCCGCAGACAGATATCCCTCCATGCAGGCACTCATTCACGACCTCGAAGATTTTCTCGCTTCGCGCATTGTGGTGAATTACAACGCATGGATGGTGAAATATCTTCAGGAAACAGACGTTGTCTCCAACGATGAAGCCAGCGGGATTCTCACCACCGGCGCCGTCCGGGAGGGGGGGAAAATCGTCCGGGAGGACCGCCGGGCGCTTCGCACCATCGGAATGGTTCACGCGGCAGTGCTGGCGGTATTTCTGATTGCAGGTACAATTATCCAACTGGCTACCGGCGAACCGTCCTACACCGGTGAAAAAGTTGTCGCGGTAACCAGCCCCAAAGAAATGGGGCAGATGAAAGTGGTGGCCGTTCCGTGGGCAAAAGTAATTGTAGATAACGAAGAAGTTGCATTGACCCCCATCGCCGCACCGATTTCACTGCCGGCGGGAAAACATTTTGTTGAACTTGTGAACCCCTATTTCAAATCCAAAAAGTTGGAGGTTGAAATTAAACCCAGAAAAACGATCGAGATCGTAGAGGAATTGGCGCTCGATGCGGGGCACCCCCCGGCCCCTGCGTCCAGAGACACAAAATGAAGCGATTCCAGTATATTATACTCTCAGTTCTTCTGGTCTGCTTTTACACCTCGGCTGCCATGGCATGGATTCATGTGGCCCGGGATGGAGAAACCCTGGAGCAGTTGTCGAATTATTATTACGGTACACCGGACAAGGCCATCATCATTCGGGCAGCCAACGGATTCATGCATCCTGACGATGGGTCCGTACTCCAGGGAGAGCGTATCGAAATTCCCGGTGTCACGTATCACCAGGTGACCGACAATGAGGACTGGTATTCCCTCGCCAACCGATATCTGGGTTCTTCCAGCCGGGCAAAATTTCTGGCAGAGCTCAATGGGCGCGATGCGGAAACGTCTGTGGCATCCGGCCAGATTGTAAAAATTCCCTACCAGCTGTTGTATATTTTTGCCCCGGACGAAACCATTAAAAGTGTAACGAAACTTTTTCTGGGCAATAAACACTCCCCCAGATGGCTGCAGGCATACAACCTGAAAAAGAAAAAAAAATATGGCCGTGGTGATGCCCTGCTCATCCCGCTGATTGATGTGGAATACACGGAAGCGGCCCGGAAGGAAATTGAACTCCGGGATAAGAAGAAAATTTCCCAGGAGGACGAAGACGCGCAAATTAAGGCCGTCGCTCAAATCACCAGACTTCGCGAATCGTATTCAAAGGGAAAATATCTGGAAATCATTGTTATTGGACAGAAATTGCTTGGCAATAAGCGCCTCACCAACCCGCAGAAAATCGGGGTGTACCAATACCTGGCGTTCGCATATGTGGCGTTCGATGAAATCCCGATGGCGGAGTCCGCATTTCAGAAAGCCCTGGAACTTCAGCCCTCCATGGAATTGTCGCCCATTACGGTTTCCCCAAAGATTCTGCAGGTTTTTCAGAAGGTACAGAAGAAACTTCTGCAGAAGCACTGACGCCAGGGGTTTTTACGGTAAAATAAGTCAAAAATTTTTAATCGGTTCACGGTTCCGTTACAACCGGTAAAGGGAATGAATGGGAGCCCAACGGTATTCGTCTCAACGAGTAAAATCATTCAACCCGGTGGAGTAAACAAAAATGAAAAAATCAAATCAGATTATTATAAATGGCATTGTGGTACTTTTCGCTGTTGCGGCTGCTTTTTTGACCGGATGCGACTCTGAAGAAGATGGCGTCGGCAGCGGTGATTTAATTGTCCGATGGGACATCGCGGGCCTGAAGATGTGTCGAACCTATCTTCCCGCCGGCGGGTACGACCAGGATGACCTGCAATTTGATACCGTTGTGGTCAGTCTCTATGAAAGCGCTGTTTCCCAGACGCCGATTCAGGAACTGCCGCCACTGTCCTGTACCGATTTTCAGACCAATTTTGAGCGATTGCCCCACGGCGACTACTTCGTTCGAATCAAGGCATATGCCATGTATAATGAGCAGTCGATACCATTCTTTGTGGGCAGCGGCGAAGTGTCCCATCAGACAGCGCGAAGCGTGCTGGATATTCCCCTCGAAGTGGCCGATGGTCAGCTGGTGGTCCGCTGGTATTTCAACGGCAACTTCACCTGCGGGCTGAGCGCCGGCGGAGAGGTCGCCAATGTTGTTGTTTCACTCAATGGCGTGCAGAGAGCCCCGGTTCCCTGTGGCAATGGCCAGCTTGTTATCAATAATGTTTACCCGGACAACAAGTACAGGGTGAGTGCACAGGCCCTGGACGGGAACGGTACGCTTCTTTACGAAGCCGTTTCTGCTGAGAATCCGTTCGAAGTCCTCCCCGGTCAACCCTATACGGTAACCGTTTTATTCCAGTGACAGAGATGCAGACTACCGACCCCGGATTCAGGCTCACCATACTTCTTTCAGGGTCCGGCACAACCATGGTCAATCTGCAGAATCAGATACTGGCCGGCCGTGTTCCCGCGAAAATCGTCCAGGTGGTGTCCAGCAGACGGAATGTCAGGGGCGTTGAGCGGGCCAGTGAATTTGGCTTGCCCGTATCAATCCTCGGCCGAAAAAAATTCACCCGGGAGAAACGGTTCGACGTGGATGCATATTCGGCAGCACTGGCGGATTTGGTGGCGCCATACAAACCCGACCTGGTAGTAATGGCGGGATTCATGACCCAGCTGGGAATGCCATTCCTGAGCCGATTCAGAACCATCAATGTTCACCCCGCGCTTCTGCCCTCCTTCGGTGGCGCCGGCTACTTTGGCCACCATGTTCATGAGGCGGTGCTCGAAGCGGGCGTGAAGGTGTCCGGTGCGACGGTGCACTTCGCCAACGACCAGTATGACCGGGGGCCGATCATTTGTCAGGAAGCAGTTCCGGTCGAGGAGGACGACACGCCGGATACACTGGCAGAACGGGTACAGGCGGCAGAACGACGGATATATCCCAGAGCCGTCTCGTTGATTGCCAGAGGTCTGGTCTCCATCCGCAACAACCGAACCGTGATTCAAAAAGAGGATACCTAGTTGCGTTGCATCCATCACATCGTTTCGCTTTTTATTTCACTGGCCCTGCTGACGGCCCAACTCGCCTGCAACGACCAGCCCCCGATGACGCCGGCCGAAACAACGCTTCACCTTCTGGCGGTGCACGGGCTTCTGGGTAAATCTCCCGGAGATCGCTCGGCAAAGGACAAGAACACACTGGTGGATTCAGACGAACTCATCGGGATGTTTGTTGATCTGAATCAATATGACAAATTCACAGGTGAACTGTTTACCGGCATCATCCTCGGGGCATTGGCCACCAATCAATCGAGGCTGGAAGAAAGCAGAACCGCGCAGTCCGCTCAGGTCACTGCCGGTCGTCTGGTCATTCATCTCGACCGTGTGAACAACGTATGGAAAATCAATCTGGGCAAAACCATCCCGGAGAGACTTAAAGCGCGCGCAACGATGGAAAGGCAGCGCTATGATGCCGCCAAAGCCGCAGGCGAGGCGATGTCAAATTCTATGTAGACTCTTTATAACTGGCATTATATACAGCATGTGTTTTTCGTTGCGGAAAAGCGGAAAGTATCTGAACAGAATCGAAATTGTGTTACGAGCGCGGAATGCTCATTCGATATGAATGGCCACAAAGCGAAAGACAGGTCGAAGAAAGACCGGAATGGTCCACTATTTGTCTTGAAAATACGACATCATACACAGGATGCCTAACACTATGTCTACTGACAAACAGCACTCCCCGGGAAAAAAAGTCGCCGGGATATTCCTGATTGCCATCGCCGTGCTGGCTGTGACAGGTCTGGGTCTTGCCGTGGAGCTTACCAGTATCCACGCCAACACACATCAGAATCCGGAATTTCACTCCCTCTGCGCTATCAGCGAAGGGCTGAACTGTGAGACCGTGGCGCTCTCTCCCTACTCCGTATTTCTGGAGCTGCCCGTTTCAGTCTGGGGAATACTGGGCTATCTGCTCATTCTGGTGCTGAGCGGTATCTCCCTCAAACTGAATCAGAAGGCGAAGCCGCTGCTGGGCGCCGTTTTCGGGTTCAGCGCCGTTTCCTTTCTGTCATCAGCACTCCTCGCATGGATTTCATTCACCCGTATTGACTCGCTTTGCCTGTTCTGTATGGGGACCTACCTCGTCAATATATTGCTCGTCATCACCAGTTCTGTGCTTCTGCGGAAAAGCCGTCTGACCCCGGTGACCGCGATTGTAAATGACCTGAAATACCTGCAAAAGGCGCCTGCGCTGCTGCTGTTCATTCTGGCTGCCGGCGTGCTGCCCCTGGGGGTTGCCTATGCCCAAATCAAACCGTACTGGCACACCGTGGGATTTGAATCCATCGCCCCGTTGCCCACCGGCGTCGATAAAAACGGTGATCACTGGATTGGCGCTCAAAACCCCAGAATCACCGTAATTGAATACACCGACTACGAATGCCCGTATTGTCGCAAGGCACACCGCGAACTCAGAGATCTGCTGTCAAAATACGCGGAAGACGTTCGGGTGGTACATCGCCACTTCCCCCTGGACCAGGCCTGCAATCCCAATGTCAGGCATAAGTTTCATCAGTTTGCCTGTCGTTTTTCAAAGGCAGTGGAATGCGCGGCCCACGGTGGCAAATTCTGGGAAATGAATGATGCCATTTTCTCCGCTCAGGACACCCGGAAGTCCGATGCCATCGACGTGGAAAAATTTGCCATTCAGCTGGGACTGGACCGCAGTGAGTTCAGGCGATGCATTGAAAGCGATGACTGTCTCGAAGAAATTCAGCGCAATATAAAAGAGGGCACTGCTGACAAGGTTGTTGCGACGCCGACCTTTGTGGTAAATGGTCAGCAATTCAAGGGAAGACTCACCGAGGAACAACTGGACAAGTTGCTCCAGGCGGCTGATTAGGCATCTGAACAGATCGCCTAAAAAATATCTATTGGACCGGCGCCTTCGCGAAGCACTTCAATTTCACCGAATTCGTTGAAAGAGAGTACGGTGGATGGGGAAAGACCGCCCAGTCCGGCGTCCAGAACCAGGTCTACCTGAGGAAACATCTCAGCGATGTCTACCGGGTCGTTCATTATCCATTCATCGTCTTCCTTCTGGGCCGATGTCGAAATGATGGGACTGCCCAATGCCTCCAGCAGAGCACGCGCCACCGGATGTTCAGGCACCCGGATTCCCACGGTCTTGCGGTTACTGATACTCATGCGGGGGACTTCGCGGGTCGCCTCCAGGATAAAGGTATACGGGCCGGGAACCAGTCGCTTCATCAATCGGTACGCGGAATTGGGAACCACGGCGTAGCGACTGATTTCAGAAAGGTCCGCACACAGAAAAGAAAACGGTTTGTGCTTTTTCGGAGATGTATTTTTGATTCGGTACACTTTCTCCACCGCTTTTTTATTGTGCACATCAGCGCCGAAACCAAAGATCGTTCCGGTAGGATACGCAATAACCCCGCCCTGTCTGAGCACATCAACAGCTTGCTGAATCTTTCTCGGTTGCGGGTTTTCTGGATGAATCGGCAATAACATAGTAACCTCGACAATATGAATTGTTTCAAGTATGGAAACGAACTTCTCAGCCCTGTATCCGTCTCCATAGGTCGGTATCGGCCTTTAATACAGAAATCCTGATATTTCCAGTGTTAAATGGTTTAACCGCATTCAATCCCCTCGGGGAATTCCGACAGAACCCGTGATATTTCATCGGCAACCGCCGACTTTCGATATGGTTGACGATAACACCACTCTCACCCAAAGATTCAGCTGCTGAAGCAATGAACTCGATTTCTACCAGCCGGATGCCAGCATCAGCACACCGACAAGCGCACCCAGAAGTGCATTGATCAATTTGACAATAAAGAAATCCCGTCGTGAATGAGCCAACAGTGGCACCATACCATGGCCGTCCTGAACAATGCTGCTCGCCAGCAGAATGCTGAGGGGAATGGTCCCCTGCGCATAGAGGGATACAAATACCAGATGGGGTCCCGATTCGGGAATCAGTCCAATGATCACCGCCAGTCCCAGTACCAGCCACAGGTTGTTCTGAACCACATCGGCCACATTCACGTAATGTTCCAGCGCCACAATGAACGTCAGCGCCCCCAGGGTCCACAGAAACATTCGGGGCACATGCACCTTCAGAACATGTCCCCACAAATGATCTTCGAGAAAGTGTTCAGAAACCGTCGCCACAACGAACAGACCGAAAAGCAGCAGCCCCACCAGCATGTACCAGGTCCATCCACCGGTGCCATGATTGTGGTGCTGGTGGGTCTCCATGTCTTCAATGGAATGAGAATCATGAGCGTCATGGCTCTCATCAGCGTCATGGGCGTCATGATCGATTTGTATCTGTTGAGACGAGTCGGCGTGCGGCGCTACAGCAGGGACAAAAAGCCCCACTTTGAATGCTACCATCACCGCGATGCACAGGGTAATGGACACCGACAGGATGGCGCGAGTGGCGGACGGATGCTGCCAGTGTTTCAGCACTTCCCTGATTTCGAAATGCTCGGTTTCCTTGTGGGGATGGGTTTCAAAGGCACAATCCAGTGCCTGATTGCTCCCGTGATTTCGCAGCACCACCCGGTCGGTCACCCATCCGGCAATCAGCCCCAGCATCCCCATCCCCGCAAACATGATCAGTGCCGTCCGGGGCACCAGACCGAGCAACACAAACGCCTCATCACCGCTGGTGGCAATCATGGTGGCCACAATGGCCCCAATACTTACCCGTCTGTGGGCATAGAGACTCACCATCACGAATGCACCGAGACAACCGGGCGTCAGTCCCAGCAGAATTCCCGCCACATACCCCTTGGCCCGCCGGTTCAGCAGCCTGTCCACTGCATGTCCCCGGGTAATCACATTCAAATACTCGATGGCCAGCATCATCATCGCCACAAAGGCGGTGATGACCACAGTATTCTGAATAATATCCCAGACCGGATGCATGTCTTTTTCCTCGTGTTATGCCAGTTCCAGATATTTCAATAGAATGGTTTTTCGCCCAAATCCAGGAAATTGTATATCGGCTTTCGGTTTCGCGCCGGGATGAATCCCCACCACCTTCCCCTTCCCGAATTTCGGATGACTGACGGTCTGCCCGGGAAAAACGTTCATCGACTGCGGTGCAGACTGGTCGAAACTGGTATCCACCCACTCCCTGTCCGGGTCCCGTGGTTTCTGGGCCGCGGTTTTAAATCCCGGCTGTGTTGAACCAAAACTGCCATATGGACTGTGATTCAATCCCCGCTGCAGTAGTTGACCTGATGTGGGCATTCCGCCCCGCTGTCCCCGTGCCGCTGCCTGTGGTCCCCGGCCAACGCTTTGTCCCGTCATCCCGGCGCCGGACAGCCGACCTGCGGTCTGAATCAACCTCACAGGAGGTGCGCCGCCCGCCAGATGCTGAACCAGCGTTGCCGGAACATTGGCAATAAATCTCGACGGCGGATTACTTCTGGAGTCACCATACAATCGACGGGTCATTGCCCGGGTCAGAACCAGTCGCTTTCTTGCGCGGGTCATGGCCACGTACCCCAACCGTCGTTCCTCGTCGAGCTCGTCGGTATCTTCAAGCCCCATATCGGATTGACGAATCAGCGGAAACATCCCCTCTTCGAGACCGGTAACGAATACCACATCGAACTCAAGTCCCTTAGCCGCATGGACCGTCATCAGCGTCAGCTGGTCCTCATCAAACTTCGCCGCATCCACATCGGTCTGCAATGCCACCACTTCCAGAAAATTCTCGAGCCCGGGGATTTCCGCATCCTTTTCAAAATCTGCCACCGAGCCAATGAGTTCATTGATGTTTTCGATGCGGGCATCGGCTTCAGCAGTGTTCTCCCGTTCCAGCGTCACCACATAGCCGGTGTCCTGTACCACGCGATTGATAATATGAAGTGGCCCTTCGCCAATCTCCTGACGCCATTGTTCCACGAGCGCTCTGAACTTCATCAGCTTCTGAGCCGGCGCGCCGCCTATCCCCGCACCGGCCTTTTCAATGGCGTCGAAAGCACTCATGCCATTGCCCGCCGCCAGCGCCACCAGTTTCTCAATGGTCGTCTTTCCGATTCCACGCGCCGGAACATTCACCACGCGAATAAACGCAGTATGGTCCGCCGGATTCTGAATCAATCGAAGATAGGCAATTAAATCCTTGACCTCTGCGCGCTCGTAAAACCGCATGCCGCCCACGATGCGATGGGGAACATTCATGGCGCGCATCACTTCCTCGAACACCCTGGACTGGGCGTTGGTGCGGTAGAACACGACCTGCTCATTGAGCGACACCCCCTTCTCAACGAGGGATTTCACTTCCCGGGCCACCATGCGCCCTTCTTCCCGCTCATCGGGTGCCACCAGCAGTCCAATCTGGTCGCCGTCGTCCTGTCGGGTCCAGAGTTCCTTGGGGCGCCTCCCCGGCAGTTGAGATACCACCGCATGGGCGGCCTTGAGGATATTGCCGCTGGATCGATAATTGCGATCCAGCGTCACCACCTTTGCCCCGGGAAAAAGCTTTTCGAAATCCAGAATATTTGTCACATCCGCGCCACGCCACGAGTAGATGGACTGATCATCGTCTCCCACCACACAAATATTTTTATGGGGAGTCAACAGCCGCACCAGCTCAAGCTGCACCCGGTTGGTGTCCTGAAACTCATCCACAAGCACATAATCAAACTGCCCGGAAATCTCCCGGGCCAGGTCTCGATTTTCCTGCATGGCACGAACCGTGCGATACATCAGATCTCCGAAATCCAACGCCTTTGCGTCCCGCATTCGCTTTTCGTACAATTCATACACTCCGCGAACGGTCCGTCGGTAAAAATCGCTTTCCGGATATTCCGTCGGGGAAATGAGCTCCCGTTTGGCCCTGTTGATCTCGCTCTGAATGGCCCGCGGCGGAAATTGCTTGACGGTAAGATTCAACTCCTTGAGCACCCGGGTTACCATGGCCTTCTGATCCCCATCATCATAGATGGTGAACTGGGGGTCCACCCCGGCCTGAGCCCCATATTTTCGAAGAAATCTGGCACATGACGAATGAAACGTACTGATCCAGCAATTGGCGCCATTGCCCAGCAGCTTTTCAACTCGCTCCGCCATTTCCCTGGCTGCCTTATTGGTGAAAGTCACCGCCATGATTCGCCACGGCGCCACGCCATGGGTGCGAATCAGATTTGCGATGCGATAGGTGATCACTCTTGTTTTACCGGATCCGGCTCCCGCAATAACCAGCAGCGGTCCATCAACGTGAGCTGCGGCCTGATACTGTTGTTCGTTCAGTTCGTTTTTCAAGTCGATCATTGCGGCACATTACAAATCCCCGGCATTGAACGCAACACTTTGTTGCGATGAGCGTCAAAACCCCGCATCAATGCTCACCAGCGCGCCTGCCGCATCTGTAAACAACCGTCGAATCGCGCGAAATTTTGTCAACCGGTCCCATCATTTTCCTGGCATTTAGTACAGGACTGGTTAAAATCGGCAGCATGGAAAGCATAAACAGAGCACAACTGGAAAAACGATTGCGAGACAGAAACCTGCGTCCGACCAGAGCGCGCCTGAGCATTCTGGAGCTTTTTCAGAACCCGGAAATCAACCACCTCACCTGTGAGGAAGTAGTGAAAACGCTGCTGAAAAAAGACTCCTCCCCTGGTCAGGCCACGCTCTATCAGAACGTGAACATTCTGGCGGAAGCCGGTGTACTTACCCGGTACACCGGACCGGACGGCATGCTGCTCCACGAAGCCCTGCTGGAACATCACCACCACATTATCTGCAAGGAATGCGGCAATATCATGGACATTCTCATTGAAGGGCATTGCGACAATCTGAAGCCATACCCGTTTCATTCAACGGAACAGATGACCGGCTGGGAAGTTCGCGATGTGATGCTTGAATTCTACGGCCTCTGTCCGGACTGTGCCTGAGGAACCCGAACCCATTCCCGCCGCGCCAAAGAAACCTTCACCTGACGTTGCAGTCATCATCACCTCAAATTGAAATTGTCGAATCGAAACCGGCGAAGGCGCCGAACGGGGGCAAAATCAGATGTCGATATCCATCTTGCCGTGCATGAACGCCACGGCCAGCTGCTGGATTTCGTCCTCTGTGGTCTGCTGCAGAGCCTGGTCTGCCAGTTTTCGCGATTCTTCGTAGCTGATGGTCCGAACGGCCGCTTTAATGAACGGAATGGAATGCGGCGCCATTGACATCTCCCGGATTCCCAACCCCACCAGCAGTGGGGTCATCATGGGCTCTCCGGCGGCACCACCGCACAGTGACACCGGAATTCCGGCGGCATTGGCCGCATCGACAACAATCTTCAATGCGCGCAAGGTGGACGGATGGAATGGTGAATACAGATACGCCACATCGTCATTCACACGGTCGATGGCCATCATGTACTGAATCAGGTCGTTGGTACCAATGGAAAGAAAGTCTGCCTCCCGGGCAAGAATATCACTGAGTAATACGGCGGAAGGCAATTCCACCATGCACCCTATCTTGATGGGCGTGGCCACAAACCCCGGAATCTCTTCCGATAACTCCCGCTTGCACTCCTCCACCATCTCCTTGAGTTCCCGTAATTCCTTCACACCACTGACCAGCGGGAACATGATGTC
The DNA here is from genome assembly GCA_050287845.1 of Polyangia bacterium. Taxonomy (GTDB): domain Bacteria; phylum Myxococcota_A; class Polyangia; order JAAYKL01; family JAAYKL01; genus JAFGXQ01. The sequence continues at coordinate 150,709 of JBNKCR010000111.1, forward strand.
CGCCGAGGAAATATTGGCTTCCCGCGCCGCCAGCAGAATCGACTTGATCTGCTCTTTGAGCAAATCGCGATTCTTCCGCAACCCAATACGGATAGCCCGCATCCCCAGTGCCGGATTTCTCGCCTTGGTCATATGCAGACAACGCGGCATTTTATCGGCACCAATGTCAAATGTCCTGAAATAAATGGGACGGGGAGACACTGCCTTGAGCATCGACACATAGGTCTTTACCTGCTCCTCCCGAGTCGGTGGTTCTTCCCGATCGAGATAGAGAAACTCCGTTCGGTACAATCCAATACCCTGCGCACCGTAATCCAGGGCAAACGGCGCCTCGCCGGGGAATTCAACATTACCCTTGAGCACAATCTCCACACCGTCAGAGGTCACAGACGGTTCATCCTTGGTGGACCGCAGCCGATTCTCCACCGCAGACCATTGCGATGCCCGCTCCCGATATCGCGCAATGGTTTCTTCATCCGGTTCAATGATGATAATGCCATCAAGACCATCGACAATGATGGTATCTCCGGGATTGATTTTCTCGGTGAGCCCTGCCACACCCACAACTGCAGGCAACCCCAACGCCTGCGCCATAATGGCGGTATGGCTGGTCTGCGTGCCCTTTTCGGTGGCGAATCCCTGAATCGGACTGCTCACCATCTGAGCGGTCTCAGCCGGCGATAAATCGATGGTGACAATAATGCATTCCGTTTCGGCTTTCAGCTCGGATCCCAGCAGTTCTTCCGTATGGCCGAGGAGATTTCGCATCACCCGGGTACTCACAAAGCCGATATCTTCGGCCCGCTCCGCCAGATACTCGTTATCTGCACTCGAAAGTTGGCCCATGATGTCATCAGTGACCAGAGAAAGTGCCCACTCCGCGTTGATCTGACGCTCGGAAATCATATCCTTCGTGGCGTCGATGAGCAGAATATCGCCCAGCAGCAGCAAGTGCGTCTGCAGAATCATCGAGTGGTTCCGATGTTGCTTGCCCCCAGTGTCCATGGCAAGAGAATCAATGCTTCGCTGAATCTGAGCGCGAGCATCGGATACCGCCATGTCAAGTCGTGCCTGCTCTTCGCCCACCTGGCTCCGATCAAGCTCAAGTTTCGGCACAAGTATCTTTTTTCGATCAATGGCGCGCGCGGTAGCAACCGCTATACCGGGCGCGGCAGCAATTCCTTCCAGACGAAGACTTCTGCTCATTTGTCCTCCCCGAACTTGTTTTTAACGAGTTCCTCAATCGCCGCTATCAGTTCGTTGCAATCGGGGCCAATGGCTTCAATTTCCAGCTCCGTTCCCTTTCCCGCGGTCAATAGAAGCACACCCATAATACTTTTCCCGTTGATCTGCCTGCCATCCTTGCTGATATACAAATCCGAGTTGTACTGGGAAGCGGTCTGAACCAGAAGCGTCGCCGCCCGGGCATGTAGGCCCAAATCATTGATAATCGTAAGCCTGGTTGTCGCAAACTTGTCCATCAGATCAACACCTCCGATATGAGTACCAGCACAAGAAAAGCGGGCAGAATATATCCCCAGAGCGGCCTTTTCAAATATAGTACGAACGCCAGAAGAACACTTGTCACGCCAACGGGAACCATCCAGAGCCAGGGGAGAACCCCCTGTCCGATCCGGACAACAATCAGAGCAATCACGAACCCCCCTGCAATTCCTGTCAACATTCGCAGTACCCTGGTTTTCCCGCTGTCAATCCACTTCCCCAGCTCTGAAATGGTCGCATCGCCTTTTCGATATCCAATAAAAATTCCGGCGAACCGAATCATCAGATGCACCGTATTGAACATTATCAACAGTGTCAGCAGCCCAAGCAGCGGACTGGAGATGAGAGAAATGAGTACAGCAATCATGGACGAGAACGCCAGAACCGCATGAAAATAGGAATCTCCCAGCGCCGCCAGCGCTGTCATGGCGGTGCGCAGATACGAGACAATGATACGCTGCGACTGCTCCTCGGACTCCATTCTGAGTATCGATCCTGCCAGAATGCTGACCAGGAACGGATGCGTATTGATTGGCAGATGAAAATGATTAATCACTCGGTGCAATTTAGTTTCATCCGGATACAGCTTTTTCAATGCCGGAATGAGGCAATACACAAAACCTTCCGATTGCATTGATTGCATCGTCCACGCGCTCTGAATCAGCGTTAAACGGGCGCTGACTTTCAGCAGGTCGCCTCTGGTAATTCTTTCCGTCAAAACGCGCCTCCAATCCCCATGACGGCTGCGGATACCGCAACCCCAACCAATGCGTAGAACGGAAAAAGTCTGCCGGAGAGAGAACCCAGCGTCACAGATACGCCAAACAACGGTACCACCAGCGCCACCGCCTTCCTCACTTCGGGGCCGGCCTGAATTGAATCAGACGTCCCGAGAAAATATCCCGCCAGAAAAACAAGTCCGACCCCGAGCATGCTCTGAACACCCGCAAATAGAAATCCCCTGAGCACTCGCCGGTAAATCAATCTCGAAAACTCGTCGCCACTGTGGTCGGATCGCCAGATATTCATTCCCCGCTGTTCCGAGGCGGAACGACTCAGGTTCAATTTCCGATCCATGAAATCAAACACAATGCCGACCAGAACGGACATCACCAGAACCCCCATGATGGCCGGGTCCCCCGGAGAAAGGTGCACATTGTAGTCATTGAGGATCACCATGGCACCGGCTGCGCCGATGCTGGAAAGTACCCAGTTGCAGTAATGGCTCTGGCCCATACTCAACAGCTGCAGCGAAACGCCCAGCCACAATCCGACCATTGCATCGTCGAGCGACAATCCGGCAATCAGACAGAGTACCAGCGGTTGAACCACGGCTGGCTTGCCCAGGCAGCGACGCTCCAATAAAAGGGCCGCGCCTCCCACGTACACTGCCAGAAATATGATCAGGGCCTGAACCATGTCACCCCTTTCTCTTCAGAATGCCTGAGATGCAACGTGTCCCCCGGAAAAGTCTGAATCTCCACCTGTCTTCCCTCTCCCATCAATCGGACAAGTGCGGCTTCCTCTTCATGAGACAGAAAAACCGCATCGGTCACCCGGTGTCGGCCTGATGCAGAGTGCACGTTTCCGATCGTAATGCACTGACAGTTGAACCGCGCCATCAGGGCGCGCGCAAAGTCAAACACGTCACTGAGCACAATCAACGTTTTTTCATGGACGGCCTGTTGCTCCAGCAACGTCTGCAACGCCGAAATCCGCACCACGGACAGCTTGATTCGCTTTGGAACCGCCATCCGATATACCGATGACATCGCGGGGGTCGCCGCTGCCACATCATCGGCGATAATCAGATGTTCAACCTTGAGATACGGGATCCAGAACTGCACCACCTGGCCGTGCAACAACCGGTTATCGATACGAACAGATAAGTTCAGATGCTTCATCCCCCGCTACTCCCCGGCCTTGCCCAATACGTCCGACGCGTTCACGATATGCTCACATGCATGCGCTGCCGCACCCCTGGTCAATTTATCCAAATCACTCTCCATCATGCGCCCCATGAGCAGTTGCAGGAGCATTGGCAGATTAAACCCGGCCAGCATTCGAACGTTATCGCCAAGCAGTGGCACTGCCACATTGAATGGCGTCCCCCCCTGCAAATCCGTCAGAATGACAACGCCATCCGAGCCAATCTTTCGAATGGCTTTTTTCAACGCACTTCGCAACACTTCCTGACCTTCACCGGGGTTAATTCCCAATGTCTCAAACTGCTGCTGCGGGCCCACAATCACTTCCGCCGCCGAGCGCATCCCAACCGCCATTTCGCCATGGCAACAAAGAATAATTCCTATCATTTTAACAGGTTCCCCAATTGAGCTGTGTATTTGCACTATATAACGTATTTATATACACCGGACGAGCTTTTCGCCTGAAAAATAATTCTCGAACGACAACGCTATTCCGCATCGTCATCAATGATTCCCGCCGGAAGCGAATGAGGCAATTCGCTGTTGCTTCGAGCGATTTGAGATGCATGCTCCACACTGGCGTCGATTTTATGTTGAAATTCCAACGCAGAATGATGTCCCATCACCTTCAGAATCTGATTTCGGGCGGCCACTTCAATGATAGACGTCAACGACCGGCCCGGGCGAACGGGAATATCAATCCGTGGAATGGACACACCCAGAATACTGTGCGTCTGGGTTACGATGCCCAACCGATCGTAGACCTTGGAATTGTCCCAATCTTCCACATTAATGACAAGCTGAATTTTTTTGGACTCCCGTATGGCGGCAACCCCGAATAAATCCTTTATATTGATGATACCCAACCCCCGTATTTCCATATTATGTCGAATCAGTTCATTGCCGGCGCCGACAATTGAAGAGGGCGGAATATAATTCACATCTACCACGTCATCCGCCACCAGACGATGCCCGCGCATCACCAGCTCCAGTGCACATTCGCTCTTGCCGATACCGCTTTTGCCGATGAGCAGAATACCCACCCCGAAAACATCAACCAGCACGCCGTGAATGGAACGCACCTGCGCCATCCGGTTGGCCAGAAACTTGTGCAGAGATTCAATGAGCAGCTCGGAACGCAGGCCCGTACTCATCAGCGGAATTCGGGCATCCGCAGCGGATTTGATCAACTGTTCGGGGATATCCAGACTCCGGGTCACCACAATCCCCGGTGGACTGCAGGAAATCAGGTGACCGGACGCCTCCAGTCGCTTCCGGGGTTCGAGACTCCAGAGATAATCAATTTCAGTTTTTCCGAGAACCTGAATCAACCCCGGTTTAACCATCTGATTGAAACCGGTGAGCGCCAGACCGGACTTCTGAATACCGGGGCCGGTAATCCGTCGGTCCAGACCGCTTTTTCCCGCAATCAGCTCCAGTCCCAGCTCAACTCGCAACGCTCTGAAAAGTGTCGAGACCTCCATGAAACATCACTTTCCGTCTTCCTCAACAATCGCATCATACAATTCCCGTGCATTCTGCGTTGTCATCAGACGATTTCTGAAATCGGGTTCTCTGACCAGTTTGGATATTCTGGCCAATGCTTTAAGATGCTCACCGGCCACGCCCTGGGGGGCCAGTAAAGCCACAAATATATGCACCGGCTTTCCATCCACCGAATCAAAAGGAATACCCGTTCGGGAAATACCGAGGGCCCCGCGAATTTCGGTCAGTCGGTCACTTTTTGCGTGAGGAATTGCCACGCCATCACCGATGCCCGTCGTCGCAAGCCGCTCCCGTTCAACAAGTGCGGCAACAATGTCATCCTCATTAGAATTCGGGCACACGCTCGCCAACAACCCGCCGAGCTCAGATAAAACATCCAGTTTTCCTGAAGACACCAAATCCGATGTAACTGCTTCTGGTAATAGAAATTCACTGATTTTCATAACTGTCTATAGTCGTTCCGGTTCCCCTGCAATCACTGCAGATAATGTCGTCGCGCGCGTTATATACCACGAACATCATCTCAATAAAACAATATAAATGAGACTTAAAAAGTCGGGGCAGCTGTGGTTTCCAGGTGTATGGTAATGAACGGGTTGAAGGGACTCATTGGGGCTGGGAATGAATTGCGTCGACGGGGTGGTTATTCGGTGCCAACACCGCGATGGGAGCGCATCCGACCTTTGTCCTTTTCGGCCTGACGCTCTATTTTCTCCATGACTTTTCCGATGGCTGTATACATGTCCTCATGTTTTTCATGGCCCTTGTACGTCTGTCCCCAGGGGGTGCTGATTGTCATGTCACATTCGTGCAGATATCTTTCTGCGGACAGCACCACCTGGGCATCAAAATGCCCGTGAATATAGGTTTTCAACTTGGATACTTTTTCCTGGACGAGATCTTTCATTACGTCGGATGACTCCATGTGTCGGAAAGTAGTCGTGATTTGCATTCTCAATCCTTCCTGGTTTGATACCCAAACCCTAGAAAAGTTTCTTGCGCTTGGTGGAGGACAGAATGCCAAGCATTTCACGATACTTGGCAACCGTCCGCCGAGCGATCACAATGCCGTTCCCCTTCAGAATATCCACAATTTTCTGGTCGCTGTAAGGTTTACGGCTATTTTCTCCATCAACGATTTCCTTAATCTTATTTTTGACACTTTCAGAAGCAATGTCATCCTCGTCGGTACGTTTGATGGAAGAATTAAAGAAATATTTCAGTTCAAACAACCCCTGCGGTGTCTGAATGTATTTGTTCGTGGTGACACGACTGATAGTGGATTCGTGCATACCAACGGCTTCTGCAACATCCCTGAGAATCAGCGGTTTCAGATGGTTCACCCCCTTTTCAAAAAACTCCTGCTGCTTTTCAACGATGCATTCGGTGACTTTGGTAATGGTCCGACGCCGCTGGTCGATGGACCGAATCAACCACTGCGCGGAGCGCATTTTATTCTGAACATATTCCCTGGCATCCGTCCCCGCATCCATCGCATTTTTGAAGAATCCCGCAATTTTCAGACGGGGTAACCCATCATCATTGGGCACCACGAAATACTTGTCGCCAATTTTATGCACATGCACGTCCGGTGTAATGTATCTGGGTTCTTCCGTAACAAAGTTTCTTGCAGGTTTCGGCTCGAGGTTGCTGATAATTTTCGCCACCTCATATACATCCTCCAGCTCCAATCCCAGATCCCGGGCAATCGCCTTGTAATTTCGCTTTTCAAGGTTTTCCAGGTGGCTTTCCACCACGTTGCGGACGTCAATATCCAGTTCCATGGCGTCCACCTGAGCCAGCAGGCATTCCCGAAGATTTCGCGCGCCAACACCGACCGGATCGAAGGTCTGCAGAATCTTCAGCACCTCTTCGGCATCCTCCGGGTCCAACCCCGCTTCCTCAGCCAACTCCTCAAGGGACGTCTCCTTCAGATAACCATCCTTATCGAGACTGCCGATCACCATTTCGAGAAAACGCTCCTCCTCGTCCGTCACCAGCGTCATCTGGAGCTGCCACATTAAATGATCGGTGAGCGTGGTCTTCGCCCCCAATGTGGCCTCCAGTGATGGTCCTTCTTCAGTTGCGGCGTTGCGGACGGCATTGGTGGGTGGTTGATTGGCGTAATTCTCGAGATATTTCTCCCAATCTATTTCCTTACTTCCCTCAACAGCTTCTTCACCGGTAGGCTCAGAGGTGCTCTGAACCATCGGCTCCGGTGCCTCATTCTCACCGAATCGGTCCGAATCCCGGGACTGTGATTCAAGATTTTCTTCGAGTACCGGATTTTCTTCCAGCTCCGTACGAACCATATCCACAAGTTCAACCCGCGACAATTGCAACAGCTTGATAGCCTGCTGAAGCTGTGGGGTCATCACCAGTTGTTGTTGTAATTTCAGTTGCTGTTTTAACTCAATTCCCGCCATACACTTCTTTTCTAACTCCGTAGAGCTGCCGTAGAACCAGGGAGGGTGAAATACACGGACATTTCCGCCTGGGTCCCTCCTCTTAAGTATAATTGCAAAAATCGTACACACAATACCAAAAACTGCTAAAAAACTGCATTGGATAGTTGCATCTGGGGCTTGCACTCTTGTGAATGTTGTGCGATGGTGCCCTGCTTAGTTTGGAAGGGTTTTTGACGGATCACTGACTCTTCATGAGTTCCAAGGAGACAAAAAATGGGTTCAGAAAGCAAAGAACTGAGAGAAAAGCAACTCGTGACCGCAGTTGCCAAATTTGATACTGTAAAGGCTTCCTTAAAAGAAAAGGGGCTGAGCGATAAAGAAGCAGCGAAAAACACCATTTTCCGCCAGCTTCAGGCCGAGGTAAAAAAAGCACGCAAACGAATTAAGGCCATCGACCAGAGAGCAGCCCACGTGGAGGCAATGAAAGCCAAGGTTACCAAAGCGGAAAAAGTGGCCAAAGAAAAGAAATCCGCTGCCGTCGCCCAGCCGGCTGCTGGTACCCCAAAGCAGAAAAAACAGAAGAAAAAATAATTCGAAACCTGCAGAGTTCACGCGCCTGGGAAAGTATAATCATTTCCTGTCGCGCTGATGCATAGACTGGCTTAAGTGGACTGACGTATGATTTTTGACGGTTTTTCGGGCGAAGACTTTGATGCGTATGCGCCATCTAAATGGAGCAGCAATATGTTCACGCTGCAGCGCAGAAAAGTCAAAGACAAATTGGATGTTCTTGGCAAACAGTTGGCCGGTGAGTTCAGCAACGCCGGACTGGAGCTGATTCTGCACCTGTCGGACGACCATCCTTCGCTGTGGAACAGCAAAAAAGTGGATACACAGTGGCTGTTCTTCTCTCGCGACACCAACGCTCAGCGAGAATTATCGGATATTATTGACACCGAAAAAACACTCGCTGCAACCCTTGTCGACCCCACGCCGCTGTATCGACACATCTTTCTGGGAGTGTCCATCAACGAAACCGCTTTAGAGATAGGAATTCGGCTGCATCACGATGCGTGGGTGGATAGGAAGAATCTGCTGGCCATCCTGAACGATGAAGAGAAACGCAGGGGTTTCATTTCACTTTGCCAGTCGCTCCCGGCTCAAATCGGTTTTGGGTTGCACCAGACTGAACTTACCACCGTGGGGGATCTTGAAGGGGATACGCTGCAGGCATTTCAGAACGAGTTCGATACCAGCAGCAAGGGTTGGATGTTCCTGGGCGCACGTTTTGCCCGTGACGAAGTGATGAAACAGGGAGCGGACATTGCCCTCTCCGTCATTTCCATCATGAGCCAACTCGTGCCGATGTATAAATACATTGCATGGTCACCTCAGAACGATGCGCTGTCCATCGACACAATCGTTGAACAGAAAAAGCAGGAACGGCTGGCCACCCATGAGGAACTGCTTCACGCACAACAGGAGCGTGAAGAAAAACAACGTAAACTGGTGGCGCGTCGGCAGCAGGAACAGGAAGCCAAAAAGCAGGAAATGCTCGACGAGCAGGCCTGGCGGGAGCAGGAACGTGCCAAGCGCCGCGCAATGGCCATCGCACGGCGGGAGAAGGAAGCGCATACGCATAGCGGCGCCGGAACACCGTCTTCCACAAACGCAAACGTTTCCGCGCCTTCCCCCACCCCGACAGATGCCCCCGTTGCCGCAGATAATAAACCGATAGAACGCAAGGACGCTGAACGGGCCCCGGAGCGAAGCAGCAGAAGTGACCAGCGGCGAAAAGAGCGCAGTTTCACTTCCCAGAATCCGGGCCGGAACGATTCCAGACGCAAGGATAAAAGAGAAACCTCCCGGAACAAATCCGGTGGTAAGGAATCTCAAAGCTTCAAGTCGGCATCTTCCAGAAGCACCCGGCCGGTCAATGTCTCCGATGAACGCAAGGCAGACATCCAGGTAGGGGACAGAATCGTGGTTGTCAGCGGACTGTTGAAAGATCGTCGCGGCATCGTGCAGAACATTGATGAGAAGGGCGACCTGAAAGTATCTTTTGGCATGCTGTCTTCCCGGGTTGCCCGAAAAGACGCAAAAGGCCTCGGTCCCACGATCTGATTGCCGCACAATCCGTTGCTGCAACCGGAAAATCCCATTGCAGTTTTACAGGGTTTGATTCATTATTTTCACATCGACAGTATCGGGATTCAGAACATTAAACTCCGATGAAGTGTGATCGGACCGCATCATTCAGAGGTTATCAAAAAAATGCACTTAACCTGGAAAACCGTTTTGCTGCTTTTACTGCTGCTTTTTTCCGCATGCGGGGGAAACAAATCCAGCACTTCCGGGCTGGATGCCCTCCGGGGGGACGAAAAAATTCCTCTTCGGAACATCTCCCAGAGCTCGAGGTGCGTGACAGAAGACTCCATCGAAGTGAAAGAGGACCTGAACCGGGACGGCGCAGTGGATGTCCGAAAACTTTACATACAGAAGGGGGAGGAAAAAATCCTGGTATGTCGGGAATCGGATCTCAACTATGACGGGGTTCTCGATATTTATCAGTTCATGGACGACACTGGTGAGATCAGACGGGACGAGGTGGATCTGGATTTTGACGGCAGCATTGATGTTGTTTCGCACTGGTCCAACGGAAAAGTTTTCAAGCAGGAACTGGATCAGAACTCCGATGGCATTGTCGACACCATCCGTTATCTGAAAGACGGCAACATCAACAGAATAGAGGGCGATATGGACCAGAACGGACATATCGATTATTGGGAATATTACGCGGACGGACAGCTTCAACGCATCGGGTACGACGTGAACGGTGACGGAAAGGCAGACCGGTGGGACCGGGACAAGGTCGCATCCGCACAGAAAAAAATAGAAGAAACGGAAGCGGAACAGACGGAACAGGCGGAACCGTCCGAAGCTGATGACGCCGACGCTATGGGGGATGTCCCCGAGAACGCGCCCGAAACCGAACCTGCATCGGACAATGGTGACAGGCCCGGCGCTGAGGGTAAAGCAAAGAAGCGCGCGCATAAGAAGAAATTGAAAGAAGAATAACAGCGGAGGCTGTTTAAGCAGATATGAAAAGCATTCCCCCCAATATGAAGAAGGCGGCATGAAAGTCATTCTGACATCGTCCGGATTTTCCTTTTACGCTGCCCTCTTTTACTGAATTTGCGCATATCCGTGCAGCACGCATAATATTACCGGGAGCCGCACGTGGGGTTTCCCATAGACAGATTTCAATATCAGGAACTGAAATGACCGAAGAACGACTTCAGAAAATCATGGCCCAGGCGGGAATTGCCTCCAGGCGAAAATGCGAAGAAATCATCCAATCCGGCAAGGTGACCGTCAATGGCAAAGTGGTCACCGAGTTGGGCACCAAGGTAGACCCGGCGGTTCAGACCATTGAGGTCTTCGGGCAAAAACTCATTAAGGAGCGACCCGCGGTTTTCATTATGAACAAACCCCGTGGGGTCATCTGCTCCGCCAGTGACCCCGAAGGTCGTGAAACGGTGCTGGACATCGTGAAAAACGAAGGCCTGCGGCTCTACCCGGTCGGCCGCCTGGATTACAATACCTCCGGCGCATTGCTGCTGACCAACGATGGAGAACTGGCCAATGCCCTCACCCACCCCCGTTTTGGCGCTCCTAAAAAGTACATGGTGAAATTTCGCGGCGCGGTCTCCGATGTTCATCTGGAAAAATGGAAGCAGGGGGTTGTCCTGGACGACGGAACAAAAACCAGACCGGTTATTGACATCTCCCGTATTGAGGAAAGCGATGGGGGAACCTGGGTTGTGGTCATCATCAAAGAAGGGAAGAACCGTCAGATTCGCCGCATGGCCGAGGCCACCGGCATGCAAATCAGTAAACTCAAGCGGGAGTCATTTGCCGGAATCGACATAGAAGGCCTCCCGGTTGGGAAATATCGCAAACTCACCCCCAAAGAACTCGACAGGTTACTGGCGGAATATTCAATCAAAGAAAAAGACTTCTCCAACATGGACAGACCCCAACAAACGAACCTGCCCAGGCGAGGCCGAAGTGCATCTGTTACCAATCAAAGAACCCGCAAGAACAGCAGCAGTGCTGTCCGCCCCAACCGCCCGCAATCAGACAGAAATTCCAGAAAAAATCACTCAAAAAAATAACAAAAAAGTTACTTAAATGGTTGACGCCGTCAAGCGAAACGCCTATAAACCACCACACTTGCTGCGGGGTGGAGCAGCCTGGTAGCTCGTCGGGCTCATAACCCGAAGGTCATCGGTTCAAATCCGGTCCCCGCTAAAAAGAAATCCTCGTTCTTCGGAACGGGGATTTTTTTTGCCTGCGGTCGGATGGAACTGACGACCTCAACGAATTCCCCCCTCCCATTGCACATTTGCAATACTTACCACATATACCACACCTGACGACAAACCTTGCACCCAGGTGCAAAATTCACATATATTAAAACTCAATCAATTCTGGGAGTGATAAGGAAGAACTACATCATAAACAACTCCGAACAGAATGTCCACAGCCCAACCGTTCTTGAAGGCCAGCAGAGGAGGCGTAGCGATGCCGGCAAAAATCAACCCCGAAGAGTACAACCGATTGTTCAATGACATCTGTATCCTGTACGACCAGATGCATCTTCAAAGCGCCTATAAAAACAAGCGGACGTTAAAGACATACTGGCAAATCGGTCGTCGCATCCTCAACACGGTGAATACCGCAAGTCAGGGCGGCAGTTACGGCAAAAAAATCATCCAAACCCTCAGCGCCGATCTGACTCGCAAATACGGTGACGGCTTTGGCAAGCGCACCGTCGACTACTTCCGCAACTTTGCTACCGTTTACAAAGTCACCGATCTCAATGCCGATCTCAACTGGAGTCATTACAGGGCACTGATGAGCATCACAGACAACGACACCCGCACTTCATTTGAACAACGCGCCATCAGCGAAAAACTGACCAAAGATCAGCTCATTCAGCTTATCGCCTACCATCGCCGCCCAACCGGGGCAGACAGCCAATCATTTCCCCTTACCCCCAGAATTGCATCTCCCGGCAACTATAAAATCATTTCGCCGCCCCGCCAAAAGCATGGCGAGTTCGTCATCGACCTCGGATTCAATGTCCAGTTCGCCGCAGATCTGCCCGGTGTCAATGCAGGCGCAGGCGCCTTTGTCAGACGGCAGGACAGCGCCAGCTACGCCACCGTCGATATTTAGCCCGGTGAACGTTACTGTTATCCCGGAAAAATTGTCGATGTCATCGATGGCGACACCGTAAAAATGCAACTGAACCTGGGCTTCCGCATTTCCATCATCGAATCCATGCGTCTCAGAGGCGTCGACGCCATGGAACGCGACACCTCCGAAGGCAAAAAAGCCAAACGCGCATTGCAACGCCTCCTCAACCGCGCAACCACCGTGCACGCCTTCACCTACCACCACGACAGATACGGCCGCTACATCACCGACCTCATCGTCGATGAGCACATCTACATCAACAAAAAACTGGTCGAGCATGGTCACGCCCGCTTTCTTAAAATGTGACTACAATGCTCGACATGCCCATTCGACGCTGCTGCCGAAGCCGCGCCAGCAGCGCAGGCGGAACAATACCCTCAATCAATCAAATTCTCGAGCACCACTCAGAGCGATTCTCGCGACCTCTTTGTCTGCAGATGAAAATCGGCGTTCTCTCGAGAAGTCGAGTTCCGCCCCCAGTACAACCCCAGTACAACCCAGGCGGATTTGTTTGTGTCCGGAAAAACTTAAAGGAAAACTGATTCTCGCCAAAGATGTGTCGTCAGTGCTCAACTATGTGGCGCTGGGCGAGTGCCAACCGGGTGTGGTATATCGTTCTGAAGCGATGATGTCCAAACAGGTGGATATTGTGGCTGAGGTTCCGCGGACATTGCACCAGCCAATCGTGTTTTATGTGGCAATCCTTAAGTCCGCGGAGAAAAACGCCCGCGTCCGAAAATTATATAATTTGTTTTTAGGCGACGGTAAGACGGTATTAAAAAAATACGGGTTCACATTGCCTTGAAATTGGCGAGCTCGTTTTGTATGTATTTGATTTTAAATTTAACAGTATTCAATTTAACAGCGCCGCAACGTTGCCCCCAAAATTGCTCTTAGCACGGACCAACATCAATTGTCCTGGATGCCGGTGTGTAAATCGGTCACCGTTGTGATTATTTGCGCGCAATCGTTGTTTTCCGCGTAAACAAATGGTATAGTTGAAATAATGTTGGATTATTTTAACAAGACAGGATTAATACCAAAATACTATTTGATATTTGTAGCTTTTGCATGGCTGTCAATCTCTTGCGTCGATACCGAATTGATAAGCGCATCCGGGGATGACCAGGTATCGGATACCGGAGGGGACACGAATATCGATACCGGGAGTGATTCTGAAGTTAAGTCTGATACGGACACCGACACGGATACCGACACGGACACGGATACCGATACGGATACCGATACGGATACCGACACGGATACCGACACGGATACTGACTCCGATACGGATACAGACACTGACACCGATACGGATACAGACCCAGACTCGGATAAAGACACGACAACAAACATCGATAGTGCAACCGAGCCAACCGATACCGACACCGTAACAAATATTGATACCGACACGGGTGACGACACTGGCGTCGATTCTGTCACAGATACGGGCGTGGATACAGGCAGTGATACAGGTGTGGATACCGGCACCGACACAGGTGTTGACACCGGCACCGATACAGGTGTTGACACCGGCATCGATACGGGTGTTGATACTGGCACCGACACGGGTGTTGATACCGGTACCGATACCGGAACTGAGACTGGTGGGCCGCTTGTTGCCAGTGCCACAATCGCTCACCGCTGGTCGTTTAACAACAGTCTTGTGGATTCGGTGGGAAGCAGTGATGCACAGGTTGTTTCGCCAGATGGTACGCCGGATCATGACCTCACTGCCGATGCAATAATCCTTGGTGGCGCAGACAACACCGCGGACAGTTATGTCTCACTGGGCACGAATCTGCTTACCAATATTGGAGGCGCAGTCTCCATCGAAGTTTTTGGCACGTATTTGCGTGCGGAGCATTATTCCCGGATATTTGAATTTGGCGTTAATGCCGCTGAATACCTCATTATGACCTGGATTACGGGCACAGATGTGAACACCGATTTGGTAAGGTGGAAAGATGTGAGCCAGGAAGAAGTATATGATTCAAATGCGCCTTACACAATTGGCGAAGAGTACCATATTGTAATGGTGATTGAACCGGGCGCCGGTGCCGGGGGTAATCTGAAGATTAGCTGGTATACAGCGCCATCGTCGGCTGCGGATTTGGGTGCCGAAAAAGGGAGCATTGAAACCACCGATGCGCTCGGTGATCTGAAGGATACAAATTGCTGGCTTGGCAAGTCCATTTCCGATGCGGATCCCATTTCGCCTGCCCGCTACAACGAAGTCAGAATCTGGGATGGAGCGCTCACCCCAACCGATGTTGAAATTCTCCATGACGCAGGCCCTGACAGTATTTAGTCGTAAGATAGAAACCATTGTAACATCCCGTGATATTTGAGCTATTCGAGGTGTTCTGAATCGTTGTGTTTAAGCGGTTTCTAAAAGCTGTGCAAAAAGAATTACCCCGGTATTTGTGCAGTAAAGCGACAATTTGAGGGAAAAGTGGTGAAGATACAGGAAAAATACCCCAGCT